>NZ_JAPPSO010000012.1:0-243478 GCF_036571585.1 Rhizobium sp. 268 | reverse complement strand
CGAACACGACGCCGACGGCGGTTGCCGATGCGGGCGATGCGACCGAGAAGGGCGGCGTGGCCAACGGTTCGGGCGGCGCAGTCGCGAGCGGCAACGTGCTGACCAACGATACCGATCCGGATTCTGGTGACACCAAGACCGTCACGGCAGTGGTCTTCGGCGCGACGTCGGGCACGCTCGGCTCAGCACTCGCCGGCACCTATGGCAGTCTGGTGCTCAACGCATCGGGCGCCTATACTTATGCCGTCAACGAGGCCAATACCGCCGTCCAGGGGCTGCGCCTGTCGACCAACACGCTGAGCGATGTCTTCAGCTACACGATGCGCGACACCGCCGGCGCCACGGCCACGGCCAATCTCACCGTCACCATCCATGGCGCCAACGATGCGCCGGTGCTCGCTGTCCAGACGGCGGCCCAGAACGCCACCGTCGGCACGGCCTTCTCCTTCGCGGTGCCAACGACGACCTTCACCGATGTCGACAGCGGCGAGACGCTGGCCTATTCGGCAACGGCCGCCGATGGCACGGCATTGCCGTCTTGGCTCTCCTTCAATGCCTCGACCCGGACCTTCTCCGGCACGCCGACGGCAGGCGGCACCTACGGCGTCAAGGTCACGGCGACAGACCTTGGCGGCCTCGCCGCCAACGAGACCTTCAACATCGCCGTGTCGGTTCCCGGCAACACGACGCCGACGGCGGTCGCCGATGCGGGCGATGCGACCGAGAAGGGCGGCGTGGCCAACGGTTCGGGCGGCGCAGTCGCGAGCGGCAACGTGCTGACCAACGATACCGATCCGGATTCTGGTGACACCAAGACCGTCACGGCAGTGGTCTTCGGCGCGACGTCGGGCACGCTCGGCTCAGCACTCGCCGGCACCTATGGCAGTCTGGTGCTCAACGCATCGGGCGCCTATACTTATGCCGTCAACGAGGCCAATACCGCCGTCCAGGGGCTGCGCCTGTCGACCAATACGCTGAGCGAAGTCTTCAGCTATACGATGCGCGATAGCGCCGGCGCCACCGCCACGGCCAATCTGACCGTCACCATCCATGGCGCCAACGATGCGCCGGTGCTGGCTGTCCAGACGGCGGCCCAGAACGCCACCGTCGGCTCCGCCTTCTCCTTCGTGGTGCCGACGACGACCTTCACCGATGTCGACAGCGGTGAGACGCTGACCTATTCGGCAACGGCCGCCGATGGCACGGCACTGCCCGCCTGGCTCTCCTTCAATGCCACGACGCGCACCTTCTCCGGTACGCCGACGACCGCTGGCACCTACGGCGTCAAGATGACGGCGACAGACCTTGGCGGCCTTGCCGCCAACGAGAACTTCAATATCGCCGCCTCGACGGCGCCCGTGACCTACAGTCTGTTCAACGCCTCCAGCACGCCGACCCAGACCAATCTCAACGATGGTCAGCAGCTCGAGCTTGGCGTCAAGTTCCAGTCGAACGTTGCCGGTGACGTTACCGGCATCAAGTTCTATCGCAGCGCCAACGACAACGGCCAGAACGTTGTCGACCTGTGGACCACGACGGGCACCAAGCTCGCCACCGCCACCTTTGCCGGCACCACCGGCAGCGGCTGGCAGACGGTCAACTTCTCAACCCCCGTCACGATCGCCGCCAATACCAACTATATTGCGTCTTATCACACGACCGGCGCTTACGTGGCGACTGACGCCTTCTTCGCCAGTGCCGTCACCAACGGTCCTTTGACGGCCCAATCAAGCGCGGTCGCCGGCGGCAACGGTGTTTATGCCTATGGCGGATCCGCCACCACAGGTCTCTTCCCGACCAGCTCCTACGATTCTGCGAATTACTATGCCGACGTGGTCTTCCGCCCGCAGCTCGCCGGATGAAGCAAAGCTTATGGACCGGTTTTCGAATGAGGCTAACACGACGCACATACTGGCCGCGGCGAAGGCGCTGCGACCGACCGCCCTCAAGGAATGCCGATGAACAGGATTGAGCGGCTCCCGGTAACCGTGCTGGCCGGCTTCCTCGGCGCCGGCAAGACGACGCTCCTCAGTCACATCCTCAACAACCGTCAGGGGCTGCGGGTCGCTGTCATCGTCAACGATATGAGCGAAGTGAATATAGACGCCAGTCTCATTCAACACGGCGGCTGCAACCTGTCGCATACAACCGAGACATTGATCGAGCTCAGCAACGGCTGCATATGCTGCACCCTGCGCAACGACCTCCTGACGGAAGTACGACGGCTGGCCGAAGAGCAGCGATACGACTATCTGTTGATCGAAGGCACTGGCATTGCCGAGCCACGCCCCATTGCGGCAACCTTTTCCTTCCGCGACGAGAACGGCGTCTCGCTCGCCGACTTTGCCAGGCTCGATACAATGGTCACCGTGGTCGACGCTGCAAACCTGTTGGCCGACTACAGCAGTGCCGATCTGCTGGCCGACCGCGGCCTGCAGCGCGACGGTGAAGACCGGCGCACACTTATCGACCTGCTGGTCGATCAGATCGAGTTTGCCGATGTCGTCGTGATCAACAAGATCTCGGACGCGACCGACGAGGTCCGAGCAGAGGTGAGCAAGATCGTAACGTCTCTCAACCCGGATGCGCTCCAGCTGGAGACGGATTTCGGCAAGATTTCTCTTTCAACAGTCCTCGATACAGGCCTCTTCGACGAAGCAAAGGCGGCTGCGCATCCCCTGTGGCACAAGGAATTGTACAGCCCGGATGAGCATGTTCCGGAAACGGAGGAATACGGCGTTTCGAGCTTTGTCTATCGTACCAGACGTCCCTTCGATCCCACGCGGTTTCGGGCATTCCTGGACGAGCCCTGGCCGGGGGTCCTGCGCGCCAAGGGCCATTTCTGGCTTGCCACGCGCCCGCGTCATGTGGGGCTGATGTCGGCTGCCGGGATCCAACGGCGCTGCGAACCCATGGGACTTTGGTGGGCAGCCGTGCCCCGGCAGGACTGGCCGAGCCATCAGCAGTTTCGCCAGCATCTCGAGAGCCGGTGGGACAGCGCTTGGGGCGACCGTCGGCAGGAACTGGTTTTTATCGGCGTTGATATGGACGAGACGGGTGTGCGGACCGCGCTGGACGGGTGCCTCGCCAGCGCCGATCCGCGCGACTGGGCTAGCCTCGAAGATCCGTTTCCGGCCTGGTAGCGGCGCAGGACAACGCTCGAGTTGACCGGCTAGGCCAGCCGGACCGAACCAGAATTCCTTTTCAAGCGTCAGGCATTTGCCAGGAGCCGTCGGCAACTTTGGGGCCTTGTCGTCCGGTATGGGGTGAGGGTCATCACATTGGAGTAGGAGCTACCTCCCACATACCCCGGATTGCTGTCGTACGTTCCCTTCGCAAAGGTGCCAGAATGAACATCTTGCTACAGCGGTCGAAGGGCCGGCCGATGCGGAAGGGGACGCCGCTGATGCGGAGAATTCATGTCAGTAATCGTGAGTACCTGTGTACATTTGGTGGAGCGTTGAGTGTCCTTCGTGCATCCTCTGCCTGGAGCGCAGTCCTTGCCTCCGCGACAGTTGTGTCGTCGAGGAGCACGGACGGCGCTCCGAGCTTTGCCAATCAGGGCAGCGCAACCGTCCAATCCTCCTTCACCGGCACGGTCACATCTTCCCTGATATCCTCCGGCGACATGCAATCGTCCCCGGCATCGTCGACGGCGATGCCGGCCCCTGCTGCCGACGGCGGCGCGCAGGACACGTCCACGAAGACGGCGTCGGCTGCGACGGTCTTCCAGACGCCGTCCTCGACATCTGAGCGCACCGTGCTTGGCCCGGATCCGGCCGAGGAGGCGGCGACACTGCCTGCCGCCCCCGCGCTTACGGGTGTTGCCAGCGATGTCGATACCGGCAGCGCCAAGACGGTGGCGCCGGTCAGTTCTTCCACCAGTGTCGGCACGGCTTCGTTGCGCCTTCAGGCCTCGATCGCATCCATCTCGGTGGAGCCGAGCCAGGACGCTTCCGCTGAGACGACCGCCGCCCCGACAGCGCTGGTGGCGCCGGCGGCTGCAGCGGCAGCAGTGACGCCCAACAAGATCGCGCTCGAAAACCTGAAGCAGGGAAACCCGATCAGCGAGTGGGGTCTGGAGGGCGATGGCGGCGGTACCATCCAGGGCTTCGCCACCGAAATCAGCACCAATATCGGCCAGACCGTCGATTTCAAGATCGCCACGGATTCCACCCATTACCGCATCGACATCTACCGCATGGGCTATTACGGCGGCGCCGGCGCGCGCAAGGTCGACTCGATCGAGCAGCAGCTGACCACGGCGCAGATCCAGCCGCATCCGATCGTCGACATGTCGCTCGGCCTCATCGATTGCGGCAACTGGTCGGTTTCGGCGAGCTGGCAAATTCCTAGTGACGCCGTCTCCGGCGTCTACTTCGCCAAGCTGGTGCGCGAGGATGGGACCGAGGATGCAAGCATCATCCCCTTCGTCGTGCGCGACGATGCCTCGACCAGCGATATCGTCTTCCAGACATCGGACACGACCTGGCAGGCCTATAATGCCTGGGGCGGCGCCAGCCTGTATTACGGCGAAGTGCCTGTCGATCCGGCCGCCATGATCGGCTACCTGCCGCCGAACTGCAGCTGCGGCCTGACCGCCATCGGCCGCGCCTCGGCCGTCAGCTACAACAGGCCGATCATCACCAATACGAGCCCGATCGGCGGCTCGCACGATTACATCTTCGGCGTCGAATCCTCCGCCATTTCATGGCTGGAGCAGAACGGCTACGACGTTTCCTATATATCCGGCGTCGATGCGGCGCGCAGCGGCACGCTGCTGCTCAACCACGATGCTTATCTCTCTGTCGGCCATGACGAATACTGGTCTGCCGAACAGCGCGCCAATGTCGAGGCTGCCCGCGATGCCGGCGTCGACCTCGCTTTCTGGAGCGGCAACGAGTGCTACTGGAAGGTCCGCTGGGAAAGCAGCATCGACGGCAGCGGCCAGGCCTATCGCACCATGGTCTGCTACAAGGAAACCTGGGGCACGAGCACCGATCCGAGCAATATCGGCACCGGAACCTGGCGCGATCCGCGCTATGCCGATGCCGGTCAGGAGCCGGAAAATTCGCTGACCGGCACGATGTTCCAAGTGGACAGCTACCGCCAGGACACGATCTCCATCCCCTACGATTATTCCAACCTGCGCTTCTGGCGCAACACGGATGTCGCCGAGCTGCAGGAGGGTGATACCTACAATCTGGTGCAGAACCTGCTCGGCTACGAATGGGATTCCGACGTCGAGAACGGCTTTCGCCCGGATGGGCTGATCAACCTGTCGCTCTCCTCCATCGCCGTGAGCACCTATCTGCGCGATTACGGCACGACGGTCGGTGATGCGGTGGCGACCCATAGCCTCACCATGTACCGGGCGGAAAGCGGCGCGCTGGTCTTCGGCGCCGGCACCGTCTTCTGGTCCTGGGGGCTGAGTGACAATCATCAGGGCCCGGCCACGTCGACCGATCGCAACGTCCAGCAGGCGATGGTCAACATGTTCGCGGACATGGGCATCCAGCCGACGACGCTGGATGCGAGCCTGATTCTAGCCACACAATCGACCGACACCCTGAAGCCGACCTCGTCGATCTCGTCACCGATCGTCGGCGCAAGTTTTATCGAAGGGCAGCACGTAACGATCACCGGCACGGCGCAGGATTTCGGCGGCGGCATCATTGCTGGCGTGGAGGTCTCGACCGATGGCGGCCAGCACTGGTTCAAGGCCACCGGCCGCGAGAGCTGGAGCTATAACTGGGTCGTCCAGGCAAGCGGCACCTATACGGTCCTGTCGCGCGCCGTCGACGACAGCGTCAACATGGAGGCGCCATCGGCCGGCAAGCAGGTCACCGTCACCCTGCCGGGCACGCAGGGCCTCTGGACCTTGGCGGAGAAGCCCACTGTCGAAATGGCGATCGATCCCAACTCCGTCGAGCTCGGCCTGCGCTTCCAGGCGACGACGGCAGGCTATGTGGAAGGCATCCGCTTCTACAAGGGCTTCCACGATATCGGCGACCATGTCGTCAGCCTCTGGCGAGCCGACGGAACCTTGCTGGCAACGGGTGTTTCGGTCGGCGAGTCGCTCTCCGGTTGGCAAACGGTGATCTTCTCCAGTCCGATCCAGATTGCGGCGGGCACGACCTATGTGGCCTCCTATCACACCAACGGCTTCTATTCCGCCACCGATAATTATTTCGGCAGCACCTATGCCAGCGGCGCGCTGAAGGCCGTCGACGGCGGCGGCGTCTACGCCTATGGCGACAATGCCGGCACATTCCCCGGCCAGAGCCCCGGCACGGGCACCAACTACTGGGTCGACGTGGTCTTCGATGCCGGCCCCAACAGCGCGCCGGTTGCGACCGACGATACCGGGCTGGCCATCACCCGCAACAACAGCGTCGTCATCTCGATCACCTCGCTCATCGGAAACGATACGGATCCCAACGGCGATGCGATGACGATTTCGGCCGTCGGCAATGCCGTCAACGGCACGGTGACGCTCAACAAGCAGAACGGCACCGTCATCTTCACGCCGACCAACGATTATTCGGGCCCCGCAAGCTTCACCTATACGCTGTCGGACGGGCGCGGCGGCACGGATCAGGGCAGCGTCAGCCTCACCGTGAACCCGGGCCCTACCGGCGAAACACTGTTTACATCAAGCGAAGGGCCGACGGGCGCAAGCTTCAACGACGGTCAGTCGCTGGAACTCGGGATGAGGTTCGTCGCTTCGTCCGGCGGCATGATTTCCGGCATCCGCTACTACAGGGTGGTCGGCGATACTGGCGCCCATACCGGCTCTCTCTGGTCGGCCGACGGCACGCTGGTCGCGACCGTCACCTTCGCCGACAGCGGATCTGTGAGCGGCTGGCAGACCGCGACATTCGCCAACCCTGTGCATATCGCCGCCGGCACGACCTATGTCGCCTCCTACCACACGACAGGCTCCTATGTGGCGACATCGGGCTATTTCACCTCAGCCCATACCAACGGCGCGCTGACGGCGCTTGCCGGCAGCAACGGTGTCTTTGCCGAGGGCACCGGTTTCCCGACTTCCAGCTACCAGTCGTCGAATTACTGGGTGGATGTCCTCTACAACCAGACAAGCAACGTGCTGCCGGTCGCCGCCAATGACAATGGCTACTCGACCTATTCCAACACCGCGCTGGCGATTGCCGCAGGCAGCCTGCTTGCAAACGACACCGATGCCGATGGCGATCCGCTCAGCATCACCGGCGTCAATGGTGCGGTCAACGGAACGGTGACCTTCAACAGCCAGACCAAGTCCGTCACTTTCACGCCGACGGCGGGTTATACGGGTGCGGCAAGCTTTTCCTATTCAATCTCGGATGGGTTTGGCGGAACAGCCTCGGCCACGGTCAGCCTCACTGTCGGCACGCCGCCCGGCGGAGGCACGACGTCAAGCCTGTTTACCGGTGCGGATACGTCGGGGGTTGCCGTCGCCAATGACACCAACTCGGTCGAACTCGGCGTCAAGTTCATCGCGTCCGCCAGCGGCCAGATCACCGGGCTCATCTATTACAGGAGCGCTCAGGATACCGGCACGCATGTCGGCTCGCTCTGGACCGCGAGCGGCCAGCTTCTGGCCCAGGCGACCTTCATCAACGAGACGGCGAGTGGCTGGCAGACGGTTACCTTCACCCAGCCGATCAACGTGACGGGCGGCACCACCTATGTGGCGAGCTACCATTCGAACGGCTTCTATTCGGCAACGGCGAACTACTTCACGACGGACCATACGAATGGTGCGCTGACGGCTCCGTCGAGTACGACGAGCGGCGGCAACGGCCTTTATGCCTATGGCTCGGGCAGCCTGTTTCCGACGGCATCCTACAATGCGAGCAACTACTGGGTCGACGTCGTCTATCAGCAGGGCGGTGCGCAGAATGCGGTTCCGGTCGCCGCCAATGACAGCGGCTTTACGACCAATACCGGCACGCCGATCACCATCCAGGCCTCGGCGCTGCTCTCAAACGACAGCGATGGCGATGGCGATCCGCTCACGATCACTGGGGTCAGCACCGCGGTCAACGGCTCGGTCGCCTGGAACGCCCAGGCCCAGACGGCGACCTTCACGCCGACGGCAGGCTATTCGGGACCAGCAAGCTTCAGCTACACGATCTCGGACGGCAAGGGCGGCACGGCCTCGGCGCAGGTGGCGCTTACCATCAGCAATGGGACGGCCGGTCCGGAGCAGAATCTCTTTGCCGCCAACGCGACGCCTTCGGTCGTCTCGGTCAACGACAACCAGCAGGTCAATCTCGGCATGAAATTCCAGGCCGATACGTCAGGCTGGATCACCGGCATCCGCTTTTACAAGGGTGCCGATAATACAGGCTCGCATAACGGCTATCTCTGGACCGCCTCGGGCACGCTGCTCGGCAGCGTCACCTTCAACAACGAGACGGCGAGCGGCTGGCAGACTGCGCAGCTCACCCAGCAGATCGCCATCCAGGCGGATACGACCTACGTCGTCTCCTACTCGACCAACGGCAATTATTCGGCGACCGGCAATTACTTTGCCAGCGACGTGACGAACGGTGATCTCAAGGCGCTCGGCGGCAGCAACGGCGTCTATGCTTATGGGGCGGGCGGGTTGTTCCCGACAGCCAGCTATAACAGCACGAACTACTATGTGGATGTGGCCTTCAAACCACAGCTCGCGGCGTAAAGCCCGCGAGGATGTAAGGCCGGGCATGCTGTAAAGAGTGAGAGTATCGATGATGGGTGCAGACAACAGATTGCCAGTAACGGTTCTCGCCGGGTTTCTCGGCGCCGGCAAGACGACTGTCCTCAATCATGTCCTGAGCAATCGGGAGGGCCGCCGGGTTGCCGTCATCGTCAACGATATGAGCGAGGTCAACATCGATGCGGAGCTCGTGCGCGAGGGGGGAGCAGATCTCTCGCGCACCGACGAGACGCTGGTAGAGCTCACCAACGGCTGCATCTGTTGCACCCTGCGCGACGATCTCCTGAGCGAAGTCCGCCGGCTCGCAGCCGCCGGCCGTTTCGACTATCTGCTGATCGAGGGCACCGGCATTGCCGAGCCCCTGCCTGTTGCAGCCACCTTCTCCTTCCGCGACGAGAGCGGGGCGGCCCTCTGCGATGTGGCGCGTCTCGATACGATGGTCTGCGTCGTCGATGCGGTCAATCTCCTCGCCGACTACCAGAGCGCCGAGTTCCTAGCCGATCGCGGCGAAAGGCGTGACGGGCATGATGACCGCAAGCTCGTGGAACTGCTCGTCGAGCAGATTGAATTTTCCGATGTCGTCATCATCAACAAGGCAGGCGACGTGCCGTGCGCCGACCTTGCCGAGGTTCGCCGGGTCGTCGCGGCGCTCAATCCGGGGGCGCAGGTCGTCGAGGCGGTCTTCGGCCAGGTGCCGCTTGGCGCGATCCTGGATACCGGCCTCTTCAGCGAGGCGAAGGCCGCCCGTCATCCGCTCTGGCACAAGGAACTCTTCGGCTGGGGCGATCACGTGCCGGAGACCGAGGAATACGGCATAAGAAGCTTCGTCTATCGCAGCCGCCGGCCCTTCCACCCCCTTAGGCTCAAGGATTTCCTAGACCGGAAATGGGCGGGCCTCATCCGCGCAAAGGGTCATTTCTGGCTGGCGACGAGGCCTGATGAAATCGGCCTTCTGTCGATTGCCGGCTCCCAGTGCCGCATCGAAACCAGGGGCTACTGGTGGGCCTCGGTGCCGCGGGTACAATGGCCGCGCTTTCCGCAGTTCCGCCAGCTCATCGACCGGCATTGGGATGATGTCTGGGGCGACCGCCGCCAGGAGCTGGTCTTCATCGGTTCCGGCTTCGACGAGGAAGCGATCCGCGCGGCTCTCGGTTATTGCCTGATCGGCGAGGAGACGGGTTTCGATCCGCAGACCGCCGTCGGCATTCGCGATCCGTTTCCGGCTTGGCAGCACGGACATATCCCTGCGTATTCAAATAGTTAGAGTGTCATATGGAACGTAAAGCGCCTTAAGTGAAGACGTATTGATTATCAACGGAGGAGAGAACAATGAGCAACGAACTTTACGCAGACGGCATCGGCGAAATCACCATTACGGGAACGATCGTGCGCATCGACCTGATGTCGCTTTCGGCAACCGATCGCGACGCTAACAACAACCCGAAGCCGGTCTTCCGCCAGCGCATCATCATGCCTGTCGATGCTTTCGCCAACGCGGTCGATCTGATGCAGAAGGCGCTCGGTGGGTTGGTCGAGGCGGGTGCGGTCCGTCGTATCGGCGATATGTCGGCGGCGGCGACCGATATCCAGCAGGCCGGCGCGTCGAACGCTTCGCCGAACTTCAACTGAAAAAACGAATATTGACTCGGTCTCGTATTGTTTCGGGTGGGCCATGACTGGTTTTCTGCATACCAACCTGCACTGTCTGGCGCTCGTCGCGCGTCATCATGGCGTCGATCTCGCGCCTGAAAGATTGCAGCATGATTATGCCGTCGGCAACGATCCGGTTGCCGTGCGGCAGTTGCTGCGCATGGCCAAGGATGCCGGTCTCAGAGCCCGGCATCTGACGCTCGACTGGCGATCGCTGTTTCAACTGGGCGAGGCCTTTCCGGCGTTGGCGGAACTGACGAACGGCAATTGGGTGGTCATCGCTGGCGCTGTCGGGAGCGGCGAGGATGAGAGAATTCGCGTTCTCGATCCGCTCGCGTCACGCGCCGAAGTGATGATGCTGAGCGAAGAGCAATTCGCCAAGGCCTGGCTCGGATCTGTCGTCCTGCTGAAGCGCAATTATCGCATGTCCGATGAGGACCGGCCGTTCGGCTTCCGCTGGTTCGTCCCCGAAATCATCAAGCAGCGCAGCTTCTTCCGCGATGTCGCGCTCGCAGCTTTCGTGCTTTACGGCCTGGGGCTGACGACGCCGATCTTCTTTCAGCTCGTCATCGACAAGGTGCTGGTGCATCAGAGCTATGCGACGCTGACGGTTCTGACAGCGGGCATTGCGATCGCACTCGTCTTCGATGCGACCTTCACCTTCCTGCGGCGCTATCTGCTGCTCTACGCGACGAACCGGATCGATATCCGCGTCGCGACACGCACCTTCGGCCATCTGCTAAATCTGCCGATCGCGCTCTTCGAGCAGGCTTCGGCCGGCGTCCTCGTCAAGCATATGCAGCAGACGGGGCGCATCCGCGAATTCCTGACCGGGCGGCTGTTCCTCACACTTCTGGACGGTGTTTCCCTGCTGGTCTTCGTGCCGATCCTGCTTCTCTACAGCGTCAAGCTGACGCTGGTTGTGCTGGGTTTTGCAGCGCTTGTCGGGCTGGTGGTGATGATGCTCGTCGGGCCGTTCCAGCGCCGCCTGCAGGCGCTTTACCAGGCGGAAGGCGACCGTCAGGCCTTGCTGGTGGAAACCGTGCACGGCATGCGCACCGTCAAATCGCTGGCGCTGGAGCCGCGCCAGCGCAAGGTCTGGGACGACTATTCGGCGCAATCGATATCCGTGCGGTTCCGGGTCGACAAGATCTCGACCATCGCCCAAGCGATGACCGGGCTGCTGGAGAAGCTAATGAGTGTCGCGATCATCGGCCTCGGTGCGCTAGACGTCTTCAGCGGCGCGATGACCATCGGAGCGCTTGTCGCCTTCAACATGCTCGCGGGCCGTGTCTCCGGCCCGCTCGTCCAGATCGTTACCATGGCGCATGAATATCAGGAAGTGGCGCTCTCCGTGCGCATGCTCGGTGAGATCATGAACCAGCGGCCGGAGCAGGCAGGCCGCGGGCGTGGCGTGCGACCGCATTTGCAGGGCCGCATCGAATTCGACAGGGTCTCCTTCCGCTACGCTCCGGACAGCGCGCCGGCGCTCGACAATGTCTCCTTCGCCGTTCCGGCGGGCTGCGTCTTCGGCGTGGTCGGCAAGAGCGGCTCGGGGAAGACGACGATCACAAGGCTCATCCAGGGGCTCTATCAGAGCCAGGAAGGGCTGGTGCGCATGGACGGCTATGACAGCCGCGAGATCGACCTTGTGCACTTAAGAACCAGCATCGGCGTCGTGCTGCAGGATAACTTCCTGTTTCGCGGCTCGGTTCGCGAGAATATCGCCGCCGCCAAGCCCGATGCGAGCATCGAGGAGATCATGGAGGTCGCTCGCATCGCCGGCGCCGAGGAGTTCATCGAGCGTCTGCCGCGCGGCTTCGACACGATGCTGGAGGAAAATGGCTCCAACCTCTCCGGTGGCCAGAAGCAGCGGTTGGCCATCGCTCGCGCGCTGATCACCGATCCGAAGCTGTTGATTTTCGACGAGGCGACGAGCGCGCTCGATCCCGACAGCGAGGCGATCATCCGCGAGAATCTGAGCCGCATCGCTGCCGGCCGCACCGTCATCATCGTCTCGCACCGGCTTTCGACGCTCGTCGATGCCGATGCCATTCTCGTCGTCGATCGCGGCAAGGTCGCCGATATCGGCCGGCACGATCAGCTCGTATCGCGCTGCATGACCTATCGCCACCTGTGGGCCCAGCAAATGAGGCAGGTCGCATGAACGCGCACGCCAGAAAACCCAGTGAAAACCTGCCGGTCCCTTCAGACAAGGGCGCCTCGGACAAGGCTCCTGATAAGGGAAGGGCACTAACTGCCCGCCCGCCGCTGCCGCCGGCAATTGCCGAATTCCAGTCCGATGCTGTCGAGCTCGAGGAACGCGCCCCGCCGCGGGTGGCGCGCATGACGCTCTACTGCGTAACGGCGCTGCTTGCCGCAGCGATCACCTGGGCCTCGGTCTCCTCGATCGATGAGGTGGTGATTGCGCCAGGCAAGCTCGTCACCACCCAGCCGACCATCGTCGTACAGCCGCTCGAAACCTCGATCATCCGCACGATCGAGGTGAAGGCAGGCGAGGTCGTGCATACCGGTCAGACGCTCGCGACCCTCGACGCCACCTTCAGCCAAGCCGATGTCGACCAGCAGCAGGCGAAATTCTCCGCACTCGATGCCCAGGTCAGGCGCATCGAGGCCGAGCTTGCCGGCGACGACTATACGAAGATGGCAGGAGATACGCCCGACCAGATGTTGCAGGCGCAGCTCTTTGGCCAGCGACGGGCCTTTTACGTGGCGCAGTTGCAGAATTTCGATCAGCAGATCGCCGGCCAATCCGCCGCTCTTGTGGCGAGCAAAAACCAGGAGGCGGTGCTCAATGACAGGCGTGATGGGCTCTCTCAGATCGAAGCAGCGCGGGAGAGGCTCTATGACAACCAGAGCGGTTCGCTGATCACGCTGCTCGGCTCCCGCGACGCCCGCCTCGACGTCGAATCGGATCTAACTGCCGTCCGCGGCCGGGCCGACGAGGCCGCCCACTCCTTTGCCAAGCTCCGAGCCGACCGCCAAGCCTTTATCGAGGACTTCCGCCGCGCCGCAATGGAGCAACTGGTGGAACTGCGCGGCCAGCGCGACATGGCCGACGAGGAACTGAAAAAGATGAAGCTGCGCCGCAACATGGTGGCGCTGACCGCACCCGCCGACGCCGTCGTGCTGGATCTCGCCCAGCGCTCCATCGGGTCTGTGGTACGCGAAGCCGAACCGATCGTTACCCTGGTGCCGATCAACGTGCCGCTCGAAGCCGAAGTTTCGATCAACACCCGCGACATCGGCCGGGTGGCCGTCGGCAAGGAAGCGCGTATCAAGCTCGACGCCTATCCCTTCCAGAAATACGGCACGGCCTCCGGCAACGTTCGCACCATCAGCGAGGACACGTTCCTGACCGGCCAGCAGGATCAAACCACCACCCCCAGCCAGTCGGCTGCTCCCTTCTTCAAGGCCCGCGTCCTGCTCGCCGACACCAGGCTGAATGCGTCGGACGTGCCAGTGCGGCTGCTTCCCGGCATGACCGTGTCCACGGAGATTAAGGTCGGCAAGCGCACAGTGATCTCCTATTTCCTGTATCCGTTGCTGCGGGGCCTGGATAACGCAATACGCGAACCGTAGGCGGATCGGTCTGCCGCGAACGCGATACCGAGTGTATGAAGATCAATGGGCGGCTGACAATGCGGGTCAGCGCAGTTGTCGCGAAGCGGTCTGATGTAAGTGTCCTGAGGCGGCCAATGCGCTCTTCCCACCAATTTTGAGGGGGTGAATGCCGTCCGACAGGCTTGCTGCTTGACGCTCCACAGAGGCGACCTCACACTCAAAAGTGTCGAAGGTGAGTCGGACAGACTGTACCGTTTTGCACATGCGTTGCTCACCTCAGAAAGAGCCGCCAGCAGGGGCATTGGCTGACGCGCCGACCGACAGCGGCTGGTTGCAAACGGGATCGAGCTTGATTGGGTTCAAACTCGCATCCGCTCCGATTTTGCTTGTGAGGTCGCCGTGGATAAAACGCTATCAGCAGTCGATCCTCCTCCCGACATCCCCCATCGGCGCTGGAACTCCAGATTGCGGAGCCGCAGCCGCTGGCTGCTTTGGTCGATATTTTTGATATCCGGTTTGCTTTTTGCAAGTACGCTTGTCTTTTACCGTGAACTGCACGACCTCGACGATCCGGTCGGGCTCTCTGACGATGGAGCTCTCGACACGGCTGTCCAATCAGCGCCCATGGCCATCGGCCCCGGCACGGCGGCTCCTTCTCCTCTCCCGCCGATGTCTATATCGCTGCCGCTGATCGAGGTCCCGAAGCCGGAATGGGCAAGTCAATTTCTGCGGATGTGGCGCGTTTCGGGCCCGAATATGTGTGGTGCTCTTCGAGGGGCCGGCATCGAGATGAGCGACTGGAAAGCCGCATCGATGCGCAATCGCAGTTATGAATGTTATTTTCAGCGCATCTACGAACGGGACGAGGTGCGTCCCCTCAGTTCCACCTTCGTCAAGGTTCGTGGAAATGAAACCGGCGATGTTGTCGATATCCGCGCCAAGATCATTGGGCCGGCGACAGACGCGAAGGGGCACCTCGCCCCGGCCGTCCTGCGCATTTTCGAGATCATCGTGAAGCAGGCGTGCTGGCGCGATTTCGAGGATACTCTTGCGTCGATCCAAAACCTTCGAAATGTCGAATACGAGCGATTCGGCTCCTATCTCAGCTTCACGCGCGAAGCCGGCAGCGAAAATAACTTCAATTTTGTCCTTGGTCTGAAGGCGACGTCAGATTCGCAGGTGAGGACGAAGACGTATTTTTCCCCAGAGCGGTGGCTAGCCACAACAGATCCGCGTCTCACGGACAGCTTGGGCACGTCACTATCGGCCAGTTGCGCCCAATGATGGCGGGGCGATATCTGCAACATCCACTTGGAGCCAGCGCTTATCGGGATATCTCTGGTGCCCGCCAGGCATTCAGAGGCCGATAACCGACTTAGGGGCCTTTGTCTCACGAGACTTTTCACGTAGAAATGGCGCGGTATGCATGGTTGCGGTGACCAGACGGGATCCAATATGGACGAGATCGCTGAACAGCTTCTGCAGCTCTCTGCGAACACCTCGACGCTCATGGCGGTCTATGACTCTAGCGACCGGCTGCGCTACGCCAACCTGGCGTTCCGGTCGGCGTATTTCATCGAGCGGGACGAGACCCCGCTTTGGCCGGATCTCATGCGACGCAATTTCGAACGCGGCCAGGGCACTGTCATTCACGCAAAAAATTTCGACGAGTGGCTGCGCTCGACGCAGTCCCGCCGGGGGAAAATCGGCTACCGGGCGTTCGAAACAGACCTGATGGACGGCCGCTGGCTCTGGATGACCGAGTCTGTCCAGAAAAACGGCTGGATGCTGTGCGTTGCAAGCGATATCACAACCCTGCGTGCCGAGGAGAGAAGTGTCCGGCAGGACCGCGACTTTGCGGTCAAGGCTTCGCAGACCGATGAGCTGACCGGGGTTGCAAACCGGAGATTCGTCATGGCGCGGATAGAGGACATGCTTGTTGCCGCCAAAGACGGTAGCGAGGGATGCCTTGCCGTGCTCGACATCGACAACTTCAAGCACATCAACGACAGGCTCGGCCATCACGCCGGTGATCTCGTGCTGAAGGACTTTGCGCAACGAATCCACCAGCATGTCCGGCGCAACGACTGTTTCGGTCGCGTCGGAGGAGAAGAGTTTGTTTTGGCGATGCCGGACACGGCTTTGGAGGACGCCGTCGAGATCATCGAAAACATGTTGACGATGATCCGGTTTTCCCGCCCGCTGACGGAATCCCCCGATTTTGCCTACACCTGTTCGGCAGGCGTTGCAGCCTCCCTCAGTGAGGATACTGCGGCTGAACTCTATAGACGCGCCGATCAAGCACTTTACGCCGCCAAACTTGGCGGCCGCGATCGGGTCCGCGCCGCTTGAAACTGTCGCTGCATCCAAGCACACCGGTCGCCACGCGTGGTCTGGCCCGTAATCCGTTCGAAGTATATCGCAGACCCAACCGATGAGCGTCGGCTGTGCGAAGATCAAGCAGAAACCGTCGACTTCATGCAAACACCGCCTTTCCGATCACGGGCGTCGAAGGAACGGCCATGTCGCGCGGCTCCAGCATGCCGACGCCGAATGCCTGCCTGCCGGCATCGATTGCCTTGGCAAAGGCCTCCGCCATTGCGGCGGGGTCGCCGGCGCCGGCAACCGCGGTGTTCAGCAGCACGCCATCGAAGCCGAGCTCCATGACGATAGCAGCATGTGAAGGCCGGCCGATGCCGGCATCCACGATGAGCGGTACGTCGGGAAAATGCGCCCGCATCGATCGAAGGGCTGAAAGGTTTTGTGGTCCCGCCGCAGATCCGATCGGCGCGCACCAGGGCATCAGCACCCGGCATCCGGCGTCGATCAGACGCTCGGCAACGACCAGGTCGTCCGTCGTATACGGAAAGACCTGAAAGCCTTCGCCGGTCAGAATGCCGGCCGCTTCCACGAGCGCGAAAACATCCGGCTGCAGCGTGTCGTGATTGCCGATCACCTCCAGCTTGATCCAATCGGTGCGAAACACTTCGCGGGCCATCTTCGCCGTCAGCACCGCCTCGGACACGCCGTGGCAGCCGGCCGTGTTGGGGAGAACGTGAACGCCGAGTGCACGGATCATGTCGAAGAAAGCGCCGCCATTGCGCCCTCCGGCCATTTCGCGGCGCAGCGATACGGTGACGATCTCCGTTTTAGAGCGCGTGATGGCTTCGGCGAGGATGGCGGGTGAGGGGTAACGGGCGGTGCCGAGAAGAAGGCGTGATGCGATTTGACGTCCGTAAAGATTAAGCATGCTCAGCCTCCCTGCATCGGGGTCAGGATTTCGATCCGGTCATAATCGTTCAGCATATGCTCGCCGCGATCCTCGCGATGGACCAGTTCGCCATTGATGGCGGTCGCCAGCCAGTCGCCTTCGTAGTCGAGCGCGGCCAGAAGCTGCAAAAGCGTTGTGGCGGCGGTTGTCTGGGCTTCGCCATTGATGATCAGTTGCATTGGGTGTTCCTTTGCTTCGGCTGTTGGGAAAAAACGAGATCGGCAGCCTCGGCCGCCATGGTCGGCGCCAGCAGAAAGCCGTGGCGATAGAGGCCATTGAAAACGACGGCCTTCCCCTCCCGCAGGACGCGTGGAAGATTGTCGGGCAGGGCAGGGCGAATGCCGGCGCCGGTCTCGACGACGGCGGCGTCGGCAAAGGCCGGGTGCAGCGCATAGGCCGTGTTCAGCAATTCCATGAGCGAACGTGCGGTGATCGGGCCGTCGGAATCGGTCTCGATCATCGTTGCGCCGATCATGAACAACCCGTTGCTGCGCGGCACGATATAGACGGGGAAGCGCGGATGCAGCAGGCGGACGGGCCGGGCAAGGGTGACCTCTTCGGTATGGAGATAGAGCATTTCACCCCGCACGCCGCGCAGATCGCGCTCTTGCCCGATGCGGGCGGCACCTGTGCAGTCGACGATATCGGAGAAATCGTCATCGCTCACATCTACGCCGGTAAAGGTGACGCCGTTTGCCGTCAGTTGCTCTTTCAGCGCGTGCAGCGCCTGGCGAGGGTCCAGATGCGCCTCACCGGGGAAGAACAGACCGTGCCTGAAACGGGCGGCGAGCATGGGCTCCAGCGCGGCGATATCGTCCTCTTCAACCCATTGATAACCGGTCGTGCGGCTGGCAAATCGCTTCAGCTCGCCATGGTCGCGCGTCGAGGCAACGACCAGCGTGCCGTTGCGGACGACTTTGCCGGGCAGGATCGCTTCCCAGCGATCGGCGGCATCGAGGCCGCGCGTCAGCACTGCCTCATCGGCGCTTTCCCGCTCGCACCAGGGCGCCAGCATGCCGCCGGCGAGCCAGGACGCGGCATGGGCGAAATTCGGATGCGGGTCGAAGACCGTGACATCGGCACCGCGGGCATGCAGCTCGCGGGCGACGGTGAGGCCGGCGACGCCGGCGCCTTTGACAAGCACGCGCATGTCAGTCCGCCCCGTGCGCGGAGGTCTCGATCGGCATATAGAGATCGCCGCCCTCCCGGTATTTCGCGGCCATCGCGTCCAGCCCCTCCTTCTGCGCTTCAGCGCGGATGTCATGCGATATGCGCATCGAGCAGAATTTCGGGCCGCACATCGAACAGAAATGCGCCACCTTGTGGGCTTCCTTCGGAAGCGTCTCATCGTGGAAGGAGCGGGCCGTCTCCGGGTCGAGGGAGAGGTTGAACTGGTCTTCCCAGCGGAATTCGAAACGTGCCCGCGACAGCGCATCGTCGCGAAGGCGCGCCGCGGGATGGCCCTTGGCAAGGTCCGCCGCATGGGCGGCGATCTTATAGGCGATGACGCCGGTCTTGACGTCGCTGCGGTCGGGCAGGCCGAGATGCTCCTTCGGGGTGACGTAGCAGAGCATGGCCGTGCCGAACCAGCCGATCATCGCCGCGCCGATGCCGGAGGTGATGTGGTCGTAGCCGGGGGCGATATCGGTGGTCAGCGGCCCCAGCGTGTAGAAGGGCGCCTCGCCGCAGACGGCGAGTTGCTTGTCCATGTTTTCCTTGATCTTTTGCATCGGCACATGGCCGGGCCCCTCGATCATCACCTGGCAATCCCTGGCCCAGGCGATCTTCGTCAGTTCGCCGAGCGTTTCGAGTTCGGCAAATTGGGCCGCATCATTGGCATCGGCGATCGAGCCGGGGCGAAGGCCGTCGCCGAGCGAGAAGGAGACGTCATAGGCCCGGCAAATTTCGCAGATCTCCTCGAAATGCTCGTAGAGGAAGTTTTCGCGGTGATGATGCAGACACCACTTGGCCATGATCGAGCCACCACGCGAGACGATGCCGGTGACGCGGTTGACGGTGAGCGGAATGTAACGCAGCCGCACGCCGGCATGGATGGTGAAATAGTCAACGCCCTGTTCGGCCTGCTCGATCAGCGTATCGCGATAGATTTCCCAGCTAAGATCCTCGGCGATGCCGCCGACCTTCTCCAGCGCCTGATAAAGCGGCACCGTGCCGATCGGCAGCGGCGAATTGCGGATGATCCATTCGCGGATATTGTGGATGTTGCGCCCGGTCGACAGATCCATGACCGTATCGGCGCCCCAGCGGGCGGCCCAGACCATCTTCTCGACTTCTTCAGCCATCGACGAGGTGACGGCGGAGTTGCCGATATTGGCGTTGATCTTCACCAGAAAATTGCGGCCGATGATCATCGGTTCGCTTTCGGGGTGGTTGATGTTGGCGGGGATGATCGCCCGGCCGGCGGCGACTTCCCGGCGGACGAATTCCGGCGTCACATGATCGGGAATATCGGCGCCGAAGCTCTCGCCGTCACGCACCAGCACTTCAGCCTTGGCCTTGCGGCCGAGATTCTCGCGAATGGCGACGAACTCCATCTCCGGCGTAATGATGCCGGCCCGTGCGTAGGCGAGCTGGGTGACGGCTTTGCCGTCCTTGGCGCGCAGCGGCCGGCGCCGCCCCGGAAATTCCGGCGTCAGCCGGTCGCCGCTGACAAAGCCGTTGTCCTCGGGGCGGACATGGCGGCCGTCATAGGCTTCGACGTCGCCGCGGGCCAGCACCCAGTCGCGGCGCAGTGGAGACAGGCCCTGCTCGATGCGGATCTCCGCACCTTCGATCGTGTAGGGGCCGGAGGAATCATAGACGATGACAGGCGGCTCGCCGGCAGTCGGATGGACACTGATTTCGCGCATCGGCACGCGGATATCGCCATGAATATCTCCTGGAATATGGATCTTCCGCGATGCCGGCAGCGGGCCGGTGGTGACGGTCAGGGTGAGGTTCTTTGCGGCAATGGTCATGGTTTGAGGCTCCAAGTTGTAAGTTGGAGACCCAGTCAATCAGCCGGAATGATGGAAAGACACCGGCACGGATTCCACGCGTGAATCCAAAGCCTTCGAGCGCTTGCACCGTCCCTACGCCAGTATGAACTGGATCAGGTTCAACGGGTCACTGCGCCACAACAGGCAAAGCCTCATTGTCCAGCAGTATCTCAGCCCCTTGCGGGACCCCCCTGGTGAATACCGACAGTCGTAAAGCGCGGTCGCTGGTTGTGTCAAGCTTACAGCTTTGTCGTTTCCGTAGATCGTCCGGCTCGGAGCCTGTTGCGTTACGGATCGAACTGCGGCAAATGTCAATTCACTCAACGTCAGGTGGATTTATGTCGTTTCGGATTAAACGTCTTACGCTAGAACATCTCAATGACGCCGCCACTGTGCTGGTCAGCGCCTATTCGGGACCTCCGTGGAACGAGAATTGGTCGCTTGAAGCGGCGGCTGAAAATGTAAACACCGTGCTTGGAACGCCGAAATCCATTGCGCTTGCGGCCTTTGACGGAGGCAAGGTGCTGGGGATCGCGTTGGGCATACGACAGCGGCGCCATGCCGGTCCGGTCGTTTATCTTGACGAGTTGTCGGTGCTGCCTGAAGCCCAAGGTGCGGGAATAGGGACTGCGCTGCTATCAGCAGTTTTCGAAACAGCAAAGGCCGAGGGATGCAGCAGCGTCTGGTTGGTCTCACAGCGAGAAGGGGCGTTGTCGAAATTTTATCAGGGTTGCGGGTTCGCCCTCGGCAACAACCTTGGTCTCTACTCCAAATCGAGTGCGTAGCGGCCGCGTCTGCGGTGGCCAGCCATAGCCGAGGCCGAGCGGAAGAATTCGAGGTCCGTCAGCCCGATATTCACTTTGAACCTATCTCGGCGGCTTTTGAAGCGATACCGCTCAATCCGGTCGTAATGTCTTGCCGGATGCCGCATCGAAAAGATGAAGCTTTCCTGGCCGAGCAGCGATCGTCGCGACCTGCCCCGGTTTAAACTCGTGACGGTCGGACAGCACCGCGACAAGCTCGCCGGTCCCGTAGCGCAGGAAAACCATCGTCTCATGGCCGGTAGGTTCGGTGACGCTGACGGTCGTGTCGAGGCCGCTTGGGCTGAGCGACAGGTGCTCGGGCCGCACGCCGAGAAGCACGGCCTGCCCTTCGGACGCCTGCGGGTTAAAACCGAGCGCGATCTCGTCGCCGGTCTCGGTGACGAAGATCGCACCATCGGCCTTGTAGCGGCCTTTCAGCAGATTCATCGACGGTGAGCCGATAAAGGCCGCAACGAATGTATTGCGGGGACGATCGTAGAGTTCCAGCGGCGTGCCAATCTGTTCGACCTTGCCGCCCTGCATGACCACGATCTTGTCGGCCATGGTCATCGCTTCGACCTGATCGTGGGTGACATAGATCGTCGTGGTTCTCAATCGCTGGTGCAGTTCCTTGATCTCCTTGCGCATCTGCACGCGCAGCTTGGCGTCGAGGTTCGACAAGGGCTCGTCGAACAGGAAAACCTGCGGTGACCGGACAATGGCGCGTCCCATCGCCACGCGCTGGCGCTGGCCGCCCGAAAGCTGGCGCGGATAGCGGTCGAGATAGGGCACGAGGTCAAGCGTTTCGGCCGCCGCCTGCAGCCGCTGCTTGATGATATCGGCAGGCTGTTTCTGCAGACGGAGCGCAAAGACCATGTTTTCGGCAACGGTTTTGTGCGGATAGAGCGCATAGCTCTGAAAGACCATGGCGATGTCGCGATCCTTCGGCGGCAGATTGTTGACGACCTTTCCGCCGATCGAGATGGTGCCGCCGGTGATGCTTTCGAGCCCCGCGACCATGCGCAGCAATGTCGATTTGCCGCAACCGGACGGGCCGACGAGCACCACAAATTCGCCGTCGCGAATGTCGATATCAACGCCATGCAGGATATTTACGGCGCCATAGGCCTTGCGCGCCTCCGAAATATTGACCTCAGCCATGTGCCTCCCCACTCGCTTTCCAGCTCCCCCGGCGGTTCCGGGAGATATGCATCTCTCGACAAAATCCAAGGCATGAGGCTTGGCGAAACGCACCCTGCCGCTGCTCGTACATGCTGTCAGACCTCCTCCATGAAACGTTTCATTTCATGTTGACTTTTGCCGCTTGCCGTCTAATTCTCGCTGGCGAGGCCGAGAGGAGCGGTTTCGAACATCAATATGAAACGTTTCATTTTTTTGTTTACCAGATAGTTCTGCACGAGACCAGTGCGAAAATCGGACCGGAGCCAATCCGGAAAGACGGGCTGGCGGCAGCGCAAAAACGTGGAGGAGGAAAGTATGAAAGTCGAAATATACGATGCATTGATGCGCCGTCAGGCAAGTCGCCGCGACGTCCTGCGCGGAACTGCGAGTGCTGCGGCTCTGCTCGGTCTATCGGGCGCGATGGGCGGAATTCCCGGCATGGCGATTGCCGCCGCCGACGATCTGCGCGCCCAGATCCTGCAGATCCCGGGCGTCGGCAAGGGCTCGCCGACGGATGCGGACTGGCAGAAGGTCGGCGAACTCTGCCTCGGTCCGACCAAGGCCAACGTCAAGCAGGGCGAATTTGCCGGTGTCGAGCTGACCTTCATGGGGCTCAACAATCAAAACCTGCACAACTTCCTGTTCCGCGGCTTCCTGAAGCCCTGGGAGGCTTATACCGGCGCCAAGATCAACTGGATCGACCTTGCGCAAGCCGACTACAATGCCCGCCTTCAGCAGTCGATCGCGACCGGCACGGTCGATTTCGACATTCTGGAAATGGGCGCTCCGTTCGAAGGCGATACTGCCGGACGCGGACTGCTGGACGAGATGCCGGACTGGGCTGCAAAGCAGATCGAGGCCGACGACCTGGTGAGTTACCTGAAGCCGCCGGTCGGCACCTGGGGCGGCAAGACCTATCGCGTCACGATCGACGGCGACTGCCACACCTTCGCCTATCGCAAGGATTACTTCGGAGAGGGCTCCATCAGCGGGATGGCCGAGCCGCCGAAGACCTGGCAGGAGGTCAACGCGGCCTCCAAGGCGCTGATCGGCAAGACCGATCCTCTGACCGGCCAGCCGGCCTATGGCTATCTCGACCCGCTGAAGGGCTGGGGTGGTTTCGGCTTCTATTTCATCGAGAACCGCGCGACGGCCTATGCCAAATATCCCGGCGATCCGGCCTGGCTGTTCGATCCCGAAAACATGAAGCCGCTGGTCAATAACCCCGCATGGGTCCAGGCGATCCAGGACGTCCTGGATCTGATCGCGGCCAAGGCCTATCCGGCCGATCAGATCAATGCCGACCCCGGCACCACGGCCTTCTCGCAGTTCCTGGCGGGCACCGGCGCCATGCTGATGTGGTGGGGCGACGTCGGGTCCGGCGCGCGCACTTCGGACTCGTCGGTCGTCGGCGATGTGGTCGGCTTCGGCATCAACCGCGGCTCCAACCGGGTTTACAACCGTAAGACCGGGCAGTGGGAAGACAAGTATAACGAAGCGCCCAATATGGCCTATCTCGGCTGGGGCATCTATGTCACCAAGCAGGTCTCCGGCGACGAGAAGAAGCGAAAGGCGGCCTGGTCCGCCGCCGCCCATCTTGGCGGCAAGGATCTGTCCTTGTGGACGTCGGCCTATCCCTCCGGTTTCCAGCCTTACCGCCAGTCCAACTTCAACTACGACGAATGGGAAAAGGCAGGTTACGACCGCGCCTATATCGAGGACTACCTGGGTTCGAACGCGGACAGCTACAACCACCCGAACGCCGCCATCGAACCGCGCATTCCCGGTATCTTCCAATATTATTCCGTCGCCGAGGACGAATTGGCTAAGGGCTTTGCCGGACAGTACAAGTCGGCGCAGGAGACCGCGGATGCGATTGCGGCCGCCTGGGAAAAGATCACCGACCAGATCGGCCGCGACAGCCAGCTGAAACTCTATCGGGCGAGCCTCGGGCTCTGATCGTTTGACACCAATACGCCGGCGGACCGGAAGCGGTTCGCCGGCGCCCATTCTGTCCGGGCGAGGAAAATCATGTCGACAGTCGAAGGCGACCTGCTCCACACGGTCGAAGCCGGCTCCATTTCCGCGAGCCGTCGTTTCTGGGGCCGCACGGCTCTATGGCTGAGCGCCATATGGTTCATAACATCCTTTGTCTTGCAGGGGGCGCATGAACTCGGCTGGACCGATTGGGGTTTTGCGAACTGGCGGCCGGTTCTTTATGCCTATTTTCTCTGGGCCGCCGTTCTTTGCGTCACGCGCGTCGTCATCTACGGCGAGCCGGGCAAGAAGGCGCTTTTTGTTCTGCCTGCCGCGCTTTTCGTCGTGTCGATGGTGGTCTTCCCGCTGCTCTTCGCGCTCTGGATCGGCTTTTCCGACTGGAACCTCGCCTCCTCGACCGGTCGGCGCTTCAATGGGCTCGACAATGTGCGCCGGATGATCGCCGATCCGTTCTATGCTAATGCCCTGCTGAACATGGTCCTTTACTGCCTGGCGATCGTGGTCGAATATGCAATCGCGTTCGGGTTGGCGCTGCTCCTCAACCAGGAAATTATCGCCCGAAAATTCTGGCGGGTCACCTTCCTCATCCCTTTGATGCTGTCGCCGGTCGCGGTGAGCTGGATGGTCGGCAAATCGATGCTGGAGACCCGTTTCGGCCCGATCGCGCGCTTCGCCCGCTGGCTCGGCTGGGAAAACCCGTCCTTCTTCGGCGATCCGCTGACGGCGAAGCTGTCGATCATGATCATGGATGCCTGGACCTTCATTCCCTTCATGATGATCATGCTGCTTGCCGGATTGCAGGGCTTGTCCAGGGAGGTGCTGGAGGCGGCCGAAGTCGATGGGGCTACCAAATGGCAGCGCTTCTGGAAGGTCACTTTCCCGCTCATGCTGCCGGTTTCGGTGACGGCGGTGATGATCCGCGTGATCTTCAAGCTCAAGCTCGCCGACATCATCATCACGGTGACGTCGGGAGGCCCGGGCGGCGCGACCGACTCCGTTACCAGTTTCATCTATCGTGAATACCGCGACCGGTCGAATGTCGGGTACGGTACCTTGCTCGCGCTCGTCTATCTGGTGATCATCGTCTTCGGGATGACAATGCTGATGAAGATCGCAGACCGTATCGTGAAGCGGATGACAGGAAGGCTCTGATGGTTCGCATCGATTTCGAAAAATACGGGCGAGCTCAGCGCATTCGCTGGTGGGCGATGCGCCTGGCCGTCTACGGGCTGCTCGTCACCTGGGCGTGTGTCTGCATCTTCCCGCTGTTCTGGACGGTTTCGACCTCGTTCAAAACGGCTGCCGATGTCATGCGCGGCAATCTGGTCCCCTGGTTCAATTTTACGCCCAATTGGCTCGGCTGGCGCTCGCTCGGGCTCTCTCCCGATACGATCTCCCAGGTATCGACGGTGCGCGATGAATTTATGCGCCGGCTCTGGAACAGCGTCATCATCTCCGTGACCGCATCCGCGCTTGCGGTCGTGCTCGGATCGCTGGCCGCCTACGGCCTCAGCCGCTTTTCCTACAAGTTCGGCCATATGCGCAATTCCGACATTTCCTTTTTCTTCCTGTCGCAGCTGATCATGCCGCCGGTCGTCCTCGCCCTGCCGTTCCTGGTTCTCTATAAGGAGCTGGCGCTGCTCGACACTTATGCCGGCATGATCGCCGTCTATACGCTGATGGTGCTGCCGATCGTCGTCTGGATCATGCGCGACCAGTTCGCCACGATCCCGGTAGAACTCGAGGAGGCAGCCCTGGTCGATGGCCTGTCGATCTGGGGCGCCTTTGCCCGCATCATCGTGCCGCTCGTTCTGCCGGGCATGGTGGCCGCCTTCCTGTTGGCGCTGATCCTGTGCTGGAACGAATATTTCTTCGCCGCACTGCTGACCTCCACCAATACCAACACGCTGCCGGTGATGATTGCCAGCCAGACAGGCAGCCAGGGCATCAACTGGTGGTCGATGGCTGCCCTTTCCACCGCCGGCATCCTGCCGCTTGTCGTCGTCGGCGTCGTCCTGGAAAAGCACATCATCGCCGGGATGACCGCGGGCGCCGTCAAGTAGCTGCGGGATGTCAAAAATGTCAAAGATGCCGACAGTCAAGGATGTTGCCGAATATGCAGGCGTCTCTGTCGGCACCGTTTCGCGTGTGCTGTCGGGCGAAACCGCGGTCAAACCCATGCTGCGGGAAAAGGTCAACGACGCTATTTCAGCGCTCGGTTACCGCCCGAACGTCACCGCGAGAGCGCTGCGCACCAGCAGAACCGACGTCATCGGCCTCATCGTTCCCGACATCACCAATCCGTTCTTCGCCCAACTTGCGGCAAGCGTCGAGCGTGCGGCGCTGGAGCGTGCGCATAGCCTTATGCTGGCAAGCTCGCATGACGACCGCGAGGCGGAGCAGAGCCACGTTTCAGCCTTCCTCCATCGGTCGGTGCGCGGCATCATCGTCGTGGCTTCGAGCGACGGTTCGGGCCTCCAGCTGCCGGCATCGGTGCCGATCATCTCGCTGGACCGGCGCTTCGGCACATTTCCTCTGGTGTCGACCAACCATGCGCAGGCAGCCGCGCTGATTGCCGACCATCTCTACGGACTGGGGCACCGACGCATCGCCTATATTGCCGGACCGGCCGATACCGAGGCGGGGCGCATGCGCAAGGAAGGCTTCGTCGGCCGCTTGGAGGAGTTCGGCAAGACCGGCGAACCCGTTGAACTGGAAATTGCCTATGGCAGGTTCGACTACGAGTCCGGGGAAAGAATTGCCCGTGACCTGCTTTCGCGCCCGCCACAGGACCGGCCGACGGCGATTGCGGCTGCCAGCGATCAGCAGGCCATCGGCGCGCTGCGCACAGCGCGCGACCTGAAGATCGACGTGCCGCGCAAACTGTCGGTGACAGGGTTTGACGATATATCGCTCGCCAATCTTGTCGTTCCCAGGCTGACGACCATACGCCAGCCGGCCGACATGCTGGCCCGGCGTGCGGTCGGCCTTCTCTTGGCGGAACCGCCGGTCGCGGAGGACGAAATGGTCGACGGATCGCTGATCGTGCGCGGTTCGAGCGGCCCAAGCCCGCAGTCCAAGGCGGAAAGCGCCGGCCATACGAATTGAAGCAGGCCGGTGCTCCGGCAACGAAAGGATGGAAGATCGATGCTCAAGGGAATTCGGGCCGAACTCAACGGCGACATTCTTCAAGCACTTTGCAATATGGGACACGGCGACTATCTCGTCATCTCAGACATGAATTTTCCGTCGGATTCGATTGCCCGGCAGACTCGCCTGGGGACGCTGCTGACCATGGAAAACATTCCCGCGCCGCAGGCAATCGATGCGATCCTTTCGGTCTTGCCGCTGGACACGCCGATCCAGCCATCGGTGGGTCGCATGGAAGTGATCGGCAAGCCGGATGAAATTCCCCCGATTCAGCAGGAAGTCCAGGCGATCGTCGATCGTGCCGAGGGCAAGCCATCGCCGATGTATCCCGTCGAACGCATGGCCTTCTACGAAATCGCCAAAAAGGCCTATTGCGTCATCGCAACGGGGGAATTGCGCTTCTACGGATGCTTCCTTCTGACCAAGGGCGTCATTCCGGCGGATGAGGCTCTGAGATGAGCAAGAAAAGCGGGATTGTCATCCTCGGCATTTTTGCAGCCGACACCGCCTATAAAGCAAAACGCCTGCCCCATATTGCCGAGACGTTGATGGGATCGGGTTTCACGCTCGGGCCGGGAGGCAAGGGTTCCAACCAGGCGATCGCCGCGGCAAAGGCCGGCGGCAAGGTGACCTTCATTTCACGGGTAGGCAACGACCCGTTCGGCGAGATGGCTCTTGCGGCCTATGCGGCGGCGGGTGTCAAAGCCAATGTGATGAAAATGGACGGCGTTTCCAGTGGTGCTGCCTTCATCTTCGTCGACGAAGTGAGCGGCGACAATGCCATCATTGTCGTGCCGGGCGCCGCGGGCCTTATCGGCATCGAAGATGTCGATGCGAACCGGGCGGCGATCGAAAGCGCTCAGATTTTCATGACGCAGCTCGAACAGCCGCTCGAGGCCGCCTTGCACGGTCTCTCGATGGCGAAAAGGGCAGGGGTCACGACGGTCTTCAACCCCGCGCCGGCGCGCGCCATCCCGGATGAGATCTACGGCCTGTGCGATTTCATCGTACCCAATGAGGTGGAAGCCGCCGAATTGGTGGGGCATGCAATCACAACCGATGAGCAGGTCCGTGCGGCGGGCCGCACCCTGCTGGATCGAGGAGCGCGGGCGGCGGTCATCACCCTTGGCGGACGCGGCGCGTATTATCACACCGTTGATCAGAGCCAATTCGTCCCTGCATTCTCGGCAGGAAATGTCATCGACACCACCGGGGCGGGGGACGCCTTTCTCGGCGGTTTCGCGACGGCGATTTCCGAAGGACAAACACCGATCGAGGCCGTCCGTTTCGGCTCTGCGACCGCTGCAATCGCCGTAACCCGGCCGGGCACCGCCCCCGCCATGCCGTCGCGCGCCGAGATCAACGCCTTGATGGCCTCCTCATGATTGAACACCGCAAGGTGCGCTTGATGGTCGGCGGCGAAAAACCAGAGTTGCCTGCGAAATTTGCCAATCGGTGAACTGCAGAAGTTGAAATCCTGCATACTTTATGTATGCAGAAAGGGCCCCGTAAAGTCGGCCGAGGAGAAGCGCAGCATGACGATGACCACCTTGACGATTGTCGACTTGCATAGCCGTATTGAAGCCATCTTCCGCAAGGCCGGCCTCAACACCTTGCAGGCCGGTGCGCTTGCCCGCGTCATCGTTGCCGGTGAGCGCGACGCCTGCAAATCGCACGGCATCTACCGTATCGAGGGCGCGCTGCGCACAGTCAAATCAGGCAAGGTGAAGCCGGACGCCGTGCCGGAACTGGATCTCAACGAAGGTTCCGCCATCGTCAAGGTCAATGCAAAAGGCGGCTTTGCCAATGCGGCCTTCGAACTCGGTCTGCCGGCGCTGGCCGAACGCACCCGCAGGCTCGGCATTGCCGCCCTCGTCATCAACGATTGCAGCCACTTCTCAGCGCTCTGGCCGGAGGTGGAGGCGGTGACCAAAGAGGGTCTTGCGGGCCTCGTTATGTGCCCGAGCTATGCGACCGTCGCGCCTGCCGGCGGCAACAAGCCGCTGCTCGGTACAAACCCCTTCGCCTTCGGCTGGCCGCGCAACGACACTTCGCCCTACGTCTTCGACTTTGCGACCTCCGTCGCTGCCCGAGGAGAAATCGAGTTGCACCGCCGCGCCGGCAAGCAGCTTCCCGAGGGCTGGGCGATCGATGCCGACGGTAATCCGACGACCGATCCGGAAGCCGCCCTTGCAGGCGCCATGCTGCCCTTCGGCGGACACAAGGGATCGGCCATCGGCACGATGATCGAACTTCTCGCCGGTATCATGATCGGCGACCTCACCAGCCCTGAGGTGCTCGACTATCTCGGCACGACGACACTCGCCCCGTTCCATGGCGAACTCATCATTGCGATGTCGCCGCAAGCCTTTGCCGCCGGCCGCCCCGGCGATCCCTTCGCCCGTGCCGAGCTGCTCTTCGAAGCGATCGTCGGCAGCGGCGCCCGCCTGCCGTCGCAACGCCGCTTTGCCGCCCGCCGGAAGTCCGAGATGGAAGGTATCGTACTGACGGCAGTCGAGTTGGAACTGCTTGATCGCCTTTTCGACAAAAGTCTCGACGCGTTCTCGTGACGACTGCATCTTTCTCGCTGGTTTACAAATGACAAGCCCTCCGAATGAACTGAACCCGAAAGTTGGACATCAACCGTCGGGGATCAGTTCAGAGAGGAGGGCCGTCAACTCAAACCGATGGATTATGCAGAGGCTTTATATGTCTGCACGGCGCCCGGCAGCTTGCTCCACTCGGCGTACCAGGTGTCAAACAGCTTCAACTGGGCTTCGACATAGCCGCGCTGGCTCTCGGAGAGCACATCCGTCTCGTTGAAGTGCAGCGTGTATTCCTTGTCGCCCTTCAGCACCATCATGTGCTTGAAGTAGAGAACTAGGTCCGGGCCCTCGTCGAAGGAGGAGAGAACGGCAAGCGCCGATTCCAGTTCCAGGGCGCGCTGGCGGGCATCCGGATCGCCGGCGGCCGCGCCCTGTGCGAGGTTGCACATGTGGATGACTTCCTTCGGCAACACGCAGCCGATGCCGGTGATCGCGCCGACGGCGCCGCAGTTGACAAAGCCGTGGAAGACGCAGGTGTCGACGCCGATCATCAGCGAGACGTCATCGTCGCGGCTGGTGATGTTTTCGGCCGCGTAGCGCATGTCGGCCGCGCCGCCGAATTCCTTGAAGCCGACGAGGTTCTTGTGTTCCTGGCGCAGCGCGAAGAACAGATCGGCGCGGGTGGCAAAGCCGTAATAGGGGCTGTTGTAGATGACGGCCGGCAGGTTCGAGGCAGCCGAAAGGATCGCCTTGAAGTGGTTCTTCTGGGCGGCAACGACTGTGCCGCGCGACAGGACGCGTGGGATCACCATAAGGCCCTGGGCACCGACCTTTTGGGCGTGCGCGGCGTGCGCGACGGCAGAGGCGGTGTTGACGGCGCCGGTGCCGACGATGACCGGAATGCCAGCCTGCACCAGACGCTCCACGCCCTGCATGCGCTGCCCATCCGTCAGCAGCGGCCAGTCACCCATCGAGCCGCAATAGACGACGGCGGACATGCCTTTTTCGATCAATTCCTTGCCCTTGCGCACCAGTGCGTCGAAGTCTGGCGTGCGGTCGTCCGTGCAGGGCGTCATCAGGGCGGGAATGACGCCGGAAAAAATTGTGGCCTTCATGTCGATCTCCTTCAGCGCTGGGCGAGGCTTGATCGGCAAAGGTCGCCGACCTGTTCACGGATGGAAATAACATCCTGTGTTCTTTTTGTCGACAAGAAAAATACAAGATCTGTTATAGTGCTATGTCGAGCTTGCCGTTGCGGCTGAAAAGCTTCTGCACCTGGGCGACGATCTGTTCGGCGTGAACCTTGCCCAGGCGATCGGCCTCCTCGACATCGCGTGCCTCGATCGCGGCAATGATCTCAGCATGTTCATCGACGAACTGCCGGGGGAAAAGTTCATCGTAGGACTGGTAATAAAGCCGGAGAATCCGCCGGCCTTCATCGAGCAGCCGGCGAAAAAGGCCGGTGAAATAGGGGTTGCGCCCGGCCTCGGCGATGGCGGCGTGGAAGGCGGCGTTGGTCGCGATCATCGCCAGCGTGTCGCGCGCTTCGATTGCCGCCGAATAGTCCTCGTGGAAGCGACGGATAGAGGGCAGGTCCTCGGGGCGATGGTTCTGTGCCGCAAGGCGCGTCGTCACCCGGTACATGAGGACGAGGGCGTCGAAGAAGGTGCTGAGATTGAGAAAGTCGATGTTCGACACCATGGTCGAGCGGTTCGGCAGCGTTTCTATCAACCCGTCACCGGCGAGGCGCACCAGCGCTTCGCGGATCGGTGTCCGCGACATCTTGAACCGCTCCGCCAACTGCACTTCGTCGATCGGGCTGCCGGGGGCGAGCTTGAGGTCGAGTATCTCATCGCGCAGCAGGTCGTAGACCATTTTCACGCCGGAGCCGCGTTTGCGTTCGGGATGAGAACCGGGGTCGATGTCGCGCATAAAAACTCCTCTTGTCGACACGACAAATACAATGGGTTTCAAGCTGCAGCAAACCGCGGGGAGATGCCAGGGAAAGGGCGACCTTCGATAAGCGTGCGATAAGCTTAATTTACAATGTTATAACATAACAAAATTGCATAAGTTCTGTTATGGAACAGGAGCTTTTGCCTGCCATGCCTCTCCATGTTGGTCGCCAATCGGCTGAGACAGCAGGGCCATCGGCTGCGGTATCGGCGCTGCCCGCAACATTGATTGTGGATGGGCCGGTTTGAAGAGCCCATTTCGCTCGCGCCCCTTGGACGCGTGCTCCATATTCTATTGCTTACGGCCAGGTGACAACGACCGCACGATTATCGGTCAGCCCGCACCTGTTACACGATCTTATCGCAACACGATTCTGCATTCATGGCTTATCGTTTCGTCCACACGGCCGATCTCCATCTCGATTCTCCCCTGCGGTCGCTGGCGCTTCGCAACGCCGATCTGGCCGATCTCGTGAGCGACGCCAGCCGGCAGGCGCTGGTGGCGATCGTTGACCTGTGCCTTGAGGAACAGGTCGATGCGCTCGTCATCGCCGGCGATCTCTATGACGGCGAGCAGACGTCGATGAAGACGGCGCGCTTCCTGGCAAGCCAGCTGGAACGGCTGCACCGAGCGGGGATTCATGTCTTCAAGATTCGCGGCAATCACGATGCAATGTCGAAGATCGCCAGGGAACTGGTAATGCCCGATACGGTGAAGATCTTCGGCGGCCATGCCGAGATCGTGGAGGTGACGAAAGGCAGCCTGTCCGTTGCGATCCACGGCATGAGCTTCGCCAAGCCGCACGCGCCGGACCCCCTTCTGCCGAAATTCAAGCCGGCGGTGGCGGGTGCGGTTAACATCGGTATTATGCACACGAGCCTCGCCGGATCGGCCGGCCATGACGTCTATGCGCCCTGCAACGTGCTCGACCTTCACGCCTCGGGGTTCGACTACTGGGCGCTCGGCCATCTCCACCAGCGCAGCCAGCATCCCGGCGCGGCGACGATCATCATGCCCGGCATGCCGCAGGGCCGCGACATCAATGAGTCGGGCGTCAAGACCGTATCGCTGGTGACCGTGGCGGACGACCGGACCGTGACGGTCGAGGAGCGGCGCACCAGCGTCGCGCAGTTCGAGCGCGTCGATGTCGACCTCACGGGTGTCGATGATTGGCGCGATGCGGCCATGGCGGTCGAAGCGGCACTGACGGCACAACGCGACCGCACGGCCTCGCCGCATCTCGTCGCCCGCCTCAGGCTTTCCGGCCGCACGCCGCTCTCCTGGCAGCTTCGCCGCGATGTCGACCTCATGCAGGCGGAAGCCGAGCAGCGCGGCGATCTGATCGGCCGGACCTGGATCGAGAAGCTGGAGCTCGCCTTCGAAGCGCCCTCGACCCTTGCAGACGCCTCCGCTGCCGATCCCATCGTGGGGCTGGCTGCGCTGATGCGGGACGAGGTCATCTCCCGTAGCGGGTTTCGCGACGATATCAGGGAGATGGTTCGGGACCTGCTCGCCGACCTGCCGGCCGAGAGCCGAGTATTCGCCGGCCATGACGAGGCGGGCTTCGAATGCTTCATCGACAACATTCTCGCCAACGGCGCCGACGACATCGCCGCCCGAATGAAGGCCGCGGACCGGGGAGAAAGCTGATGCGCCTGCGCCGCCTCGACCTCACCCGCTATGGCAAATTCACCGACCACTCGATCGATTTCGGTCCGGCCCTTCCGGGCTCGCCCGACCTGCACATCGTCTACGGCCTCAACGAAGCGGGCAAGTCGACCACCTTTGCCGCCTATCTCGATCTGCTTTACGGCATAGGCGAGCGCAGCACCTACAATTTCCTGCATCCTTACAACACGATGAAGGTTGGCGCGCGGCTGGAATTCGATGATGCGGAATACGAGCTGGCGCGGCTCAAGCTTCGGACCGGCAGCCTCGTAGACGATCGGGGGCAAGCCGTGAACGAGGCGCTGCTCGCCGGCGCGCTCGGCGGCATCGGCCGCGAGGCCTACCGTACCATGTTCTCGCTCGACGACCAGTCGCTCAAGGACGGCGGCAATGCCATCATTCAAAGCAAGGGCGAGCTCGGCGAGTTGCTGTTCTCGGCAAGCTCCGGCCTCGCAGGCCTCAGCCGTTCGCTGGTAACGGCCGCCGACGAAGCCAATGGGATCTACAAGAGGCGGTCGTCCAGCACGAAGCTCGCCGAACTTAAACGCGCGCTCGAAGCGCTGAAGGCCGAGCGCAACGCCATCGACACGCTTGCCTCCACCTATTCTGCCCTGAAATCGACCCACGAGCAGGCCGAGGCCGCCTATGCCGGGACCACGCGGGAACTGGCCGAGGCCAAGGCCCGGCATCAGGAACTCACACGCCTTCTCGGTGCCCTGCCCGCGGCGCTAGAGCTCAGGCGGCTGGACACCGATGCAGCCGGCATGGGCGATCTGCCGCGGCCGCCATCCGAATGGTTCGCGCTGCTGCCGCAGCTATCCCGCGATGAGACGCGGCTGCAGGCGCTTGTCGAAACCGTTGACCGCACGCTGCGCCAGCTTGCCGACGAGATCGAGGCGATCGCGATCGACGACAAGGCGCTGGCGGTCGCCGCCCATATGGACCTGCTGGATCAGGGCCGGGCGCGTTATCTCGCGGCTGAGAGCGACCTGCCGAAACGCCGGCTGGCGCTGGCCGAACAGGAAGGTGTGCTGGTACGGCTGCTTGCCGATCTCGAGCAGCCGGGCAATGCGACGCCCGAGGCACTGCTGCTGCCCGCCTCGCTGATCGGCACCATCCGCGACCTCATCGAACGGCGTTCCGGCGTCGAGGCGAAACTGGCTGCCGCGGGGCGCGAGCTGGTGCGGGCGCGCGAAAATCTCGAAAGGCTGAGCAAGGAAGACGGCTCGCATAACGGAGCCGCGGTGCTCGATCCGGCGCGGCTTGGCCGCATCGAGGCCGCTCTCAGCCGGCTAACCGGGTCCGATCTCGCAGTGCGGCTCACCATGGAAGAACGTTCCCTTGTCCAGGCGAAGCGAATGCAGGCAAGCCAGTTTGCCCAGCTCGCGCCCTGGACCGGCGACGCCGCGGCCTTGCAATTGACGAGCGCGGCGGAGCCTCGGCAGATCGAAACCTGGCGTGGCCAGGCGACCGCTATCGACAAGCGGATCGGGGATCACGAGGCGCGACGGCGCGATCTCGGCACCGAACAGGCGCTGACCAGAGCCCGGATCGCCGCCTTCGTCGCCGGCGGTTCGATAGACGATGCCGAGGCCGTGAGGCTGCGCGACGAACGCGATGCCGCCTGGCAGGTCCATCTCACCAGCCTGAATGCCGCCACTGCCCGGGCATTCGAGGAGCGGATGCGGAAGGACGACGTGGTGTCCGCCGGCCGGCTGTCGCGGGCGCAGGAGCTGGCGGAGCTGCGCCAGCTCCGCCAGACGGAAGCGGCAACGGCAGCGGCGATCGAACGGCAACGGGAACTGCTCGCCGAGGCGCGCGCCGAACATGAGGCGCTTGCCGAACGCATACGTGGTCTGCTGCCTGGCACCATCGAATATGACGCCGAAGCTTCAGCGCTTATTGCGACACTCGAGACCTGGAGCACCAAGCGGGCCGCGGCGCTGGCCGCCTGGGGCGATCTCCAGCGAGCCGAAGAGACGGTGGACGCGCTTCGCGGCGAACTGGACGGGCATACCGCGACGCTTTCGGCCAGTCTTGCGGATGCTGGTCTTGGTGACGCAAACCATCTGCCGGTCACCGAGCTGATGCAGACAGCAAATGAGATGCTTGCCGCCGGCAAAGCCGAGTGGGCGGCGCGGCAGGCGCATGAGAAGGCCATCGACGATCTCAGCCACGATCTCAGGGAACGGGAGCGCGACCGGCAGGAGGCGGAAGCCACTATAGCGGCCTGGGATCGGGAATGGGCGGGCGCGCTGTCACGAAGCTGGTTTGCCGACAAGGCCGGCTCGATAGCCGCCGTCCGCGCCATGCTGAACGCGCTTGGCACACTGCCCGCCATCCTGAAGGAACGGGATGACCTCGCCAGCCGCGTTGCCGCGATGGAACGCGACCAGGAGCAATTCCGCGGGGATATTGCCGGTCTTTTCGCAGACTGCGGCCTCAGCCGGTTGGCGGCGGATACGCTCGCCTCCGCCAATGCGCTCGTCGAACGCCACGAGGCGGCGCGGCATGCAGCGCAACTTCGGGCAGACCGGCAGGCGGATCTCGAAAAACACTTGGAGAAACAACGGGCGTTGGAGGAAGAACTGGCCGTTCACAATGCCCGCAGGAACGAATTGACCAGCTATTTCGGCACGGACTCGCTTGCCTCAGTCGACGCATTCCTGAGCCAGGCCCGAGAGCGCGACCGGCTGGAGCAGCGGGCTGCCACCTTGCGCGGTCAGATCACCGAAGCATTGCGCGCGACGAGTTTTTCCGAGGCCGAACGGCGCCTTGCCGATGTCGACTCCGATGCCGTCGAGCGCGATGCAATGGAGCTTGCCGCCCGGATCGAAGATCTCACCGAACGGGCGAAGCTTCTCTATTCCGACGTGTCGCTGGCATGGCAGAAGCTCGAGGCCGTCGGCGGGGACGACGCGGTGGCCCGTATCGAGGCCAAACGCCGAACCATCTTCCTCGAGATCGAGGAACTGGCCGTGCGGCATCTGACGCTGCGCGCCGGCACGCTCGCGGCCGAACAGGCGCTGCACATCTATCGCGAAAAACATCGCAGCTCGATGATGAACCGCGCATCGGAAGCCTTTCACCTGATCACCGGCGGCAACTATTCCGGCCTGACGACGCAGCCCGACCGGGACAGGGAAATACTGATCGGCGTATCACGTGATGGCGGCTCGAAACTTGCAGACGCGATGTCGACGGGCACGCAGTTCCAGCTCTACCTGGCGCTGCGGCTGGCGGGTTATGAGGAATTCGCAGCGCTTCGCCGACCCGTGCCCTTCGTCGCCGACGATATTATGGAGAGCTTCGACAATCCTCGCTCCGAAGAGGTTTTCCGCCTACTCGGCGACATGGCAAAGGTAGGACAGGTCATCTACCTCACGCATCACTGGCATCTCTGCGAGATCGCACGGGATGTCGTTCCGAACGTGACCATCCACCAACTGCCATGATTGGCCGCAAGATATGTCGCCCGCCGCATAGGTGCTTACTTACATCTGCTGTCCGGAGAATGTAGGCGAGATCAGACATCAGCAGCCGTCCTACCCGTTGCTTCGCTCGATCGGCTGAGGGATCTTAAAGCGCGACGCGAGACCTATATCGGCCCTTGGCTACCCGAACCGATCATCGAGATCGAAGAAAACCCCGAGTGATGCTGCGGATATTGGCATTGCTGGCGATCTCTGGTCTAGTCTACCCGGCGTCCAGCCGCAGGCCTCATGGCATTCGAAACGAGCGAGAGCTGTATTCTCATGACCACTCACCGCTTCATTCCGACGAGCTTTCACAATGTCATCGGCTCCCTTCCGCCAGCCCTGCGCATCGCCGATGGCGACACCGTCGTGACCGAGACTCTCGACGCCGCCGGACATGACAAGGATGGCGTCAAGCAGGCAACCGGCGGCAATCCGATGAACGGCCCGATCTTCGTGGAAGGCGCCGAGCCCGGGGATGCGCTGAAGGTCGAGATCGTCAGCATGATCCCGACCAGAGACACGGGGTTTACCCGAAGCGTCGTCGCCGCCAGTGTGGTCGATCCCGAGACGGTGCGTGACCTGCCGCCACGCGATATCGCCATCTGGGCCATCGACCGCGAGGCCTTGACCGTCCGGCTTTCCGAGCCGGTCGCAGGCCTGGAAAATTTCGTTCTGCCGCTCGCCCCGATGATTGGCTGTTTCGGCGTGGCGCCCAGCCTCGGCCAGGCGATATCGACCGCGACCAGCGGCGAATATGGCGGCAACATGGATTATCGGCTGTTCGGTCCCGGCACCACGGTTCGCTTTCCCGTGTCGGCTCCCGGCGCCTTGTTCTTTCTCGGCGATTGCCATGCCGTGCAGGGGGATGGTGAGATTGTCGGAACCGGCATCGAGACCACCTTCGAAGTCACCGTTCGCCTGACGGTGGAAAAAAAGGCCGGGTTGGTCTGGCCGCGCGGGGAAACTGCCGAAGACATCTTCACCATCGGCAACGCCCGACCGCTCGACCAGGCGCTCCAGCATGCCACCAGCGAAATGCTGACCTGGCTGGCGTCGGATTATGGCCTGGACAGAACGGCAGCCAGTCATCTGCTCGGCCAAGTCGTGCGTTACGACGTCGGCAACGTCTTCGATCCGGCCTATACGATGGCCTGCCGTGTTGCCAAGAAATGGCTGGTTCGTCGATAGGCGATCGCCAGCTGGCGATCAATGATTGGCCGGCGGCACTTCCTCAATCGTGCCGTGACAGGAAAGCGGAAACGGTCGCTAGGCAAAGCTGCTTTTCCTCGACATGCGGCATGTGGCTGGAATTTTCGAAGAGCACCCATTCGCAGCCGGGAACACGGTCGAGATAGGGCCTTACCACCAGGGGTGTCGCCTCGTCGTATTGGCCGGAGATCAGCAGCGTTGGGGCTTCGATGCGGTCGAGCCTGTTTTCGATCGTCCAGTCCTTCATCGTGCCGATGACATGAAATTCGGTCGGGCCATTCATGTTGCGGTAGACAGTGCTGTCCTCGTCCATGATTTCGAATGTCCGCGCCACTTCGGGTGGCCACGGCACCACGCGGCAGACATGGCGGTCATAAAAGACGCGGGAGGCGGCGATATAATCCGGATCGGTCAGGCTTCCCGCCAGCTCATGCTTCAGCAGCGTGTCCTGCACCTCCTTCGGCAATTCCCGCCTCAGCCGGTTCGCTTCCGAAACCCAGGTGTGCATGTTGGCCGGCGAGTTGGCGATGACGAGCGCCTTCAGGCCTGGCGGCCGGCGCACCGCATGTTCGGCGCCGAGCATGCCGCCCCAGGACTGGCCGAGAAAGGCATAACGATGCTGGATGCCGAGATGGGCAAGCAACGCGTCCAGCTCTTCGAGAAACAGGCCGACCGTCCAGAAATCCGGCCCTTTGTCGGGAAGGCGGGTAGAGTTGCCATTGCCGAGCTGGTCGTAATGAATGACCGGGCGGTCGTCGAGCGCGGCGATGTCCTTGAAGGAATCGACGTAGTCATGGGTGCAGCCGGGTCCTCCATGGGCGACGACGAGCGGCAGCTTGTCGCTTTCCAGCGATCCGGTGACACGATACCAGGTGCGATAGTCGTGAAAAGGCAAATAGGCTTCATTCGTCACGGTTTCGGCCACCGGTGTCTCCATCTCTTGGCATGTCGGAAACCATAACGCGGCGGCAGCGGCCAAGGCAGCTATCACAACTTATAGGGTGACCATTAATCGGCCGGCCGGTCCTCGAGTAGGCGGTAATGGGTGGCGCGCACCACGGCCTGGGTGCGGTTGCGCGCACCGAGCTTCTTTGCCGCGGCATTGAGATGCATCACGACGGTCGGCACCGAACGGCCGATGATGCGGGAGATTTCCTTGGCGGAAAAACCTTCCGCGGAATGGCGCAGACACTCGCGTTCCCGCTCGGTCAATCGGACCGTGCCGACGCTCAACGCCTTCTTGTCGAAAAGCGAATACGCCGTCTCGTGGAAGACATGGGCCAGCAGGTTGAAGTCGGCGATATAACGCAGCGCATGCCGTTCGAACTCACTGTTCCCACCGAAGCGGATGCCGGTAACCGTCGCATAGTCGCCGCCCGGCATATGGACCGGCACGGTGACGCCGGTCGACATGTCGCGTTCGTACAGGTAGCGCGCTACCGGCGCGGTGTCGTCGCTGATGAAGCGATTGATCAGTGTGTCGGCATCGGTGTCGTAGTTCCAGAAGAAGGGCGCCGTGCTGCGCAGCGCCACCTTCTGGACAGGATCGATGCGGAAATAACCGCGGTCGAACCAATAGTCGTGCATGTCGTCGGAAATATTCCGGAGCTTCAGCAGCGATGGTATCATGATCGCGCCGTCGAGATCGTAGGGCACCGGCGTATAGTCGTAGATCAGCGCCTCGAAGCCGATCTGCTTCATCGCCTCGAAGGCCTGGTCGATCCGGCCCTCCAGCGTTTCGTGCGCCGTAAACTGCCGTCTGATCGTTCCGATGTCGTCAATCATGGCCTCGTCAAGCATGGGCGGCTCCCGGTTCGGCATGCACCCCACCCTATCACTTCTTATAGCTGGCACGGAGCGAGATTTGCGATAAAAAATTAACCATGCCCAAATATTGAGCAAGCGAAATCTTCTGCCGGAGCGATCAATGTGGCGTGAAATACGGCCGGACCAGCGGTTCGAGATCGATGTCGATGGCTATCGCGTCGTTGCCTATAGCTTCGGGGCCGGCAGCGAGACGGTTTTCTGCCTGAATGGCGGACCCGGCCTGCCCTGCGATTACCTGCGCGAGGCGCATTCCTGCCTGATCGACAAGGGCTACCGCGTCATCGCCTTCGACCAGCTCGGCACCGGCGCATCCGATCGGCCCGACGATCTCTCGCTCTGGACGATCGGCCGCTATGTCGAGGAAACGGAGACCGTGCGCAAGGCGCTGGGGCTCGGCAAAGTCCATCTGCTCGGCCATTCCTGGGGCGGGTGGCTGGCGATCGACTACGCGCTGACCTACCCCGAAAATTTGAAGACGCTGATCCTCGAGGATACCGTTGCCGACATGCCGCATCTGATTTCGGAACTGGAACGGCTGCGGGCGGCACTCGGTCCCGAAACGGTCTCGATGATGCAGAAGCACGAGGCGCAGGGCACCTACAATCACCCGGAATATCTCGCAGCCGTCACCATTCTCAACTATCGCCACGTCTGCCGCCTGGCGGAATGGCCGGCGCCGGTGCGCCGCTCGCTCGACGATTGGAACATGGCGCCCTATGAGACCATGCAAGGGCCGAACGAGTTTCTCTATACCGGCAACCTCAAGGACTGGAACCGCATCCCCGATCTGCCGCGCCTGATGCTGCCGGTGCTGATCACGACGGGAGAGCATGACGAGCTGACGCCGGCCTGTGCGCTGAGGATGAAGCTTGCCCTGCCAAATGCCGAGCTCAAGGTGTTTGCCAATGCCAGCCACATGCCGTTCTATGAGAATCCGCAGGATTATTATCCAGCACTTCTCGATTTTCTCGCCCGGCACGAGGCAGGCTGATGCAACAGGAAGCGGACCGAACCCGACGAAGACAAAGGGGCGATCGCCGTCATGCATCGCTATAAATTCGTTCTGACGCGACCGCTGCAGTTTCTGCCCGTCATCTTCGGCATTAGCGTCATCACTTTCATTCTGGTTCGGCTGATTCCCGGCGATCCGGCGCGCAACATTCTTGGCACGCGCGCGACGCCGGCGGCTCTCGCCAGCATCCGCGCCCAGTACGGTCTCGACCAGCCGATGTGGCTGCAATATGTCTATTTCCTCAAGAATCTTGCCAATGGCGAAATGGGCAAGTCGATCCTCTACAAGATCGACGTGCTGAAGCTGATCGTCACCCGCGTCGAGCCGACGCTCGCGCTCGTCGTCTCCAGCGTCGTGCTTTCGGTCCTGATCGCAGTGCCGATGTCGGCAATCGCCGCACGCAATGCCGGCCGGGCTCCGGATCATGCGGTGCGCATCATCTCGACCTTCGGCATCGGATTTCCGCCCTTCTGGCTGGGGCTGATGCTGATCATCCTGTTCAGCGTTGATCTCGGTATCCTGCCGGTCTCGGGCTATGGCGCGACGATCGGCGAAAAGCTGTCGCATCTGGTGCTGCCGAGCCTGACGGTTGCGCTGTCGCTCTCGACCGTGCTGACGCGCAGCCTGCGGGCGGCAATGATCGAGCAGCTGAAATCGGATGTGGCGACCGCGGCGCGCGCCCGCGGCATGCCCGAAGGCATCGTCTTCTGGCGGCATGTGCTGCCGAATTCGCTGGTGCCGACGATTAATCTGCTTGCCGTCAACATCGGCTGGCTGATCGGCGGCACTGTGGTAGTCGAGAGCGTCTTTGCGCTGCCCGGCATGGGACAGCTGCTCGTCAGGGCGATCTTCTCACGCGACTACATGGTGGTTCAAGGCGTCGCCATGGTCTTTGCCTGCGCCACTGTGCTTATCAATTTCATCGCCGACATCGTCACTGTCGCCGTCGATCCGAGGGTGAAGCTATGAGCATCGAGGCGGTCGCCCCCGCCTCCCTCGGCTGGCGCCGGTTCTTCGGCCGGCGGCCGATGCTTGTGCTCAGTGCCGGCCTGCTGCTGTTCTTCGTCCTGCTGGCGATCGGTGCGCCCCTCGTCGCGCCTTACGACCCGATCATGCAGAATGCCGAGGTGCGCCTGCAGGCGCCTTCATTGTTGCATCCCTTCGGCACCGACAATTTTGGCCGCGATATTCTCTCCCGCGTTATCTGGGGCGCGCGCCTCGACCTGCAGATGGCGCTGATCGGCGTCATCTTCCCGTTCCTGATCGGCACGATCGTGGGCACGATCGCCGGCTTCTTCGGCGGCATCGTCGATGCGCTGTTCATGCGTCTTGTCGATATCATCCTCGCCTTCCCCTTCCTCGTGCTGATGCTGTCGATCATCGCCATCCTCGGCCCGGGTCTTGGCAGTTTCTATATCGCCATGGCGCTGGTCGGCTGGGTCTCCTATGCGCGGCTGATCCGGGCGCAGATGCTGGTGCTGAAGGGCAGCGACTATGCCGTTGCCGCTGTCAGCCTCGGCTTCAGCCGCCCACGGATCATGTTCCGCCACCTGCTGCCGAACGCGATCGCCGGCTCGATCGTATTTTCGATGTCCGATGCGACGCTGGTGCTGCTCAGCGGCGCTGCCGTCAGCTATCTCGGCCTCGGCGTCCAGCCGCCGATTGCCGAATGGGGCGTCATGGTCGCCGAAGGACAGAGCTTCATCACCACGGCATGGTGGATCACTTTGTTTCCTGGCCTCTCCATCGTCTGCCTCGCCTTCGGCTTCAGCATGCTGGGCGATGCCCTCGGCGAACTGCTGGGGGTGCATGAATGAGCGGCTCGGTGCTATCCGTTCGCGATCTCACAGTCAGGGCGCATGTAGATTCCGGCCCGCGCACGCTGCTCGATGCGGTCTCGCTCGACCTCGGCAAGGGTGAGATTCTCGGCCTCGTCGGCGAAAGCGGCTCGGGCAAGAGCCTGTTCTGCCGTTCCCTGGTGCGCCTGCTGCCCTCCTTGCTGCTGAAGATCGAAAGCGGTAGCGTCCTGCTCGAAGGGCGCGACCTCATGCGGATCGACGATGGCGAGATGCTGAAAGTGCGCGGCGGCGAGATCGGCATGATCTTCCAGAACCCGACCAGCCATCTCGACCCGGTGATGCGGATCGGCGATCAGATCGCGGAGGGCATCCGCTATCACCAGGGCCTCGGTGCCCGCGAGGCCCGCACCGCAGCGACGGAAATCCTGGCGCAGGTCGGTTTTCCCGATCCCGTGCGCCAATATGACAGCTACCCGCACGAATTTTCCGGTGGCATGCGGCAGCGGGCGATGATCGGCGTGGCGCTGTCCTGCAATCCGAAGATCCTGATCGCCGACGAGCCGACCACGGCGCTCGACGTGACCATCCAGGCGCAGATCCTGCGGCTGCTGATGGAGATTCGCGACCGGCGCGGGCTGTCGATCATTCTGATCACCCACGATCTCGGCATCGTCGCCCAGACCTGCGACCGCATCGCCGTGCTGCGCGGCGGCAAGCTCATCGAGGAGGGGCCGAAGCGGGCGATCCTGGCGCTGCCGCAGCACCCCTATACGATCAACCTGATCAACAGCCACCCTTCCCTGCCGGGCGAGATATCAGCGCCGCGGCCGGACATTGCCGAAGCCGGCCAGCCGGTGAGGCCATTGCTTGAAATCGACGATCTCCACGTGCGCTTCAAAACCGGCGGCAGCCTGTTCAAGGGCGGTGCCAGAAATGTCAGCGCCGTTGCCGGCGTCAGCCTGCAGATCATGCCCGGCGAGACGGTCGGCATTGTCGGTGAATCCGGCAGCGGCAAGAGCACGCTTGCCCGTGCTGTGCTCGGTCTCACACGGATTTCGTCCGGTCACGTCACCTTCGACGGCGTCGATCTGGCCCAGCAGAAAAGTGCTGGCCTGGCAAAACTCAGGCGCGAGACGGCGATGGTGTTCCAGGACCCATACAATGCGCTCAATCCGAGGCTGACGATCGGGCAGATGCTGGCCGAAGTGCTGAAGGTGCAGGGCAAGGTCGCCAGGAGCGATATCCAGGCGCGGATCGGCGAACTGCTCGATCTCGTCGGCCTCGAACGCGAATTCGCCGGCCGCAAACCGCGCAGCATGAGCGGCGGCCAGTGCCAGCGTGCCGGCATTGCCCGAGCCCTCGCCGTCGATCCGAAGCTGATCATCGCCGACGAATGCGTGGCGGCCCTCGACGTCACCATCCAGGCGCAGATCATCGAGCTCTTCCGCGAGCTCACGGCGAAGATGAACCTCACGCTGATCTTCATTGCCCATGATCTCGCAATCGTCCGCAATCTCTGCGAACGCGTCGTCGTGATGTATCGCGGCGAGATCGTCGAGGAAGGTCGCTCAGAAGAAGTCTTCGCGCGGCCGAAACACCCCTATACGGCGGCGCTGATCGCCGCCATTCCCGACATCGATCCTGACAAGCGGCTGCTTCAAGACGCCGACGGCAAGGACGATCCCCATTCGATGCCGATTCAATCAATCAAACGCATGCCATAACAACGAAGGGAACGAACTCATGACAAACAGGTGGAAATCAATCGGGCTTGCAGCCTTGCTCGCCGGTCTGACGCTCAGCGCAAGCTATGCCGAGGCCGCCGGTGTACTCACCATCGGCCGCCGCGAGGATTCGACGACATTCGATCCGATCAAAACAGCGCAGAACATCGACAACTGGGTGTTCTCCAACGTCTACGACGTGCTGATCCGCGTCGACAAGACAGGCACGAAACTGGAGCCGGGCCTTGCCGAAAGCTGGACCACCTCGGATGACGGGCTGACCTACACGTTCAAGATCCGCGACGCGAAATTTTCCGACGGTTCGCCGCTGACGGCGGAGGACGCGGCCTACAGCCTGCTGCGCATCCGCGATGACGCGGCCTCGCTCTGGAGCGATTCCTACAAGGTGATCGACACGGCGGTCGCAACCGACGCCCATACGCTGACGATCAAGCTCAAGAACCCGTCCGCGCCGTTCCTTTCGACTCTGGCACTGCCGAATGCCTCCGTCATCTCCAAGAAGGGCATGGAATCGCTTGGTCCCGACGCCTATGGCGAAAAGCCGATCGCATCCGGCGCCTTCGTGGTCGAGGAATGGCGGCGCGGCGACCGCGTCATTCTCAAGAAGAACCCGAATTTCTGGCAGGCGGACCGGGTGAAGCTCGACGGTGTCGAGTGGATCTCGGTGCCTGACGACAATACCCGCATGCTGAACGTCCAGGCCGGTGAGCTGGATACGGCGATCTTCGTGCCCTTCTCCCGCGTCGAGGAGTTGAAGAAGGACCCCAACCTCAACGTCGATATCGACGCTTCGACCCGCGAGGATCATCTGCTGATCAACCATGCGCATGGCGCGCTCGGCAAGAAGGAAGTCCGCCAGGCGCTTGATCTCGCGATCGACAAGAAGGCGATCGTCGATACCGTTACCTTCGGCCAGGGCACGGTCGCCAACTCCTACATTCCGAAGGGCGCACTCTATTATTATGCCGACAATCTGCAGCGACCTTATGATCCAGAAAAGGCAAAGGAGCTGTTGGCGGCTGCCGGCGCCTCGGACCTGACGCTGAATTATTTGGTGCGCGCCGGCGACGAAGTCGATGAGCAGACGGCCGTGCTGGTCCAGCAGCAACTGCAGAAGGCGGGCATCACCGCCAACCTGCAGAAAGTCGATCCGAGCCAGGAATGGGACATGACGGTTGCCGGCGACTACGATATCTCGGTCAACTACTGGACCAACGACATTCTCGATCCGGACCAGAAGACCACCTTCGTCCTCGGCCACGATTCCAACAACAACTACTCGACCAATTACAAGAGCGAGGCGGTGAAGGAACTGGTTGCCAAGGCGCGTCTCGAGCTCGATCCGAAGAAGCGCGAACAGATGTATGTCGATCTGCAGAAGATGGCCAAGGACGACGTCAACTGGATCGACCTCTATTACAGCCCCTATATCAACGTCTCACGCAAGAATATCGAGAACTTCTACCAGAACCCGCTCGGCCGGTTCTTCCTGGAAGATACGGTCAAGAACTGAGTTCTGACAGCATGCAGATGTTCCGCCGCCGTAAAGGCGGCGGAACATAATTTGTTGCTGCGACACGTGGCTGGGGCCGCTTGCTTACTCGGCGGCAGCGAGCTTGTCCTGCGTCCTGGTGTCGAAGTCGCTGGCGTCGTGGCGCTCGTGCAACTGGCTCGAGGGCTCACCGGAGAGGCGGTTGACCATCCGGCCGCGTTGCACGGCCGGCCTGCTGTAGATGCTGTCTGCCCAGCGCAGCACGTTCTTATACTCTTCCACCTGCAGAAACTCGGCTGCACCGTAGGTCCAGCCCTTCACCAACCCGCCATACCAGGGCCAGACGGCAATATCGGCGATCGTATAATCGCTGCCTGCCAGATACTCGCTTTCGGCAAGGCGACGATCGAGCACGTCGAGCTGACGCTTCACCTCCATTGCAAATCGGTCGATCGCATATTCGATCTTCGTCGGCGCATAGGCGTAGAAATGGCCAAAGCCGCCGCCGAGATAGGGGGCGCTTCCCATCTGCCAGAACAGCCATGACAGGCATTCGGCGCGGGCGGCCGGTTCAGTCGGCAGGAAGGCGCCGAACTTTTCCGCGAGATAGGTCAAGATGGCGCCCGATTCGAAGACACGGATCGGCTTTGGCCCGCTACGGTCCATCAGCGCCGGTATCTTGGAATTGGGATTGACCGCGACGAAGCCGCTGCCGAACTGGTCGCCATCGCCGATCTTGATCAGCCAGGCGTCATACTCCGCACCTTCATGGCCAAGCGCCAGCAGCTCCTCGAGCATGATAGTGACCTTCTGGCCGTTCGGGGTGCCGAGCGAATAGAGCTGCAGCGGATGGCGGCCGACCGGAAGCTCCTTGTCATGCGTCGGCCCTGCGATCGGGCGGTTGATACTGGCGAATTGGCCGCCATTCGCCTTGTTCCAGGTCCAGACCTTCGGGGGTGTATAATCGGGAGAACCGCTCATCTTTCAAACTCCTGGCATTGATCGGACAGAGCGCGGCGCCGGTTGGGGCCGCCGCATTTTTCCTGACATAGCAGAGGCGATGAGGTTTTGTCAGAGGTGTCGGAGAAGGTTCACACAATCGTCAGAGTGTTGGAAAGCCCATGGCTCCATCTCTCATATTCGGTTGCTGCGACTATTGCTTGACCATTGCGATCAGTTTTCGGTTCCCGAGGAAGCGATGATCTCGTCCAGCCGTCCGACGAGCACGCGGCTGCCCTTCACGTCGCCAGCCATCCTGGCAAAGAGGTCCGCCATGCCGCGGAAGATGGTCGCCGCCGGATCATCGTCTCCAAGGAAATCGGCAATCTCCTGCATTTCGGCGACCCATCGATAGGCCTTCGGGTACATGTCGGGAATGGATCTCGACAGCTTGCGATCGACGTCCGGAAGGCTGTCGGAGAGTTCGGCTTTCAGGCTTTCGGCAGCACCCGAGCGCGATGCGGCAAGCAGCATGGCGGTGCCGAGGCCGGTAAATCCCTTGTTGATGCCGGCATAACACATTTTCAGGGCCGAGGCGGCGCCGAGCGGTCCGTCGAGCCTGCGGATCCTGAGGCCGCAATCCTCGAGCAGCCGGCTCCGCTCCGCGGTATCGCCGCTGATATAGATGGTCGGACCTGATTTGCCGGGGACCGGCGGCCCGCCGATGATCGCTCCGTCAAGCACCTCGATGCCGCTGCCTTCGAAGCGTGCCGCCAAAGCCTGCATCGTTTTCGGCGCAATCGCGTTGAGGTCGATGAAGGGAGGCGGCGCCTGCATCTCCGACGCTATGTCCGCGACGAGTCCGGCGACCTTGATCGCCTGCGCCGGCGGGACGATCGACAGGATCAACTCAGCCTTCGTCAGCTCCTGGTGGCCGACCGGCACCATGCCGGCTGCCTTTGCCCGCACAATCGTCTGCTCGCTCCTCCCCTCGAGATAGGTCAGCACCGTAGCGCCGTGGTCGATCAGCCGTTTGGCGACGGCACTTCCCATCGCACCCGATCCGATAATCGCAAAATTCGGCATGTGAACCTCAATCAGTGACGACACCGGGTTAGAAATGTTGCTGGAGACCGTGCCGTCAACTGCGACGATACAGCCGGAGGTTCGTTCACAAGCAGTTGGCCGTTTCATGCGCGCTGCCGTTGCGGCACTTTTTCTTGATATTCGTCAATGTCGGAATGGTCGACACCGGTATGATCGGTGTTATCATTCGCATTCGAGGATATGGATTTCAATGTATCGGACGATCATCTGCGGCATCGGCATGGGTTCCAGGGAAACGGCAAGCCGCCTTTTGCGTCGGGCTGCTGCGCTGGTGGATAAAGGCGGGAGCCTCGTCGTCGTGCACGTCATCGAGGGTATCCCCCACCGTCACCTGACGGAGCTTCCCGAAGAATTCGAAACGACCGCGATCGTCGACGCCGAAAAGAAGCTTGCATCGCTTTGTAAAGAGATGGGAGTTCCGGCAACGATCGAGGTTCGTATCGGCGTCGCCGCCTCCGTGCTCGTTTCCGTTGCAAGGGAGAAGTCGGCCGATCTCATCCTGCTTTCATCCCATGTGACGGATATCACCGACTACGTCTTCTCCTCGATCGTCGACAAGGTCGTGCGCCACGCCGGGTGCTCGGTTCTCATCGACCGGCGACCCGATCCCGCGCATGAAGGCTCGGCGCCTCAAGTGGAAGACGCGACGTTGTTTTAGTTCCGCTGCGGATTGACGAAGTCGATCGGAGCGACCGGCCTCCCCTCCCCGGCGGCGGCCCGACAACCTATATCATCCCCAAGCCAACCAGCAGTATTCGCTGCCTGACCGGAGATATGCATGAGCCAGGATCCATATGAGCTTCTGGGCGTAAAACGGGATGCGACGCAAAAGGATATTCAAAGCGCGTTCCGCAAGCTCGCCAAGAAACTTCACCCCGACCTCAACCCCGGCGACAAAAAGGCCGAGGAACGGTTCAAGGAAATTTCAACCGCCTACGAGATCTTGAGCGACGAGGAAAAACGCGGACGCTTCGATCGCGGCGAGATCGATATAACAGGCGCCGAGCGGGCGCAGCGCAATTATTACCGCGACTATGCCTCAAAGAGCGGGCCGGGCGATCCCTACCACAACAGCGCCGGCTTTGCGGATTTCAGCGATGCCGACGATATTTTCGCCAGCTTCTTTTCACGTCGTGCCGGCGGCGGCCAGACCCGTGGTCGTGGCCGTGACCGGCAATTCTCCATGGAGGTCGACTTTCTCGAGGCGGTCAACGGCACCAGGACGGAGGTCAAGATGCCGAACGGTCCGGCGCTGGACGTACAGATCCCGCCGGGGACGCGCGACGGCCAGACCTTGCGGCTGCGCGGCAAGGGCGAGCCGGGCATTGGAGGCGGGCCGACAGGTGATGCCCTGATCGAAATCCGTGTGACCCCACACCGTTTCTTCACGCGAGACGGCGACGATATCCGCCTGGAACTACCGATCTCCCTCAGCGAGGCCGTGCTCGGCGGCAAAGTCCGTGTGCCGACCCCTTCCGGACCAGTCAATTTGACGCTCCCGCCTTATTCGAACAGCGGCAAGGTCCTGCGTCTCAAGGGCAAAGGTGTTGCAAAACGTGGCGGCGAACACGGCGACGTCTACATTTCGCTGAAGATTGTGCTGCCCGACGCCCCGGATGAACGGCTGACGGCCTTGATGAAGGAATGGGCAACGGCAAACTCCTACGATCCGAGAAAGAACATGGAGGCTTGATCATGGATGATCTCGAATTCCGTCTTTACTTGAAAATCGACGTCATCCAGCTTGACCTCTGGATCGAACAGGGTTGGCTGATCCCGGAGACATCAGACGGCCGGAGGCAATTTCGCGACGCCGACGTTGCACGCGCCAGGCTGATCCTGGACCTCATGGGAAACATGGGTGTCAACGAAGCCGGCGTCGATATCGTCATGGAGCTGGTCGACGAATTGCACGGCCTGCGGGGAACGATGGGCAAGCTGATGGCGGCCATCGGCAAGCAGGAGCGGGATGTTCAGCGCCGGCTGCTCGAGAGCCTCGAGGAGATCGACCGGTTTTAGATCGGCCGAATTCTCAGGTGGTGAACCAATAGCGGACGATGTGGAAGAACAGCGGCGCTGCGAAGGTGATGGAATCCAAGCGGTCGAGCACGCCGCCATGGCCCTCGATCACATAGCCCCAGTCCTTGGCATTGAGATCGCGCTTGATGGCCGAGAGCACGAAGCCGCCGAAGAAGCCGGCGACGACGATGACGGTGCTGACGGCCGCGGCCTGCAGCGGCGAGAACGGCGTCAGGCGATAGAGCAGCGTTCCGACAAGGATCGCCGAGGCGCCGCCGCCGATCAGGCCTTCCAGCGTTTTCGACGGGCTGATGTTCGGCGAGAAGCGGTGCTTTCCGAGAAGCTTGCCCCAGACATACTGGAAGACGTCACTGAGCTGCACGACGATGACAAGATAGACGAGAAGAAGTGCCGACGGTGTGTCGGTCTGCAGCATCAGCAGCGCCGGCGCGTGGCTGATCGAATAGACCGTCAGCATCAGGCCCCATTGCACCCTGGCGCTGCGCGCCAGGAATTCGTTGACATCGCCCGTCAGGGTCGCCACCGCCGGCAGGATCAGGAAGGCATATACGGGGATGAAGATCGCAAAGAGGCCGTACCATAGCGTTCCGAGCAGCACATAGTGCACCGGCAGGACGACGAAGAAGGAGAGGAACAATGCCAGGTGGTCGCCGCGCCGCGACGGCGTCAACGTCCAGAATTCACGAAGCGCCATGAAGGAGAGGAACGCGAACAGGATGACCACCGCCGTATCGCCGAGCAGGATCGCGCCGCCGAATATGGCGACCATGATCCACCAGGAGCGGATACGGGCGTTGAGGTTGTGGACGGTGGCGACGGAGCCGGGCTCGGTCGCGCGCCGTTGCAGGATGAAGCCGATGGCCGAGGCGGCGGCAAGCAGGGCGAGGATGGCGGCAAGTACCAGGGAAAACAGGCTGGTCATCTGACAGGCCCCCCGTCTGCGAGCTCGATGACCGCGGCCCGGGCGCGGGCCAGGAAGGCATTCTTTTCCTCGCCGGGTTCGACGCGCAGCGGCTTGCCGAAACGCGCGGTGCAGGTGATCGGGACGATCAGCATGCTTCCTTTCGGCAGGATGCGCTGCAGATTGTCGAGATGGATCGGTATGAGGTCGACATCGGGAAAGCGGCAGGCCAGGCGATAGATGCCGCTGCGGAACGGGGCGATCTCTTCAGTGGCGCTTCTCGTGCCTTCGGGAAAAATCAGGATCGAACGCCCCTCTTCGAGCAGGCGCTCGAGGGGCTCCAGCGGGTTGCTGTCCGGCAGAGGCTTGCGGTCGATCAGGACGGCGCGCAGGCCTTTCTCGGCGATAAAACGGCGAAAGGCGCTGGTTCCCCAATAGTCGCGCGCCGCCACCGGATGGGTCAGCCGCCGCACCGGATACGGCAGGGCGGCCATGACGGCGACGGTATCGACATGGCTGTTGTGATTGGCGAAATAGATGCGGCGGCGCGTGTCGGGCGCACAGCCCCGCCACTCGCTTCGGGCGCCGACCACGATACGGACGAACAGCACCAGAAGACGACGAATAAGAGGAATCATGGTCTCTCCAGCGAACGGGCAAGCGTTATCGTGCGCGTGACGCAGGTGACGAGGCTGCCGGCCGCGATGATGGCGGAGGTTAGGATCAGCGATCGATGGCTGGCGAAGACCAGTGTCTCCACACTCTGGGCAACGAGGCCGGCCGTCAGCACCGCCATGCGGCGCTGCTTGGCCATGATGCCGCTGAAGTCCTGGGCAAGGCCGACCGATCCTCCGAAGACCCTGATATAGGCGGTGAGTGCGGCGAGCAGCGCAGCAAGCCAGCCAAGCCAGGCAAAACCGCAGGCATAACCGGCGGCGACGAGCAGCAGACTGTCGGCGATCCGGTCGGGGAATTCGTTATAGATCGGCCCGCTCCTGGTTTTCTTGCCGCCTTCGATTGCGACCATGCCGTCGAGCAGGTTGCAGACGAGCCGCAGCTGCACAGAGATCGCGGCGCCGATCATAGCGATTGGGTGCGTTGTGAGCAGGATCAGCGCCGCGCCGATGCCGGCAAAGAGGATCGACAGCAGCGAAATACCGTTCGGCGTGACGCCGGTGCGCGCGAGCCATGCGCTCATGCCGATCGCCCAGCGCGACGACCGGCTCGCAATCGGTCGCCGTGAGGCGGCCTCTTCTTCCCCCATTTTCATTTCCCCAAACCCGATCTCCTTGCATATCCTGCCGATGTCGTCGCGCCAAGCCGTCCCGCACTCTAAATTCCGCGCGAGGTCCCGCTCGCGCCAGGCCGCGTTCATTCGGCCGAATCCCGACGCGATACGAGTTCGGAAAAACGGCTGAAGGATCCGGGGCGATGGATCGAACAGCCTGATTTTTAAGCCCATTTGGCGCTTGACACATTTTTGGGCGCTACCTATGATTTTTGAACCAAACGGTAAAAAAAGGGGAGCAGTCAATGACCAAAGACATCCTTATTTCACGCCGGACAGTGATCGCGTCAGGCATTGCGCTTGGCGTCAGCGGCTTTGTCCCGCTGGCGAGAGCTGCCGCGCCGCTGAAGGTTGCGGGCATCCATGCATCGCCGGTCGAAAATGCCTGGAACTCCTGTTTGCACAAGGCCCTGCAGGACGCGGCCAAGGAAGGCGTCATCGAATATGTCTTCTCCGAAGGCGTCTCCGGCACCGATTATCCCCGCGCCATGCGCGAATATGCCGAACAGGGCAACAAGCTGATTATCGGCGAGGCCTATGCGGTGGAGAAAGAAGCTCGGCAGGTCGCGGCCGATTATCCCGATACAGCCTTCGTGCTCGGGTCGAGCGGCGAGCAGGCTGGCGACAATTTCGGCGTCTTCGGCACCTGGAACCATGACGGCGCCTATCTTGCCGGCATGCTCGCGGGCAAAATGACCAAGTCCAATGTCGTCGGTTCCGTCGGCGCCATTCCGATCCCCGAGGTCAACATGCTGATCAATGCGTTTGCGGCCGGCGTCAAGGCCGTCAATCCGGACGCCAAGCACCTGGTCTCGTTCATCGGCACCTTCTTCGATCCGCCGAAGGCGCGGGAAGCTGGTCTTGCCCAGATCGACGCCGGCGCCGACATCCTGTTCGGCGAGCGCATCGGCACTGCCGATGCCGCCAGGGAGCGCGGCATCAAGTCGGTCGGCTCGCTGATCGACTATACGCCGCGCTACCCGGATACAGTATTCGCCAACGCCATGTGGTACTTCCGCCCGATCCTGAATGCCGCGATTGCCGATGTCGCTGCCGGAAAGCCGGTCGGCAGAAACTACACGTCTTACGGCCTGATGAAGGAAGGCGGCAGCGATATCGTCTTCGTCAAGGGTGTGGCGCCCGCCGACGCAGAGGCTGCGATGGAGGCCAAACGGGCGGAGATCAAGGCCGGCACCTTCGAAGTTCCGAAGATGGTGGACGAGCCGAAGTAATCGGCTCATGCAGGGTGATGCGACGGATCTGGCGGCAGCGCTCAGGCATGTCAGCCTGAGCGCTACAGAGGCGATGCATGCTTCTCTTGCCGAAGCTCAGCGGCAGGAGCCTCTCGGCGCGATTGCCTATCTCGATGCCGCCATGGGTCTCGCCTCGGCAAACGGTCGCGACCGGGAGCGGCGGAGCGAGCCCGAACGCTTTTCCAACAGGCCGTTTGCCGGCGTGCCGATCTTGGCGAAGGATCTTGGCGGCCCCTTCGCTGGGTTGCCGGTGACGGCCGGCTCCCGTCTCTTCGAAAGAAGGGGCGGCGAAGCGGATTCCGATCTCGCTTCCCTTTTCCGCGAGGCCGGCTTCTGTCTGTTCGGCCTGACGACCAGCCCGGAATTCGGACTGTCGCTTGCGAGCGAACCAGCAGTCGGGCCGATCTGCCGCAATCCGCTCGATCCGGCCCGCACCGCGGGCGGTTCCTCGGGCGGTGCGGCGGCAGCGGTTGCCGCCGGGATCGTCGCGATTGCGCATGCCACCGATGCCGGCGGTTCGATTCGTGTGCCCGCTGCCTGCTGTGGCCTTGTTGGAATGAAGCCGACGCGCGGCGCCATCCCGGGCGGGCCATCTTTCGGCAATCACCTCGCCGGCATTGCGAGCGAACTCGCGGTTTGCCGTTCGGTGCGGGATACGGCGCTGATTTTCGACGAGCTGAGCGGCAATTCACGAGGTCCCTTTGCGGATCCCGCCCCTGTCGATATCGACAACGAGCGTTTGCGGATCGGCCTGTTGACCGATACCGGAGCGGCCTATCCGACCGAGGGTGATCGGCTTGCAACTGTCGAGGCTGCGGCTCGTGCCCTTGAGAGCGACGGGCACGTCATCGTTCCGCTGAGCTGGACCGAGTTCGCATGGAGTGTCACTTCAAGCGGCCGCGCCTTCGCCGATATCGTCTCCGTCAACCTTGCGGCGCTCATCGAGGCGGCGGCGCTTGATGAAAGCAGAGCCGAGCGACTGACGCAGGCTTTCGCGGCGCGCGGACGGGCGCTGTCGGCGACATCGCTCTGGAACACGCTGAACGATGCCGTCCTCGTGAGCCATAAGCTCTGGGCGCTATTCGACAGGGTCGATTGCATCCTCATGCCGATGCTTTCGTCTGCGCCTCTTGCGATCGGCTCCTTTCCGTCCGATCATGCCGACACGGATCTGCATCTCGAGCGGATGACGGCATTTGCGCCGCTTGCCTGCCTCGCCAATATTTCGGGTTTTCCTGCTTTGACACTGCCTTTCGGACAGGATGAGCACGGCATGCCGCTGCCGGTGCAGATCATGGCGCCGATGGGCCACGAGCCGCGGCTCCTGTCACTTGCCGCACGTCTGGAGACCGAGGGGCGGTGGCGCCACCGCTTTCCCGTTGCAGGGCTGCCGTCATGACCGGGCCCGTGCTGGAGATTATCGGCGTCAGCAAGCGCTTCGGCGCCAATCTTGCCAATGACGATATTTCCATGACGCTTGCCGGGGGTGAGGTCGTCGCCCTTCTCGGCGAGAACGGTGCGGGCAAGACCACGCTGATGAGCATCCTTTTCGGCCACTACATGCCGGATGCCGGCCGAATCCTGATCGAGGGCACGGAGGTGCCGCAGGGCAAGCCGCGCGCGGCGATCCGCGCCGGCGTCGGCATGGTACATCAGCATTTTTCGCTGGCGCCCAATCTGACCGTCCTTGAAAATGTCATGACCGGCACGGAAAGACTGTGGTCCTGGCGCTCAAGGACATCAGCGGCGCGGACAAAGCTCTTGGCAATTTCCGAGCGCTTCGGCCTTAAGGTCGATCCGGATGCCCGCCTTGGCGACTTGTCGGTTGGTGAGCAGCAGCGGGTCGAAATCCTCAAGGCGCTCTATAACGATGCCCGGATCCTCATCCTCGACGAGCCGACGGCGGTTTTGACCAATATCGAGGCCGAACGGCTGTTCACGACGCTGAAGGAAATGGCTCGCCAGGGCCTGTCGCTGATCTTCATCTCCCACAAGCTCGACGAGGTCATGGCGGCCGCCGATCGCATCGTCGTCCTGCGCGGCGGCAAGATGGTCGCCGAACGCAAGGTGTCGGAAACCAGCAAGGCGGAACTCGCTGAACTGATGGTCGGGCGCCGTGTGACGCGGCCCGTGCGCGAGCCGTCGACACCTGGTGCCGTTGCCCTCGAAGCGGCCGATGTGACGGTGCGCATCGGCGGCGTCGATCGGCTGAAATCGATCAGCTTCCGCCTGTACCAGGGCGAGATCCTCGGCATTATCGGCGTTTCCGGCAATGGCCAGGCGGCATTGGCGCATCTTCTCTCCGGCACGCTCTCGCGGAGTGCCGGCGACCTTCTGCTGTTCGGGGAAGCCATCGGCAATCTCGGCGTTGCCGATGTCGTCGAAGCCGGCATCGGCCGCATTCCCGAGGATCGCAACGAGGAGGGCGTGATCGGCGAAATGGCGATCTGGGAAAACGTCGTGCTGGAACGCATCATCTCACCGGCCTTTTCTCGCCGTGGCCTCGTCAACCGCAAGGCGGGCATGGCGTTCGCGAAGGAGATTATCGACGGCTTCGATGTCCGCGGCGGCGGCCCGGCCATCCGTACCCGGCTGCTCTCAGGCGGCAATATGCAAAAACTCATTCTCGGCCGCAACCTGCATCGGCGGCCGCGCATCCTGATCGCGTCGCAGCCGGCGCGCGGTCTCGATGAAGGGGCCGTGGCAGCCGTGCACGCACGCCTGCTCGAAGCCCGCCGGCAGGGTACCGCCGTGCTGCTGATCTCGGAGGATCTCGACGAGGTGATCGCGCTTGCCGATCGCATACAGGCAATCGTCGGTGGCCGCCTGTCACCGCCCGTCGAAGCCGACGGTGCGGATGCCCGCAGGCTGGGACTGATGATGGCTGGCGAATGGCAGGAAAGCCCAGAGGCCGATCATGCGATTTGAGCGCCGCGAACACCGCCCGCTTTACCTGCTGATCGTCACGCCTGTCGTCGCGGTCATCGCAGCGCTGGCGCTGGCGGGTATCCTGATATCAATTGCCGGCGCGCCGGTTCTCGATGCCTATTGGCGCATCCTGATCGGCGCTTTCGGATCCCGGCTTTCGGCTACCGAAACGCTGACGCGGGCAACGCCGCTGATGCTGACGGGGCTTGCCGCCGCCGTCGCCTTCCGGGCGCGGCTCTGGAATATCGGCGCCGAAGGCCAGTTTTATCTCGGCGCCATCGCTGTTGCGGCGGCGAGTTCGAAGCTGCTCGGCAACCTTCCCGGCCCCATTCTCATTCCGCTGCTGCTGCTGATCGGCGCCATTGCCGGCATGGTGCTGATCCTGATCCCGCTCTGGCTCCGACTGCGCTTCTCGGTCGATGAGGTCGTCACCAGCCTGCTCCTGAATTTCATCGCCGTGCTGTTCGTCTCGATGCTGATCGACGGCGTTCTCAAGGACCCGCTCGCCTTCGGCTGGCCGCAGTCGCAATCCGTTAGCGATCACGCCATGCTGCCGAAGCTGATCGCCCGCTCGCGCCTGCATATCGGTTTTGCGATCGCGATCGCGCTGGCCATCATCGTTCATTTCATCCAGTCCCGCACCGTGTTCGGCATGCAGTCACGCGCCGCGGGCCTCAATCCCGGCGGCGCGATCTTCGCCGGCGTTCCACTCGGCAGAACGCTGGTGAAGGTCGCCTGCCTTTCGGGCGGGCTTGCAGGGTTGGCGGGGGCGATCGAGGTCATGGGCGTCAAGGGTTATGTGACGACCGATCTGTCGCCCGGCTTCGGCTATGCGGGTATTGTTGTCGCCATGCTCGCCAACCTCAATCCGCTCGGCGTCGTCTTCGCCGCCATTTTCACCGCCACCATGTTCGTGGGCGCGGATGGTATGAGCCGCGGCCTCGGCATCCCCACCTATATCGCCGACGTCACGGTGGCGCTGTCGCTTTTGACGATGCTGATTGCCTTGTTCATCACCCAATACAGGATCCGGCGATGATGCAGCTCTTCGACATCATCGCTTCATCAGGGCTCTGGGCTGCAATCCTGCGGATCGCCACGCCGCTCATTTTCGGCACGCTCGGCGCCTTGCTCTGCGAACGGGCCGGCGTGCTCAATCTCGGCATCGAGGGCATCATGACCTTCGGCGCCATGATCGGCTGGCTTTCCGTCTATCACGGCGCCGATCTCTGGACCGGCCTGCTGATCGCCGCCATCGCCGGCGGCGTCTTCGGCCTGCTGCATGCGGGCCTGACGGTGACGCTCGGCCTCTCCCAGCATGTCTCCGGTCTCGGCGTGACGCTCTTTGCCTCCAGCTTCAGCTATTATGTCTTCCGGCTGATCGTGCCGCTTGCCAATACCCCACCCACCATTGTGCCCTTCCAGCCGATCGCCCTTCCCGGTCTTTCGACCTTGCCTTTCATCGGGCCGGCCTTCTTCACCCAGACGGCGCCGACCTATCTTGCGATCGCCATCGCGCTGCTGATGGCCTACATTATCTTCCGCACACCAGTGGGGCTTGCGATCCGCATGACCGGCGAAAATCCGCACGCGGCGGAAGCCCAGGGCGTCGATCCGATGAAGGTGCGCTACTGCACGGTGATCGCTGGAAGCGCGTTGATGGGAATGGGCGGGTCATTCCTGACATTGTCGGCGTTCAACAGTTTCTTCCCGACCATGGTGCAGGGACGCGGCTGGATCTGCATCGCACTCGTCGTGTTCGCCTCCTGGCGCCCCGGCCGCGCGCTTTTCGGCGCCCTGCTCTTTGCCTTTTTCGACGCCTTTCAACTTCGTCTGCAAACCGCGCTGAGCGGGCTTGTACCCTATCAGCTCTTTCTGATGACCCCCTATATCCTGTCCATCGCCGCCCTTGCCGTCATGGCCCGCCGCGCCCGCGTTCCGCAGGCGCTGATGCGGCCCTATCGACGCGGCGAACGCTGAAACCGCTCACATCCAACGAGGTTCCGATGTTCGATCTGATCGTCAAAAATGCAAATCTCCCCGATGGCTCAGAGAGTATCGATATCGGCATCCAGGGCGGCAAGATCATCGCTCTTGAGCGCAATCTCCAGGCGCAGGCGGGTGAAGAGATCGACGCGACCGGTCGGCTGGTCAGTCCGCCCTTCGTCGATCCGCATTTCCATATGGATGCCACCCTGTCCCTCGGCTTACCGCGCATGAATATCTCGGGCACGCTGCTTGAAGGGATCGCGCTCTGGGGCGAGCTGCGCCCGATCGTGACAAAAGAAGAGCTGGTCGATCGTGCGTTGCGCTATTGCGACTTGGCTGTCACCCACGGGCTGCTCTTCATTCGCAGCCACGTCGACACCAGCGATCCCAGGCTGGTGACCGTCGAGGCGATGATCGAGGTTCGCGAAAAGATCGCTCCCTATATCGACCTGCAATTGGTCGCTTTTCCTCAGGATGGCTATTACCGCTCGCCCGGCGCGATCGACACCCTAAACCGCGCTCTCGACATGGGCGTCGACATCGTTGGCGGCATTCCCCACTTCGAACGAACGATGGGCGAAGGCACGGCGTCGGTCGAGGCGCTCTGCCGCATCGCTGCCGATCGCGGCCTGCCGGTCGACATGCATTGCGACGAAACCGATGATCCCCACTCGCGCCATATCGAGACGCTGGCTGCTGAAACCATTCGTTTCGGGCTGAAAGGGCGGGTCGCCGGGTCGCATCTGACCTCGATGCATTCGATGGACAATTATTATGTCTCCAAGCTCATTCCGCTGATGGCGGAGGCCGAGATCAACGTCATCCCCAATCCGCTGATCAACATCATGCTGCAGGGCCGGCACGACACCTATCCGAAACGCCGCGGCATGACTCGCGTGCGGGAGCTGATGGATGCTGGGCTCAATGTTTCCTTCGGGCACGACTGCGTCATGGACCCCTGGTATTCGATGGGATCGGGCGACATGCTGGAGGTCGGCCATATGGCGATCCATGTCGCCCAGATGGCCGGCATCGACGACAAGAAGAGGATCTTCGACGCGCTGACCGTCAATTCGGCGAGGACGATGGGGATTGCAGGCTACGGCCTGAAGAAGGGATGCAATGCCGACCTCGTCATCCTCCAGGCGAACGATACGCTGGAGGCGCTGCGGCTGAAGCCGAACCGGCTGGCGGTGATCCGGCGCGGCAAGGTCGTCGCCCGCTCGGCGCCGCGCATCGGCGAGCTTTTCCTGGACGGGCGCCCCGCCCGGATCGATGGCGGCCTGGACTATATCCCCCGCTATTGAGAGGGGATGGCGCTGGCCGTCGGTGAGATTCGCGCGCTGTCCGCCTCTCCATTACTCCGGCGCCCGGCGAGCGGTGATGATCCACGCCCGCGAGTCGAACAGCACGCCCTCCGGGGTCATATGCGCCTCCATTAAATCGCGCAGCCGCTGCAATGGCCTGTCAGGCTGTTCGTTCGTGCGGGCGAGCGCGTCCGTCACAAGATAGAGGCCGGCAAGTGCATTGGATGCGGCATCGGCGTCCGGTCCATAGAAAACCGGCTCCCGAACGTCGATAAAGTCGATCGAGGTAAAGCCGGCCGTGCTCAGTAGCTCCGTGGCAACGCCGGGATCGCCGAGCGAATACGGATCGGGAGCACCTGCGGAAACGGCAGTTTCGGTCCCGAGGGCCTGCCGGATGGCGCCGGACCATGCGTTGCGCTCCCGGCTCTGCCACACCATCCACACAAGGCGCGCGCCCGGCCGCATCGCTCGGCCGATATTGGCAAAGGCCGCCGCCGGATTGGCAAAAAACATCACCCCGAACCGGCTGATGCAGAGGTCAAAACTGGCCGGCGGGAACATGTGGGACTGCGCGTCTGCCTGCTCGAAAGCCACATTTCGCAAACCCTCCGAAGCACTCCGCCGCCTTGCGACCTCGAGCATTTCAGCCGAAACGTCCACACCGACCGCTTCTCCTTGCGCTGCGGCGCGGGCGGCCTCACGCGTCGTTTGCCCAGCGCCGCAGCCGATATCGAGCACCCGATCATCCGAGCGCACGCCGGCGGCATTCCGCAGGTGCCGATTGTGTCTTGCCAATTCCGCATCGTAAAAGTCGGCACGATCCAACGCCATAACACTCACTCTGCGTTGTTCGATAGGGCAGTCCGAGGAGCCGTCACGCAAACAGGTTGCATATTAGGATCAGTTTGGCAAGATGAAGACCGACCGCAATCTGCGATTGCCGGCGGAGGGGCATGAAATTCACGCTCACGACATCGACCAGTTGGTGCGTCATTGGCCGATCATACTGGGTTCTGACCCGGCGGGACGTGCCGTGCATGCCGGCGTCGCTTCCGGCATGCACGCATGGTTGCGTCAGGCGATCTTCTGGCGGGCCGGCAGCTTCCAGCCGGGCCGGACGAAGTGGCAGGTATAGCCGTTCGGGATCCGCTCCAGATAGTCCTGGTGCTCGGGTTCTGCTTCCCAGAAATCGCTCACCGGCACGACTTCGGTGACGACCTTGCCGGGCCAGAGGCCGGATGCGTCGACATCGGCGATCGTATCCTTTGCAACGCTCTCCTGCTCGGGGCTGGTGTAGAAGATCGCCGAGCGGTAGCTCGCGCCGACGTCATTGCCCTGGCGGTTGCGCGTGCTCGGGTCATGGATCTGGAAGAAGAATTCGAGGATTTCGCGATAGCTGATCTTGGCTGGATCGAAGATGATCTCGATTGCCTCTGCATGGGTTCCGTGGTTGCGGTAGGTGGCGTTCGGCACGTCGCCGCCGGTATAGCCGACGCGGGTCGAGATCACGCCTTTGTAGCGGCGGATGAGGTCCTGCATGCCCCAGAAGCAGCCACCGGCGAGCACTGCACGTTCTTCGGTCATTGGGTGTCTCCTTGTTTGCCCAGAGATAGTGTCTGCAGCCGCCGATTTCCATATGGGCGGAAATAAGCACAGCTGTGCAATTCTCTCCGAATAGCGCCGTTCCTGTCATGTCGATGTTACGCGCCGGCGCTAGCAAAGTCCTGAACAATCCTGCGGAGGCGGAGCCTCGATACCTGATGGAGATGGGTTATGAACAGGCGTGAATTTCTGATCACATCGTCGGCTGCGGCCGGTCTTCTGGCTCTTCCGCGTTTCGCATCGGCCGCGGCCGGCACGATCGACCTCTACAGCGGTTCGGATGCCAATATCATCGACCTCTGGAACAACATCATCCGCCCCGCCTTTCAAAAAGCCCATCCTGAAGTCGCCCTGAAGGTGACCGATGCCGGCGACAATAACGGCCTGCGCGCCATCGCTGATCGCGCGCTCGCAGCGCTGAAGACCAAAACCGATCCGCAGGCCGATCTTTTCGAGCAATTCGATCCGCGCCTGCCGGCGGGCGGCATCGATGCCGGCCTCTGGCTGAAACTGTCAGCCGAAAACGTCGAAGGCTATGACCATATCAATCCGCTCGCCCTCGATACTCCCTACTCCCTTCCCTATCGCGGCTCGCAGGTCCTGCTGGCCTACGACACGACCAAGCTCGACCCGAAGGACGCGCCGAAGAGCTGGGAGCAGCTCACCACCTGGATCAAGGCCAATCCGGGCCAGTTCATCTATAACAGACCCGACAAGGGCGGTTCGGGCAGCAATTTCGTCCGCCGCGCCATTCATGAGGTGAACGGCCGCGATCCGAAGAAATTCAAGGTCGACAATTACACGGCGGACTACGGTACCGAGGCACTGACGCCGGCCTGGAAGATCCTTAACGATCTCGCCCCTTCGCTCTACGATAAGGGCGCCTATACATCAGGCAACACCCAGTCGATCCAGCTGCTTGCCCAGGGTGTCGTCACCATGGTGCCGGTCTGGTCGGACCAGGTGCTGCAGGCGATCGCGCAGGGCGTGCTGCCGGAGACGACCGGCCTAGTGCAGCTTGGCGATCTCGCCCTTTGCGGCGGCTTCTCCAGCATTACCGTCTTCTCGAACGGCGCCAACAAGGATGCGGCGCTGAAGCTTGCCGCCTTCATGCTGACGAAGGAGATGCAGGAAGCGATCATCACCCAGATCGGCGGCTTCCCCGCCATCTCCTGGGATCACATCTCCGACGATCTGCGCAAGAAATACGCCGACGTCATTCCGTCGACCATTCCGACCTTCCCGAGCGGCGATTGGGAAAAGGCGATCAACGACGGCTGGTACCGCAGCGTCGCTCCCGGTATCAGCCGCACCTGATGTCCGCCGATACCGCGCTGGCGGCACCGCGCCGCCACCAACCCATTGACAGGGGGAGCTCGATCGGGCTCCTCCTCGTCGCCCTGCCGGTTTTGCTGCTGGCATGGCTGATCGTCTATCCGATCTTTTCGGCGGTCGTCGGCACCATCTTCGTTCGAGGCCCCGATGGCGCGACGGACCTGACGTTCGCCTCCTACCGCTTCTTCTTCACCGACGGCTACAGCCTCGCCAACCTGTGGATGACGCTCTGGACCACTGCCGTCTGCGGCACCCTGCTGCTGGCGATCGGCTTTCCGATCGCGCTTTATCTTCGCTTCTCGCAAGGGCGCCTTGCCGCCTATGTGCAGGCGCTGGCGATCTTCCCGATGTTCGTGCCGTCGATTATCCTCGCCTATGCGCTGATCAGGACCGTCGGGCCGAACGGCACCGTCGACCTGCTGCTGAACGCCGTCGGCCTGCCCAAGCTGCGCACGCCCTATCTGACGCCATGGGGACCGGTCATCGGCCTCGTCTGGGACAATCTTCCGCTGACGGTACTGATGCTGACGGCCGGCCTCTCCTCCGTTTCGAACAGCGCCGTCGAGGCGGCCCGCGACGTCGGCGCAAGGCCGCTTCGGGTCTTCGTCTCGATCATCCTGCCGCGCATGGGCAATTCCATGCTGGTTACTGCATCCTTTGCCGTGCTCGGCATCTTCTCCGCCTTCACCCTTCCCTATGTGCTCGGCCCGGCATCGCCTGAAATGATGGGGCCGTTCATGCAGCGCACCTTCGCCGACATGAACGATCCGCTTGATGCCATGACCCAGGCCGTCATCACATTCGGCTTCTGCCTGGTCTTCGGCATCTTCTACATCCGGTCGATCGCCCGCAACCGTGAGGCCCGGCCATGAGTGCCGGCGGATCGCGCATCACCCTTCGCTTCGACTGGGTCGGCCTCGTCTTCGCCTGTCTGCTGACGCTGTTGATCGCCCTGCCGCTGATCGTCGTCGGCACCTGGGCCTTCACCGAGATCTGGCGTTATCCATCGGTGATCCCGCAGCAGTTCGGCCTGCGTTTCTGGGGCCAGACGCTGGCGCGGCCGGATGTCTGGGATGCCCTGTTTCTCAGCCTGCGGTTGACGACGACCGTAACGTTCCTATCCGCCGTCATCTGCCTTCCCGCGGCCTACGCCTTCGCGCGCCTGCGTTTTCCCGGAAGAAACATCCTGTTCCTGTCGTTTCTCGCATCGCATGCCTTTCCGAAATTCGGCCTGCTGGTCGCCATTGCCGGCATCTTCCTGCAGCTCGGCCTGATCAGTACCTTCTGGGGCGTGGTGCTGATCCAGCTCGTCGGCACGCTGATGCTGATGATCTGGATTCCGGTCGCAGCCTTCCAGAATGTCGACCGGCGCATGGAAGAGGCGGCCCGCGATGCCGGTGCTGCGCCGCTGCGCGTCTTCTGGTCGATCACCCTGCCGCAGGCCGCACCGACGATATCAGCCGCCCTGCTCTTGACCTTCGTCGGCACCTTCTACGAGACCGAAGGCGCCTGGCTGATCGGGGCGCCTGGGATCCGCACTATGCCGGTGCTGATGATCAGCTTCATCAACAATCAAATCGTCGTGCAATACGGCGCCGTGCTTTCCGTCATGCTGTGGGTGCCGTCCTTCATCGCGCTGATGTTTGCCCGCCGCGTTATCGGCACCGGCGCCTTTGCCAGAGGTTTTGGCGCCTGAGAAGCCTCAATCGAGGAAAGGGTTTGAGAATGGCACATCTGGCAATCGAGAGCGTTTCGAAACTGTTCGGAACCACCTTTGCCGTCAACGACTTTTCGCTCGAAGTCGGCGACGGCGAGCTTGTCTGTCTGCTCGGCCCCTCCGGCTCCGGTAAGTCGACGCTTCTCAGAATGATCGGCGGCTTCGAGCGGCCGAGCGGCGGCACGATCCGCATCGATGCCAGTGATGTGACGAACCTGCCACCCGAGCGGCGCCCGACCGGCATGGTGTTTCAGAGCCACGCGCTCTGGACGCATATGGATGTCTTCAACAATATCGCATTCGGCCTGAAGCTGCGGCGCCTGCCGAAATCCGAAATCCGTGAGCGCGTCGAGAACGCGCTCGATATGGTCGGCCTTGCCGATTACGGGCGGCGGATGACGACGCAACTGTCGGGCGGACAGCAGCAGCGCGTCGCGCTTGCGCGTTCGCTGGTGCTCGAGCCCAAGATCCTGTTGCTCGACGAACCCTTCGCCAGCCTCGACCAGCATCTGCGCGAGAGGCTGCGGGAGGAAGTGCGCGATATCCAGCAGCGCCTCGGCATTACCACGCTCTTTGTTACCCATGGCCAGGACGAGGCCTTGGCGCTTGCCGACCGCATCGTCGTCATGCGTGATGGGCGCACCGAGCAGATCGCGCCACCGAGCACCATCTATCGGCAGCCGCAGACGGCCTTCGTCGCCGGTTTCATCGGCTCGATGAACTTCGTCCAGAGCCGCACCCGAAACGGCGTCTGCGACCATCCGCTCTTCCCGCTTGCCGTTCCCGTCGAGGACGGGCCGGTGACGCTGGCCACCCGCCCGGAAGCGCTGACGATCCGTCCTTCGTATCGAGCAGACGCGGCCAGCGTCCATCGCATCGTCGATTTCGGCACGCACAAGATCGTCGATATCGATCTTGCGGACGGCAGCCGCCTGAAGGCAATGGTGGCGCCCGACGATCGGATGGAGGCCGGGATGAAGGTCGAGCCGAATTTTACGAGTTTCTTCGTCTTCCGCGACAATACACTCGTTCACCAGGGAGCCCCGGCAACGACCGGTGCGCAGCTCGGACGGTTGCTGCCGGTCTGAAGCAATTACGCCTTCGCCAGGAAGCCTTCCCTAAGCCAGGGGTGCAGCACCTTGCTGGCGGCAAGGATATCACCCTTCCCGTCGACGGCGGCGCCGGAAAAACGGGTGACGATGCCGCCTGCCTCTTCGACCAGCAGCGCCGAGGCGCCGAAATCATGGATCGCGAGCCCGTCCTCGAAGAAACCGTCCAGCCGGCCGCAGGCGACATAGGCGATCGACAACGCCGCCGAACCGAGGCGGCGCACGCCTGCCGTATTGGCCATCAGCCGTTTGATGGCGTCGAAATAGACCTCTTCCGTAACCGCCTTGACCTGGCCCGGAATCGGCAGGCCGGCGCCGACGAGCACGTTCTCGATATCGCCGACATCGGCGCAGCGGATGCGCTCGCCGTTAAGATAGGCGCCGCCGCCGCGCTCGGCACTGAACAGCTCGTCCTGCATGGCGTCATAGACGACGCCGGCGACCAGCCGACCACCCTCGGCGATCGCGATCGTCATGCCGAAATGCGGGAGGCCCCAGGCGTAATTGGTGGTGCCGTCGATCGGGTCGATGTAGATGATCGGCGTTTCCGGCCCCGCCGTGCGGTTGCCGACGGCTTCCTCGCCCTGGATGGCGTAGTCCGGGAAGGCCTTGGTCATTTCGTCGACGATGATCCGCTCGACGGCGACATCGATCTCGGTCTGATAGTCTCGCGGCGCCTTGGCGAGCATTTCCTGAGAGGTTCGCCGCCGCAGCGAGCGGCGGGCGATTTCGCCCGCCTTCACCACCGCTTCGGCAAGCACGAGGAGGCGGGACGACGCCGTGGGGGAAAGGCGCGCTGAAATCAGGGAGGATGTCATGATGAAGATCCGGATGCTGCAGATGTGACGGAGTGACTCGTGCGGGAGCAATCCCTTCGCAGAGGCTGATGATGGTTTTATGAAACCGTCAGCGTCTCTGCGCCGGCGATGTTATATCACACGGTCCGTCGATGCGTCGAACAGATGGATCTGCCCCGGATCGACCGAAAGTCCGATCCTGTCTCCCGTCTTGACCCTGTCGCGGCGCGTCTCGACGATCGTCAATTCCGGTTGGGTCTCCGCGACGATGAAGGTCGACGAGCCGGTCGATTCGACGAATGCGATCGGGACGTCGAAACTGCCATGCCCGGGCTCGACGACGCCGATATGTTCCGGCCGGATGCCGGCGACGAGCTTGCGCCCTGGCTCGACGGTGCGGGTGAGCGCAAGCGACTGTTTCACCGCGCCGAAATCCAGGATCAGGCTCCTGCCGTCTTCGGCGGCAATCGCGGGAATGAAATTCATCGCCGGCGAGCCGATGAAACCGGCGACGAAGCGGTTTGCCGGCCGGTCGTAAAGATCGAGTGGCGCCCCCTGCTGTTCGATGACGCCGTCGCGCATCACCACCACATGGTCGGCCATCGTCATCGCTTCGACCTGATCGTGGGTGACGTAGACGAAGGTTGCGTTCAGCCGGTCGTGCAGCGACCGGATTTCCTTGCGCATATGGACGCGCAGCGCCGCGTCGAGGTTGGACAGCGGCTCGTCGAACAGGAAGGCCTTGGGATGGCGGATGATGGCGCGGCTCATGGCGACGCGCTGGCGCTGGCCGCCGGACAGTTCGCGCGGGTAGCGCTTGAGGAGATGCGAAAGACCGGTCGTCGCCGCCACCTCTTCGGCCGCCTTCTTGGCTTCCGCCTTGGCGATGCCGCGAATGCGCAGGCTGTAGGTCAGGTTCTCCTCGACCGTCATATGCGGATAGAGCGCATAGGACTGAAACACCATGGCGACGTCGCGCTTGCGCGGAGGCACGCCGTTCATCAGCTCGCCGGCGATCCGCAGATCGCCGGTCGAGATGCTTTCGAGGCCGGCAAGCGAGCGCAGCAGCGTGGACTTGCCGCAGCCAGACGGGCCGACGAGCGCGACGAAAGTACCCTTGGCGATCGACAGGTCGATGTTCTTCAGGGCGTGGAAGGCGCCGTAATATTTATTGACGCCTCTGAGCTCGATCTGTGTGGTCATTTGAGGGCTCCAGAGGTGAGGCCGGATACGATGCGGCGCTGCAAGAGAACGAAGATGGCAAGGATGGGTGTCACATACATCGTGGCGTAGGCCATGATGTTGTTCCACTCGTTGGTGTTCGGTCCCATGAAGGAGTTGAGACCGACGCTTGCCGGCTGAAGGTCGACCGCGTGGATCATCGATTTCGAATAGACGAATTCGCCGAAGGCCTGCATGAAGATCAGGATGGCGCTGACGAGGATGCCGTTGCGGGCGAGCGGCAGCACGATGTTGAAGAAGGCGCCGACGCGCGAATTGCCGTCGACGAGGGCCGCCTCCTCCAGCTCCTGGGGCACGCTCATGAAGGTGGCGCGCACCAGGATGACGAAGAAGGGCATGCTCTTGGCGGCGACCGCAATGATGACGGCGAGCCGCGGCGTGGAGAGCATGCCGATCTGCGAGAAGCCGACGAAGATTGGCGTGATCATCAGCGATGCCGGCAGGACCTGCAGCATCAGGATCAGGAACAGGCCGATATCCACCCAGACGTTGCGGTATCTGGCGAGCACATAGGCGCAGCCGACGCCGAGCACGGTGATCAGCGCCATGGAGCCGAGAGCGATAACCAGCGAATTCCAGAGGTAGCGGCCCATGTCGCGGCTTTCCCAGACATAGGTGTAGGTGCCCCATTGGGGTGCTGCCGGCCAGAAGCTCGGCGGCGTGGCGAACATCTCCGAGCCGCTTTTCAGCGCGGTGATGTACATCCAGTAGAGTGGGAAGAGATAGATCGCCGCCATGACGATCGAGATTGCCAGCATCAAGCGGTCGCGATTGGTCGTCGTGCTCATCCGCGCACCTCATGGCGTGTGGACCGGACATAGACGACGGAGGCGAACATGACGAAGACGATCATGATGACGGAGATCGTCGCGCCCTTGGCGAAATCATACTGCCGGAAGGAAAGATCCCAGGCCCAATATTGGGTGACGTTCGACGAATTGTTCGGCCCGCCCGAGGTGATCGCGGCGAAAAGATCGAACTGCTGCAGGGTGAAGATCAGGCCGAGCGCGATGATGGCGCCGATGGTCGAGCGCATCATCGGCAGCGTGATCGTCCAGAAGCGCTGCCAGACATTGGCGCCGTCGAGTTCGGCGGCTTCATAGAGATCGGCGGGAATGCCGGCAAGGCCAACGGACAGCAGGATCATGTTGAACGAGGTGCCGAGCCAGATATTGGCGATGATCACGGCATAGAGCGAATAATGCGGATCGGAGCGCCAGAAGATATTGCCGGAGATGATGCCGCTTTCCCTGAGGATGAAATTCAGGACGCCGAAATCGCCCGAGAGAATCCAGTTCCAGATGGCGCCGACGACAAGGCCGGGCATCACCCAGGAGACGAGGAACAGGCCGCGCATCCATGAGGCGCCGGGAAAATTGACCCAGAAGAACAGCGCCAGCCCGAAGCCGATCAGGAACTGGCCGGCGATCGAGCCGGTGACGAAGATGACGGTATTGTAGAGGATCGGCAGCGTTTCCGGCTGCGCGAAGAGGTCGGTATAATTCTTGAAGCCGACGAAAGGACGCGAGAAGGTTCCGAGGCTGAACATGTCGACCTCCTGGAAACTCATCACCACATTGTAGATGAGCGGCAGACCCGCCATCAGGAACAGAAAGCCGAGCGGGAAAGCGACGAGCACGATATCGAAACCACGGCCGTCCCTGACGCTCATCAGGATCCTCTTCATGCGTCCTCCGATGCTCCGATCGGGGCCGCCTGGCGCATGATGCGGAAGACGGCCCCTGCCGGGAGGAAATGGTTGATGGCCTTCGCCATCGGTGGGTAGTCCCCTTCTCCCCCGCGGGGAGAAGGTGGCGGCAGCCGGATGAGGGGGCGCCGAGTTCGGCGCTTGCTATTCTTCACTTGCGTTCAGAATGCTCGTCGCTTGCGCTCCTCACCCCCCTCATCTGCCCTTCGGGCATCTTCTCCCCGTTGGGGAGAAGAGGGAGCGAACGGCCGGCTCGACGCTGGCTAGCCTAAAACAGCCTTAATCTTATCCGCGGCCTGGTCGAGTGCGTCCTTCGGGCTCATCTGGCCGGTCAGCGCCGCCTGGATGGCGTCCTGGATCGCCTTGGAGATCTTCGGCCATTGCGGATGGGGCCCACGCGGCTTGGCGTATTTCAGCTGTTCGAGGAAGACTTTGAGGGCGGCGTCCTTCAGCGGCTGGCCGGTCTCGGGAATGGTGATATCGGAACGGGCCGGAAGCTGGCCGAAATTCTTGAACATCTTGTCGTCCTGCGAGGCGAAATATTCGAGCGCCTTGAAGGCTTCGGCCGGATGTTTGCTGCTGGCGAAAATCGCCCAGTTGAAGTCGCCCATGGCCGACGAGCGTTCGGCCCCTTCCTTGGGAACCGGAAGCAGGGTGACGCCCCAGTCGAACTTCGCTTCCTGGGTCATGCGGTCGAGCTCCCAGGGACCGGAAATCGCCATGGCCGCATTGCCGGAGTTGAATGTGCCGGTGGAATCCCACTGGCCGCGCGTCAGCGTATCCGGAGACGCGAGCTTCTCGTCCATGATCGTCTTCCAGATCCCGAGTGCCTTCACCGCGCCGTCGGCATTGACATGCTCATAGCTGCCGCCGCCCATCTGCGCCCAGGGAAGGAACTGGAAGGTGCCCTCCTCATTGGCCTTGGCCGAGAAAGCGAGGCCGTAGACGTTCTTGGCAGGGTCGGTCAGCTTGCGCGCATCCTCGACCAGCTCATCCCAGGTCTGCGGCGGCTTCGCCGGATCGAGGCCCTTGGCCTTGAACATGTCCTTGTTGTAGTAGAGCGCGATCGTGTTCGTCGCTTTCGGCACGCCGTAATATTTGCCGTCCCATTCGACCGATTTCAGCGGCCCGGGGAAATAATTATCCGGCTTGATTACGCTCGACTTGGCGATCATGTCGGTGAGGTCGAGGAAGGCGCCGCGCGACGAGAACATCGCATGCTCCGGATTGTCGACGGCAATGATATCGGGCGCCTGGCCGGTGGCGTAGGCGCGCATGGCCTCGGTGACGACGTCGTCGAACTGGATCAGCCGATATTCGATCTTGATGCCGTTGTTCTGGGCGTTGAACTCCTTGACGAGGTTCGGCGCCGGCTGGGTGTCCTTATCCAGCGACCAGAGCGTCAGCGTGACGTCCTCGGCCTTGGCCGAAAGGCCGAAGAGTGAAACGCCTGCAAGCGCCAGAGCGCCGAGAATTGCATATTTGCGGATAGCCATGGTTCTCCTCCTTTGTGGTTATCCCCGTGTCCGGCAATTCCTCCTTGCCGGAAACGATATCATCAGACCGGATCGACGACGAATTCGCCGCCCCGGGCATGCTTGAGGTGGTTGAGCGCATAGACCTGGCCGGTCATTTCGAGTTCGTCGCGATAGACCGGGTCGTGCCAGCCTTCGATGTCGATCGAGCCGGACCAGCCGGCAAGGCGCAGCTCGGAAATGATGTCGGTCCAGTTGCTGTCGCCGAAGCCCGGCGTACGCATGAAGACGAATTTCTCCTTGCCGAAGATGCCGTGTTCCTTGATGATCTCCCAGCGGATGGTCGCGTCCTTGCCGTGGACGTGAAAGAACTTGTGCGCCCATTTGCGGATCTGCGGCATGGGGTCGATCAGATAGACCATCTGATGGCACGGTTCCCATTCCAGCCCGATATGGTCGTCCGGCGTCTCGTTGAAGATTAGCTCCCAGGCATCCGGATTATGGGCGATGTTCCAGTCGCCGGTCGCCCAGTTGCCGTCCATGGCGCAGTTCTCGAAGGCGATCTTGATGCCCTTATCGGCGGCGCGCTTGGCGAGCTCGCTCCAGATCTGCTTGTAGCGGGGTAAACTGTCGGTCAGCGGTTTGCCGCGGACGCGGCCAGTGAAGCCGGCGACGCAAGATGCGCCGAAGTGATGGGCATTGTCGATGCAGTCCTTCCAGCCCTGCAGTGTTTCCAGGTCGATGGCGCTCTCTTCCAGCGGATTGCCGAACATGCCGAGCGTCGAGATGGTGATGTCGCGGTCGCCGATCACCTCGAGGCAGCGCTTGCCGAGTTCGGCGAGGTTCTGCCCCTTGGTCGTCTGCCAGAAGAAGGGTTCGAAGCTTTCGAAGCCCATGTCGGCAATCTCGCCGATGCGCGTGGCGGCATCGCCCTTGTTGCCGCTGACCATGGTGCCGATGCGAATGGATTTTGCAGGGTTGCTCACGTCACGTCATCCTATGCTGAAATTTCGATACGCTTGCCGGTCTTGGCGCTTTCGATCGCGCCGAAGACCATGGCGAGGCTTCGGATATTGTCGGAATTGACCGTTTCGGGATGTTTGCCGGTGCGGATCGCCGCGATGAAATCGGCGATGACGCTGGCATGGCCGTGGGTTTCCGCCTCATGTTCCGGACCGGGAACGTTTACGGCGGCAGAGCCGCGCAACAGGCCGGGCTCCTCGCCGGCAACGGTCGCCTTGAAATTTTCCTCGCCGTCCCAGGTGAGCATGCCCTTCGAGCCGACGAGACGCCATTGGCTTTCCCAACTGGTGCGCTCGCCCTCGGCGCACCAGGAGCCGCGATAGGTGAAGACGATGTCGTCGGAGAATTCGAAGATGGCGTTCGCCGAGGCTGCGTGCCGGTACCACGACCCCTTCGGATTGCGCTCGACGCAATAGACGGCGAGCGGTTTCCGGTCGGCGACGTAACGAGCCGCATCGAAAGTGTGGATCGCCATGTCGAGCAGCAGGACATTGTCCATTTCTTCACGGAAGCCGCCGAAATGCGGCGCGAGGAAGAAATCGCAATGAATGCCGGTGAGTTCGCCGATCGCGCCGCTGTCGACGAAGCGGCGCAGGCGCCGGATGCCCGAGATGAAACGGCGGTTCTGGATGACGGCGTGGATCCGGCCTGTTTCGGCGGCAAGGTCGATCAGCGCGGCGCCCTCGGCAAGCGAGGCGGCCATCGGCTTTTCGCTAAGCACGTGGCAGCCAGCCTTGAGCGCCGTCGAAACGACATCGTAACGGGCGGCCGGAATGACGATGTCGAAGACCAGATCGGCCTTGGTGGCGGCGATGACCTCGGAGAGATCCGAGCCGATGACGGCGCTCTCGAGTCCGAACTCGGCAGCGAGCTTTTCCGCCGTCTCTCGGTTGAGGTCGACGAGGCCGACGATATCGATGGAGTCAGCCAGTTGAGGGTTGGACGCAATGGCGCGCAACCAACCTTTGGACATAGCTCCGCACCCGCACAGAATGGCACCGAATTTCACGATTTCCTCCAGGGAATGGCGCCAACTCTCCTCGTGACACGCACTCCGTAAACGTTTACGACTGTAGGCGAAAACATTTTGCGGTGTCAATAGACGCCAAATGGGAAATTACGGACGGGAGGAAAATCGTCAGCGATGAAGGGGATTCGCCAGCTTGCCGAACAGTTGAATATCTCGATCGGCACGGTCTCCCGGGCGCTGAACGGCAAGCCCGATGTCAATCAGGAAACCCGCCGGCGGGTGTTGGCGGCGGCCGAGGAACTCGGTTACGTCGCCAACCAGTCGGGACGGAGTCTCAGACAAGGAGAGACGAAGGTCATCGGGCTGATGATCGAATCCAGCATGGAGGCGGTCGAAAATGCCGACAACTTCTTCCTCGGCGTCACCAGCGGCCTGCAAAGCGTCTTTGCCTGCCACAAACTCGACCTGATCATGCTACCCTGCCCGAGCGACGAGGATCCGCACGAATATCTGAAGCGAATGGTGGCGCGCCGGATCGTCGATGCGATGATCATCTCCAATACGCAGCGCTTCGACCGGCGCATCGATCTTCTGTCGCGGGCAAAGATCCCCTTCGTTGCGGTCGGCCGCAGCCTTTCCCCAGGCAATTTCCCCTGGATCGACCTCGATTTCGAAGGCGTGGCCGAACGCGCCGTCGACCGGCTGGTCGCGCGCGGCCACCGCCGGATCGCGATCACGGCGCCGTCGAGCGATGTCAACCTGGGCCATGTCTTTCTAGAGAGTTATCGCCGCGCGCTCGCGCGGCACGGTATCGCTTTCGATCCGTCTCTCGTCATTCGCGTCAAGTCGAGCGAACAGGGCGGCTACCAGGCGGCCCATGAGCTGCTGCTGCTCGAAGAGCGGCCGACGGCGGTGATCCTGATCTACGAGCTGATGGCGATCGGCCTTTACCGCCGCCTGATGGAATCGGGCGTCATGCCCGGCCGCGACCTTGCCGTGATCGGCTTCCGCGATGCCCCGCGCGCACGGTTCCTAAACCCTTCGCTCAGCTGCTTCCGTATGTCGCTCTACGATCTCGGCGTCGCGCTCGGACAGACGCTTCTCGCCCATGTGCCGGCCTATCGCGCGTTCTATCCCGAAGGGGGGCGCAATATTGTCTGGCCGCTCGAACTGGTGCCGGGGGAAAGCGACGCGTTTGAGATCGCGACGGCGAAAAGGAGTTCGAGCGGTTGACACGCCTCACGTGGGGGGTGCGAAAAACCGGTTCTCCGGCCGCGGCAAACCAAGATGCTCACGCAGCGTCGTGCCGTCATATTCGCTGCGGAACAGGCCGCGGCGCTGAAGCTCCGGAACCAGTCGCTCGGTGACGTCAAGAAGACCCTGCGGCAGATAGGGGAAGACGATATTGAAGCCGTCCGAGCCTTCCTCCTCCAACCAGCGTTCCATCTCGTCGGCAATGCTTGCCGGCGTGCCGACGAAGGCGAGGCCGGCATAGCCGCCGTAACGCTGCGCCAGCTGGCGGACGTTCAGCTTCTCCTCGGCGGCAAGCTTCAGCACCTGGGCGCGGCCGGTCTTGCTGGCATTGGTGTCGGGAATATCTGATGGTAGCGGTGCGTCGGGATCGAAGCCGGAAACGTCATGGCCGAGCGCGATCGAAAGCGAGGCGATGGCGCTGTCGTAGTGCACCAGGCTGTCGAGGGTGGCGCGTTTGGCCCGCGCTTCATCGATCGTATCGGCGACGATAACGAAGGCGGCGGGCAGGATCTTCAGATGGTCGCGGTTGCGGCCGATCGTTTCCATGCGTCCCTTGATATCGGCATAAAGCGCCTTGCCGGCGGCAAGATCGCGCGGCGAACAGAAGACCATTTCGGCAGTCTCGGCGGCAAGCTGGCGGCCGGGGTCCGACTGGCCGGCCTGGACGATGACAGGCCAGCCCTGCGGCGGCCGGGCGATATTGAGCGGTCCGCGGACGCTCAGTTCCTCGCTCTTGTGGCCGAGCACATGCATCTTCTCCGGATCGAAGAACAGGCCGCTTTTCCGGTCGCGGATGAAGGCATCGTCGGCGAAACTATCCCAAAGCCCGGTGACCACATCATAGAATTCCCGGGCGCGATGATAGCGCTCGCCATGCTCCACATGTTCGTCGAGGCCGAAGTTGAGCGCGGCATCAGGGTTCGACGTCGTAACGATGTTCCAGCCGGCGCGGCCGCCGCTGATATGGTCGAGCGAGGCGAAACGCCGGGCAATGTGATAGGGCTCGTCGAACGTGGTGGAGGCCGTGGCGACGAGGCCGATGCGCTCCGTCACCGCCGCCAGCGCCGAGAGCAGCGTAAAGGGCTCGAAGGAGGTCACGGTGTGGCTGCGCCTCAGCGCCTCGACCGGCATGTTGAGCACAGCAAGATGATCGGCCATGAAGAAGGCGTCGAATTTCGCCCGTTCCAGCGCCTGCGCGAAGGACTTCAGATGGGCGAAATTGAAATTGGCGTCGGGATAAGAACCGGGATAGCGCCAGGCGCCGGTATGCAGGCTGACGGGGCGCATGAAGGCGCCGAGGCGCAACTGCCGTGAACGGGTCATGATTTTCCTCATGGATCGGGCAAGGCGGCCGCCCTGCCCCGCATTGGGCGTTCTTTCTGCAACCGGCGCGGTGACGCACCTGACATCGGTTACGTAGGAGGTCGCCGTCGTCAAATCGAGACCGGGAACGCCGGTTCTGGGCAGGAATTTTATCGCTTCCCAGGCGATGTCGTCGCACGAGTGTCCGACCGCAACACTAATCGCGGCGATCCAAGCCCGATGAGCAAACACTTTTCATTTTCTATCGCATCTATAGAATTTGTGCTCTTATCTCGACGCTTAATTTCTTTCACCGATAGGCTCGTCAGAATTGGAGACATCGATGAACACCGTGCTGAGGCAAGCAGATCAGATCCGGCCCCTGGCCGACCGTATCGGCAGCGATGATGAGGCGATCGCCACCGCCCGCAGACTGGCGGCGCAATTTGCCGCACGCGCAGCCGAGCGCGACGCCGACCGGATCCTGCCGTTTAGCGAACTGGATCTTCTCGCCCAGTCCGGCCTTCTGGCGATCACCGTGCCGGCGCAATATGGCGGGCTCGACGTCTCCAACGCCGTGCTTGCCGAGATCACGGCGATCCTGTCTGAGGCGGATGGTTCGATCGGCCAGATCCCGCAGAACCATTTCTATATCCTCGAGGCGCTCAGAACCGACGGCGGCGAGGAGCAGCAGCGCTATTTCTTTGGTCGCGTGCTGGCCGGCGATCGTTTCGGCAACGCGCTATCCGAGCGCGGCACCAAGACGGTCGGCCACTACAATACGCGCATCACCCGCGACGGTCCGGGTTACCGGATCAACGGCCGCAAGTTCTATTCCACAGGCGTGCTCTTCGCCGACTGGATCACTGTCTTCGCCCTCGATCCGGAGGAGCGGCTGACCATGGCCTTCGTGCCGAAGGGCACCGAAGGTGTCGAGATCGTCGACGATTGGGACGGTTTCGGCCAGCGCACCACCGGCAGCGGCACGACGATCCTCGACAATGTCTATGTCAGCGCCGATTCCGTCGTCTTCCATCACAAGGGTTTCGAGCGGCCGACGACGATCGGCTCCGTCGGCCAGATCATCCATGCCGGCGTCGATCTCGGCATCGCCAGGGCTGCCTTCGCCGAAACGCTTGATTTCGTCAGGACGAAATCGCGCCCCTGGATGGATAGCGGCCTCGACCGGGCTTCCGACGATCCGCTGACGATCGCTAGGGTCGGCCAGATCGCCATCCGGCTCGAAGCGGCAACCGCTCTTGTCGAGCGCGCCGGCCACAAGGTCGATGCCGCGCAGATCGAGACGACGGAGCAAAAAGTGATCGAGGCAACGCTGGCAGTCGCTGCGGCGAAGGTGCTGACGACCGAAGTGGCGCTTGAGGCCTCGAACACGCTTTTCGAGCTTGCCGGAACCTCGTCGGTACAGACAGGCCTCAACCTCGACCGCCACTGGCGCAATGCCCGCACCCATACGCTGCACGATCCCGTGCGGTGGAAATATCACGTCGTCGGCAACTACCATTTGAACGGCGTAACGCCACCGAAGAACGGCGCGCTCTGAAATCTTCCCCTCTTTCAACCGAAAACCCCACCGCCGGTGCCGGCAGTGGGGTTTTTGCTTTCGATGAAAGATGACCGCCTCAGCTATAGAGGCTGACCTCCGGTATCTTGTCGTTCAGCGCGAATTCACCGACTTCCTTCGCCTTGTAGAAGACGGGATCGTGCAGCGTATGGGTGCGGACATTGCGCCAGAACCGGTCGAAACGGTATTTGTCGGCCGTTGAGCGTGCGCCCGTCAGCTCGAAGACGCGCGAGGTGATGTCGAGCGAAACATGAGTGGCGTGGACTTTGGCGGCATAGGCTTCCGCCGCCGCTTCGCCACGCTCGCGCGCCGTCACATCGCGGCCGCGGGCAAGGCCCGCCTGCACGGCGGCTGCCGCACTGTCGGCAAGGGCCGCCGATGCCTTCAGCGCGGCGGTGAATTCGCCGACGCGTTCGAGGATATAAGGATCATCCGCCGCCCGCTCGACACCCGAGGTGATCCATGGCCGGGTCGTGTTGCGGACGTAATCGACGGCCGCCTGCAGCGCGCCCTCCGCGGTGCCGAGATAGAAATTGACGAAGACCAGTTGGATGAACGGCGTATTGAAGGTCGACAGCACCGGCGGCGCCACATCGGGTGCAGCCGGCGCGTCGACGAAATCCTCCTCGTAGACGGGAAAGTCGCGGAACTCGACGCTGCCGCTGTCCGACAGGCGCTGGCCAATATTGTCCCAGTCGTCGTTGGCGACGTAGCCTGGACGATTGGTCGGCACGGCGAAGCCGGCGATCTTGTCGTCGAGCGCCGCATTGGCATTGATGTAATCGGAAACCCGTGCCGCCGTGGAGAAGGACTTGCGCCCGTTCAGCACATAACCGTTGCCGCGCCTCGTCAGCACCAGCCCGGGATCGCGCGGGTTGACGGCGGCACCCCAATAAAGGTTCTTCGCTACCGTCTCGCTGCCCAGCGCATGGGCGCGTGCCGGATCGAGCGCCCAGTAGATATACTGGCTGTTGACATAGTGGTAGCCGAGCAACTGGCCGATCGAGCTTTCGCCGCGGGAGAGAATGCGCACCAGCTTCAGCCCGTCGACCCAATCAAGGCCGCCGCCGCCGATTTCGCGGGGGTGCAGCGCATTGAGCAGCCCGGCATTCTTCAATTTGACGATTTCGCCAAGCGGCGTGCGGCCTTCGCGGTCGAGGTCTGCGGCGCGCCGCGACAGGTCGGCAGAAATCTCCTCGGCACGGGCAAAGAGGTCTTCGCGCGTCGGGTTGCGGCTGGCCGCGAAGATGACATTGGATTGGCTCATGGGCGGAACTCCAATTCTCCAAAAAGATGATCCGGCGGAAGCCGCAGAGGCTTCCGCCGGAAGGATCGAAGTGCGTGGTCTCAGAACAGCTTGTCCGGGATCCAGCTGGCGGTCGCCGCATCGCTCGTGCTGAAGGCCGGGATCTTTTCGGCCAGTTCCTCGACCGTCTTGACGCCGGCTGCGCGCAGGCTTTCCTGCGTCAGAAGCGTCGGCTTCACGGTGATTTGGTGAGGAACCGTCTGCCCGGCGATTTCGAGGGCGGCGGCGCGAATGGAGACGGCGCCGACGACGGCAGGATTGGTCGCGACGGTCGCAACCCAAGGGCTGCCTTCCTCGGTGATTTCCTGGATATCGGCCGTCGAGACGTCGGCCGAATAGATCTTGAGCTTGTTTGCTATGCCGAGGTCGTTGGCGGCAAGCTTCACGCCGCGGGCGAATTCGTCATAGGGGGCAAAGACCACGGATATATCCGGATTGGCGGTGAGCGCGGCCTTCGCCTGGTCGGCGGTCGAGGTCGCGGTCGTGTCGCTGACATTGCCGAAGCGGGCCTTTTCGACCACGCCTGAATTGTCCGACTTGAACTTGTCCCAGACCTCGTTGCGGCGGTCGAGCGGCGCAAAGCCGGCGACATAGACATAACCGGCGTTGAAGCTGTTGCCGTTGTCCTTCACCACCTGCTCGAGTGCCAGCGAGGCAAGCTCGTGGTCGCTCTGCTCCACCTGCGGGATTTTGGGATTGTTGAGGTTGACGTCGAAGGCCACGACCTTGATGCCCTTGTCGAGCGCCTGCTGCACGACGTCGCCCAGCGATTCCGGCAGGCCGTGGTCGATGACGATGCCGGAGACGCCGAGATTGATCGCCTGGAGGATCTGTTCGCGCTGTTCTGCGGCATCCTGCCGTCCCGGGAAGATGCGCAGGTCGATATCCAGCGCCTTGGCCTGGGCTTCAGCGCCCGCCTGATAGGCCTGGAAGAAGTCGCCGGCCGAGATGTAGCTGATCAGCGCGACCTTGACGCCGCCCTTGTCGAAGGGGGCCGGGGCGCCGGACAGGCCGTCGGCCTTTGCGCCTTGAATGAAAATGAACGGAATGACGGCGGCAGACAGTGCGAGCCGTGCGAGGGATTTCATCGTCGCGTTCCTTCTAGCAAATCGGAGGCGTCGTCTGACAGGTCTGGAAGCCCTCGCGACGTGTTGAATTATTAGATATAATCTCTATGTATTTAGTAGAGTAAATGATCCGATTTTACCGGCTGCGGGAGATTCTTTGTTCCCCGAGCGCCGCTCGCCGGGGAAAGCCGTGCCTGGAGTTCGACCGCCCGGACGGGGCACACTCCGGCTTCGAATGCAGTCCCGGACACTATCGATGCCGCTTCTTCACATTGAAAATATCACCCGCAGTTTCGGGTCGACGCGGGCGCTTGCCGGTGCCGATCTTTCGATAGAGCGCGGTGAGATCGTGGCGCTGATGGGTGCAAACGGTGCGGGCAAATCGACGCTGGTCAAGATTCTTTCCGGCGTGCTTCCGGCCGATAGCGGCGCGATCAATCTGGATGGTCGTCCGTTTGCGCCGCGCAGTCCGGCCGAAGCGGCAAAGGCCGGCGTCGTCACCGTGCATCAGTCGACGGATCTCGTCGGTGCCGCCGGCCTGACGGTTGCCGATGCCCTGCTGCTCAACCGGTTCGCCGATCGCAGCACGCCCTTCTTCGTCTCGCGTGTCGGCATCCGCCGTGCCGCGCAGTCCATGCTCGATGCCGCCGGCTTCAGTCTGCCGCTGGACCGTGATTTCGGTGAACTCACCAGCGCCGATCGGCAGCTGGTGGCGATCGCCCGGGCGCTTGCCAACCACGCCGATCTTCTCATTCTCGACGAGCCGACGGCATGCCTTTCCGGAGAGGAAAGCCGGCGCCTCTTCGATATTCTGCTTAGGCTTCGCAAGCGCGGACTGGCGATCCTTTATATCTCGCATCGTACCGCCGATCTCGAAGCCATCGCCGACCGCGCGCTCGTCATGCGCGGCGGCCGCGTCGTCGGCACTTTCTCGCGGCCGATGGATTTTTCGAGCGCCATCGAGACGATGATCGGCCGCAGACTGGAGGCGGCTCGGCCGGATGCGCGGCCTGCGACCGGTCCGGCGATTTTCGAGATGCGCGATATTAGACTGCTCTCTGGGGCCACCTCCTTCAATCTGTCATTACATGAGGGTGAGGTGGTGGCGGTGACCGGTGTGCTCGGCGCCGGCAAGAGCCGGCTGCTCCAGGCGATCTTCGGCGTGACGGCGCTTGCCGGCGGCACAATGTTCCTCGATGGCCGGCCGTACCGGCCGAAAGGCCCGGTTGATGCAATCGCGGCGGGTGTCGCCATGGCCGCCGAAGACCGTCATCGCTCCTCGCTGATGCCGCCGGCATGGCCGGGCCATTCGCTGTCGGCGACGATCAGCCTGCCGCACCTTGGCAAATGGTATCCGAGCGGCTTCCTTGTCGGCGGCCGTGAACGACGCGAGGCCGAACAGGCAATCGCGCGTCTCGGCATCAAGGCCGCGGGTCCGCTCGCCTCGGTCTGGTCGCTGTCCGGTGGCAACCAGCAGAAGGCGGTGATCGCTCGCTGGGAGGCCGAACCGAGCCGGCTTCTGTTGCTCGACGAACCCTTCCAGGGCGTCGATGTCGGTGCCCGTCACGACATCATCCGGGCAATCCGGGCCCGCACCGACCGGGCGACGCTGATTGCGACCTCCGACCCGGAGGAGGCCTATGAGGTGGCCGACCGCTTCCTCGTCATCGACCGCCACGTGTTGAGGCCCGCGGCAGACGGGGCCGCTCTTGCCTCTGCCATCCAGGGAATATCCGCATGACGACGATCGACGACGACACACTTCCACAGGCAAGCGTCCGGCCGAAGGCATCGCCGCAAGCCGATAACGGCCGTCTCGCCGCCCTCGGGGCGTTCCTGCGGGCGGGCGCGGTGTTCATCCTGCTGGCACTGCTCGTCGTCGGTTTCACCTTCGCCCAGCCCGCTTTCATCAATATCGCCAATCTGATGAGCATCCTACAGGCGGTTTCCGTCGTCGCCATTCTCGGCGCCGGCGTCACGGTCACGCTGGCCGTCGGCGGTTTCGACCTGTCGATCGGCGCGGTCGCCGCATCCAGCGTGATGGCGGCCAGCTATGCGATGATCGTCTGGGGCCTTGATGCCTATGCGACGGTGCCGCTGGTGCTCGCCTTTGGCGCTCTGGTCGGTCTCGTCAACGCCTTCCTCATCGTCCGCCTGAAGGTGCCGGATCTCTTGGCGACGCTGGCGATGATGTTTCTGCTTTCCGGCCTGCAGTTGATCCCGACCGCCGGCCGGTCGATTTCGGCCGGCCTCACTCTACCCGACGGGTCGAAGGCGACCGGCGCCTACGATCCGGCCTTCCTGCTGATCGGCCGCTACAGCATCCTCGGCACCCTGCCCGTTTCCGTGGTGCTGATGGCGGTGGTCGCCATCGCACTCTTCATCCTCACCGAACGCACCCGCATCGGTCGGCTGTTGTTTGCGACCGGCGGCAACGAGGTCGCGACCCGGCTTGCCGGCGCTTCGACGGTGCGGCTGAAGACGCTCGCCTATGTCCTATCGGGCACGCTGGCATCGCTCGGCGGCATCGTGATCGCCGCCCGCGTCGGGCGCGGCGACATTTCCTCCGGCGGTTCGCTGCTGATGGATTCTGTTGCTGCCGCGTTGATCGGTTTCGCGGTCTTCAATCTCAGGCGTCCCAACGTGCTCGGCACCATTGCCGGCGCCGTCTTCGTCGGCGTCCTGCTGAACGGCCTCACCATGCTGAACGCTCCCTACTACACCCAGGATTTCGTCAAGGGCGCCGTGCTCGTCGGCGCACTCGCCCTCACCTATGGCCTCGGCCGCAGCAATCCCTAATTCCAAGGAAGAAAGACATGACCCGCGAAATCAGGCTGAACGCCTTCGATATGAATTGCGTCGGACACCAGTCGCCGGGGCTCTGGCGCCATCCGCGTGACAAGTCCTGGACCTACAAGGATCTCGACTATTGGGTGCATCTGGCAAAGACGCTGGAGCGCGGCAAGTTCGATGGACTGTTTATCGCCGACGTGCTCGGCGTCTACGATGTGCTGAACGGCAATGTCGACGCCGCACTTCGCCATTCGGCGCAGGTGCCGGTCAATGATCCGCTGCAGCTGATCCCCACCATGGCCTACGAGACCGAGCACCTCGGCTTCGGCCTGACGGCGTCGCTCTCCTTCGAGTACCCCTACACCTTCGCCCGCCGCATATCGACGCTCGACCATCTAACGAAAGGGCGTGTCGGCTGGAATATCGTCACCTCCTACCTCAACAGCGGGGCGCTCAATATCGGCCAGCCGGCGCAGACGAAGCATGATGACCGCTACGATCTTGCCGAGGAATATCTCGAGGTCTGCTACAAGCTCTGGGAGGGAAGCTGGGAGGACGGCGCCGTCGTCCGCGACCGGGAAAGCGGTATCTTCACCCATCCTGACAAGGTCCACCCGATCCGCCATTCCGGCAAGCATTTCAACGTGCCCGGCATTCACTTGAGCGAACCCTCGCCGCAGCGTACGCCAGTGCTCTACCAGGCCGGCGCCTCCAGCCGCGGCAAGGATTTCGCCGGCGCCCATGCCGAGTGCATCTTCGTCGCATCCCCGTCGAAGCCTGTGCTGAAGCGTTACGTCGCCAATGTCCGCGAGGCGGCCGAACGCGTCGGCCGCAACCCGCGCGAAATCCTTGCCTTCAACCTGCAGACCGTCATCCTCGGCGAAACGGATGCGGAGGCACAGCGGAAGTTTAATGAATACCGCAAATACGCCTCCTTCGAGGGTGCGCTGACGCTGATCTCCGGCTGGACCGGCATCGATTTCGGCCAGTTCGGGCCGGACGAGGTGCTGCGGCACCGCCATACCAATGCGGTGCAATCGGCCGTCGAAACCTTCACCACCATCGATCCCACCAAGGAATGGACGGTGCGCGAAATGGCCGACTGGGTCGGCATCGGCGGTTTCGGCCCGGTTTTCGTCGGCTCGCCGCAGACGGTCGCCGATCTGATGCAGGAATGGATCGAAGACACCGATGTCGACGGCTTCAATCTTGCCTATGCTGTGACGCCCGAAAGTTTCGAGGACGCGGTCGATCTGCTGGTACCGGAACTGCAAAAGCGCGGTGTCTACAAGACCGAATACGCCAAAGGAACGCTGCGCGAAAAGCTCGGGGGAGCAGGGCCGCGGCTCGTCGCGCCACATCCCGGCGCCGCATATCGCAATCTCTTCGACGCGCCCGCACGTGTCGCCGCCAACGGCTGAGCGAATAATGGCTGGGTGACAAAAAATATCTCGCCCAGTCCGACTATTCGAATCTAACCTCTATGACAATTTGCATTTCGCCCTGAATATGGGCACTCGAATTTCACCGATCAGGAGAGGTCATGACCGTACCATCTATCTCGCGGCGCACGCTGATGAAGGGCACCGCCCTGCTCCTTGCCTCGACGGCGCTCGCCCGGCAGGCGCTCGCGCAGACCGCGCCCGCCGGCGGCCGGCTGATCGTTGCAGCCGATTCCGAGCCGAAGAACCTCAATCCCGCCATCGTCGCCTCGAACGGCGTCTTCTTCGTCGCCAGCAAAGTGATCGAGCCGCTCGCCGAAGCGTCGTTCGACGGCAAGGATGGGCTTTCGCCGCGTCTCGCCACCTCCTGGGAAGGCTCGGCCGATGGCCTCTCCGTCACCTTCAAGCTCCGCGACGGCGTCACCTGGCATGATGGCAAGCCGTTTACCTCGGTCGATGTCGCCTTCTCGGCGCTCAACGTCTGGAAGCCGCTGCAGAATCTCGGCCGCCTGGTCTTCGCCAATCTTCAAGCCGTCGATACACCTGACGATTACACCGCCATCTTCCGCTTCTCCAAGCCGACGCCGTTCCAGCTGATCCGTAACGCGCTGCCTGTTGTCACCAGCGTCGTCGCCAAGCACATTTTCGACGGCACCGACATCGCGACCAACCCTGCCAATAACACGCTGATCGGCACCGGGCCGTTCAAGTTCGCCGAACACAAGCCCGGCGAATATTACCGGCTGACGCGCAACGAGAATTACTGGGACAAGGAGCAGCCGAAACTCGACGAGATCATCTTCCGCGTGCTGCCCGATCGCGAAGCGGCGGGTGCAGCGCTCGAAGCAGACGAAATCCAGCTTGCCGCCTTCTCGGCGGTGCCGCTCGCCGATCTCGACCGCATCTCGAAGGTCGCCGGGATCAAGGTGGTTTCGAAGGGCTACGAGGCATTGACCTACCAGCTCGTCGTCGAGATCAATCACCGCCGCAAGGAGCTCTCCGACCTCAGGGTCCGTCAGGCAATCGCCCAGGCGATCGACAAGAAATTCGTGGTCGACACGATCTTCCTCGGTTACGCCGCAGCCTCGACCGGCCCGGTGCCGAAGAATGCGCCGGAGTTCTATACACCCGATGTCGCGACCTATGCGTTCGACCCTGCTGCCGCCAACGAAATCCTCGACAAGGCGGGTTACAGCCAAGGGCCTGACGGCAACCGCTTTTCGCTGAAGCTTCGCCCCGCGCCCTATTTCAACGAGACCCGGCAGTTCGGCGATTACCTTCGCCAGGCGCTCGCCGTGATCGGCATCAATGCGGAGATCGTCAATGCCGATGCGGCCGCGCACCAGAAGGCTGTTTATACCGACCACGACTTCGACCTTGCCGTCGGTCCGCCGGTCTTCCGCGGTGATCCGGCGATCTCCACCACCATTCTCGTCCAGTCCGGGACGCCAGCCGGCGTGCCCTTCTCCAATCAGGGCGGCTACGTCAATCCGGAGCTCGACAAGATCATCAAGCAGGCCTCGGAGACTGTCGACACGGCGGCGCGCACCGATCTGTACCGCAAGTTCCAGCAGCTCGTCGTCGCCGATCTGCCGCTGATCAACGTCGCGGAATGGGGTTTCATCACCGTCGCACGCGACAGCGTGCTCAACGTCGCGGATAACCCGCGTTGGGCTGTCTCGAACTGGGGCGATACGGCGCTGCAATTGTGATAGGATCGGCGGCAATTCTCTTCCAGAGGCCCTGTCCGGCGTGAGACGTGCAATCATCCTCCTGAGGCGCAGGGCGATCAGCAGCATTCCTGTGCTGCTGATCGTGGTGATCTTCACCTTTTTCCTGCTTGAATCCGCCTCGGGCGATGCCGTCGACGCCTATCTTGGCTCGATCGGCGGCGGCGATGCCGCACTTAGGCAGTCGCTGCGCGAGAGCTACGGCCTCGACCAATCGATGTTCGCGCGCCTCTGGCTCTATCTTTCCTCGCTCGCACGCTTCGATCTCGGCTGGTCGGTCGCCTTCGGCCGGCCGGTCGGTGCGCTCATTGCCGAACGCCTGCCCAATACGCTGCTGCTGATGGGCAGCGCGACGGCGCTATCCTTCGGCCTCGGCTCAGCGCTCGGCATCCTTGCCGGAGCGCGGCCGGGCGGTCTGCGTGAGCGGCTGCTGTCGATCGGCTCATTGATCGTCTATGCCATTCCGAGCTTCTGGCTCGGCCTGGTGCTGAGCATCGCCTTTTCGGTGAAGCTGCGCTGGTTTCCGATCGCCGGCGTCGAGACGATCGCTTCCGGCAAGACGGGTTTTTCGCGCGCGCTCGATATCGCCGATCATCTGGTTCTGCCGGTCGGCGCGCTCGCCCTGATCTATCTCGCCTTGTTCCTGCGGGTGATGCGCAGCGGCATGGCCGAGGCCTGGAAGCTTGAATTCGTGCTCTTCGCCCGGGCCAAGGGTCTGTCGCGCAGCCGGATCGTGCTGCGCCATGTCGCGCGCAACGCGCTGCTGCCGCTCGTCACCATGCTCGGGCTGCAATCGGCGGCCATGCTCGGCGGCAGCGTGGTGATCGAGAGCATCTTTGCGATCCCGGGATTCGGGCGGCTGGCGCAGGAGGCGGTCAACGGCCGCGACGCGCCGTTGTTGATGGGCATCATCGTCACCAGCGCCGTCTTGGTCATCTCGGTCAATTTCCTCGTCGATCTCGTCTATGCCGCACTCGACCCGCGCATCGGCGCATCGGAGGGCGGCGCATGAGCTGGCTGCGGCGACTGCTGCGCACGCCGGAAGGTGCTGCAGGATTTGTGATCCTTCTCGTCCTGCTTTCGGCCGGGCTGCTCGCTCCGGTTATTTCGCCGGGCGATCCGCTGAAAATTGCCGGCCGCGCCCTGCTGGCGCCGTTCACCGATCCCGCCTTTCCGCTCGGCACCGACCGTCTCGGCCGCGACTTGCTGGCGGGCCTGCTTTATGGCGCGCGAACCTCGCTGGCCGTCGGCATGGCGGCGGCGTTTGCGGCCATGGTGCTGGGGCTTTGCGTCGGCCTGGCTGCCGGTTTTGCCGGCGGGCTCATCGATGAGGCGCTGATGCGAGTGGTCGACGCCTTCCAGATCGTGCCGGCCTTCCTGCTCGCCTTAGCTTTCGTCAGCACCATCGGCGTGTCGACGCCGGTTGTCGTCCTTGCCATCGCACTCGGCACCTGGGCCGATCCGGCGCGGCTGACGAGGGCGCAGGTGCTGGCGATCCGCGAGCAGGATTACGTCGCCTCGGCAAGGGTAATCGGCATGCATCCGGCCGAGATCGCCTTCCGGGAAATCCTACCCAACGCGCTGCCGCCAGTGCTGGCGCTTTCGGCCACCATCGTCGCCGGTGCGATCCTCACCGAGGCTGCGCTGTCCTTCCTCGGCCTCGGCAATCCCAATATCGCCACCTGGGGTTCGATGATCGCCGAGGGCCGCAGCGTGCTGCGTTCGGCATCCTATCTCTCGGTCATACCGGGTGCGGCACTCGCCGTCACCGTGCTCGGCGTCCATCTCTTCAGCGAGGGTCTCGGCAAGGCGCTTGGCGATGACGGCGTGAGGGCGGCATGAGCGGGATTTTTTTGAGCCTGCGACAGCTTTCGGTCACCTATGGGCGCGGCAGCAGCGGTGCGGCCGCGCTCGACGATATCGACCTTGATATCGTCGCCGGCGAAAGGCTGGCGATCATCGGCGAAAGCGGTTCCGGCAAGAGCACGCTTGCCCGCGCGATTGCCGGTCTGCTGCCGGAGGGAGCGACAGTCCGCGGCGAGATACTTTGGCCCGGCCTTGGCCATCCGACCCGCGCAGGCCGCGATTTCGGCTTCGTCTTCCAGGATCCGGGCTCCAGCCTCAATCCCGTTTTGACGATCGGCGAGCAGATCGCCGAGGGCGCCAGGCGCCATCTCGGCCTCAGCTGGAAACAGGCCTATGTCAGGGCCGAAGAATTGCTTGAGCGGATACGGATACCGCAGCCCGACAAGGCGATGCGGGCCTTTCCGCATCAGCTCTCCGGCGGCCAGCGCCAGCGCGTGGCGATCGCCGCAGCCATTGCCGCTAGACCTGCGCTGCTGATCGCCGACGAGGCGACCAGCGCGCTCGATGTTGTCGTCCAGGCCGAGATCGTCCGCCTGCTCGACGGGCTGGTGCGCGAGGACGGCATGACGCTGCTCTTCATCACCCACGACATCGCGCTGGCCTCCGGCTTCGTCGACCGCATCGCCGTCTTCCGCAATGCGAGGCTGGTCGAGGCAGGCCCCGTCCGTTCGGTGCTTTCGGCGCCCAAGAGCGACTATACCGCCGCCCTGATCGCCAGCCATCGAGACCTCGCGACGCCGCCGCTGATCGTGGAGGTGCCGTCATGAACGACAGGCTGCTTTCCATCGAAAACCTGTCGAAAGGTTTTTGGTCTGCGGGACGCCGGATTGCCGCTCTCGATAATGTGTCGCTCACCATCGCGGCCGGGGAAACGCTCGGCCTCGTCGGCGCTTCCGGCAGCGGAAAATCGACATTGTCGCGCATCCTGCTGCGGCTCCTCTCGGCCGATGCCGGTTCGATCCGCTTCGAGGGAGAGGATTGGCTCGCGCTGAATGGCGCGCCGTTGCGCCGCCGGCGGGCGCGTATGCAGATGGTGTTTCAGGATTCGCTCGCCGCCTTCAATCCGTTGGCGAGCGTTGGTGCGGTGCTCGACGATCCGCTTCGCATCCACGGCGTCGCACAAAACCGGCGCTCGGGCGAGATCGTCGAGCTGCTGGAGCGCGTCGGCCTTACCGCAGATCATGCCGCCCGGCCGGTGCGGGTACTCTCCGGCGGCCAGCGGCAGCGTGTGGCGATTGCGCGTGCGATTGCGACACGGCCCTCGTTGCTGGTGCTCGACGAGGCAGTCTCGGCGCTCGATGTGACCGTGCGTGGCAGGATCCTCGAGATCCTGGTCGATCTGCAGAAAGAACAGGGCATTGCCTGTCTGTTCATTTCGCACGATCTTGCCGTGGTCCGGGCCGTCTCCCACCGTATCGCCGTCATGGATGGCGGGCGGATCGTCGAGACCGGTCCGGCCGCGGCGGTCGTCGCAGCGCCGCAATCCGAGGCTGCCCGTGCGCTCGTTGCCGCCGTCCCCCGTCTCGTGACCGATCCCTGCTGAAGGAAGTATCCATGTCCGATCTTGGTTGGAATCCCCTGCATGGCGTGCCCTCCTATCCCGCGGAGCGCTACGCCGTCCTTGCCGACAGGATCGGCGGCATCTTGCGCAGCCGCAACGATATATTGCTGGTGCAGGCCGAGGCGGTGGTGGCGCTGGAGGCGGCGGCGGTCAGCCTTGCGCGCCCGGGCCTCACAGCACTGAACATCATCACCAGCTCCTATGGCGGCTGGTTCGGGCAATGGCTGCGACGGGGTGGCGCGGCGGTCGCCGATATCGTCGCCGAACCGGGCCTGCCGATCGAGATCGAAGCAGTCGCCAAGGCGCTCCAGACGGGTCCGAAGTTCGATATGCTCGCTCTTGTGCACGCGGAATCCGCGAGCGGCATTCTCAATCCGCTGCCCGAGATACTGGCGCTTGCCCGGGCTCGTGGCATCGTCACCGTCGTCGACGCCGTCGCCTCGGTCGGTGGCCACGGGCTCGATGTCGGCGACCTCGGCATCGACATCGCCGTGATCGGTCCGCAGAAGGCGCTCGGCGGGCCGGCCGGCGTCTCCGCGCTCTCGGTCAGCCGTAGCGCCTGGGATCTGATTCTCAGAGATGGTGCACCGCGCGATTCGATCTTGTCGTTGGCCGATCTGAAGACCTGGGTCGACAGCGGGCGACGCGGCCTGCCGGGAACGCCGGCGCCGCTGGAATTCTTCGCACTGGAAACGGCGCTCGACCGCGTCGAGGCTGAGGGCATGGGGAATATCGTCGCCCGTCATGTGCTTGCGGCAGCGGCGACACGGGCGGGACTTGCCGCACTCGGAGCCCCGGCCTGGGTGCCGGCAGCAAGGGCGTCGAACCTGGTGACGGCGGTACCGGTGCCGGAGGCACTGGCGCCTGCCGCGCTGATCGCAGCCGCCGGGCAGTTGGGAGTCGAGCTGACCGAAGGCGTCGGAACTGGGCCGGCCCGTCTCTTGCGGCTGAACCACACTGGTCCGCGCGCCGCATTCCAGACGGTGCTCTCGAACGTCGTGGCGTATGGCGCGGCCCTCAGGCAGACCGGCCATCCCTCGGATATATCAGCCGCTGCGGAGGCAATATCCGCAGCCTACAGCCGATGAAAGCGGTATTCGGCCCTTGATAATCATGGCTCATCAAGGCAGGAGAGTGGTATCGCGGAGACTTGGTGCAAATGACGAAATTGCTGGATGCGCAGGGCCTGGAGATTTCACATGAGGGGCATCGCACCCGCCTGAAATGGCACCGATTGCGCAAGCGGTTTTCCGACCCGCTGTTTTCCGCCGAAGTAATGGCGGAGGGCTTTGCGGCGGGCGCCTCGATGGAGCTCGATCTGCGCGTCCGCGCCGACGGTGGGTTCGTCGTGCTGCACGACAGGGAACTCGAAGGCGAGACGACAGGACATGGACCGGTCGCCGAAAAGAGCGTCAGTGACCTCAGCGATATCAAGATGCAAGAGGGCGACCGGCCGCTGATCCTCAGCGAGGATCTGGCTGCCATGATGCAATCGACGCATCCAGCCGCATTGCTGCAATTCGACATGAAGGACGACTACGAAGCGATCGGCGCCAGGGGCGTCGCGCATCTGGCCACGCATTTCCGCGATATCGCCGCCTCGGTGATCGTCAGTGGCGACAGTCTCGACCTCATCGTCGCGGTCAAGGAGAAGCTTCCCCATCTCCTGCGCGGCATCGATCCGACCAACAAACTCTACGATATCAGGATGGCCGACGGCTGGAAGGCGGTCGAGACGGAACTGCGCGCTGACCTGCGCGGCCCGTCCGAACCGGACACGATCTATTTGCACTGGCCGCTGATCCTTGATGCCGCCAATGCGGGGCTGGATATGATCGCGCTTTGCCAGGACGAAGGCAAACGTGTCGATGCCTGGACTTTCACCCTGAAGGATCGGGAGGCCGGCTTCAGCGAAGAGGAATGGCAAAGCTTTTCGGCGCTGACGGCCCTGAAGCCGGATCAGATCACCACCGACGAGGCGCCGGCGACCGAACGCGCCTGGCGCCGCCGCATGGCGGTTTAACCGGCGAGCGTTGGAGCATGATGTCGTCCAAAAACTGATCACACTTTTCAGCATCATGCACTTAGTCGCATGTTTTGCGTAATTTGCATCATTTTAAACTTCTGATGCTATCCATAACCAGCAGACAACTGTTGGTGCCCGATATGCAAGTTGTTGATACTAAAGCAATTGCGCAACAAGCAAATTCCAGCTTGCAGGAAGCGTGGCATTTTGGGTGTACGGGCCGATCGGTTGAGGCACTCACACTGGCCGGCGAAATTCTTGCGGATGCCAAAGCGCGGGGCGACGATCGGCTCGCCGCGCAATGCGACACCGACATTGCTTGGTATTGTTTTCAGATCGGCAAGGCCGAACTTGGACTGACGCATGTCCGCCGGGCGGTAGACTTCTGGAAATCGACCGGGGAGCGCAAACAGGAATCCTGTGCCCGCGCTTATTTCGGATGGCTGCTCTTGGAACTGGGCTTGCCGGAGGAAGCAATCGAAGAAGCGACCCGCGCCTTGGATCTGGCCGACAAAGCCGCGGACCCGCAAGCACAAAGCCTGGCCACTAACGTCATCGGAATTATCTTCTGGTGCAACAAACAGCCCGATCGGGCCATCTTAATGAGCGAGAGGTCCGTCGAGCTCGCCAGATCGATCGGAAATAAGAACTATGAATGCTGGTGGCTCATCAATCTCGGCGGCGCTCATTCGGAAGGCGGGTATATCGCGCGGGCGCTCGGCCAGCCGGAGGAAGAACACCAGATGCTGGTCAGAGCGCTGGAACTGACCGAACAAGCGCTCGACATCGCAATCGAGATCGGCGACAGCTGGGCCGCTCGCCTCTGTCTCGGCAACCAAGCCGAGTTCTACAGCCACCTGGGCGAGCATGACAAGGCGCTCCGATGCATGGGCCGCTATAGGCTGTTTCAAGAGAACAGCTATGTCAGGGACAGGCAGCAATATCTCTACACTTTGGGCCAGATCTACAACAATTCCGGAAAATTCACCGAAGCCCTGTCGCCGCTTCTCGAGGCGGTGGAGCTGATCGACGCCGGCGGCAGTTTCGATTCCTATGTGCAGATCTATCTTTATCTGTCGCAGGCCTATGAGGGGCTGGGGCAGTTCGATCAGGCGCTGGAGGCCCATAAGAAATACCACCAGGCCTATTTGCGCAATAGCGCCGAGAGTACCCAGCGGCGCGCACGTCTCGCCGAAATCTACTATGAAACCAAACGGTTCAAGGAAGTTGCCGAAACGGAGTCGAAGCGCGCAGAAACGCTGGAGGCCTCCTATCAGAAATTGCAGGAGCAAACCGATATCCTTGCCAATGCCGTCTATCTGGACGCACTGACCGGGCTCTATAATCGCAAATATCTCGACAGCCGCTTTAAAGCGCTGACATCTGAGAAACGTCCATATTCGATCGCGATGCTGGATGTCGATCACTTCAAGTCGATCAACGATAACTTCTCTCACATGATCGGCGACCGGGTCCTGAGTGCCATTGGAACTATACTGCGCGGCCAGCTGCGCATTACCGATCAGGCAATTCGCTTTGGCGGCGAGGAATTCGTCGTCTTGCTCGCCGGCACTCCCCGAGGCGCTACCGATATCTGCGAGAAGTTGCGTTCGACCATTGAGCGGTGGGACTGGTCCGAGGTCTGCAACGGGCTGCATGTGACGATCAGCATCGGTGTCGCCGGTAGTACTCTATCCACCAATTCTCCGAACGAGATTTTGGCGATCGCAGATCAGAATCTTTATGCGGCGAAAAAGAGCGGCCGCAATCGCGTTGTTGCGTAACGGGCGTTCCGTAACTTTCGGGCGAAGTTTGCAGTCTCACAAATCGGGCGGATCGCGTCTGGGGAGAGGTGTATCTATAGCCCCTCGATGTCGAGAATGAACGCGAATTCGCCGGCAAGCCCCGGCGAGTAGGCGATGACGGGTCCGCCCTGCGCAAGCAGCCTATCGACCGGCGGCATCGCCACCACAGCGCCGGCCTCTTCGGCGATCAGCGCGCCGGCGAGCATGTCCCAGGCATTGAGGTGGCGTTCGTAATAGAGATCGGCAGCACCCTCGGCGACACGAACGAGGTCGATCGCGGCCGCGCCCATGCGGCGATAATCCATGCCGCGTTCGTGGAGCCGCCGCGAGAGCGCGAGATGGTCGTCGAAGCTCGTCTTCCGGGAATGGCCGAGAATGACAAGCGCATTGGCTGGATCGGCGGTCGCCGCCGCATGGACCGGAACCCCGTCCTTGAAGGCGCCGCCGCCGCGGACGGCGTGAAAGACCTTGTCCTCGGTGGCGTCGTAGACGACGCCGATCTCGACCTTGCCGGCGGCGACGAAGGCGATCGAGACGGCCCAATGCCGGAAGCCCCTGATATAGTTGGTCGTGCCGTCGATCGGATCGACGACCCATGTGCCGCCCTCGCCCGATCGCCCGCCGCTTTCCTCGCCCATGAACATATCGCCCGGAAAGCGTGAAAGCAGCCCGTCACGGAGCGCCTGTTCGGCGTTCCTGTCGGCGATGGTGACGAAATCCTGCAATCCCTTGTTCTCGACGGTCAGCGTGCCGGGATTGGAGTCGCGCCGAAACCGGGCCGCTTCCCGTCCGGCCTCGAGGGCGGCTGTGACGGCGACCTCCGCCCGTTCACGGATGGCGGCGGCATCGAATGCGGGATTCATCAGGCAGTCCTTCTTCTTATCAGCGTTATCGGCGTGAATTCGACGCGCGCCGTCAGGTCCGGTTCAGCCATCCGGCTCATCAGCAGATCGACCGTTTGTTCGGCCTGGAGATCGCAGGGTTGGCGGATGGTCGTGAGGTCGTAGGCGGTCCAGCTCGCCTGGGGGATGTCGTCATGGCCGATGATGGCGAGCGGCGGCGCATCGTCGCGGCTGCGGCCCTGCATGACCCGGTCGACAACGCCGCAGGCCATGTAGTCGTTGGCACAGAACAAGCCGTCGATGCCGGATGCGGCAAGCTCGCCGGCCGCATCATAGCCGCTCTTGTAGTCGTTGATCCTGACCTGCAGCAGCTGCGCATCGACGCCAAGCTGCTTGCACCGCGCGATGAAGGCTTCGCTCCGCCGCCGCGCCGTATAGGATATTGCGGGTGCGGCCATGACGGCGAGCTTTCGCGCGCCGCTGTCGATCAGATGGGCGGCGGCGAGATAGCCGGCCATGCGATCGTCGGAGATGATGCGGTCGACGAAGGGGATATCGTTGCCTTTGTTGATCAGCACGATCGGCACGCCTTCGGCAGCACATTGTTCGCAGATTTCGGTCGGCGGTGCGTCGGAGGTGACGATGACGCCGGAGACGGCGTAATGCAGCAGCTGGCCGATGACTGTCGAGGTATCCGCCTCCTGAGAGGTCGGCAGCAGGATGGGGCGGAAATTGCGGGCGATCAGCACTCTCGCCAGGTTCTCGATCTGCAGCGTCCGGAACGGGTTGTCGAGGCCGGCGGCAACGACGCCGACGAGATCGGAACGTTTGTTGGTGAGGCTTCTGGCAAGATAGTTTACCCGATAGCCGAGATCCTTGGCGGCTTGGAAGACCTTCTCACGCGTTTTCGGCGAGACGCTGGCATCCGGCGTGAAGGCGCGCGACACGGCGGCGCGCGAAACACCGGCCACACGCGCCACGTCGAAGGAGGTTACCTTGCGCGGTCCCTTATCCCTGTCTGCCAACTGCTTTTTCCCTCTCTGCCGACGGCCGCATCAGATCGGGCAAATCCGTGCAGATGCCGAGAACCGGAAGCTTCATGATGTCGTCGAGAATACTCCGCCGTTCCTCGTGCCAGAGCACGATCTCGCGGCCGGCCTCGAAGGCGCGGTGCATCAGTGCCTCGGTCACCAGATCCTGCGGCCGCTCGCCTGCCCTTTCCCAGCAGAGATGGAGGATATCGGCGCCGGCCTCGTCACCTAGTGCATGCGGATCATGGCCGACGCGGATCAGCACCGAAAGCGGGAAGTCGCAGCCGGCGTTGCGGAGTTCCCGCACCTGCGCCGTGTCGAAGGAGCCGAGGCAGGCAAATCGCTGGTTCATCTCGGCAAGATGGCGCCAGCAGAGCAGGCCGGTTCCGGGCGCCTTGAGCTCGACATAGAGACCGGTGCCGGTCTCGCGGCCGAGGGCGGCGACCTCCGAAAAACTCGGGACATCGACGCCGTCGAGGGCGGCGAGCTCGGCGGCCGTCATTTCCGAAATGCGGCGGTCGATGCCGAAGACGCGCTCGAGATAGTCGTCATGCGAGACGACGACCACGCCGTCGCGGGTCAGCTGCGTATCGAGTTCCCACATCTCGGCGCCGAGTTCGGCAGCGCGGCGGAAAGCGGCGATCGTGTTCTCGCGCTCATGGCCGCTTGCGCCGCGATGGCCAATGCAGAAGGGCAGCCGGCCCTTGGCCGACGGCCAGCCGTTACGCTCGAAAAATGCCTGGAAATCGCGCCTCATCAGAGCCTCCTGCCATTTTCGTCGAAGACGAAGACGCCACGGCTGTCGATCGCCCAACGGACATCGTCGCCGACGTGAATATCGTTGCGCACCGGCTGGATCGAGCGCAGCAGCGGACCGCCGGCAAGACGTACATCGTAAAGGTTTTCGCGCCCTTGCGTTTCGGCGAAGGTGACCTTGCCGCACACCGGTGTATCGCCTGAAGGCGTGAAATGCTCCGGCCGGACGCCAAGCATCAGCTTGGTGCCCTCGGCGGCGCCGATGGATCCCGGCAGCGGCACGCGGATTTCGCTTTCCGGGATGACGAAGACGCCTTTGTCGACGATGCCGCGCAGGAAGGTGATGGGAGGGTTGCCGAGGAAGCCGGCGACGAAGGCGGTCTTCGGATCATTGTACATTTCGGCCGGCGTGGCGATCTGGACGATCTCGCCTTCCTTCATGATGGCGATGCGGTCGCACATGCTCATCGCTTCCACCTGGTCATGGGTGACGAGGATGGCGGTGATTCCGGTCTCACGCTGCAGCCGGCGGATTTCCGAGCGCATTTCGAGGCGCAGCTTGGCGTCGAGATTGGCGAGCGGTTCGTCGAGCAGCAGCACGTCGGGCTTGCGGATCAGCGCGCGCGCCAGTGCCACGCGCTGCTGCTGGCCGCCAGAAAGCTGCGCCGGACGGCGCTCCATGAGGTTGCTGATATGAACAAGCTCGGAAATGCGCTCGACCTCCTTGCGGATGTCGGCGGCAGGCACGCCCTTCACCTTCAGGGGAAAACCGATGTTTTCGGCAACCGTCATGTGCGGGTAGAGCGCATAGGACTGGAAGACGACGCCGACATTGCGGGCCTGGCTCGGCAGGTCGGTGACGTCGCGGTCGCCGAAGAGGATGCGCCCGCTGGTCGGCCGGTGAATGCCGCAGACCGCAAAAAGCGTCGTCGATTTGCCGCAGCCGGAAGGGCCGAGCAGCGCCAGCATCTCGCCGTCGCCGACTTCGAGCTGCATGTTTTCGATGACCTTGGTGGAGCCGAAGCTCTTCGAGAAATTGTCGAGGAGGATGCGCATCAGCCTTTGCTCCCGCCGCCGTAGATGTTCATGAGATATTTGTTGAAGAGTGCGTAAGCAATCAGCACCGGGATGAGGTAGAAGAGGCCGACCGCCTTGAACATATTGAAATCGTAATTGTTGTCGTCGGCGAGGAAGCCCGCGAGATAGACCGACAGCACCTGCACCTGATTGCCCGGCGCCAGCACCTGCGGCAGGATGAACTCGCCCCAGCCGGCGAGGAAAGAGAACAGGCCGAGCGCCATGATGCCGGGCTTGACCTGCGGCAGCACGAGGCTGCGCCAGACGCGGAAACGCGAGGCGCCGTCGACGACGCCGGCCATTTCGATTTCCCAGGGCACCGTGTCGTAAAAACCCTTCATCAGCCAGATGCCGAGCGGCAGGTCGATCGCCGCCTTCACCAGAATGACGCCGATCAGCGAATTATAGAGGCCGATCATCTGCAGGACGATGAAGATGGCGATGATCAGCGTCACCGACGGGAAGGCGTGCAGCACCATGACGCCGGCGAGGAAGAAGCCGCGCGCCGGCACGTTCAGCCGCGACAGCACGTAACCGGCCATCGACGAGACGATGAGCACCAGGCTGGTGGTGCAGGCCGAAAACAGCAGCGTATTCAGCGTCACGTGCCAGATATTTGCCTTGCCTGCCGTCGTCTGCCACAGGAAGCGCCAGTGATTGATCGTCAAACCGGAGGGCAGCAACGCATCCGGTTGTTTCACCGTCACGGTGTCGAGGAAGAGATAAACATACATCAGGAGCAGCGGCAGGCTGACGATCGTCAGCGCCGTGATGACGGGCCAGCTGCGATAATTTGCCGAGGGCTGCGAGCGTTCGGCCATGGTCAGTCCTCGATCAGGGGCTTGGCGACGAGCGTGCCGTAGTTGAAGACGCGCAGATAAAGGAGCGACAGCATCACGCCGATGACGACGAGCACCAGCGCCATGGCCGCGCCCAACCCGTATTCGAGGTTGCCGGCATAATTCCTGAGCGCGGTGTGATAGGCGGAGAGCGCCCAGACCTCGGTGGCGTTGCCCGGGCCGCCATTGGTGGCGAGCAGGATTTCATTGAAGGAGGCGAGCAGCGACAGCGTCTGGTAGCAGGTGACGAAGAGGATCGGCCAGCGCATTTGCGGCAGGATGATATAGCGGATCTGCTGCCAGCGCGAAGCGCCGTCCACCTCGCTTGCGTAGAACTGGCTCTTCGGAATGGCCTTCATCGCCGAGGAGAACACCAGCATGCCCATCGAAGCGCCGATGAAGCCGTTGATCAGCACGACGAAGAACCAGGCATTATAGGCGGTATCGAGCAGGTAGTTCTTCGGGGGGTAGCCGAACTTGCCCATCAGGACAGAGATGAAGCCGCTGTCCCAGGCAAGCCACTTCCACAGCAGTACGTAGATGACCACGGGCGTGATGCGCGGCAGGAGCCAGATGCCGCGAAAGATCGAGGCGGGCGTCGGCGGCATGTAATGCGTCCAGATCGCGAGCAGCAGGGCATAACCGACGTTGAAGAGCGTCAGCACCAGCGCGACATAGAGCACGGTGTTGAAAAGCACACGCGCCATATCGGGCGACCTGGCCATGCGTGCGAAATTGTCTGTCGTCCAGGTCCAGCCGGTATAGGTGGTCTTGGCGACGGTTTCCTTCTGTTCCGGCGTCAGCCTGAACCCCAGACTGTCCAGCGCCGAAAACAGCTGCTCCTTGCTGTCGAAGCGGGTGTTGAGGACGGAGCGGTTGAACTGTTCGGAGATCTGCTTGACCTCACGTGTCGAAGGCCGCTCGGCAAGATCCTTGATCATCCGCTCGACATCGCGGCGTGCCGGGAAGACCTCGCCTGCATGTTTGGCGCGCAATTCCGCGGCAATCCCCGGCGCAAGCCCGAGACCCTCGACGGCCGTGAGGCCCGCCTCGTCGATGGTGTAGCGCGGTTCGGCCATCTCGGTGGCGATCTCGGGCATCGCCGATTTCAGCGCGATCAGGGAGTTCGGCGCGATCTGGTAGACGCCGCCGGAAATGCCGGTCGCCGTCGTCATGTTGGTCATCGAAAAGACCGCCGTCAGAACCACCGGCATCAGGAAGAACAGCACGATCATGATCGCCGCAGGGGTGATCATGATCAGTCCGAGCGTTCTGGACGATTTCATGGGAGGCCTCCTCGCGGAACCGACCGGGCGGCGGGTTTGCCGCCACCCGGAGGCGTGTTTCAGCGAATGACGATCTTGTCGCCGAGCGTGCTCTTCAGCTCGCTCTCTGCGTCACCGACCGCAGCGTCTACGGTCTTGGCGCCGGTCCACGATGCTTCGAGGTTCTTCCACATGATGTTCCAATATTTGCCGAAATCGGAGTTGTTCGGCATCGCATTGGCATGCGGCAGCAGGCGCTCGGTGGCTTCGCGGGTCCAGCGGTCGGCCGAGTAGAATTCGACGGTGGATTCCGATTTGGAGATGCCGAGATGGGCTGATTTGACCGCATGCAGCGCATTGGTGCGCGGCTCGGAGGCGATCTTGACCAGTTGGGCGGCGATCTCGGTGTCTTCCTGGTCGTGACCTGCGGTCAAGAGGTAGACAAGCGGATGGGTCAGCGTGTTGGCCTTGCCGCCTTCGCCGGCGGGGATCAGCGTGAAGATCACGTTGCCGAAGAAGTCCTTCAGGCCTTCCTGGTTGACAAGACGGGCATAGTGCCAGGTGCCGCCGTCCCAGATGCCGGCCTTGCCGGTGGCGACTTCCTTCCACCACTGGTCGCCTGGCATACCGATATGGTTCTTCTTGGTGACACCTGATTTAACGGCGTCTGCGAAGAACTGATAGGTGCGGGTCATCGCCGCCTTGTCGAAAACGAGCTTGCCGTCTTCTTCCATCGTGCCGCCGAACGAGGTGTAGAACTGCCAGTAGTCGGGGCCGTTGCTGGTGCGCGGATAGAAACCGTATCCGGGCTGGACGAGGCCCTTGTCCTGCATCTTCTTGGCGTCTTCGAGCAGGTTCTTCATGGTGTACTTGCCGTCCTGGACGCTCTGCGGCAGCGCGTCCAGATCGGCATCGCTGTAACCGATCGCCTTCATGTAAGGCTTCCAGAAGAACATCGGGCGGGATTCGGCATCCTGCGGAATGCCGTAGACGGTGCCGTTGTAGGATGCGATCTTCAACAGGTTTTCATAGATGTCGCTGAGCGGCCATGAGTCGAGATCGACGTAATCCTCGATCGGGACGATCAGTCCGGCCTGCGACCAGGGTGCGATGTCTTCATGGCCGCTGACGACGATATTCGGGGCGGTCTTGGCTTCGGCGGCAAGGGTCAGCGCCTGCTTGAAGTCTTCCCAGGCGGAATAGGGCTTCTTCTCGACGGTAATTTTCAGGTCTTCGCCCTTGAGGGCGGCTTCGCGCTGCAGCTGCTGGGCTGCGATTTCGATGGCGTCGAGACGATAGACGTCGTTCGGGCCGGTGCCGCCGGCCCAGACGCTGATGTGAACGTCCTTGGCAAGCGCAATTGCAGAGCTCGAGGCCAGGATGGTGGCAGCAATGGTGAGGGATTTCAGTGTCGGCAAAATGGTCATCTTCTTCGTCTCCCTAGAAGAGCAGTGTGAAGCCTCTTGGCGGGTCAGCACTGCTGATGATGGCCGCTCCGAAACCCCACGAAAACGTGACGATGTCCGCTCTAGGGGTTTGTTGTAACGGCCGAATGACAAAATTGAGCACGTGTGCAAAATTATTATGACGATGTCTTTAAGACTTGCAAGCGGCGGTTTTCGGGAGTGCATTTTACGCTTCAAATCGTGCTTGCCCTCCTGCGGACCTGCATGTCTTTCGAGACGCGCAAAGCAGGCTTCCACGCTTTCGATCCTCGCGTCCCTTCCGAAAAGCGGTTCCGATTTTTGGGCCGATGCGCTAGCATGTCGCCATGAGCCTTGAATCTGTCCGCGCTTTCCTGCGTGCGCACGCACCCGATATCGACATCATCGAAACCGCCGAGAGCTCCTCGACGGTGGCGCTTGCTGCCGAGGCCCATGGCGTCGAGCCGGCCCAGATCGCCAAGACGATCTGTCTGCGTGTCGGCGAGCAGATGATGCTGGTCGTTGCCGGCGGCACGGCAAGGCTTGACAATCGCAAGTTCAAGGACACGTTCGGCGCCAAGGGGCGCATGCTCGACGCCGAGGAGGTCGTGGCGGTCACCAGCCATCCGGTCGGCGGCGTCTGCCCGTTCGGCCTGCCCTCGCCGCTACCCATCTATTGCGATATCTCGCTGAAACGCTTCGATGAAGTCGTGCCGGCGGCCGGCTCGACGAATTCGGCCGTGCGCATCGAAACCGGACGGCTGGCCGAGCTGACCGGCGCCAGTTGGGTCGATGTCTGCCAGTAAGCGGCAAAAGAACTTCAAACGGCGGAAAGAGTACCTATATTCTTTCCCGACATGCCGTGACTGCGCATGACAGGAGATCAGGAATGCCGAGTGCCATTTCGCGTTTTGCCAAGTTCGCGGCAATTGCCGCTCTGACGGGCGCTACCGTTTTTGCTTCCCTTGACGATGCAGAAGCGCGCCGGGCCGGCAGCAGCGGTTTCGGAAGCCGCGGTACCCGCACCTTCCAGGCTCCGCCTGTCACCAGCACGGCGCCCGGCCCCGCCGCGCCGATCGAACGGTCGATGACGCCGCGCCCGCAGACCACGGCACCAGCGACCGCGCAGCAGTCCTTCGGCGCCCAGCGCCCCGGTCTCTTCGGCGGCTTCGGCCGTTCGATGATCGGCGGCCTGATTGCCGGCGGCCTCCTCGGCATGCTGCTCGGTCACGGTTTCGGCGGCGGCTTCGGCTTTCTCGGCATGCTGCTGCAGATCGCGCTGATCGGCGGCGCCGTCATGCTCGCCATGCGTTATTTCGCCAATCGCCGCCAGCCCTCCTACGGCGCCGGCGGCCAGAGCGGCTCCTTCAGCCGGTCCTACAACATGTCGCCCGCCAACAATTCGTCCTTCCATATCCCGGCGATCGGTTCGGGTGCCGGTTCAGGGGCGTCCTCACGCGGCCACCGGCCGAGCGACGAGATTGGGCTGGCGCAGGCCGATCTCGATCAGTTCGAGGAATTGCTGACCAGCATTCAGACCGCTTACGGTGCCGAAGATTACGCCGCGTTGCGCCGGCTGACGACGCCTGAGGCGATGTCTTATCTTGCCGAGGAACTCGGCGAAAACGCCACCAACGGCGTGCGCAACCGAGTCTCCGACGTCAAGCTGCTGCAGGGCGACATTGCCGAGGCCTGGCGCGAAGACGGCCAGGAGTATGCGACGCTTGCCATGCGCTACTCCTCGATCGATGCCATGGTCGAACGCGACAGCGGTCGCGTCGTTTCCGGCGACGATCGCCGCCCGAGCGAAAGCATCGAGGTCTGGACCTTCGTGCGCAAGCCCGGCGCCGACTGGAAGCTCGCCGCGATCCAGGGAAGCGAGCAGCGCGCCGCCTGAGGCGGCGCGCGTCTGCCGGCTTAATTCACTGCGACAGGCTTGGAACGCATGCGCGAAACCGTTTCGCGTTCCGCCCGCTTGCAGCGCATCGGCGGCAGGCCGCGATCCATCAGGTCCATGTCCTCGAGCACCATGTCGCCCATCTTCTTGAAGGCGCTGTCGAGCGCGCCGGCCCGATGCGCCGAGCGGATGAAGCCTTTCAGGCTCCGCACCGGGTGGTCGGGCGGCAGCGGCTCTTCCGGGTAGACGTCGCTTGCCGCGACAATATGACCGGACGAGACGGCTGCCATCAGCGCTTCGAAATCGACGACGTCGGCGCGGCTGAGCAGGATGAAGGCGGCGCCCCTGCGCATGCCGGCGAAGGCATCGGCGCCGAGGAATCCCTTGTTTTCACTGGTGACGGCCGCGACGACGAAGACAAAATCGCTCTTCGTCAGCACCTCCTCCAGGCTTGCGGGTTCGACGCCGTTTTCCTCGAGGATCGAGCGGGGCAGCCAGGGATCGAACACCCTAATGCGGGCCCTGAAGCCGGAGAGCAGCCGGCGCAGCGCCTTGCCGAGATCGCCGAAGCCGACAATGCCGATCTCGGAGCCGGCGATCAGCCGCGCATCCGCATTGCCCTCCCCGCCCCAGAGTTCGTCTCCCTGGCAGAACGCGACATCCGCATCGACGATGCCGCGCGCCAAGGCCAGTGCGAAGCCGAGACCGATTTCGGCGACCGGCTCGGCAAAGACCTGGCCTGTCGTCACGACATGAATGCCGCGCTCAAAAAGCACCTCATAAGGCATATTATTGAGAAGATTGCTCTCGACGTTAAGGATCGAGCGCAGGGCCGGCATTCTCGCGAGCGTTTCCCTCGAAAGCGGTGGCTGGCCGATAATGTAACGGGTCTTGCCGAGGATTTGGTCGCCGAGGCCGGCGATATTGTCGGGGTCGGCCTCGACGATATCGTATTTCGCATGCAGCTCGGCGCGCGCCTGATCGCTGAAGATCAGATCGAGCGTGCGCGGTTCGGGCGCGCTGATCGCCAGCGGCCGCTCGTTGTTCGTCATGGGCGTCTCCTCCATTGCGGGCGATTTGCGCTGGCTCCGCCGGATGATTGATAGCCCCTGTGCCGGGAGGTTTCCAGGCGGATCTTGGAGCAATGGAAGAAGCTATCGAAAACGGCATTTGCCTATCAGATAAGCAATTGAATTGCCTTGCTATTTTATGGCATTTACGTTGACGGAACGGGCTCCTTGAATTAGCGTGATCCGCGCAGCTTGAAATCGCGGCGGTCTTCGACGGCCGCAGGATATTCGAAAACTTACGAGGGATGAGCATGAAATCAGCACTCAAGAGCGGCCTGCTTGCTTTGGCTGCCACCGCGCTTCCAGCCGTAGCCTACGCCCATCCCGCGACCGGCGAGGCTGCGGGCTTCAGCCATGGTTTTGCCCATCCGATGTCCGGCGTCGATCATATCCTCGCGATGGTGATGGTCGGCGTTTTCGCATTTCAGCTCGGCGGTCGCGCCACCTGGCTCGTGCCGGCGACCTTCGTTCTGGTCATGGCGCTCGGCGGCGCTCTCGGCGTTGCCGGGACTGATCTTCCCTTCGTTGAGACCGGCATTGCGCTTTCCGTCGTCGTTCTCGGCGCCGTCATTGCCCTTGATGTCAAGGCGCCGCTTGCCGCAGCGCTCGGCGTCATCGACCTCTTCGCCGTCTTTCATGGTCATGCGCACGGCGCCGAAATGCCGGAAGATGCGAGCGGCGCCGCCTATGTCGCTGGTTTCATGGTCGCGACCGCGCTGCTGCATGCCGCCGGCCTCGCCCTCGGCTATATCATCGGCCGCGCCGGTGAACGTCAGGGCGCCTTCGTAACGCGCGCGGCTGGCAGTGTTGCCGCCATTGCAGGCGTCGGTATCCTGGCCGACTTGATTTGAGCCGACAATATCTGAGCCGCCTGCGAAAGCGGTATCCTATCTATCATCGCATTCCGATCAGAACGCCCGGTAACCCATAACCGGGCCTTTCTGCGTCATCGCGGCAAAGTGCGGCGGACTTGATCCAAATCAAATCCAGCCATGCTGCGGCGGGCTATATCCGACCCACGATCAACGAACGGACATCCAAATTGACGCAGGGCCGCCTTGCCGATTGTCGGCGAGGCGCGAAAGTCAGTATAGTGATTTCAGAAATTTATGAAATCACAGACACAACGGAAACAACGATGAACCTTCCGCCTCTCGTCCAGTCCTTCGTCCTCCATTTCGGCGAAATGGGATCGCGCTGGGGAATCAACCGCACGGTTGGCCAGATCTACGCTCTGCTCTTCGTCTCGCCGGCGCCGCTCTGCGCCGAGGAGATCGCCGAGTCGCTCGGCATCTCCCGCTCCAACGTGTCGATGAGCCTGCGAGAATTGCAGGCCTGGAACCTTGTCCTTCTCAAACACAAGCCGGACGATCGCCGCGATTTCTTCACGACGCCGGATGATGTCTGGCTGATCTTGCGGACGCTTGCCGAGGAACGAAAGAAGCGTGAAGTCGATCCGACGCTGTCGGTTCTGCGCGAAATCCTGATGCAGCGCCCCGCCAGCGAGGCCGAACGCCATGCGCAGCAGCGCATGAGCGAAATGCACACGTTGATCGAGCAACTGACCCATTGGTATGAAGACGTAAAACAACTTGAAACCGAAAGGCTCGCAACGCTACTCTCGTTGGGCGCGAAAGTGACAAAGCTTCTGGAGGCCAAGGACCGGGTCGTTTCGCTCGGCCGCAGCCGCCGGCCGAATCCTGCGAGCAAGAGTTAGCGCCATGGGCAATGCTTTCTTCGACGCGACAGACAAACAAGAAACGCGGTCGCTGGACGGCGATGCCGTTTCGCCTCGCAGTGACGCGGCGATTGTTGGACTGCGCAGGGCGGCGATACTGCAGGCGCTAGCCGCCGCCATCTGGATCCCACAGGCCGGCTTGCTCGCCATCTCGGTCGGCCGCATTGCCGATGGCGGCGGATTGCACGACGTGCTTTGGCCGGCCTTCGGCATCCTCCTCCTCGGATTGGCAAGAAGCTGTCTCGACGCGGCTGGCGGCCGCCTGGCCTTTCATGTGGCGCGCGCCGAGCTCAGCCGCAGGCGGCAGGCCGCCGTCGCCGCCCTTTCCCTGTCGTCGCCGATCGATCGCGGCCGGCCGGCGTCCGGCAAAGCCGCAAGCGTCATCGGCGAGCAGGCCGAACTGATCGTGCCCTATCTCGCCCGTTTCCAGCCGGCGCGGATGAAGGCGAGCCTCGTGCCGCTCGTCATCCTTGCCTTCGTCCTTCCGGTTTCCTGGATCGCCGCGCTGGTTTTGCTGTTCGCTGCGCCGCTGATCCCGATCTTCATGGCCCTGATCGGCTGGCGCGCCCAGGCAGCCAGCGAAAAACAACTTGTTGCGACCGGTGGCCTCAATGGCTTCCTGCTCGATCGGCTGCGCGGACTGGCGACGATCCGGGCGCTCGGCGCGGTGGATGCCACCGCGCTCAGACTGCGCCGCGAGGCGGAATCGCTGCGGCTGCGAACCATGGCGGTGCTGAAGATCGCCTTTCTCTCCTCGGCCGTGCTCGAGCTTTTCGCCGCACTCGGCGTGGCTATGATTGCCGTCTATGTCGGTTTCAGCCTGCTTGGCGAAATCCGCTTCGGCACCTGGGCAGGCCGACTCGACCTGACTGAGGGATTGTTCATCCTGCTGCTGGCGCCGGCCTTCTTCGAGCCATTGCGCGAGCTTTCGGCCGTCTGGCACGACCGGGCGGCCGGCGAAGCGGCGCTGAAAGCGCTGGATGCCCTTGCCGCCGGTGGCCTGCCCATCCGAGGGTCGGCCGAAGCCGCGACAGCTGCCGGTACGGAGGCGCCGGCCATCCGCCTTGAAAATCTCGCTTTTCGCTATGGCTCCGACGAACCGCTGATCTATGACGGTTTCAACCTCGATATCGCTGCCGGGGAACATCTGGCGTTTCTCGGTGCCAGCGGCTCCGGCAAATCGACGCTTCTGTCGCTGATGGCGGGGCTGGCACCCTGCACCGGCGGCCGCATCGTCATCGGCGGCGTCGAGCTCGCGGATGAGACTGCCGCCAACCTGCGGGACGGTATGGCGTGGATCGGTCAGAAGCCGCATATTTTTGCCGGCACCATAACGGGGAATATCGCGCTTGGCAGACCCGGCGTGCTGCGCGGCGATGTGACCGACGCACTGGATGCCGCGAGACTCGGAAAGGCGGCCGAGGCCTATGGCGGCCGGTCCCTCGGCGAAGGCGGTATCGGGCTTTCCGGCGGCGAGGCGTTGCGGCTGGCGATCGCGCGAGCGGCCTGTAATCCGCATCTGAGGATCATCCTCGCCGACGAGCCGACCGCGCATCTCGATGCCGCCACCGCCGCCGAAGTGACCGAGAGCCTGCTTTCGCTCGCGAGGGGGCGGACGTTGATCGTTGCCACCCACGATCCGCGGCTGGCCGCGCGCATGCAGCGCAGCATCCGCATCGACGCCGACATCATGATCAGGGAGGCCGCCGAATGAGCACATTTGCTGCAGACCTCAAGCCGATCCTGCGTCTGTTTTTGGCTGAGCGCCGGCGCGCTCTGCTGCTCGGCGCCGCACTTTCGGCGGCGACGGTGACGGCGGGCATCGCCCTGCTGGGCCTGTCCGGCTGGTTCATCACCGCCACCTCGCTTGCCGCCCTTTCCGCCGCAGCCATCACCTTCGATGTCTTTGCGCCCTCGGCCGGCATCCGCCTGCTCGCCATCGTCCGAACCGCGGCGCGTTACGGGGAAAGGCTTGCGACCCATGATGCGACGCTCGGCGTGCTCGCAGCCTTGCGCGAAAGACTGTTTCGCGGCTTCGCCGAACCGGGCGCGGCGCGCATGCTTCTGCATCGTCCGGCACGGCTGCTCTTCCGTCTGACGGCCGACATCGATGCGCTCGACAGCCTCTATCTCAGGATCCTCGTGCCGGGGGCGGTAGCGCTCGGCGCTACCTTCGCGGCAAGCCTGGTGCTGGGGTTTATGCATCCCCTGTTCGGCCTGTTCTCCGGTCTCTTTCTCATTGGTGCCGGCCTCGGTCTGCCCTTGATCGCCGCCCGGGCGGCGCGCAAATATGCACGCCGGCGCACCCATGGCATCGAGGCGCTGCGGTCGCGGACGATCGATCTCGTCGCCGGCCAGACCGACCTGCTGATGGCCGGACGGCTTGCGGCGCAAAGGCAGGCCATCGCTGCGGCAGACCACTACACCGCCGGCGCCGACGATCGGTTGAACCGCGTCGAGACCGGCCTGACCTTTGGCTTCGGCCTGGTCTCCACCCTGCTGTTGACGGCATCGCTGCTTGCCGTCGCCGCTCTTGCGGAGACGAAGGCGATTACCGCTCCCGTGGCAGCGCTTGGCCTGCTGGTTGCCTTCGCGGCGACCGAACCGTTCGCGGCACTGCGCCGCGGCGCCCTGGAACTTGGGCGGACGCTGCTTGCGGCAAAGCGGGTCGCGCCGCGGCTTGCCGTCGCGCGGGCACCCGAGCCATTGGCGGCGGCGTTGCCGGGATATACTTTATCGCTGAAGGATGTCTCCGCCTTCCATGAAAATTCCGCCGTGCCGGCACTCCAAACCATCGACCTGATGCTCCGGCCAGGCGAGCGGCTGGCCGTGGTCGGCGGCAGCGGCGCCGGCAAGTCGAGCCTGCTCGCCCTGCTTTCCGGCGAATTGCCGGCGAGCGCGGGGCGTGTTGCGGCGACAAGAGCGACCTTGCTGACACAGCGGACGGAACTCTTCGAGGACAGCCTGCGCGGCAATCTCGCTCTGGCCAACCCGGATGCGAGCGAGGCCCGCCTTCGAGACGCGCTCGCCGCTGCCGGTCTGCTTGCCGATATCGAGGCCATGCCGCGTGGGATCGATACGCCGCTCGGTGAAGGCGGGCTCGGTCTTTCCGGCGGCCAGTCGCGCCGGGTGGCGCTTGCCCGGCTCTTCCTGCGGGACACGCCGCTCTGGCTGCTAGATGAACCCACAGAGGGCCTCGATGGCGCCACCGCCCGCGATGTGCTTGGCCGCCTGTCGGCAATGGCGGCCGGCCGCTCATTGGTCATCGCCACCCATATCCGCCGCGAGGCTGCCATCGCAGACCGCATCGCCGTCATCGAAGGCGGCCGCATCACAGAGGTTTCGCGCCGTGGAGAGGCGGCGTTCGAAAAGGCACTCGACCGGCTTCGGCCGGATTGAGCGAAACCGCATGCCCTCACGCCATCCGGCGCTTGAGGAACGCTCCGGCCCCGTGGGACCGTGGGAGAAAGACAATGGAACTAGATATCGTAGCACTTTCGCGCTTCCAATTCGCGCTGACGGCGCTTTACCACTTTCTGTTCGTACCGCTGACGCTCGGCCTGTCCGTGCTCCTGGCGATCATGGAAACGGTTTATGTGATGACCGGCCGCCAGATCTGGCGGCAGATGACGAAATTCTGGGGCACGCTCTTCGGCATCAATTTCGTGATCGGCGTCGCCACCGGCATCGTCATGGAATTCCAGTTCGGCATGAACTGGAGCTATTACAGCTATTATGTCGGCGACATCTTCGGTGCGCCGCTGGCGATCGAGGGCTTGATGGCATTCTTCCTCGAGGCGACCTTTGTCGGCCTGTTCTTCTTCGGCTGGGACAAGCTGTCGAAGGTCGGCCATCTCGTCGCCACCTGGGCGGTGGCGCTGGGCTCGAACTTCTCGGCGCTGTGGATCCTGATTGCCAATGGCTGGATGCAGAACCCGGTGGGATCGGCGCTCAATCCGCAAACGATGCGCATGGAGATCACAAGCTTCTTCGATGTGGTCTTCAACCCGGTGGCCCAGGCGAAATTCGTCCATACGGTATCGGCAGGTTACGTCTGCGCTTCGATCTTCGTGCTCGGCGTCTCGGCCTGGTATATAATCAAGGGCCGGCATATCGAGCTTGCCAAGCGTTCGATGACGGTCGCCGCCTCCTTCGGCCTCGCTTCGGCGCTTTCGGTCGTCGTCCTTGGCGATGAGAGCGGTTATCTCGCGACCGAGAACCAGAAGATGAAGCTCGCGGCAATCGAGGGCATGTGGAAGACGGAACCGGCGCCGGCCGCCTTCACCGCCTTCGGCTTCCCCGACCAGGTAGCCCGCGAAACGCATTTTGCCGTGCACATTCCCTGGGTCATGGGCCTGATCGGCACGCGGTCGCTGACCACCGAAATCCCCGGCATCGACAAGCTCGAACAGCAGGCCGAAACCCGCATCCGCGATGGCATCAAGGCTTACGACGCGTTGATGCAGATCCGTTCGGCACCGGCGCAGGATCAGGTTGCGCTGGAAGTGCGCAGCTCCTTCGAGGATCTCGGCCATGATCTTGGTTATGCTCTTCTTCTGAAACGCTACGTCGACGATCCTCGCCAGGCGACCGACGAGCAGATCGTTCAGGCCGCGCGCGATACCATCCCGCACGTGCCGACGCTCTTCTGGTCCTTCCGCATCATGGTCGGCCTCGGTATCTTCTTCATCCTGCTGACCGCCACCTTCTTCTGGCTGTCGGCGCGCCGCCATCTCGACAAATATCCGTTGCTTCTGAAGATTGCCGTGCTGGCGATCCCCCTGCCCTGGGTTGCCATTGAACTCGGCTGGGTCGTCGCCGAGTTCGGCCGCCAGCCCTGGGTGATCGAAGGCGTGTTGCCGACGGCCGCCGCCGTCTCCAGCCTTGGCGCCGGCACCGTGCTTCTGACCATCATCGGATTTGCGGCACTCTACACGACGCTGATCGTCATCGAGATGGGCCTGATGATCAAGGCAATCAAGCAAGGACCGGAGCCGGACGACGAGCCGGAAGCGGTTCTGATTTCCGAAACCCTCGTCTCGGCCGCGGAGTGACCTGCCATGATCCTTCACGAACTCATCGACTATGAAACCCTGCGTCTCATCTGGTGGCTGCTGCTCGGCGTGCTGCTGATCGCCTTTGCGACAACAGGCGGTTTCGATCTCGGCGTCGGCACCCTTCTGCCTTTCGTCGCCCGGACCGACACGGAACGGCGCGTGGCGATCAACACCATCGGCGCCACCTGGGAGGGCAACCAAGTGTGGCTGATCCTCGGCGGCGGCGCCATCTTCGCCGCCTGGCCGCCGCTTTATGCGGTGTCCTTCTCGGGCTTCTATCTAGCGATGTTCGCGATCCTCTTCGCGCTCATCCTGCGCCCGGTCGGCTTCAAATATCGTTCGAAGCGGGAAAGCGCCAGTTGGCGGAACGGCTGGGACTGGGCGCTCTTCGTCGGCGGTTTCGTGCCGTCGCTGATCTTCGGCGTCGCCGTCGGCAATGTGCTGCAGGGCGTGCCCTTCCGCTTTGCCGACGATATGCGGATCTTCTACGAGGGCTCGTTCTTCGCCCTGCTCAACCCCTATGCGCTGCTCTGCGGCCTGCTTTCGTTAGCCATGCTGACGATGCATGGTGCGGCCTGGCTGGTGTTGAAGTCGAGTGGCCCGGTCGCGGTGCGTGCCAGAAGCTATGGCAGCATCGCCGCCCTTGCCGTTATCGTGCTTTTCGCACTCGGCGGCCTCTTCCTGTGGATCGGCGTCGGTGGCTATCGCATCACCAGCGATATCAGCCCGATCGGTCCCTCCAATCCGCTGCTGAAGACCGTGGCGCTGGAGAAAGGCGCGTGGCTCACCAACTACACCACCCACTCGTGGATGATCATCGCGCCCGTCCTCGGCTTCGTCGGCGCGGCACTGGCCTTCATTGCCATGCGGGCAAGGCGCGAGGTCATGACGCTGCTCTTCAGCAAGGTGGCGATCTTTGGCATCATCTCGACGGTCGGCCTGTCGATGTTCCCGTTCATCCTGCCCTCCTCGCTCGATCCGCGATCGAGCCTGACGGTCTGGGATGCATCCTCCAGCCACATGACGCTGTTCATCATGCTTGTGGTGACGGTGATCTTCCTGCCGATCATCTTCGCCTACACAGCCTGGGTCTACAAGGTTCTGTGGGGCAAGGTCGATGAGAAGTCGATCACCGACAAGAACAGTCACGCTTACTAGAGCGATTCAGGAGAACCGCTCTAACCTTTTGTTTCTACGCAATTCCGGACGGAAAACCGCTTCGCACTTTTCCTGGAATTGCTCTGAGGGAGACCAAACGATGTGGTATTTTGCATGGATCCTCGGCCTGCCGCTGGCCGCGGCCTTCGCTGTCCTCAACGCCATGTGGTACGAGTTGATGGACGATGCGGCCAGGAAGAAAGCTTCCGAGCCGCGCAAGTAGAAAAGCAAAGGGCGCGGTTTGAACCGCGCCCTCTCTATTGCTTCAGCCTTCCAGCCACTTCACCTGATCAGGTGTCAGCTTGATGTCGAGCGCCGAGAGGCTGTCTTCCAGCTCGGCGACGGTGCGCGGCCCGATCAGCGGAATGACCGGGAAAGGCTGGGCGATCACATAGGCGAGCGCGATGTGGATCGGATTGCGGCCAAGCTTGTTGGCAAGCTCGATGGCGCGGTCGCGGCGTCCGAAATTGCGCTCGGAATACCAGACCCGGACGATCTCCTCGTCATCTCTCTTGTCGCGGCCGGCGCGGTCGGTAAAGAAGCCGCGACCCTGGCTCGACCAGGCGAAGTTCGGAATCTGCTTCTCGTTGAGCCACTTTTTCCAGTCGTCATCGGAAGCGGCGACGCAGCCGGCCCAGATCGGATCGAGCATCTCGGCAAGCGAGAAGTTGTTGGAGAGAGCCGCCGGCGCCGCCTTGCCTGATTTTTCGGCATAGGCGATCGCCTCGTCGAAGCGCGCCCGCGTCCAGTTCGATCCGCCGAAGATGCCACGGATGCGCCCGCGCTTGACCTCGGCATCCATGGCATCGACGAACTCGCCGACGGGCACGTCGGTATTGTCGCGATGCATGAAGTAGATGTCGACATAGTCGGTCTTCAGCCGGTCGAGAGACTGGTCGAGCTGCTTGGCGATCATGTCGGGATAGCAGAGGGGCGAATGCGCGCCCTTGCCGATCAGCACGATCTCCTCGCGCGGGACCTTTCGGCTCATGTGCCAGTCGCCGAAGATGGCTTCCGTCTTGCCGGCTCCATAGACAAAGGCCGTATCGAAGGCATTGCCGCCGGCCTCGTAGAAGGCGTCGAGCGTCAGCGAGGCGGCGGCGAAGTTCGGGAAGAATTCGAAGCCGAGTGTCACGACCGAGGCCGGCTTGGAAATGCCGGGTATCTCACGCTGCGGAATGCTGTTGCCGCGCGTGACAGCACCGCCGGCAATGTTGGCCGTTCGCTTTGCCGCTTTCTCGACGCCGTATTCGAGGCCGACCGAGGCGCGCCACTGGTCGAGCACGCGCAGGTTTCCGATCGAATCCGCCCAGCTCATGCCGGGAGAGCTGAACTCGGTTCTGCCGGCGCGGATGGCATCGCCCGCCGCATCTGCCTCAAAGGAATAGAGCCAGCGATCCTCCCTGAGTTCGACGGTTTCTCGGCTGCCGCCCTTGAAGATCTCGATCTTGCCCACGCCGCCCTTATGGCCGGAGGCGAACCAGAAGTCGGCGACTTCGATCCGGCCCTCGGAGCCGATGATACGCAGCACATTGTCCTGCTGCGCCATGATCGAGCAGGAGACCTCGGCAATGATCTCGTTCGGGAATTTGAGCACGGCGGAGGCCCATTCATCGACGCCGCTCTGGCCGAGATGGGCGACGCCCGAAACCTTCTCCGGGTCGAGGAAGGCCTTGCCGTCCGCGGCGCCGGCGATCAGCCTTGCCATCGAGACCGGGTAGCCGCCGACATCGAGAATGCCGCCGCCGGCGGTATCGTTGGCGAACAGCCGGTGCTCCGGCCTGTAGCTGCCCATATTGAAGCCGAAGCTCGAGCGAATGATGCGCAGCGTGCCGATGACACCGCTCTTGATCAGTTCGACCAGCTTCTCCGTCTGCGGATGCACGCGGTACATGAAGGCCTCGCCGGCAAAGACGCCGGCCTTCTTGGCCTCGTAATAAACGGCTTCGGCATCATAGGCCGAAAGCGCGATCGGCTTTTCCACAAGGATATGCTTGCCGGCGCGCGCGGCCTTGATCGCCCATTGGGCATGACCGGTATGAGGCACGGAGATATAGACCGCATCAATCTCGGGGTCGGAAAGCAGCGCCTCATAACCGTTGACGATGCGGGCGCCGGGGAAGTTTTCTGCCAGTCCCGGCTTTGAAGGGTCGCGGGTGGCGATCGCCACCAGTTTGCCGGTGCGCGAATGAGCGACGCCGTCTGCAAAGGTGCGGGCGATGGTGCCGGGGCCGATGATGCCCCAGCGGATCGGTTGATCGGAAGTCATGGAAACCTCTCTCGTCTTTCTGCCTTGGGATTTGTGGTTTAGCGAAGCCGTTTGCCGACGCCGTCGAAAAGGAATGTGTGGCGTGCAGGAAGGCCGACGGTCAGCGTCTCGCGATTGCCGGCGGTGCGCGATTCCGGCCGCTCGATGATCAGCTGCTCGCTGCCGATGGCGGCATAGATGTAGCTGGTGTTGCCGAGATGTTCGGCGACGTCGATGGCGACGGTGAGATCGGCGTCACCCATGCCTGCATCGACGAAATGTTCGGGACGGATGCCGAGCGTCACCTTCGTGCCGGCTTCGATGGGTTCGGTGACGGGCAGCGGCAGGCGCATATTGGCATCGCTTTCCAGCGCGATCACCGCCCCGCCCGGCTGCGTTTCGACCACCACGGCTTTGAGGAAATTCATCTTCGGCGAGCCGACGAAGCCGGCGACGAACTGGTTGGCGGGATCGTCATAGAGGTCGAGCGGGGCGCCGATCTGTTCGATATTGCCGGCGCGCAGCACGACGATCCTGTCGGCAAGCGTCATCGCCTCGGTCTGGTCGTGGGTGACGTAGATCATCGTCGTGCCGAGCTGCTTGTGCAGCCTGGAGATTTCGACGCGCATCTGGACGCGCAGTTCGGCGTCGAGGTTCGACAGAGGCTCGTCGAACAGGAAAACCTCCGGTTCGCGCACGATGGCGCGGCCGATTGCGACGCGCTGGCGCTGGCCGCCGGAAAGCTGCTTCGGCCGCCGCTTCATCAGCTCGGTGATCTGCAGGATCTCGGCGACGTGGCGCACACGCCGCTCGGTATCGGCCTTCGGGTTGCCGTTCATCCGCAGGCCGAAGCTCAAATTCTCCTCGACGGTGAGGTGCGGATAGAGCGCATAGGACTGGAAGACCATGGCGATGCCGCGATCGGCCGGTTCGACGTCGTTGACGACCCTGCCGCCGATCCGAAGCTCGCCTGAGGTGATGTCCTCGAGACCTGCGATCATCCTGAGCAGCGTGGACTTGCCGCAGCCGGAGGGGCCGACGAAGACGACGAATTCGCCGTCCTTCACCTCCAGATCGGCGCCATGGATGATCTCGAAGCCGCCGAAGCGCTTGACGATATTGCTGAGTGAAAGCTTTGCCATGCAGCCTCCCTATTGTTCGATTATTTGATTGCGCCGGCCGCGATGCCGGCGATGAAATGGCGCTGGAGAGCCACGAAGACGACAAGGATCGGCGCTGTCAGCAGCACCGCGCCGGCCATGATGCCGCCCCAGGAGACCTTGGTGAGGCCGATCAGCGTTCCCAATGCCACCGGCGCCGTCATCATTCCCGGTTTGGAATTGATCAGCAGCGGCCAGAGGTAGTTGTTCCACGAGGCGAGGAAGAGGATGATCGACAGTGCCGCCATGGTCGGACGCGCCAGCGGAAGGGCGATGCGCAGGAAGATCTGCCATTCCTTGACGCCTTCGACCCGAGCGGCATCAAAGAGCTCGCCTGGCATCATCGAGAAGGATTGCCGCATGAACAGAACGCCGAGCGAATTGAACAGCGGCGGCACGATCAGCGCCACCCAGGTGTTTGCCAGCTTGAATTCGCGTGCCACCATGATGAACTGCGGGATGACGACCACCGAAAACGGCAGCGTGATTGTGCCGAGGATGATGGCGATGACGATGGAGCGGCCGACGAAACGGTACCGCGCCAGCGCCCAGCCCGCCATCGAGGTCAGCAGTACCGACAGGACCGTATAGATGAGCGCGACGCCGACGGAGATCACCATGGCGCCGATGAAATCGGTATCGGCCTGCAGGTTCTTGAAATTCTCGATGAAGTTGGTCGATGGCCAGAGCACGATGTCAGGGCTGAAGATGCCGTTGTCGGGCATCGTCGAGAAGACGAACATCATCCACAGCGGAAACAGCCAGATCAGAGCAAGCGGTGCCAGTGCGGCATGCAGCGCGATCTGACGCAGCAGAAGGGATTGCGATTTGGATCTCATTTCGGATCCCTCCCGACCCAGAGATTGAGAAGCGAGATCGCCACGGCAAGGGCAGCCATCGTATAGGCGATCGCCGAGGCATAGCCGAAGTTCAGCGAGGTGAAGCCTTGGCGATAAAGTAGCAGGCCGAGCGTCTCGGTGCCGCCGCCGGGACCGCCACGATTGGTGATCAGGAAGGGCTCGGTGAAGAGCTGCATGGTGCCGATCACTGAAAGAACCACGCAGAAGAGGATGATCGGTTTCAGAAGCGGCAGGGTGATATGAAAGAATTGCTGGATCTTGCTCACCCGGTCGAGTGTCGCCGCCTCATAGACATCGTCAGGAATCGACTGTAGGCCGGCGAGGATGATGATGGCGTTGTAGCCCGCCCAGCGCCATGTGACGGCAAGGATGATCAGCGCCATGGCGGCATTTGCATTGTCGAACCAGGAGACCGGGCTGAGACCGACGGCCGAGATCAGCTTGTTGATGATGCCGAAATCGAGGCTGAACATCAGCCGGAAGACGGCAGCATAGGCGACCTCGCCGACGACGACGGGCGCAAAGAAGGCGAAGCGGAAGAGCGGCCGCGCTTTCAGCAGCGGCGAATTGAGCATTACCGCCATGACCGTCGCGAGTGCGATCATCACCGGCACCTGAATCAGCAGGATGATCAGCGTATTGTAAAGAGCATTGTAGAAGGCCGGGTCATAGAAGAGCCGGCCCCAATTGGCCTGGAAACTGAATTTCCACGGATTGATTCGCGTGTTCTGAAACGAAATCAGGAACGAATTGATGATTGGCCAGACCCAGAAGGTGGCAAAGACCAGCAGATAGGGGGCGAGGAACGCGTAGGCGCTCCGGGTTCTGAACGGCATCAAGCCTCCTCCTCACGAATGAATGACCGGCCGCTTTGCAAACCGGGGGAAAGCCGGGCGCCTGAAGCGCCCGGCATCGTCATTCATTGCGCGATAGGGAGGCCGGTCGCCGAAGCGATCTGCTTGGCGGCGTCGTCGAGAGCCGCCTTCGCATCGGGATAGCCGCCAGCGAAGAACTTCGTCTGCGTCGCCTTGAAAATGGCTTCCGCATCACTCTGGAAGGCGGTGCCGCGGCTCGGTACGATCTTCGGCAGTGTCGCCAGAATATCCGCCCAGACCTTCTGGCCGCCCCAATAGGGCTGCGGCTCATTGACGAAGGGATCCTTCTCAGCCGAAAGCAGCGACGGAACCAGACCGAACTCCTTCAGCATGGTGATCTGACCCTCATCCGTGCCGAGGGCGTAATTGACAAATTTCCAGGCGGCTTCCTTATTCGCGGATGTCGCCGAAATGGCGAGCGACGAACCGCCGAGATTGGCCGCATGCGGGCCATCGGCGGTCAGGCTCGGCATTCTGTAGACGCCCCACTTGCCCTTGAGATCGGGAGAGGTCGAGCGCACGGTGCCCTCATACCAGCCGCCATACAGCTGGCTTGCGGCCTTGCCGGCGGTATTGGCCTGGATCTTTTCGTCCCAGTTGGCCGACGTCAGCGTCCCGGCATCCTTCATCTCCTTCACCTTTTGCAGCGAGGCGACGCAGGCCGGCTGGTTGATGGTGATGTTCTGACCGTCGGTCGAGTAATAGCCGCAGCCCTGTTCGTTGGCGATCATGCGAAACCATTCGCTGTCGCCGTTGAAGTCGGCCTGCGCCATGACGACGCCGGGGTTGGCGGCGGAAATCTTCTTGCCGGCAGCGATGAAATCGTCCCAGGTGCTGATCGTGCTCGGATCGACGCCGGCCTTTTCGTACAGATCGCGGCGGTAGAAGACGGCGACAGGACCGGAATCCCACGGCATGGCATAGGCGACATCGCCGACTTCAAGCTCGGTGCGCTTGAAATCAGGGAATTTCGCCTGGATCTCGGGCGTGTAGCCGAGCTCCTTCAGATTGGCGAAGCAATCCGGGAAACGGCTCCAGAAGATTTCAGCCTCGAAATTTTCGATACTGACAATGTCAGGCAGGCCGTCGCCGCCGGCGGCGCAGGCAGCCAGCGTCTTGTCGAAGACCTGGCTGTTGCCGAGGTCCTCGACGGTGATCTTGATATCGGGAAACTGTTTGTTGAAGCCTGGAAGCGTGGACTTCAATGCCGATGCGGCGACATTCCAGCTCCAGATGGTCAGATTGGCCGACTCAGCGAATGCGGAGCCGGAAGCAAGCAGTGCGACAGCTGCGGTCGCAGCGAGAAGTTTGAAGCGCATTGAAAATCCTCCCTTTTCAATTGCCGATTTTTCACGAACGCGGTTAGACTATCCGCAAGGGAGCGGCTGTCTCCTAAAAAGGGAACATGGATTTGGCGGAAAGTAAGGTCGGCACGAGTGCAATCTATCAGCCCGGCGCAAGCAGCATAGAGGGTTCGCCGACGGCGCTGCAGATGTTTCATGACCATCCGCTGGTCATGGCTATGCCGCACTGGCATGCGCAGGTTGAGGTCAACTTCGTCATGCGCGGCACTGTCCATTATCGGATGAGCGACCACGAATTTCGGCTGAACGCCGGCGAAATGTGCCTCTTCTGGGGTGGCCAGCCGCATCAGATGGATGAATCCTCGGATGATTCGCTCTATGCCGGCGCCCATCTGCCGCTCATTTATTTCTTCCGGTTGCGCCTGCCGATCAGCATTTCCAGCCGGCTGATGAAGGGCGAGACGCTGCTGACCTCGGCGACCGATGCTGCCGACAACGAGAATTTCGCCCGTTGGTTCCGCTATTCCAAGTCCGGTGATTCCGCCAAGGCTCAGCACGCGGTCGACGAATTGCTGCTGCGCATCGAGCGTATCGCGCTCGAACCCTATTCGATGACGACATCGAAGACGGTCGCCAGCCTTGAAGGCGATCAGCCGCATCCGAATTCCTCGCGCAACGTTGCACGCATGTGCGATTTCATCGCCGCCAATTTCCTGCAGGACATCGATTCGGTCGACATTGCCCGCGCCGCCGACCTGCATCCGAAATATGCGATGAACCTCTTCAAGCGATCGACCGGCATGACGCTGAGCAAATATGTGACGCTGCTCAGGCTGTCGCGCGCCCAGGCGATGCTGATGAGCGAAGGCGCCAACGTGCTGCAGGTGGCGATGGACAGCGGCTTCGGCTCGATCAGCGCGTTCAACAAATCCTTTCGCCATATCGCCGGCATGTCCCCATCGGACTTCCGCCGCGATATCCGGCTGGTGACGACGGTCCCCGCCGGCGCCTTCCGGAACTAGATCGGGGACGTGTCGCACTTCGGCGTTTTACCTGTTCTGCCGCTTGCCTTTCCTCTGAGCAGAAAGACGTCGGCGCTTAAGATGGTGGCAGAAAGTGCGCATTTACTGTGCAAGTGCATGCACTATTCAGGCTGCGGGCGAAAGACAGCCTGTTCACCGTCAATGAATTCAACAATTTATAGTTTGGCACGCCCTTTGCTTCGATAGCTGCAGAGTTGGTGGCTAGGGTTCCGGCGTCGCAGGGCGCGGCTGGTCCGAGAGCTGCCACCGGCGGGGGAGACATCCCGCCGGGTGCACGGCGGGACAAAAGCCCGGGAGACCTCGTAAGCCAAGGGATTGGCGGCACGATGGTCATTGCCGATCCCTTTTGACGAAAAGCAAAAGGGGAATTTCAATGCAGACTTTTTCGAAGCTTCTTTCAATCACCGCACTGACGGCATCCTTGGCGCTGGGCGTCGGCTCCATCGCGAAAGCCGAACAGAAGACCGATTTCAAGGTCGCCTGGTCGATCTATGTCGGCTGGATGCCGTGGGGATACGCGGCCGATCACGGCATCGTCAAGAAATGGGCTGACAAATACGGCATCAAAATCGAGGTCACCCAGTTCAACGACTACGTCGAATCGATGAACCAGTACACGGCCGGTGCCTTCGATGCCGTGACGCTGACCAATATGGACGGACTGTCGATCCCGGCCGCCGGCGGCGTCGATACCACAGCCGTGATCGTCGGCGACTTTTCGAACGGCAATGATGCGGTCATCCTGAAAGACAAGGCGAGCCTTGCCGACATCAAGGGCCAGAACGTCAATCTCGTCGAATTCTCCGTCTCGCACTATCTGCTGGCCCGGGCGCTCGAAAGCATCAAGATGACCGAGCGCGACGTCAAAGTGGTCAACACTTCCGATGCCGACATGGTCGCTGCCTACAAGACGGCTGACGTAACGGCTGTCGTCACGTGGAATCCGCTGGTCTCGACCATCCTCGAAGATCCCACGGCCAAGAAGGTTTTCGACAGTTCGCAGGTGCCGGGCGAAATCATCGACCTGATGGTCGCCAATTCAGGCGTGCTGAAGGACAACCCGAATTTCGGCAAGGCGCTCGCCGGCATCTGGTATGAAACCGCAGCACTGCTGACATCAGACAGTGCCGACGGCAAGGCCGCCCGCGAGGCGATGGGCCAGGCATCGGGCACCGATCTCAAGGGTTTCGAATCCCAACTCGCAGCCACCAAGCTGTTTGCCAAGCCGGCCGATGCCGTTGCCTTCACTGCCTCGGGCAGCCTGCCGAAGACAATGGATCTCGTCCGCAACTTCCTGTTCGAAAAAGGCCTGCTCGGCAATGGCGCGCCGTCCGCCGACGTCATCGGCATCGAAATGCCGGACGGCAAGATCCTCGGCGATAGCGGCAACGTCAAGCTGCGGTTCACCGAGACCTACATGAAGGCGGCCGCTGACGGTTCGCTCTGAGCGATTTTTAAGCAGCGACGCGGCCTTCCCTGCGCCGCCCATCCTTCATCAGCGGAGCTTTCCCTATGCGCTGGATCAACACGAAGCCGAGCCGGGGCGCGCAGCTTGCCTTGACGCTGCTGCCCTTCGTGCTGCTGGTCGTTGCCTACACGTTCGGCTCGGCGGCGCGGCTGGCGGAAAATGCCAACGACAAACTGCTGCCCGGTCTTGCCGGTTTTGCCGATGCGATCGATCGCCTGGCCTTCATCGCCGATCCGCGCACCGGCGAATACCTGCTCTGGTCCGATACCGGAGCGAGCCTGGTGCGCCTGTTTGCCGGCCTTGGCATCTCCACTATCACCGCGCTCGTCATCGGCATGCTGATCGGCATGCTGCCTTATATGAGGGCGCTGCTCTCCCCTTTCGTCGCCGTTATCTCAATGGTGCCGCCGCTGGCGCTGCTGCCGATCCTGTTCATCGCCATGGGGCTCGGCGAAGCCTCGAAGATCGCGCTCATCGTCATCGGCGTTGCGCCAACGATGATCCGCGACCTTGCGCTGAAGGCGCTGGAGCTGCCGCGTGAGCAGATCGTCAAGGCTGAAACGCTCGGCGGCTCCTCCTGGCAGATCGGCCTTCGTGTCGTGCTGCCGCAGATCTTGCCGCGGCTGATCACCTGCCTCAGGCTTCAACTCGGTCCTGCCTGGCTATTCCTGATCGCGGCAGAAGCGATCTCGTCGGATTCCGGTCTCGGCTACCGCATCTTCCTCGTCCGCCGCTATCTCTCGATGGACGTCATCTTTCCCTATGTCGTCTGGATCACGCTGCTCGCCGTGATCATGAACTATATCCTCGATCGCATCCGCATCGCCGTCTTCCCCTGGTCGGAGCTGGAGAAGCAGGCATGAGCGAGTTGGTGATCGAAAAGGTCTGGAAAGAGTATGGCGACCAGATCGTCCTCGAAGATGTGTCGCTGATTGTCGCCGCGCGCGCCTTCGTGGCCCTTGTCGGACCGTCCGGCTGTGGCAAGTCGACGTTCCTGCGCATGCTGCTCGGCCAGGAGCGGCCGACGCGGGGCACGATCCTGCTCGACGGCGAAGCGCTGCCGCAGGAGCCAGGCCCGGATCGCGGCGTCGTCTTCCAGCGCTACTCCGTCTTCCCGCATCTGACGGTCCTCGGAAACGTGCTGCTCGGGCGCGAACTCTCGGCGTCCCGCTACAAGGCCAAGCTTTTTGGCGCTGCCCGCCGCGATGCCGTCGACGAAGCTCGGCGGCTGATCGGCGAAGTCGGCCTTTCCGGCGCCGAGGACAAATATCCGGCGCAACTATCAGGCGGCATGCAGCAGCGCCTTGCGCTGGCGCAGGCGCTGATCATGAAACCGAAGGTGCTGCTGCTCGATGAGCCATTCGGCGCACTCGACCCCGGCATCCGCGCCGAAATCCACACATTGATGAAGCGGCTCTGGCACGAGACGCAGATGACCGTCGTCATGGTGACGCACGACATGCGCGAGGCATTCACGCTGGCGACGCGGGTCGTCGCCTTCGAGCGCAAGCGTGACCGCCCGGAGGAAAAGGAGCGCTACGGCGCGACGATCACCAAGGACATTTCGATCTGGCCGCCGAGGCTTGCCGGCGCGCCCACCATCTTCAGCCCCGACCGGGACGGCCCGGTCATTTCTCTGGGCCTTCGCCGGGACGACCCGGCTTCCAGTCCGTCAGGAGAAAAGCCATGATGCATGTCAGACGTTCGCCCGAAGAGATCGCCGCCAACCGGCAGCGTTACGAGGAACATCAGAAAAAGGGGCTGGAATTCGCGCCGAAGGCCCTACCGGCGCCGAGCCCCCTGCCCGCCCCCGGCATCGATGCGGCTGCGATCATCCATCAGGAAACCATCCCCGGCGGCTGGTACTGGTCGACCGCGCTGAAGCGCGGCGAGGCGCTCCGCATCGATCAGGGCGAAGGCGGATCGACTGTGGTGCTCGTTGCCTGGAACGCCACTGATACAAGCGAACGGCTCAATCTGGTCGATACGGTCAAGGTTCAGTGGACGACCGCCCTCGGCAAGGGCCGCGTCATCTTCTCAGATATGGGCCGGGTGATGTTTTCGCTGATTGAGGACAGTTCCGGCGCCCATGACTGCCTGATGGGTGGTTCGACGGCAGCTTCGAACGCCGCAAAATATCCTGGCGTGAAGACCCGCAACACTCGCGACAATCTCGTGCTCGTCGCCGGCAAGCTTGGTCTCACCAGACGCGATATTCCTGCGATTCTCAATCTCTTCGCCCCGGTTCGCGTCGACGACAACGGTGGCTTCCACTGGCGCGGCAAACTCTCCAACAGCGGCGATTATGCCGAACTGCGCGCCGAGATGGACATGATCGTCGGCTTCTCGAATTGCCCGCATCCGCTCGATCCCGACCCGGTCTATGCGCCGAAGCCGGTGATCGTCACGCGCTTTCGCGCGCCCGCACCCGCAGTGGACGATCTCTCGCGCACAGCAACCGCCGAAGCCCTTCGCGGCTTCGAGAACAACGCCTCGATGCTGGCCTGAGGGAGAATGACGATGACCGATTTCATCAAGACTTCAGCTTCGCGCAGCCTCGAAAACGCCGTGCAGGAACATTTCATCCCGGCCGAAGCGCCGTGGTCCGGCATCGTGCGCAAGGGTCAGACCATCCGCATCGAGGACAGCTACGGCCAACAGGCAATCGATACGCTGTTTTATCGCGCCGATGACTTTGCCGAGCGTTATTCCAACCAGGATACGATGCGGGCACAAGGCGGCGCCTATATCGGCACCGGCACGAAGATCATTTCGAACGAGGGCAACGTCATGCTGGTCATGACGGCCGATAGCTGCGGCCGCCACGATACATCAGCCGGCGCCTGCTCCTGCGAGAGCAACACGGTGCGTTTCGGCCACGGAACCAAATACCTGCATGCCTGCCGCGACAATTTCGTGATCGAGGTGACAAAACACGGCATGAGCAAGCGCGACATCGTGCCGAACATCAATTTCTTCATGAACGTGCCGATCAAGCCGAACGGCGAGATGACTATCGTCGACGGCATTTCCGCGCCTGGCGATTATGTCGAACTGGTGGCGGAGATGGACGTGCTCTGCGTCATCTCCAATTGCCCGCAGATCAACAATCCCTGCAACGGCTTCGATCCCACGCCGATCCGGGTGCTGATCTGGGACGGCGAGGACTGATCGATGTTCACCAAAGTCCTTATCGCCAATCGCGGCGAAATCGCCGTCCGCGTCATCCGCACATTGAAGAGGATGGGCATTGCCTCCGTTGCCGTCTATTCCGATGTCGATCGATTCTCGAAGCCGGCACTGACCGCCGATGAGGCCATGCGCCTCGGCACGGCGCCCGCTGCCGAAAGCTATCTTGATGTCGACGCCGTCATTGCCGCCTGCAAGGCGACGGGCGCTGAGGCAGTGCACCCAGGCTACGGCTTCCTCTCGGAGAATATCGGCTTTGCCGAGCGGCTCGCCGCTGAAGGCATCGCCTTCATCGGCCCGCGCCCAGAGCATCTGTCGGCCTTCGGCTTGAAGCATACGGCGCGCGAATTGGCGAAAGCGAGCGGCGTGCCGCTACTGCCCGGCACCGATCTCTTGCAGAGCGTCGACGAGGCGCTTTCGGCTGCCGAGACCGTCGGTTATCCCGTCATGCTGAAGAGCACGGCCGGCGGCGGCGGTATCGGCATGCAGCTCTGCGCCGATGCGGCCGGCCTCAAGGCTTCCTTCGAAAGCGTGCAGCGGACCGCGCGCGCCAGCTTCGGCGATGCGCGCGTCTACATCGAGCGTTTCGTTGCCGAAGCGCGCCATGTCGAGGTGCAGATCTTCGGCGACGGCAAGGGCGGCGTGATCGCGCTCGGCGAACGCGACTGCTCGCTGCAGCGGCGGAACCAGAAGGTCGTCGAGGAGACGCCTGCGCCTGGCCTTTCTGCGGAGACAAGGGCGCGGCTGCACAAGGCGGCGGTCGACTTGGGAAGCTCGGTCTCCTATGAATCGGCCGGCACTGTCGAGTTCATTTATGATCCCCAGCGCCAGGAATTCTATTTCCTCGAGGTCAATACCCGCCTGCAGGTCGAACATCCCGTCACGGAAGCTGTCTTCGGCATCGACCTCGTCGAATGGATGATCCGTCAGGCGGCCGGCGAGGATGTGCTCTCGGGTGCTGGGGGTCTGACGCCGAAGGGTGCGGCGATCGAGATGCGGATCTATGCCGAGATGCCGCATGCCGATTTCCGCCCGAGTGCCGGCCTTTTGACCGAAGTCATTTTTCCGGAAAGCACCCGCGTCGACGGCTGGATCGAGACGGGAACCGAGGTCACGCCCTTCTACGACCCGATGCTTGCCAAGCTGATCGTGGCGGCGGCAGACCGGCCGGCGGCGATCGAGAAGCTTAAGGCGGCACTCGCCGAAACATCGATATCGGGCATCGAGACCAATCTCGCTTACCTGAGGGCGATCGCCGCTTCCGAATTGCTGGCCAGCGCCAAGGTGGCAACGACGGCTCTACGCGACTTCGCCTTCGTTCCCGATGTCGTCGAGGTTCTCGCGCCCGGGGCGCAGTCAAGCATCCAGGAACTTCCGGGCCGGCTCGGCCTCTGGCATGTCGGCGTGCCGCCGAGTGGGCCGATGGACGAGCGCTCCTTCCGCCATGCCAATCGGCTGGTCGGCAATGCCGATGTGACGGCTGCGCTGGAGTTGACCGTTTCCGGTCCGACATTGCGATTTTATGCCGACCAGACGATCGCGCTTGCTGGCGCGCGGATGCCAATGACATGCGACGGCGTAAAATTGCCGCATGACGCCCCGGTGACAATCCGCGCCGGTCAGGTTCTGTCGATCGGTACCATCGAAGGACCGGGACAGCGCGCCTATCTCGCCGTCGCCGGTGGTTTAGCCGCTCCCGTTGTGCTCGGCTCGCGCGCGACCTTCGGCCTTGGCCAATTCGGCGGTAACGCCACCGGCACACTGAAGACAGGGCACGTGCTGCATTTTGCCCGACAGGTACCGGCCGAACCGGTGAGACCGGCGACGGAGCCAGCCGCCTTGACGCGCGAATGGGATGTCGGCGTCGTCTATGGCCCGCACGGGGCTCCCGATTTCTTTCAGGACAGCGATATCGAGACGCTGTTTTCGACGGCTTATGAGGTGCATTTCAACAGTGCCCGCACCGGGGTGCGCCTGATCGGCCCAGCCCCGCAATGGGCACGAAGCGACGGCGGTGAGGCGGGGCTGCATCCCTCCAACCTGCACGACAACGCCTATGCGATCGGGGCGATCGATTTCACCGGCGATATGCCGATCATTCTGGGGCCCGATGGTCCAAGCCTTGGCGGCTTCGCTTGCCCGGCGGTGATCGCCCGCGAAGAGCAGTGGAAGATGGGCCAGTTCAAGCCCGGCGACAGAATCCGTTTTCATGCGCTGGCTCGGCCGGAAGACCCGATCGCCGGCCCGGCGGTGCGGCGGCCCTCGGAAGAAACAGGTTCGCCGATCCTCGGTATCAGCGAGGATGGCCCGGTTTCTGTCGTTTATCGCCGCCAAGGCGACGACAATCTGCTCGTCGAATATGGGCCGATGACGCTCGATATCGCGCTGCGGCTGCGGGTGCACCTGCTGATGCAGGCGGTCGTGAAGGCCCGCCTCCCTGGCGTCGTCGACCTCACCCCCGGTATCCGCTCGCTGCAGATCCATTACGACGGCACGCAGTTGACGCGCCGGCGCCTGCTTGGGCTGCTCTCCGAGATCGAGGCGACGCTTCCGGCAGCGCAGGAGGTCAAGGTGCCGAGCCGCATCGTGCACCTGCCGCTTTCCTGGAACGATCCGGATGCCGAGCTTGCGATGCGCAAATATCAGGAGCTCGTGCGACCGAATGCGCCCTGGTGCCCCTCGAATATCGAGTTCATCCGCCGCATCAACGGTCTTCCCGATGAACAGGCCGTCCGCGATATCGTCTTCGACGCAAGCTACCTCGTGCTGGGTCTCGGTGACGTCTATCTCGGCGCGCCGGTTGCGACCCCGACCGACCCACGCCATCGCCTCGTGACGACGAAGTATAATCCCGCCCGCACCTGGACGCCGGAGAATGCCGTCGGCATCGGCGGCGCCTATATGTGCATTTACGGCATGGAGGGACCGGGCGGCTACCAGCTCTTCGGCCGCACCATCCAGGTGTGGAACACATGGCGGGAGACGCCGGCCTTTACCAGGGGCAAACCCTGGCTGCTGAACTTCTTCGACCAGATCCGTTTCTTCCCAGTCAGTAACCAGGAGTTGACGGAGGCGCGGGCCGCCTTTCCGCATGGAGGTTATCCCATCAGGATCGAGGAGACGGAATTCTCCTATGCCGCCTATGAGAGGGAATTGCAGGCGAATTCGGCGTCGATCAGCCGCTTCAAGGCAACGCAGCAGGCTGCCTTCGATGCCGAACGCCAGCGCTGGAAGGACGCCGGGCTCGACAGTTTCGTCACCGACGAAGGCACGGGCGAAAGTCCCGATGGGGATATTCCCGACGGCTGCTTCGGTGTTGCCAGCGCCGTGCCCGGCAATATCTGGAAATTGCTGGTCGAGCCGGGCTCCCCGGTTGCGGCCGGCGATACACTCGCCATCATCGAATCGATGAAAATGGAAATCAACGTCACCGCCCATGCGGCAGGCCGCGTTCGCGACCTGCGCGCCGGGCCGGGAAGAAACGTCAAAGCCGGCGATATTATCGTCGTCCTGGAGGAATGCTGACATGCTGCCGACCATTCTCGATCTCTCAACCCTTCGCGCCGCCTATCAATCCGGCCTGACGCCGCTCGATGCCATCGAAGAGGTGATCTCCCGCCGCGCCGCCTCTAGAGATGCGGCAATCTTCATCACTCCGGTGCCGGATGAGGAGCTGCGCGCTGCCGCCAAAGCCTTGATGGCACGCGCGCCTGAGGCAAACAGCCTGCCGCTCTGGGGCGTGCCCTTCGCCGTGAAAGACAATATCGACGCCGCTGGCCTGCCGACGACGGCCGCCTGCCCGGCCTATGAGTATCGGCCGGAGGCGGACTCCACGGTCGTTGCTCGGTTGAAGGCAGCCGGCGCCATCATCATCGGCAAGACCAATCTCGACCAGTTCGCCACCGGTCTCAACGGCACGCGCTCGCCCTATGGAGCGCCGCGTTCGGTCTTCGATGCGGCCTATATTTCAGGCGGTTCGAGCTCCGGATCATCAGTTACGGTCGCTTCGGGCCTGGCGGCCTTCGCGCTCGGCACGGATACGGCAGGCTCCGGCCGCGTGCCGGCTGCTTTCAACAATCTGGTCGGCATCAAGCCGACGCCGGGCCTCTTGCCGAATACCGGCGCCGTTCCGGCCTGCAAGAGCGTCGACTGCATCACGATCTTTGCCGCAACCGTCGGCGATGGCGTTGCGATCCGCAAAGTCGCCGAAGGCTTTGATGCCGCAGATCCCTTCTCGCGCCCCGCCAAGCCGGCGAAGCTGCCGGTATCGGGCCTGCGCATCGGCGTCCTGGCCGGCGCCGAACGGGAATTCTTCGGGGACAAGGAGGTGGAGGCGCTCTACGATCAGGCGATCGAGCGGGCAAAAGCGCTCGGAGCGACCATCGTGCCCTTCGATTACACGCCGTTCCGCGAGGCTGCCGCCCTTCTCTATGACGGGCCGTGGGTTGCCGAACGTCTGGCGGCGGTCGAGGATTTCCTCGCCACCAACGCCGCCGATTTCGATCCGACGGTCAGAGGGATCATCGAAGGCGCCAAGGGCAAGACCGCGGTCGAGGCCTTCAACGGCCGTTACCGGCTGGAGGAGCTGCGCCGCAAGACCGAGGCCGAATGGGAAAAGGCTGATGTTCTGCTGCTGCCGACCGCGCCAACCACCTATACGGTCGCCGACATGCTGGCCAATCCCGTCGTGCTCAACGGCCGCCTCGGCCGCTACACCAATTTCGTCAACCTGCTCGATTGCGCGGCAATCGCCGTTCCGGCCGGCTTCGGGAAAGGCGGCTTGCCGGGTGGCGTCACCGTCATCGCACCCGCTTTCACCGACGATGCGCTGGCGCCGCTTGCCGATGCGCTGCACCGCGCAGCGGGTTCCGGCATGGGCATCGACCGGCAGGCGGCGATCCCCGAAGCAAGCCGTGTTGTGCCTGGCGATGACGGTTTCATCGAAATCGCGGTCGTCGGTGCGCATCTGACCGGCATGCCGCTCAATCACGAACTGGCAGGCGCCGGCGGGCGTCTGGTCAAGACCTGCCGCACGGCCGGCGATTATCGCCTCTTCGTCTTGCCCAATACCACGCCAGCGAAACCAGGGCTGCTGCGCGAACCCGGCCACAAGGGTCAGGGGCTGGAGGTCGAGGTCTGGGCACTGCCGGCCGATGCTTTCGGCAGGTTCGTCCAGAAGATTCCGGCACCCCTCGGCATCGGTAAGCTGACGCTCGAAGACGGTTCCAGCGTCTCCGGCTTCGTCTGCGAGGCCCATGCGGTGAAAGGTGCGGAGGAAATCACCGCGCTTGGCGGCTGGCGCAACTACATCAGCGCCAAGCTGGCGAGCTGAGGAGAGCTTTGCATGGCGGCAAAACTTGTCAGGCGCCTGATCGATCTGCTGCGGTACGGTCTGACCGCCCGCAGCGAAGCGATCGGCAGCGCCTGTGTCAGCCCTGGCGGTTCTGAGAGCGTTCGGCAAGCTCGACGATGATGCCATCGGGATCGCGAACGAAGGCGATCTTGTTCAGCATCTCGGAGTGGACGGCGAAGCGCGGCCGCTCCTTGATCTCGACGCCCGCCTGTTCAAGGCGGGCGAAGGCCTCGTCGACACTGTCGAAATGAAAGGTGAGGTGGCGGACGCCGGCCGTATCTTCAGGCACGTCGACCGCTCTCGACGCGCCGCCGGGCGGCGCAAAGACCTCCAGCATGCCGCCGCCGGCATCGAGGAATGCTACTTGCATGCCATTCGCCATCGTCTTGCGCAGCACCAGGCTGAGTCCGAGCAGGCCACAGTAGAAATCGACGGTGCGGTCCATGTCGCTGACCGTCATGCCGACATGCTCGAAGGATTTCAGCATGGGAATGCCCTTCCCAGTTCAGACGGTAGCCGCAGCACGCCATTCCCCTGCCGGCAGCCAGGAGCGATAGAGCGGATGATCGGCGGCGATCGGCATCGGCGTCGGTTGTCCGGTTCGCTGCGAGAAATAGGCGGCCGTTACCAGTTCCAGCGAATTGCGGGCATCCTGCAATGTCACCGGTGGGTCGGTGTCCTCGACGATCGCCTTGTGGAAGAGCTCGAACTGACGGGTGTAGCCATCCTCGCCAGGCACATAGGCGGCGAGCACTTCGTCGATCCGCGCCTGATGTTCCTCTGTCCCGGCGACGAAAGTCCACGGGTCACGGCCCATCGTATAGGGTTCGATGATGCTTTCGGCGACGAGGTCGTTGAAGCAGAAGCGCAACCGCGAGATCTCCTTGCGCGAACCCAGCGTCATCGAGAGCGTCGCCAGCGAGCCATTCTGCATCTTCACCGAAAGGGCTGCCGTATCCTCGACCTCGATCGGATTGACCAGCGTCGCCCCATAGGAAAACACCTCGGCGCAGGGGCCATGTACATAGTTCAGCATGTCATGAGCGTGGATGGCGTGGCCGAGAAGGCCGCCGCCGAGTTCGCTCGCCCATTTGCCGCGCCACGGCACGGCGTAATAATCCGGCCCGCGCCACCAATGGGTTTCGATCGTCGTCAGGAACGGCTTGCCGGCAAGGCCGCTTTCGATCAGTAGCTTCAGCTTCTGCAGGCCGGAGCCGTAGCGATACTGGAAGATCGGCATCAGCTTCCTGCCGGGGTAACGATCGAGGATGCGCCCCATCTCGTCGACCTCGGCGATCGAGCCGAAGAGCGGCTTCTCGCAGATCACGTGCTTGCCGGATTCGATGCCCTTGCGGCAAAGTTCGAAATGCGAGCTCGGCGGCGTCGAAATGTCGATGATGTCGAGATCGTCACGGGCAAACAGCGCATCCGCATCCTGCGTGTATTCGCCAATGCCGTATTCCTCGCACAGCCCCTTGCCGCGTTCCTCGTCGAGCGAGCAGAGCACGGGGACTTCGAAAAGCTCCTTGTTCCAGCCGAAGCCGGCCAGATGCCGCGCAGCGATGCCTGCGCCGATGACGCCGACGCGCAATTTCCTGGTCATGATTTCCTCCTCAGCGAGCGCCGATGCGAGCGGCTTTCGCCTGGGCTTCGAGCGAAAGACGGCAGACTTCAAAAACGTGATCCTGGGTCATCGCCGTCTGCGTGCGGTTGCCGACGTCGGCGGTGAACGCGTCGAAATAATCGAGCTTTTCGCCGCTGCAATCGATATGGGTCATTTCCTTGCCGTTGACCAGGAAGAGATGATCCTTGCCCGGCCGGCCGGCAATGTCGATATATTTGCGCAGCTCGATGTAACCTTCGGTGCCGAGGATGGTCAGGCGCCCGTCACCCCAGGTCGGCAGCGCCTCCGGCGTGAACCAGTCGACACGCACATAACCCGCCGCCTTGTCGGAGCGCAGAAGCACCTCGCCGAAATCCTCGAAGGCGGGCTTGTCAGGCATCCCGAAATTGCCGATCGAGCTTGCGATGACCTCGCCTGTGGTCGAGCCGGTATAGAACAGGAACTGGTCGACCTGGTGTGAAGCAATATCGACGATGATGCCGCCGAAGGCCTCGGGATCGAAGAACCAGTCCGGCCGGGTCGGCAGTTGCAGCCGGTGTGGACCGACGCCGAGCGTTTGGATCACTTGGCCGATCGCGCCTTCGGCGACGAGCTTGCCGGCCTTGACGGCGGAGCGCACGCAGTGGCGCTCGGAAAAGCAGATCGAGAAGATCTTGCCGGTCTCGGCAACGGTGCGCCTGACGTCCTCGAGCTGGGCGAAGGTCGTCACGCCAGGCTTGTCGGTCATCACATCCTTGCCCGATCTCATCGCGCGGATCGCAAGCCCGGCGCGGTCACGCGGGATCGCGGAAATGCAGATGACGTCGATCGACGGATCGTCGAACAGCTTTTCCCGGTCGATCTGCGGCGCGTCAGGATAGGTCTTCTCAAAGGCCTCGCGCAGTGCCGGCACCGAGGTCTGCGGGCAATAGCCGACGAATTCGCCGCCTGAAGCAAGCAATCCCTTCACGTGATCGAACGTATGCCCATGGTCGATTCCGACGACGGCAAATCTTAGCATCGCTGCAATATCCTCCCGGGGTTCTCGTGCGGCCGGCTGACGCCAGCCTCCTCCATGTCGCGCAAAACAGATAACGAAAGCCGGCTCCTGTCAAGGCGAGATGGAGGGCAAAATCGTCGCGGCCTGTATTTAAATATTTGAAATTTAACGGTAATTTTGTATCTAAATAGTTATTTTGTGGCCTTTTGCAATTGGATTCCCCGAGGAAGCCCGCCGCTTGAGCCGATCAGACAAAGGTCTTTTTCCCCCACGCATCTTGCCCCGCCTTCATGAATGTGATCGATTTTGGTCGTCGCCGGGTCGGAGGGCGGCAACACCCCGCAATTTTTAAAAGAGCTCTTCTCGCTCGCCTTGATGGAAGATCACCATGTCTCAAGCTCTTCTCGATGTCGCCGCTTCGGATGGTCTTTTTGTCGGTCGCATCTGGAATCCCGAAGCGGAGGGACCGAGCATTGTGACGTTACGCCAGGGCATGCTGGTCGACATCACGTCGCGCGAGACGCCGACGCTGAGCGCCCTGCTCGAGCGGCAGGATGCCGTCGCCTTCGTCCGTGCAGCAAATGGCAAGGCGGTTGGCTCGCTGGCGGACATCGCCGCCAACAGTACCGGAGCTCCGGATCAAACGCGCCCGTATCTCCTTGCGCCCGTCGACCTGCAGGCAGTCAAGGCCTGCGGCGTTACCTTTGCGCAGTCGATGATCGAGCGCGTCATCGAGGAGAAGGCCGCCGGTAATCCGGAGCGTGCCGCCTCGATCCGCGAGCGAGTCAGCACGCTAATCGGCGGCAGCCTCGCCAATCTCAAGGCCGGTTCGCCGGAGGCTGCCAAGGTCAAGCAGGCGCTGATCGACGAGGGCATGTGGTCGCAATATCTCGAGGTCGGCATTGGGCCGGATGCCGAGGTTTTCACCAAGGCGCCGGTGCTTTCCTCGGTCGGCTGGGGTGCGGATGTCGGCCTGCATCCGATCTCAACCTGGAACAATCCCGAGCCGGAAATCGTGCTCGCGGTCAACAGCCGCGGCGAAATCAAGGGGGCGACGCTCGGCAACGACGTCAACCTGCGCGACGTCGAGGGCCGCTCGGCGCTGCTGCTCGGCAAGGCCAAGGATAACAACGCCTCCTGCTCGATCGGTCCTTTCATCCGCCTGTTCGATGCCGGCTACAGCCTCGATGATGTACGCAAGGCCGAACTCGACCTGAAGGTGTCAGGCCAGGACGGTTTCGTGTTGCACGGCAAGAGTTCGATGTCAAAGATCAGCCGCGACCCGACCGACCTCGTCAAGCAGACGGTCGGCGCCCATCATCAGTATCCCGATGGTTTCATGCTTTTCCTCGGCACGCTGTTTGCGCCGACGCAGGACCGCGACGCGCCGAAGCAAGGCTTCACCCACAAGATCGGCGATGTCGTCGAGATTTCCTCGGCAGGCCTCGGTGCGCTCGTCAACACCGTGCGCCTTTCCACCGAATGCTCGCCCTGGACCTTCGGCATTTCGGCGCTGATGAGCAACCTCGCAAAGCGCGGGCTGCTCTAATTCTTTGATTTTGCGCATTTCCGGGCGGAAAATCGCGTCGCACTTTTCCTGGAAATGCTTCAGCTACTGGTTTCTTCGCCTGCCCTCCAGCAGATCGAGGACGGAGTTTGCCGCCTCGAGAACATTTGTCCCCGGGCCGAACACGGCTGCAACGCCGTGTTCGTGCAGGAATTCATAGTCCTGACGCGGGATAACGCCGCCGCAGACGACGATGATATCGCCACCGCCCTGTTCCCTCAGCCTGTCGATAAGCTGTGGTAGCAGCGTCCTGTGACCGGCCGCCAGCGACGAGACGCCGACGACATTGACCTTTTCGCTGAGTGCGACGCCGGCAGCTTCCTCCGGTGTCTGGAAGAGGGGACCGGCGAGCACATCGAAGCCGATGTCGCCGAAGGCCGAGGCGATCACCTTTGCGCCTCGGTCGTGTCCGTCCTGACCGAGCTTGGCAACCATGATCTTCGGCCGGTGCCCCATGGCTTCCGTCACCTCCGTCATGCGAGTCTTGAGCACGGCGAGTTCCGGCTCATTTTCATAGGCCTCGCCATAGACGCCCTTGATCACCACAGGGGTGGCGGCATGATCGCCGAAGGCAGCACGCATCGCGTCCGATATTTCGCCGACCGTGGCGCGGGTTCGGGCCGCTGCGATCGCTGCTTCCAGCAGGTTGCCCTTGCCGCTCTGTGCGATCTCTACCAGGGCCGCCAGCGCCTCGCGCACGGCTCCGCCATCGCGGCGCCGCTTCGTTTCTTCGATACGTCTGATCTGCGCTTTGCGCACCGCGCTATTGTCGATCTCCAGAATGTCGATCGGCTGCTCGTTGTCGAGCCGGTAGCGGTTGACGCCGACAATGACCTCTTCGCCCTTGTCGACGGCCGCCTGACGGCGTGCGGCCGCTTCCTCGATCAGCCGTTTCGGCAGGCCTTCCGCTACGGCCTTGGTCATGCCGCCCAGTGCCTCGACTTCCTCCATCAAGGCCCAGGCCTTGTCGGCAAGCTCGGCCGTCAGGCTTTCGACATAGTAGGAGCCCGCCAGGGGATCGACCACTTTTGTCACGCCGGTTTCGTGGCTCAGGATCAGCTGCGTATTGCGGGCAATGCGCGAGGAGAATTCCGTCGGCAGCGCGATCGCCTCGTCGAAGGAGTTGGTGTGCAGCGACTGCGTGCCGCCGAGCACGGCCGACATCGCCTCGAAAGCGGTGCGGATGATGTTGTTATAAGGGTCCTGCTCCTGCAGCGAGACGCCGGAGGTCTGGCAATGGGTGCGCAGCATCAGCGAGGACTGTTTCTCCGGATGAAACCCTTCCATGATCCGCGTCCAGAGCAGGCGGGCGGCGCGCAGCTTGGCGGCTTCCATGAAGAAGTTCATGCCGATGGCGAAGAAGAAGGACAGGCGGCCGGCGAATTCGTCGACGCTCAGGCCTTTGGCGATGGCGGCGCGCACATATTCGCGGCCGTCGGCCAGCGTGAAGGCCAGTTCCTGCACCAGCGTCGCGCCGGCTTCCTGCATGTGGTAGCCGGAGATCGAGATGGAGTTGAACTTCGGCATCTCGCGGGCGGTATAGTCGATGATATCGGCGACGATCCGCATCGAGGGTTCGGGGGGATAGATATAGGTGTTGCGTACCATGAACTCCTTGAGGATGTCGTTCTGAATGGTCCCCGAGAGCTCGGCCTGGGGAACGCCCTGCTCTTCGCCGGCGACGATGAAAGAGGCGAGGATCGGAATGACGGCGCCGTTCATGGTCATCGACACCGACATGTCGCCGAGCGGAATGCCGTCAAAAAGGATCTTCATGTCCTCGACGCTGTCGATTGCCACACCCGCCTTGCCGACGTCACCCTCGACGCGCGGATGATCGCTGTCATAGCCGCGGTGGGTAGCAAGATCGAAGGCGACCGACAGGCCCTTCTGGCCGGCCGCCAGATTGCGGCGATAAAAGGCGTTCGATTCCTCTGCCGTCGAGAAGCCGGCATATTGGCGGATCGTCCAGGGCCGGCCGGCATACATCGTCGCCCGCGGGCCGCGGGTGAAAGGCGAAAAGCCCGGAAGCGAACCAAGGTGCCCGGCGCCGTCGAGATCCTCGGCCGTATAGAGCGGCTTGACGGCAATGCCTTCCGGCGTCTGCCAGGTCAGCGTTTCGGGCGAGCGGCGCAGTTCCTTTTGCGCAAGCTCCGCCCAATCCGACAGCGTCTTCTTCGTCATGCGGTTCCTCCGGCTTTTTTCATCCCAACCCTACCATTTCACAGGCTCCTCGTGCGATAGAGCCCGAACAGGATGATTTTAGGCCGAGCCGGCCCAAAATCTGAATCCTGTTCTATATTATATAGTTAGAGCATGATGTCGTCCGAAAACCGCTCGCACTTTTCGGCATCATGCTCTTGGATAATTAATGCGGCAAATCCTTGATTTCTATTGCCGGCATTGGGACCCGCCTCATGAAGACCATGCAGATCTATGCCTTCGATATGAACTGCGTCGGGCACATCAACCACGGCCTGTGGACGCATCCGCGCGACTGCTCAGCGCATTATACCGATCTCGACTACTGGACAGAGTTTGCCAAGACCGCCGAACGCGGCAAGCTGGACGGCATCTTCATGGCCGATATCGTCGGTGTCTATGATGTCTACAGGGGCAGTCCGGCGCCGGTGATCGAGACGGGCGCGCAGATCCCGGTCAATGATCCGCTGATTCCGATTTCGGCGATGGCCTATGTCACCAAACATCTGGGTTTCGGTGTGACCGTCAACACCACCTATGAGCCACCCTTCCTGCTGGCGCGGCGCATGTCGACGCTCGACCACCTGACCAAGGGACGGATCGGCTGGAACATCGTCACCGGCTATCTCGACAGTGCGGCCCGCAGCATGGGTTTCGACAAGCTGCCGGAACATGATGCGCGCTACGATGCGGCCGAGGAATATCTCGAAATACTCTACAAGCTCTGGGAAGGGAGCTGGGACGACGATGCGGTGCTGCGCGACAAGGCGGGCGGCATCTATGCCGATCCCTCCAAAGTGCGCACTGTTCGTCACGACGGCAAATATTACCGGATGGAAGGCATCCATCTTTCCGAGCCCTCGCCGCAGCGCACGCCCCTGCTCTTTCAGGCCGGCGCCTCGGCACGCGGGCAGGATTTCGCCGCACGCCACGCCGAATGCGTCTTCATCGCCGGGCCCAATCCCAAGGCGGCCAGGCCGACCGTCGATGCGCTGCGGGCGAAGGCGGAGGAATTCGGCCGCGGCGCCGACGCATTGAAGATCCTGAGCCTGATCACTGTTGTCGTCGGGCGGACGGAGAAGGAAGCGCAGGACAAGCTCGAGGACTATCGCCGCCATGCGAGCGTCGAGGCCTCGCTTGCGCATTACTCCGCTTCTGTGGGCATCGATTTTTCGAAGTATGGATTGGACGACGTCATCGACCGGAACTCGACCAACGCCAATCAGTCCGCACTTGCGGCCATTACGAAACAGGCAGCGAAGCCGGTGACGCTGCGTGACATCATCGACCAGATGGTCCTCGGCAGCCGGATGAAACCGATGGTGGGCTCGCCCGACCAGATCGCCGATCATCTCACGGCATGGATCGAAGAGAGTGGCATCGACGGCTTCAATCTGGCGCGGACAGTGGCGCCGGAAAGCCTGCGCGATTTCGTCGAACTGGTGGTGCCGGTGCTGCAGGAGCGCGGCGTCTTCAAGGCGGACTATGCTGCAGGACCGTTGCGGCAGAAGCTTTTCGGCGGCGGGAACGGCAGGTTGCCCGCCGCTCATCCCGCCGCCCAATTCCGGCGCTGATTTATCGGTGGTCCAGTCTGGCGACCAGCCGGTCGCCAAGCCACTGGATGCCGCAGACGAGCACGATGAGGACGGCCACCACCGCGATCATCACACTGGTTTCGAAACGCTGATAGCCATAGCGGATGGCGAGATCGCCGAGGCCGCCGGCGCCGATCGCGCCCGCCATGGCCGAGGCGCCGATCAGCGTCACCAGCGTGACGGTGAAACCGGCGACGATGCCTGGCAGCGCTTCGGGCACCAGCACCTCGCGGATGATCGTCCAGCGGCTGCCGCCCATGGCGCGCACGGCATCGATCAGCCCTCGGTCCACCTCGCGCAGCGATACTTCGGCGATGCGGGCGTAATAGGGCGTTGCGGCGATGGCGAGCGGCACGATGGCCGCCCAGGTGCCGAGCGCGGTGCCGACGATCAGCCGCGTCAGCGGGATCAGCGCCACCAGCAGGATGATGAAGGGCACCGAACGGAAGCCGTTGATGACGCCGCCGAGCACGCGGTTGATCCAGAGGTTTTCGGCAATGCCGCCGCGCGCCGTCGCGACCAGTGCAAGGCCAAGCGGCAGGCCGGCGACGAGCGAGATCACTCCCGAGGCGATGGTCATCAGGATCGTCTCCCTAAGGGAGCGAACAAGCAGTTCAAGCATGATCGGTGTCATAACCAAGTACCTCCACCCGGGCGGACCGGGCCGTCAGGAATTTTTGGACCTTTCCGGCAAGCGCGGGGTCGCGCGCGGGAACGGCGATGAAGAACCGCGCCACCGGCTGGTTCTGGATGTGGTCGATGCCGCCATGGACGAGGCGGAAGGAATGCGGCAGCGCCGCCGAGAGTTCGGCAAACAGCGCGCCCTGCGCCTGCGGCCCGGCGAGATCGACGCTGAGGATCGCTTCGCTGCCCGCCGTCGCCGACAGCCGGCCGGCGATATGCTCGGGAAGCTGCGGCCGGATGCCGCCGAGCAGGCTGCCGGTGATATCAGCCTGCGGGTTGGCGAAGATCGACCAGACCTGTCCCTCCTCGACGATCCGCCCGGCATCGATGACCGCGACGCGATCGGCAATGCCGCGGACCACTTCCATCTCATGGGTGATCAGCAGAATGGTCAGCCCGAGCTTACGGTTGATGTCCTTGAGCAGCGTCAGGATCGACCGGGTCGTTTCCGGATCGAGCGCCGATGTCGCCTCGTCGGACAACAGCAGGGCCGGGCGTGCCGCGAGCGCCCGGGCGATGCCGACGCGTTGTTTCTGGCCACCGGACAGCGATGCCGGATAGGCCTTCGCCCTGTCGGCAAGACCGACGAGCTCGAGCAGCTCATGCGCCCGTTTCAGGCGCTCACTCTTTGCAAGACCCTCGATCTTCAGCGGCAGCGCGACGTTTTCCTCGACGGTCTTGGCGGAAAGCAGATTGAAATGCTGGAAGATCATGCCGATGCGGCGGCGCAGCGGCTGCAGGTCCTGTTCTGAAAGTCCGGTGATATCTCGGCCTTCGATGAGGATCTCGCCGCTATCGGCGCGCTCCAGGCCGTTCAAGCAGCGGATCAGCGTCGATTTGCCGGCGCCGCTGCGGCCGATGATGCCGAGGATTTCGCCTCTCTTCACCGTCAGCGAAATGCCGTCGAGGGCGGCCGTGGTTCCGAACCGCCGCTTCACCTCGGTCAGCCTCACCACCTCTTCGGTCGCCGTTTGCGGCTCTGCCTCGATCGCCGTGGTGGAAACAAAGGAATTCATGTGTTTTTCCTTACAAATGCTGAAGGCGGCCCGGGCAAAGAACGCCCGGACCGCCTCTCGGCAGGCCTTAACCCCGGCCCTGTTTCGGATCAATAGGCGCTGAGACCGGTTCCCTTGTAGACCTTGTCGAACTCGGCCTTGACGGTGTCGTTCTGATAGGAAGACACGAGCGTCTTGACCCATTCTGAATCCTTGTTGTCGTCCTTGACGGCGATGAAATTGCGATACGGATTGTCGGCAATCGGCTCCTGCGCGATGCGTTCTGCCGGAGAAAGACCGCTCTTCAGCGCCCAGTCGGTGTTGACGACACCGGCATCCAGATCGTCGATGGACCTGCCGACGATGCCTGCGTCGAGCTCCTTGATGTCGATATTCTTCGGATTGTCGGTGACGTCGGCGACCGTTGCGAGAATGCCGGTGCCGTCCTTCAGCTTGATCAGGCCTTCGTTCTGGAGAACGCGCAGCGCCCGGCCTTCGTTCGAGGGATCGTTCGGCACGCCGATGACGGCACCTTCCGGGATCTCGGCGACGGACTTGTACTTCTTGGTGTAAAGGCCGATCGGCCAGACGCCGGTATAACCGACGCGCGTGATGTGGTAGCCGTGCTGCTTGATCTGGTTGTCGAGATAGGGCTGATGCTGGAAGGCGTTGGCGTCAAGTTCGCCGCGCTCCAGCGCTTCGTTCGGCTGTGTATAATCGTTGAAAGTGATCGTTTCGATCTTGAGGCCCTTCTTGGCCGCCTCGGTGGTGACCACGCGCCAGATGTCCTCCTCCTCGCCGGCCATGATGCCGACCTTGATCGACTTGTCCGCGGCAAAGGAAGGAGCGGGTGCTGCAAAAGCAAAGAGCGTGGCAGCGGAAACGGCGACGGCGGCAAGAGCCGCGCGGCGCGAAAGGGGGAAGCCGTGAAGATTGTTGTTCTTGATCATTGTTATATCCCGTCTGACTGAATGAGGCCAAGCGCCCCGAGCAGACAGATCATGGCAAATGCGCCCATCGGGAGCGAAGCACGAATGTCCGATGTCGAGGAAGGGCTTGGAAAAACTCTTGCCCCGCCATCGATATCAGCAGGATAAATTTCCACCAAATTTATGGATTATCATGGCTTGCAAGAATGGCCTGAACGAGAAACGGCGCCTCGAAGGCGCCGTTTCAAGTCTGTGCGGGTACTTTTCACTCGGCAGCGATAAGAGCCTGCTTTTGGGCAGGAAAGAAGGCTGCGAGCTCGCCGATGACCTCGCCGATCCGCTTGGAAAGCGGTTCGGATGAGACGCGGTAATCGGTGAAGTCACGATCGGAGGCGTAGACGGCTGTCGGCAGCGTATGAGACATGAAGAAGCCGAAGAGCGGGCGCAGCTGATGCTCGACCATCAGCGCATGCCGGTCGCCGCCGCCTGTCGCGGTGATGATGACCGGCTTGGCGCGCAGCTCATGCGGGTCGATCAGGTCGATCAGGTGCTTGAACAGGCCGGGATAGCTGCCCTTGTAGGTCGGCGCGCCAATGACCAGCAGATCGGCATTGACGATATCGTCGATGACTTCCCTGGCGCGGCTGTCGAGATCGTCGCGGCGTAGCGCCTGGCCGAGCGACGGACCGACATCGGTCAGATCGTAGAGGGTGTTGTCGAAGCCGTATTTGTCACCGGCAAGGCCGGCGATGTTTTCGACCAGCGTGAAGGTCTTCGAGGGACGGTTGAAGCTACCCGCCAGGCCGACCAGTTTGTAAGCAGACATGCCATTTTCCTTCCGATATCGTGCCGGGACCGATTATTGGATAGATATTATCTATAAAAATAGTGGATTAAAGGAAGCCTATCCCTCTTCATCATGATGAGGAGAAAAATACATTCTCATCTGCGGGTGGTCGCCTGCTTGCGACAGCGCATCAGTCACCGAGCCCCGAATATGGCGGATATTTCGGGTCGATGCGTTGTCGAGGCGCGATATCGCCTCAGACTGACTTTGGCTTCGGGATGCGCGGCAGGAAGATCGTCAGCAGACCGAGAAGCGGCAGATAGGAGCAGATGCGGTAGACGAAGTCGATGCCGTGGGTATCGGCGAAACTGCCGAGCAGTGCTGCACCGAGCCCCCCTGCCCCGAATGCAAAACCGAAGAAGACGCCGGCAATCAGCCCGACGCGTCCGGGCACAAGTTCCTGCGCGAAGACGACGATTGCCGAGAAGGCCGACGCGAAAATCAGGCCGATGGCGACGCTGAGCACGCCCGTCCAGAACAGGTTTGCATAGGGTAGGATCAGCGCGAAGGGAATGACGCCGAGGATCGAGAACCAGATGACGAAACGAGCGCCGAAGCGATCGCCGATCGGCCCGCCGAGAAACGTGCCGACGGCGACCGAGCCGAGGAAGAGGAAGAGCATCAGCTGTGCCTGCTGGACGCTGAGCGCAAACCTGTCGATGACATAGAAGGTGAAGTAGCTCGACACGCTGGCCATGTAGACGTTTTTCGTCGCCGTCAGCAGCACGAGGATCAGCAGCGCCCAGACCACCCTGTTCTGCGGCAGCGGCAGGGTCCGGCTCACCGCAGGCTTACTGGCGTTCTGGCGACGATGGCCAATATACCAGTTGCCGACCCAGCTCAGCACGACCATGCCGACCATGGCGATGGCGGCAAACCAGGAGACGCTGTGCTGGCCGAGCGGCAGCACGATGAAGGCGGCGAGCAGCGGACCGATCGCCTGACCGGCATTGCCGCCAACCTGGAAGAAGGACTGCGCGAAACCGTGGCGGCCGCCCGAGGCAAGACGGGCAACGCGCGAGGATTCCGGGTGGAAGACCGCCGAGCCGAAGCCGATCAGGCTGGCGGCGACGAGCAGCAGGGCGAAGCTGCCGGCATTGCCGAGCAGGATGAGGCCGCAAAAGGTGCTCGCCATGCCGAATGGCAGCGAATAGGGCATCGGCCAGCGGTCGGTGACGATGCCGACCAGCGGCTGCAGCAGCGACGCTGTGACCTGGAAGGTCATGGTCAGCAGGCCGATCTGGACGAAATCAAGATCGTAATTCGCCTTGAACAGCGGATAGAGCGAGGCGAGCAGCGACTGCATGATGTCGTTCAGCATGTGACAGAAGCTGACCGCCATCAGGATAGACATCGTTGTTTTTTCGAAACGGGGCGCGCGCTCGGCAACAGTTGCCATGGAATTCCTCCTGGACGGCCCGGTTGGTTGCCGTGCCGCGTCGCTTTATTCGATGGATTTCGGGCGATCGGGGCTGGGAAGACGATTGAGCGGCGGTCGCTGAAGTGCATTTAGCGTAAGGCGGGGGGCAGCAACAGCCCAGTTTCATCAGGATCGGTACGGCTTTTGTTCGATTTGCCGTTTTGCAGCCTATCCTGCGCTGCTTTACCCCTTGCCGGACGGGGGTTTTCCTACCACACTGGGTTGCGATCATGGCATGTATCGTATGCGATGTGAAAACAACCATGGAAAACGGCGACGGGGGATACTACAGCTGCGTCGATTGAAATGCGATCGAGGCTGAAAACACGCGATGAATGTCAAGACACCGAATGCAATAGACGGCTATGTCGGAGGGCGCATAAGAATGCGCCGGCAGTTGCTCGGAATGAGCCAGGAACGGCTTGCCGAGCAAATCGGCGTGACCTTTCAGCAGGTTCAGAAATACGAGAAGGGCATCAACCGCATCGGCGCGAGCCGTCTGCAGCGAATCGCCGATGTGCTTCACACGTCGCCAAGCTTTTTCTTTGAACAGGAAAATTCCGAGCCGTTGACGTTGCAAGGGCTCGATCTGCCGGCAAATAGCGACCCGGTTGCCGAATTCCTGCAAACGAAAGAGGGATTGGTGCTCAACCGCGCCTTTCTGAAGATCGCCGACCGGAATATCCGGGAAACGATCATCGCATTGGTGAAGGCGATGGCACAGGCGGAAAGCAGCGGCGTAACATTGGGTGCCCCGGTCGCGGATATCACCCTTCCGCTCGGAGAATAGTCAGGCATATCGGCAGGCATTATCCGCATGAAGCTCAGGCTCGAATCATTTGGTGAGTTGCGGCTGATCGACCCCGCCGGGCGACCGGCGGCGTTCCCGGAAAAAGGCCTGCTGGCGATTTGTTATCTGCGGGACCGTGATCTGCGGGACGGAGCCGGGAGCGAATATCCGCGCTCGGCGCTGGCGCGGTTCTTGTGGGACAGCCACGACAACTCTGACATCATGGCCAACCTGCGCAAAACCATATCGCGCATTCAGAAGCGTCAGACCGAGCTCGGTGCCGAGCTTTTGGCCTTCACGGCGACCGGCGTGCGGGTCAGGTCGGATGCATTTTCAGGTGATCTCTTCGAACTTGCCGACCCCGACGGCGACGACGCACTTGGCAGGCTGCGGCGGCTGGTTGCCATCCTTCGCCAGGATTTCCTGGCTGGGCTCGCCGACCAAAGCGTGAGGACGCGGCAGTGGATCGCCGGCCAGCGTGACCGGCACATGGCAGTTCTGGTGGATGCGCTGAAGACGGCGCTGCCCGCTGCCCGGTCGCGAGAGGATGTCAGCCTGATCAAGGAGGCGGCGCTCAGGATTTTCCGCGAGGCACCGGATGACGAGAATATTCGTCGCATCCTTCTCGATGCCTATGAGTCCGAAGGTCAGCTGGAGAAAGCGCGCCGCCTTTTCGAGACGAGCAGGCATCAGTTGGAAAGCGCAGTCGATATCGGCCTTGACGTGCAGGCGCTGGGAGAGGTCCGCAAGATCTTCGCCGGTAGTCGACCACCACAGAGCGTTGCGGTGCCGCTCATTGATGGCGGCGTTCGAGTTCCCGGTCCCCTCCCCCGTCTGGTGCTGTTGCCGCCGAGCGGGACGGATGCCATCGGTGCCTTGCCGATTCTCTCCGAGGCGCTGATCGAGGACGTGACCATCGGCCTTTGTGCGCTGAATACTGTTTCGGTGGTAGCACCCCATACGGCCGCTCGCATCGCACATAATGCCGACAAGGCCCAGCTGATCTTGCGCCATTCGATTTCCTATGTTCTCGACACGAGGCTGACCAATCGTGCGGGCAGCCCTGCGCTCTTTGTCCAGCTGATTTATGCCGGCAGCGATGAAGTCATCTGGGCCGAGCGTTTCAGCCTCGAGAAATACGAATTGATAAGCCACCGGCGCGACATTGCGCGGCAGATTGCCAAAGAGCTTGCCGGGCAGGTCCGCCGGCATGAGACCATGCGCGATTCCTTCGAGGGCAATTCGGCCGCCTATCACAGCTATCTTCTCGGTCTGCGGGACATCAAGCGGCTCGCCCTCCCCGATGTACGCCGCTCCCGGAAGGCTTTTCGCGAGGCGCTTCAGCACAGCGCACATTTTGCCCCTGCGCTCAGCGGATTGTCGCGCACTTTTCTTGTCGAATGGCTGTTGACGGCACGCGGCGACAGCGAGCTGCTCGGCCTTGCGGAGGAGTACGCGAACCGGGCGATCGTTGCCGATCCGTCGTTTGCGGCCGGCTTTCGCGAGCTGGGCGTTGCCAAACTTTATCTCAAGGACATCGATGAAAGCGTCGTGGCGCTGAGGCTCGCGGAAGAACTCAGCCCACATTATGCTGACGGCATTGCAAGTTATGCCGATACGCTCGTCCATGCGTCGCGCCCTGCCGATGCATTGGCCAAGATCGAGCGGGCCATCTCCCTCAATCCGTTGAGTCCGACCGACTATCTATGGACGGCGGCCGGCGCGAATTTCGCCCTTGGCCATTATGCCGAGGCGCTCGAGCAAATTTCTATCATGGACGATCGTACACCGGCCGACCGGCTTTCGGCTGCCTGCTGGGCGATGCTCGGCGATATGAAAAACGCGCGTATCTATATGCGCAAGGTGCGCGAGATCTATCCGGATTTCGATGTCGACAAATGGCTTTCGGTCGTTCCCTTCAAGGAGCAATGGCAGAAGGAACAGTATCGCGAGGCATTACGCAGGGCCGGCTTCTGAAGTCTGGCGCCGAAAAGTGTAAGCCGGCAATTCCTGTCACGCCTGTGTCACGCGCGTCTTTCGTTCAAGAGGATTAAGCTGTCTTTGCTCTGTCGGAATGCGCCGGCAAGGGAAGCTGGAGAATTCTCAGATGCACGATGCAAACGAAGCAACCACGACGCCGAAAAGTGACGACGAGCTCAAGGAGCTGGTATCGCTCGCCCGGCTCGTTGCCTATGCCCGAGAGAACGCCAGAGATTTGAACGCCGAATTCTCCGCCTATTGCCTCGACCTTGCGTTTGGCGCCCTGATGCAAGACCTCGATAGAAGCGGCGTATCCCTGTCCCACGAAAGCGGTCAGGACGGTAGTCTGCTCGGCACGCGGCACTGAGCGGCGGTCGCAGTCCAGCTGACAGCCGTTGCAGGCTTGCCTGGAAAACTCCACGCATTCATATTTCGATTCCTGCTTGTGCCAATCGGCTATCATAGCGATACGGCGTTTGCTCTGGCGATTCGGTCTATAACACCCCGCGGCTGCGCCGGCAGCGCCAGCGGGCGTCATGTTCAAGCCTTTGAAAAGGATTGGACAACCTCGCGGTAGGGTCTTGTTAACCCTATTTGCCTTGCCACCCCTCCAGAATCGGCGCTAAATGCGGTTTCAAAGCTCGCAGGGCTTTTAAATCGCATTTTCGAGATTTCCATGAATATGGCACCGCAGATAGAAAAAGCAATTTCCGATGTCGATCAACTGATTATTGGTCAGGCGCAGGAACTATCCGACAAGCTGAAGCAGCATCGGCTCGAAATGTTTCCGCCGCGTGCGCTGAAGGGGCTTAGGGAATTTCAGCTGGCCGAAGCGGCGCGTTTTCTCGGCGTGACCAGCGGCTATCTTCGCAATCTGTCGCTGGAAGGCAAAGGCGCCCTTCCCCAGGTCACGCCATCAGGCCGCCGATCTTATACGGCCGAGCAGATGGAAGAGATGCGCAGCTTCCTGGAGCACAATGCCCGCGCCGGAACGCATTATATGCGTCACCGTAAAGGCAGCGAACATCTCCAGGTCGTAGCCGTTGTCAATTTCAAGGGCGGCAGCGGCAAGACCACCAGTGCCGCGCATCTTGCCCAGCACCTTGCCCTGACCGGCCATCGTGTTCTTGCTGTCGACCTCGACCCACAGGCATCTCTCTCTGCCATCCACGGCTTTCAGCCTGAATTCGACGTCAACGAGAATGAGACGCTCTACGCCGCCATTCGCTATGACGATCAGCGGCGGCCGCTGAGGGAGATCATCCGGCCGACGAATTTCCCGAAACTGCATCTGGTGCCGGGCAATCTCGAGCTGATGGAGTTCGAGCATGATACGCCGCGCGTGCTTGCTCAGGGCAAGGCCGGCGACTATGGCCGTGTCTTCTTCGCGCGGCTGGACGAGGCGCTGTCTTCGGTCGCCGATGACTACGATGTCGTCATCATCGACTGCCCTCCCCAGCTCGGCTTTTTGACGATGAGCGCCATCTGCGGCGCCACGGCGGTTCTGATCACCGTCCATCCTCAGATGCTCGATGTCATGTCGATGTGCCAGTTCCTGCAGATGCTCGGCGAAGTGTTGAACACGCTGAAAGGTGCTGGCGGCGATATGAACCTCGACTGGCTGCGTTATCTCGTGACCCGCTACGACCCGCAGGACGGGCCGCAGACGCAGATGGTCGCCTTCATGCGTTCGATGTTCAAGAATCATGTGCTGACCAATCCGATGTTGCGCAGCGTCGCGATCTCGGATGCGGCGATGACCAACCAAACGCTTTACGAGGTCGAGCGGAGCCAATTCACCCGCGCGACCTATGACCGCGCCATGGAGGCGATGGATGCGGTCAACAATGAGATCGTCGACCTTATTCACAAGGCCTGGGGGCGGAAATGACCGGAAAGTTTACTACGGTAAACAGGGGCAAGGAGCCGGCTGATGGCGCGTAAGAACCTCCTCTCGGGCCTGATGGACGATTCCAAGAAGTTTACTGCGGTAAACAACGCGGACGAGCCACTTCAGAGGGACGAGAAACAGCAGATCACCTACAAGGGAATCGGCGCGCTCGGTGCCGTCACGCGCAGTATCGATGCGCTCGCTGCCAAGGCGGACGCGGCCAAAGCGATCGAGGAGAAGCTGGCAACCGGCGAGACCGTGATCGATCTCGACCCCGCCCTGATCGAAGATTCGTTCGTGACCGACCGGCTGGCGCATGCCGACGAACAGTTTCGCGAACTGGTCGAGGCGATCCGCCTGCGTGGTCAGGATTCGCCGATCCTCGTCCGCCCGCATCCTGACAAGGACGGACGGTATCAGATCGCTTTCGGCCACCGTCGCGCCCGGGCCGCCAAAGAACTCGGCAGACCTGTCCGCGCCGTCGTCAAGAAACTTGACGATCGCGACCATGTGATCGCACAGGGCCAGGAGAATTCGGCGCGCGCCGATCTCTCGTTCATCGAGAGGACAATGTTCGCCGACAAGCTCGACTCGTTGGGTTTCGATAGGGAAACGATCATGTCGGCACTCAGCGCCGACAAGACGACGGTTTCCAAGATGTTGTCCGTCACCAAGCGGATCCCGGCCGAAGTCCTGACCGCGATCGGCGCGGCAAAGACCACCGGCCGTGACCGCTGGCACGATCTGTCGGTAAAATTCGAGACCGAAAACATCTCTGCGGGGGCGATCGCGTTCAGCAGGTCGCCGGAATTCGAGACAGCGGAGCCCGATGCCCGCTTCGATATGCTGGTTGCCTTCATCAGTAGGAAGCAACAACCGGCATCATCGACAGCGACGCTTCAGCCCGCGGCTCACGCCTGGCAGCGCAAGGACGGCGCGGTCAAGGCGAAGATCAAGGATGACGGGAAACAATTCACCATTGCGCTGAAGGCGGAAAAGGCATCTGCCTTTGGAGCCTATATCGCCAGCAATCTGGATCGTCTTTACGAGGCGTTCGAGAAGACACAGGATTCGACGAAAAACGGAGATCAATAAGCAAAAGAAAAGGCCCCCGAACGTTGCCGTCGCGGAAGCCCTCTCTGATCTAGACACCCAGAGAATCACATTTCCGCGAATCATAGTCAAGAGTCTTTGGCACCGAATTTGGTGAGCTGCGTTCTTTTGCCTTGAAGAAGGCGAAGACAATGGAAAGCGGAAGTGTGACGACGCCCTTCGGGCGGCGGCCGATGACGTTTGGCATGCTGGCAAGCCAAGCGGCTGCTCGAAACATCGAGCCCGGCCAATCAATTGATAAGTGGAAACTCTATCGTGCGCTGTGCGAGGCGAGGCCGCTGCTCGGCGTCACCGACCGGGCGCTCGCTATTCTGAACGCCTTGCTGAGCTTCTACCCCAAGGGAGAGATCTCTGAAGACAACGGGCTTGTCGTGTTTCCTTCCAATGCACAACTCTCCCTGCGCGCGCATGGAATGGCGGAGCAGACGATCCGCCGGCATCTGGCGAGCTTGATCGAGGCCGGCTTGCTGATCCGCAAGGATAGCCCGAACGGCAAGCGTTACGCCCGCAAGGAGCAGGGCGGAGAGCTGCGCGAGGCATTCGGCTTCTCGCTGGCGCCGCTGCTCGCGCGCGCAGAGGAGATCGAGCGGCTGGCGGCGGAGGTGGTTGCGGAACGGTTGCACCTGCAGCGGCTCAGAGAACGTCTGACGCTTTGCCGGCGCGACGTCGCCAAACTTATCGAGATGGCGTTAGAGGAGGGGGCTGCCGGCGATTGGAGTGCGATCCATTTGCATTTCCGCAATGCCGTCGAGCGCCTGCCACGGTCGGCATCCGCGGAACAGGTCGCCGCCACGCTCGACGAATTGGAACTGTTGCGCGAAGAGATCGTCAATCAGTTGGAAATGCAGGTTAAAACCCGCAATCAAGGCGGCAATGCCCAACACACTGAGCGGCACATACAGAATTCAAACTCACAATGCACTTCTGAACTTGAACCAAGCTTCGAAACGAAGCAGGGGGCGAGGTCGGATGATCGATCGGCAGGTCGGGCCGAACCGATAGCCCAAATACACAAAGATGAACGGAAGAACGAGCATGTGTCCAGGGCACACGCTGCCTCCGCTGCCAATGGTGGGCTCAAATCCTTCCCGCTGGGGCTGGTGCTGCAGGCCTGCCCTGAGATTGCAGCCTATGGACCACAAGGGTCGGTCGACACGTGGCGCGATCTGATGGGGGCGGCCGTGGTCGTTCGTTCGATGCTCGGCGTCAGCCCCTCTGCCTATGAAGAGGCCTGCGAGATCATGGGGCCTGAAAATGCCGCAACCGTCATGGCCTGCGTCCTCGAAAGGGCAGGCCATATCAACTCGGCCGGCGGCTATCTGCGCGATCTGACACGCCGCGCCGAGAAAGGAGAATTTGCCATCGGTCCGATGCTGATGGCCCTTGCCCGCGCCAATTCGCCGATCAGAGGGAAGACAGGATGAAGGTTCGCTTTTCAAGACCGATCCAGCACAACTTTTATGGTTAACGAGATGTGACGGAAATGAAAGCGGAGATAACTTCTGATTGGGGGCTTCTTGCTTTTGGATCATGCAGTTAGATGGTTGCGCATGGCGCGAACAGGTCGCCCGCGGATACCGCGTCCGGCACCTTCTCGACGAGGCGCGTCACTTCTTGGTCGTTGAGGCGGTCCGGTCCAACATCCTTGCCTTGGCCACGGACGCGGCGGGAGAGGGGACCCTCTGCAATCCGGGCAAACTTGATCCAGGTCTCAACCTCGATCCAACTGGTCGTACCACGCAGCGTGACGAGCAGGCCTTTGTCAGCCGCGGCCGCGGTCCAGCCCGGTGATCTCCGAGCGAGGGCGACGGGTGGTTTTGTCTCTGAATATGCCAATGACCACTCTGCTTCCAACCTGGAAACACGTGTTGCGTTTAACGCGCGTGTGTTAGGAAACCCGAATTCAAGACGAGAGATCCACGGGTGAGGCCCATGAACGTTGCTCTATACGCGGACTACATTGCGGACCTGAGGACCTTGTTTGCCGAACTGGATACGCATCCTGAACGATTTCAGACTTTTAACGTTCGTCTGGAGTTGGTGGCGGCGGGCGGCCTCATCGTCTATGAGACGAAACGGCGCAAAGGCCTGACGGACAGCATCTATTACGGCCACTCGGCTGAAACCGCGTCCAACCATCAGATATCGCAGTCCACGGCTTTTTCCGCAATCGACCGGTTTTTCGCTCTTGGTCAGTTCGTCGCAATGGCCGGCGGGATTGATAAGCGCGCCGGAAGCGGCAGTGCATCTGCGCGCGCAGTGGACGCCCAATACCCCCACTGCGCAGTCAATTTTTCCTATCGCAAGAAGGGTCAGCCGGCAGCCCGGTCGATGCTGATGGTATTCATCGGGTTTAATGATGAGGCGGATGCTTTGCAGCGTCTGTCGACGATCGACGATCCGTCTGCCTTGGTGGCGGAGCGGCCGTACCGCTCGCTTAAGTCCTACGAGTGGAAGTGAATGGCCCAGGCCTGTATTGCCGATACCGTTCCCGTCATCCCTACGTCCAGCTATCAGGCAATGGCACGACGGCATCGTCTGATGGCTAATTCTTCCAGGCGAGAGCGGGCCGCCAATATGTCGGGTGATTCACGATGTCTCGCAGTTGACGCGAAACGCTTTTTGACGATACGGCAAGGCGATAGCGCAAAGAGCGGTAAGCGCCGGTGAGCAAGGAAGAGCTGCGGAACATGGACTTGAAACGGGCGGTGGATTTTTTCCTGGCTGTGATTGCTTCGATGATCCTGTTCGTTCCGATCCTTATCGTCGCTCTTTGTGTTCGCCTCACTTCGCCGGGACCAATCCTCTATTGGTCAAAACGTGTCGGCCGTTTCAATCGGGTCTTCCTGATGCCGAAATTCCGCAGCATGCGGGTAGACACGCCAACCGTCGCCACGCATCTGCTCGAAAATCCGGATCGGTTCTTGACACCCATCGGCTCGTTTCTGCGCAAATCGAGCCTCGACGAACTGCCGCAACTCTGGTGCATTCTGGGGGGCAGGATGAGTTTCGTCGGCCCACGGCCGGCGCTTTACAATCAGGATGATCTGATCGAGCTGCGCACGGCCCATGGTGTCGACCAGCTTCTGCCCGGATTGACCGGGTGGGCGCAGATCAACGGCCGCGACGAGTTGCCTGTTCCGGAGAAGGTGAAATTCGACGTCGAATATCTTAAGCGGCGTTCATTCGGCTTCGACATGCGCATCCTGTTTCTGACCGCGGGCAAGGTAATCCGCCGCAAGGGAATACGGCATTAGGCTACCTACTTCTGATAGATAAGCGGTGCGGAAGACCTTGGTTTCCGATTATTTCAGTTGCGCTCGTTGCAGAAAGCGACAAGAAGGTGGTTGTCTGTTGATCTGCGAGACGCTGGTGAGCGATGCCTGAAAATTCTCCCTCTGAGACCTCGCGCTCACGATGGTTGTTAGTGCCGATGCAAGCGCTCGTCGCCCCTTTGCTGGCGATGCCGCGGGTTGCCAAACGCGCTCTGGCATTGCTGGTGGATTCCAGCTTTTGTGTGTTGACGATCTGGCTGGCCTATTGCTTCCGGCTGAATGAATGGACGGTGCTGACCGGCGTGCAGTGGTTGCCGGTTTTCGTTTCGCTGTGCATGGCGCTTCCCATCTTCATCGTCATGGGCATGTATCGGGCGATCTTCCGTTATGCCAATCTGGCCGCTTTCATTACCGTTTTAAAGGCGATTGCGATCTACGGCTTCGCCTTCATGACGATATTTACGGCTCTCAGCGTGCCTGGTGTCCCGAGAACCGTCGGCATTCTCCAGCCTTTCCTGCTGCTGATCGGGATCGGGCTGTCGAGGCTGGGAATCCGTTATTGGCTCGGCGATGCCTACCAGCGTATCCTACACAAGAATATGCTCGCCAAGGTCCTGATCTATGGGGCGGGCAAGGCAGGGCGGCAGCTGGCTGCCGCTTTGACGAACAGCGCCGAGCTCAACGTCGTCGGTTATCTGGATGATGATCCGCGCCTCAAGGGCGGCGTCATGGGTGGTTTGCCGATCTATGACCCCTCGGATCTACCGGTGCTTGCCGAAACCCTTGGCGTGCACAATGTGCTTCTTGCTTTGCCATCTGCCTCCCGGCAGCGACGCAACGAAATCCTGGAGCATATCCGCAAAGCCAGGGTGAATGTTCGCACATTGCCTGATCTCACGGCGCTCGCTCAGGGACGTGTCGCCGTCTCCGACATTCGTGAGCTGGAGATCGAAGATCTGCTGGGGAGAGAAGCGGTCGCGCCGCGTCAGGAGTTGCTCGACAAGGCGATGCGCAACAAGGTGGTGATGGTCACCGGCGCCGGCGGCTCGATCGGCGGCGAGTTATGCCGCCAGATTCTGCGCAATGCGCCTTCCAGCCTGATCCTCCTCGATCAGAACGAGTTTGCGCTTTATAATATCGATGCCGAGTTGCGGAAGCTCGCCGAACTCTACGAGCATGAAAATCTGCAGATCGTTCCGATCCTCTGTTCCGTCCGCGATCAGGATCGCATCGAGCATATCATCCAGAGCTGGCGACCGCAGACGCTCTATCATGCCGCGGCCTACAAGCATGTGCCGCTTGTCGAGCACAATGCCGTGGAAGGCATCAAGAACAACGTCATGGGTACGCTTGTTGCGGCGCGCGCGGCGCGTAAATACGGCGTCTCGAATTTCGTGCTGATCAGTACGGATAAGGCCGTGCGTCCGACAAATGTGATGGGCGCCAGCAAGAGACTGGCGGAGATGGTTCTGCAGGCGCTCGCCGCAGAATCGGCAACCGACAGACTGCGAACGAATTTTTCCATGGTCCGCTTCGGAAACGTCCTCGGCTCCTCCGGATCCGTCGTGCCGCTTTTCAGGCAGCAGATCAAGGAGGGCGGCCCCGTCACGCTGACGCATCGTGAAATAACCCGCTATTTCATGACCATTTCGGAAGCCTCGCAGCTCGTCATCCAGGCCGGCGCGATGGGCGAGGGCGGCGATGTGTTCCTGCTCGATATGGGAGAACCCGTTCGCATCGCCGATCTTGCCCGCAAGATGGTGGAGCTGTCCGGGCTGAGCGTCCGCGACGAGAACAGCCCCGAGGGGGATATCGAGCTTTCCGTGACCGGTCTCAGGCCCGGCGAGAAGCTCTATGAAGAACTTCTGATCGGGGATAATCCGGAAACAACCGAACATCCTCGGATCATGAAGGCGCGTGAGGATTTCCTGTTCTGGCCGGAGCTTTTGAAAAGGCTCAACTCGCTGAACGCGGCATTGGATCGAAACGATATGGTCGCTGCACGTGCGATATTGGCCGAGCTTGTTTCGGGCTATTCGTCGACGGGTGAGGTCTCGGATCTAGCTTTCACCGGCGCCGAAACCAATACGGCCGCCTGAGCCGTCGCAGACGACGAAGCGCGTCTGCGTCAAACCTGATTTATGCAATGCGCTTTAGTTTTTATACATGCCGTCATCCATAGCCGCCCACTTCCGCGGGCGACAGGCAATTAGCTTCGAACGACGGGCGCAAAGCCCGTGCTGCCGCGATCGACGCAAATGAGAGCGACGAGATAGGCGAAGATCGGATCCAGGGCCTTCTGATTGAACATGATGCCGAAGCTGCCGGTTATAACGTAGCTGCTGACGAGCAGCAAAGCGAGCGCGATGGCCAGATCCCGGCCCGGCCCGGCTTCCTTTCTCCAGGCGCCGATTACGGGTGTCGCGAGCATCAGCGAAAGCGCTGCAATGCCGAAAATGCCGGCGTCGATCCCCGCGGTCAAAAAACCGTTGTGAACATGGGAATAGGTCAGTTGCGGCCTTAGGCTGTCGGGCAGCTCTGCCAACACCGAAGCCATCCGGTTTTGCGGACCATATCCCGTCAACGGGTCCTTGCTGATTGCCGATACTGCGCCTTTGTAAAGAGCAAACCGTGCACTCAGCGATGTGACCTCGCCGTCGCTGCGTTCGAGCGATGCCATGTTTTGCTGCAGCGCTTCGATGCGATGAAGGATTTGGCCGCTGCCCAGGGCAATAAGTCCGGCAAACAGCAAAGAGCCGGTAATGGCGAGGCTGCGCAAGCTCAGATGGAAACTGTGTTTGCGAAAATACCAGAGAAAGATGACGATATGAACGGGAATGACCAGCCAGGCCGAGCGCGTTCCCGATAGTAGGACGCAGCCCAGACCGGCGGCATATCCCAGTATGGCAATTCGTTGCTCGACACTCTTGGGTGATTGAACGTTGAGAAGCGCGATTCCACCGAAGAGAACGCCTATGACGCCCAGCAGCGCGGCGTTCGATGTCCCGGCCTCCGCTCTTTCCATCAGGAACATGATCTGCAGCAGACTGAAAAGAAAGGTAACGATCATGCCGATACCTGCGCCGAGGATGAAAAGCGGCACAAGGCGGCCATCGGGGGAGTGGCGCATTCGCGGCAATAACAGCCAGACCGAAAAGAAAGGCAGCAGCCGGAATATCCAGTCCAGTTCTTCGGAGTAGGGTGGATTGACGAATATGCTCGCGATCATCACCAATGGGTAGATCGAGATGCCGATGGCAACCAGCCGGTCGGATTTGGACAGGTTCAAGGCCAGGCCGCCCGTAGCCAGACAGCAGAGACCCCACACCATCGATCCGAGAAGAATGAACGAGTTAAAGTTCGGCGAAAGTCCGGGAAGGATTGCGAACAGAAACACCGCAATGCGGTTGTTCCGATCTAGTGCGCTTCCCGCCCCATTTTCGGGATAGAGCACTGCTATCTTCAGTTGTCTGAGGTATTTCACTTGCCGATCCTGACCACGCTCATGCCGCTTCGCTAAGGATCGTGATCACGCCTGTCAAGCAGGGGATTGCGCGCAATCTATGGCTTTAAGCCTCGTGGTATTCCAGCAACAGGATCTATGGGCGAAGGTGCTTCCATGGAATGTCGCAATCCGACATATCGCCAGCTTCAGCAGTAGACACGTTTGAGGTGCAGGTTGGCCGGAGGTTTGGCGGCATTTATTTTCGCATGAGATCGCCGAACTCGACGTCACGCCCGAGGACGCAGTGCGGGCGCGATGCATCGCCGGAGATGATGCGAAGGTCGCGGTCGTACGGTCGGCTTGGACCTCGCGGCAGTAACGGCTATCGCCAATAGCGGCGTGTCATATTATCGGTCGATGATCGACCGAGGAGATAGCCGAGGCCGAATGCAAGAATGCCGGTGCCGAGCACCAAGGCGGTTGCGGTTTGCGGGTGAGCCCTTGCGCCGGAGACGACGGCGTAGGCCTCCCGCTTCACCCCATCGGCGGCCGATATCGCAGCTTTGGTCAACCCCTCTGGCTGCTCGGCGGGTGTTCCGGTAAATCCGGCGTTCAAGTTTTGTTTGTCGGCCATGTCGGGACCTTTCCTGAAATGAGCTGGAGGGAGACGTTCAACTCTGCTCGCGCGTGCCGGGGGAGGCTTCGCGTTGATCGGCATCTTCGAGATCCGTTTTGACGAGGAAGGCATCGGTATGTTCGCGCCCGGCCTCCCGCAGTGCTGCGAGATTGGGAGTATTGCCGATTTCGCCCCGTGCATCGAGTTCATGCTCGGCCAGGGCCCAATGATGCCGGTGCTGGCCTTCCGGCCTGCCTTCTTTCTCCCAGAGGGAATATGCCCTTTTTCGAATTTCCTCCTCGCGGGTCGCTGACGGCGATCCGCCACTCTGCCTGTCGATTTCGCTTGCGGCTTGCCGAACCTTCTTCCGTCCGCGTGTGTCCGCGGCAGATGGCAATTCCGGCTGGGCGCCGAGTGCCTTGGTTTCGCTTGCCTTGCGTCGTGCTGGGTTTTTCATGAGCGTCTCCTTGCGGATTTCAACCAACTCGGTCGATCTAAGTTCCAAAAAGAGTGTCTACTCATTAGCTCAGGGAATAGCTTGGCAGGGCTGTGATAACTGGTATACTAGTATGCCAAGCAAACTTCAAAGTCCGGGTATGTTATGCCGCAGGCGTCAGAAACCAAGGTTTTGGTCGTCCCGTCGCAAGAGATCGGCGGCAGGCTGCGCCGGGTCACCACCGCGGGCGCCATTTATGAGCGCCTGCATGCCAATATCGTTTCCCTTCGGATGCCGCCTGGCATGTCACTGCAGGAAAAGCGCATCGCCGAGGATTTCGGCGTCAGCCGCACACCGGTCCGCGAGGCGCTTCTGAGGCTTTCTGAAAGCGGGCTGGTCGATATCTATCCGCAGTCGGGTACCGTCGTGTCGCGGGTGCCGGTCTCGGCGATCCCTGAAGCGGTCGTCGTGCGCAAGGCGCTCGAAGGCACGACCGTCGAGACTGCTGCTCTGACTGCCACCGCTGCCGATATTGACCGTCTCGACGCCATCATCGCCCGGCAGCGGTCGCATGCCGCAACCGGCAATGCCTCGGGCTTCCATGAAGAGGACGAGGCCTTTCACGAAGCGATCGCGCAGATATCAGGTTATCCCGGCATATGGGCAATCCTGAAGACGGTAAAGGTGCAGATCGATCGGGCGCGGCGGCTGACGCTGCCGGTGCTCGGGCGAATGGACAATGTGGTGCACGAACATATCATCATCCGCGATGCGCTCGCCGCCCATGATGCGGCGGCGGCACGTGCTGCAATGATCCATCACCTGAGCGCCGTCATTCCCGATGTCGACGAGCTGCGCTCGCGCTACCCCGATTATTTCTGCTGACGGCAGATCCAGACACGAAACGAAAAGCCAAGGAAGGAAGAAGGATGCGGCAAGGTTGGAGATGGTTTGGGCCGGAAGCGCCGGTGACGCTCGATGATGTCCGCCAGACGGGCGCGACCAACATCGTCTCTTCGCTGCACCAGGTGCCGATCGGCAGGGCCTGGACGGAAAAGGAGGTGCGCGAGCGCCAGTCTCTGATCGAGACGACGCCTGGCAACCGTTCGCCGCTGGTCTGGTCGGTGGTCGAAAGCATTCCGATCCCCGATGCCGTCAAGCGCAAGGGCGGGGAGGCGAAGGCTGAAATCGAGGCGTGGATCGCCAGCCTTGAAGCAGTCGCCGCCTGCGATATTCCGATCGTCTGCTACAATTTCATGCCGGTGGTCGACTGGACCCGCACCGATCTCGACTTCGTGACGCCGACGGGCGCCACCGCCATGCGCTTCGATCATGAGCGCTTCGCGGCCTTCGACCTCTTCGTTCTGGAACGGCCGGATGCGGAAAAGCAATATTCCGCGGAAGACCGCGAACGGGCCCGTGTCGTCTTTGAGGCGATGTCGGAAGAGGAAATCGCCGAGATCACCCGTATCATCACCTCGGCTTTGCCTGGTTCGACCACCGAGCCTCTGACCATTCCAGCCTTCCGGGAAAAGCTGGTCGCCTATAGCGGCATCGACGCCGCACGGCTGCGCCGGCATCTGATTGAATTCCTGGAGGCGGTAACCCCGGCTGCCGAGGCCCGCGGCGTCAAACTGACGCTGCATCCCGATGATCCGCCGCGTTCGCTGTTCGGTCTTCCCCGCATCGCCTCGACGGGCGACGATTATGCCGCTCTCTTCGATGCCGTGCCATCGCCAGCAAACGGCATGTGTTACTGCACCGGCAGCCTCGGCGTACGCGCCGAGAACGACCTGCCGGCGATCGCCCGGCGCTTCGCCTCGCGCATCCACTTTGCCCACCTGCGTGCCACGACCCGCGAGGGCGACGGCCGGACCTTCCATGAAAGCGCGCATCTCGAAGGCGATGTCGACATGGTCGCGGTGCTCAGGGAACTGGTCGCGGAAGATAAGCGCCGCAGTGCAGAGGACACCATCGTCTTCCGCTCGGACCATGGCCACCGCATGCTCGACGATCTCGATAAGACCGTCACCCCCGGTTACCCGGCGATCGGCCGCATGCGCGGCCTCGCCGAACTGCGCGGCATCCTGCATGCGCTGGGCGCTCCGCCGAACTGAGGCGACCCGGACGCCGCGTCGCGCCTTTAGCGGAAATCGTCGCGCTCTGAAGCCCAATCGATGCTTCAGAGCGCGCAGCCCTTCAAGAACAGATCTGTGCACATCCTCGCCCTTGCGGCGATCTCTTCAATCCCAGGCGGCTGTTGCTGACGCAGCATCGCGGCGCGCTGCGGCTCCAAAATCATCATGCCGCGCAGCATGCCGCAGGCGGCATGCGGATCCTCAAGGGTTATCAGCCCGCGGTCGATCTGCTTGCGAAGCCAGTTCTCCATCAGCGTGTTGGTTCTGACAATGGCTTTCTCATAGAAGCTGGTGGCGATTTCGGGAAAACGGTCCGACTCGCTGATGACGAGCCGGGTCACGGTGATCGTATCCAGCGAGAGCGTCAGCATGCCATAGGCCGTCAGCATGCGCTCCAATCCCTGCCTCAGGTCCGCCACGGCGAGTGTGCCGGGGTCGAGCGCCGTGACGAAGCGTCCCGTGCGCTCCGTGATCATTTCGGAAAAGAGATCCGCCTTCGTCGGGAACAGGCGGTAGAGCGTCTTGGTCGAAACCCCGGCGTCCTGTGCGATTGCAGCGATGCTTGCGGCGGCATAACCGCTCTCATGGAACTGCCGGTTGGCCGCCTCGATGATCACGCTTCTCGTATCGTCGTCGCAACGGACTTGCGGTCGGCCTCGTGGCCTCTTCTCGATTTCGTGATTTTGGACCATGACAATTTTCCAAATTCTCGTTGACATCCATTTTCTAATACATATTTTGGAAAACAGCAAGTTTCCAAAGTGCATTCCACCTGAATTCAATGGCCGCGGCCGATAGCGACAGCGACCACTCCCAGGAGAGAGACAATGTCCGTCAAAACGCTGCAGGCCTTGAACAACAACGCACCTGTCCCGGAGACCACGGCGGAAGCCGCCCCCGCAACCCTTGATGCCGGCGGCACACCGCACATCGTCGAACCTGCCGTCGTGTCAGAGCCTCCCGCCCGCAAGCGCGCCGGCCGCGGATTGCTGCTCGGCGCAACCGCCATCGTCCTGATCGCCGCCACAGCTCACTACGGCCATAACTACTGGACCGTCGGCCGCTTCGAGATCGCGACCGACGATGCCTATGTAAAGGCTGACAATAGCACCGTCGCACCGAAGGTATCGGGCTATATCGCCGACGTGCTGGTCAGCGATAACCAGGTCGTCAAGGCTGGCCAGCCGCTTGCCCGCATCGACGATCGCGATTTCCGCGCTGCCCTCGACCAGGCCAAGGCCGATGTCGCTGCGGCCGAAGCGACCTTCAACGCCAAGCAGGCCTCGCTCGATATACAGCAGTCGACGATTGCCGCCGCGCGCGCCACGGTCGAAGTCGACAAGGCCAATGAGACCTTTGCCGAACAAAACAACAAGCGTTATGCCAACCTCGCGACCAACGGCTATGCGCCGGTGCAGACGGCGCAGCAGGCGGCTTCCGCCATCGCCGCGGCTCAGGCGACCATTGTTCGCGACAGCGCCGCTCTCGATGCCGCCGTTAAGCAGGTCGATCTCCTGAATGCCGAACTCGCCCAGGCTAAGGCGGCCCTTGCGCGCAACCAGGCCGTCCTGCATCAGGCTGAGCTGAACCTCTCCTACGCAACCATTGCCGCACCTGTCGACGGCACTATCGGCAACCGGACACTACGTGCCGGCCAGTATGTGCAGGCCGGCACCCAGCTGATGTCGGTCGTGCCGACGAGCGCCGTCTATGTGATCGCCAACTACAAGGAGACGCAGCTTACCGATGTTCGGGCCGGCCAGCCGGTCGATATCGAGGTCGATACCTTCCCGGGCCGCATCTATCGCGGCCATGTCGACAGCCTTGCTCCGGCAAGCGGCCAGGAATTCGCGCTGCTGCCTCCCGACAATGCGACCGGCAATTTCACCAAGGTCGTGCAGCGCATCCCCGTCAAGATCGTCCTGGATGGGCAAACTGCCAATGCCGACCTGCGTCCCGGCATGTCCGTCCAACCGAGCATCGACACCAAGGCCGATGCTAGCCGCAACTAAGCGCAGGGACCAGGAGATCGTGTCATGTCCAGCATTGCAGCCACCGCTGGGGCCATTCCGCAACCGCGCGCCAGCACCAGGGAATGGATCGCCGTCCTCGCCGGCATGATCGGCGCTTTCATGGCGATCCTCAACATCCAGATCACCAATGCCTCCCTCCTCGATATCGAGGGCGGCATCGGAACAGGGGTCGACAACGGTGCGTGGATCTCCACCTCCTACCTGATCGGCGAGATCGTCGTCATTCCGCTGACGGCCTATTTTAGCAGCGTGTTTTCGTTCCGCCGCTATATCCTCGTCAACTCGATCCTGTTTCCACTGTTTTCGATCGCCTGCGCCTTCGCCCATGATCTCGGCACGATGATAGTGCTGCGCGGCCTGCAGGGTTTTGCCGGCGGCGTGCTGATCCCAATGGCCTTCACCATGGTGCTAACCAAGCTGCCGAAACCGCAGCAGCCGCTCGGCCTGGCGATCTTTGCGCTCTCGGTCACCTTCGCGCCGGCAATCGGCCCGACCATCGGCGGTTATCTCACCGAAAACTACGGTTGGCAGACGATCTTCTTCATCAACGCCATCCCGAGCGCGATCATGGCCGTGGCTCTTGCGCTGACGCTCGACAAGCAGCCGATGCAGCTCCACCTGCTGAGGCAAGGCGACTGGGCGGGAATTATCACCATGGCGATTGGTCTCTCGGCGCTGCAGACGGTTCTCGAAGAAGGCAACAAGGAGGACTGGTTCTCCTCGCCCTTCATCGTCAAGCTCAGCATCCTTGCCTTCGTCTTCCTTGCCGCCTTCATCTGGATCGAGCTGACCGTCAAGAAGCCGCTGGTCAAGCTCAGCCTGCTGACGCAGCGCAATTTCGGCATCGGCGTTGCCGTCAACGTGCTGGTGGGCGTCGCCCTCTTCGGCACCGTCTATATCCTGCCGCAATATCTCGGCCAGGTGCAGCGCTACAATGCCGAGCAGATCGGCATGGTGCTGGCCTGGACCGGTCTGCCGCAGCTGCTGCTAATCCCGCTCGTTCCGCTGATGATGAAGCGCTTCGATGCGCGTTACATCGGCTTTCTCGGCATCTCGATCTTCGCGATCAGCTGCTTCATGAACGTCACGCTTTCGGCCGATACCGCAGGCGACCAGTTCTGGATCCCGAACATCGTTCGCGCCATCGGCCAGGCGCTGGTGCTGACGCCGATCACCGCCATCACCACCGCCGGTATCGCGGCCACGGATGCAGCCGCCGCCTCGGGCCTGACCAACATGCTGCGCAATCTCGGCGGCGCCGTCGGCACGGCAACGCTCGGCACGGTGCTGACCAAGCGCGAGCAGTTCCACTCCAACATCATCGGCCAGTCGGTAACGCTCGGCCGCGATGAGGTTCGCGACCGGCTTGCGCAAACGACCGCCTATTTCATGCAGCACGGCATTTCCGACCCCGCTCTCGCCGGGCAGAAGGCCGTTGTCGCTCTCGGTCAGATCGTCAGGCGCCAGGCGCTCATCCTGGGCTTCGCCGATACCTTCGCCGTCATCGGCGTGGTTCTTGCCATTGCTGCCGTCGCCCTGCTGCTCACCCAGAAGCCGCGGGCTGGCGCTGGCGCCGGCGTGCACTGACAACTGCCTCCAGCTATAGCCGCAAAAATACTGCCGCCGGAGAAAAGCCTGCGTCGCGCGCTCTGTCGGGCGCGCGGCCTTCTATCATAAAATCTCGACGGTAAAGGCGAAGCGAGCGATCGCGCCCGGTGCCAGGATCGTCGTCGAGGGCCGCTTCGAAAGCTCGCCCGAGCTCCCAGCCTCCGCGGCGGTTCCATGCCAGGGCTCGATGCAGAGGAAGGGCGCACCCGGTTTGGTCCACAGGGCAAGATTGGGCAGATTTTCGAACCGGAACCGCATGGTCGGCCCGTCTTCGGCGCTATAACTTAAGCGTTCGCCCGCTCCTTGCGGAAAGATCATCGCATCCGCATCAAACATTGCGTGATCGAGCACCAGCCGGCCATCCTCGAACGGCGAGGGCAGCGGCACAGGATTGATAAGGCCACCCTGCAGCCGCACAAGCGGCGGCTCGCCCTTATTGTCGAGCGTAACGACATGGGCGTGCCCGGCAGCACCCGGCAGCGGCCAGGCAAAGGCCGAATGGAACCCGAGGCCGAATGGCATCGCCTTTTGGTCGCGGTTGGTAACTTCTGCCGTCACCGTCAAGGCGCGTCCCTCGATCGCATGGGTCACAGCTAGCTGAAAGTCGAAGGGATAAACAGCCTGGGTGGCCGCCGAGGTGACCAGTTCGTATCGGCACATTGTCGCGGTGGTTTCCGCAAGCGCAAATTCGCTGCGGCGGGCAAAACCATGCTGAGCCATCGGATAGATCGTGCCGTCGATTGTTATCTTGTCGTCCGGCGCCTTGCCGACGATCGGGAAAAGGATCGGCGACCGTCCGCTCCAGAAGGCCGCATCGCCCGTCCACAGCCATGAGCGCCCGTCGCTGGTGGAGAGCGCCTGCATCTCGGCCCCGAGGGAGGAGACGTCGACAGTGAGATGCTGGTTTCCAATCCGGATTGAGCTTGGCATCGCAATTCCCTTTCGCTGGTTCGGCACCAAGCCATATCTTTCTGCGCCGTTGATTTCCACTCAATAGGGAAGGGAGCGGCCTCCGCCCTCGCAACGCGTTATTTCCGCACCGCGCCCAATCTCGCGATTACCTCGTTCGGAATGCCGTAGCGCTGAATGGCGTCGCGGTTGTTTCTGAGCCCGCAGATCTCACGCTGGATGAAGAAGGCCCAGACCGCGTCGGACGCTGCATCGAGAAGTGTCTCGCGTTCTTCGGCACTCTGGCGGTCGGCGGTCCAAGCCTTCAGCGCAGCAAGTGTTGACTCCACCTTCCGCCCGTGACGCCCGAGCGCATCGGCGCGTTCCGACATCAACTCGTATTCGAGGACGTTGAAACCGTTTCTGTCCTGCTCGGATTGTCTGAAGGACTGCGGCGGACGAACGCTCATTGGCACAGGTCTCCGTTGGCGCGAGCGGCAATATTATCCAAATCAAACGTGCAGATCGAGAGGGTCGGAAACGGGACTATCCCCCGATTTCCCCGCATGGCATAAGCGCGGCAAAATCTCTTTCCCAGGCTCCCACGCACATCATGATTCGTATCGAGAATATCAGCAAGCAGCTCAGCCACCGCATCCTCTTCATCGAGGCATCAGCAGCGCTCAATAGAGGCGAGAAGATCGGTCTCGTCGGCCCGAACGGCGCCGGCAAGACGACGATCTTCCGGATGATCAACGGTGAGGAACAGCCCGACGAAGGGCAGGTCTCCTGTGAGAAGGGCGTCACCATCGGTTATTTCAACCAGGACGTCGGCGAGATGGCGGGCCACAGTGCCGTCGCCGAGGTGATGAACGGCGCCGGCCCTGTCAGTGTCGTTGCCGAGCAATTGCGTGAGCTCGAGGCGGCCATGGCCGATCCCGAGCAGGCCAACGACATGGACAAGATCATCGAGCGTTATGGCGAGGTGCAGGCGCGTTACGAGGAGCTGGACGGTTATGCGCTCGAAGGACGCGCCCGCGAAGTGCTCGCCGGCCTGAGCTTCAGCCAGGAAATGATGGACGGCGATGTCGGAGCCCTGTCGGGTGGCTGGAAGATGCGCGTGGCGCTCGCCCGCATCCTGCTCATGCGTCCCGATGTCATGCTGCTCGACGAGCCAAGCAACCATCTGGATCTCGAAAGCCTGATCTGGCTGGAGGAGTTCCTGAAAGGCTACGAAGGTGCGCTGCTGATGACCTCCCACGACCGCGAGTTCATGAACCGCATCATCACCAAGATCATCGAGATCGATGGCGGCGCATTGACGACCTATTCGGGCGATTACGAATTCTACGAGCAGCAGCGGGCGCAGAACGAGAAGCAGCAGCTGGCCCAGTTCGAACGCCAGCAGGCGATGCTGGCCAAGGAAATCAAGTTCATCGAGCGGTTCAAGGCGCGGGCGTCACATGCCTCGCAGGTGCAGAGCCGCGTCAAGAAGCTGGAGAAGATCGACCGGGTGGAGCCGCCCAAGCGCCGCCAGGTTGTTTCCTTCGAATTCCAGCCAGCGCCGCGATCCGGCGAGGACGTGGTCAGCCTCAAGAACGTCTACAAGAAATACGGCAGCCGAAGCATCTACGAAGGGCTGGATTTCATGGTGCGGCGGCGGGAGCGCTGGTGCATCATGGGCATCAACGGCGCCGGCAAGTCGACACTGCTGAAGCTGGTGACGGGCGCCGCCGAGCCTGATCAAGGCAGCGTCGCTCTCGGCGCCAGCGTCAAGATGGGCTATTTCGCCCAGCACGCCATGGATATTCTCGACGGCGAGCACACCGTCTTCCAAGCGCTGGAAGACCGGTTTCCGCAAGCGGGGCAGGGGCCTTTGCGGGCGCTTGCCGGATGTTTCGGTTTTTCCGGGGACGATGTCGAGAAGCGGTGCCGCGTGCTGTCGGGCGGCGAGAAGGCGCGGCTGGTCATGGCGATGATGCTGTTCGACCCGCCGAACCTGCTGGTGCTCGACGAGCCGACGAACCATCTAGACCTCGACACCAAGGAGATGCTGATCAAGGCGCTCTCGCAATATGAGGGCACCATGCTGTTCGTCTCGCATGACCGGCATTTCCTCGCCGCACTCTCCAACCGGGTGCTAGAGCTGACGCCTGAGGGCATCCATCAATATGGCGGCGGCTACACCGAATATGTGGCGCGCACCGGCCACGAGGCGCCGGGTCTCAGGAACTGAGATTATTTTGTGCGGCATGTCGAAACCGCCGGAGCCGAAGCGACCAGCAACGAGCCGGCCGGCGATATCGGTCGGATGGTCGGAGCAACGAGGAGAACTGCCCATGCTGCTGGATAGGATCGAGGTCATCACCCTGTTCGTCGACGAGATCGACGTGGCGAGGGCATTTTACCAAAAGGTCTTTGCCGCCGATGTCGTCTATCAGGACGACGTCTGCTCGGTGCTGAAGTTTTCGGAAACGATGGTCAATCTGCTCCAGGTGACCGAAGCGCCGCAGCTGGTCGAGCCCTTGACGGTGGCGGCATCCGGCTCGGGCAGTCGCGTCCTGCTGACGATCAAGGTCGACAATGTCGATGCGGTCTGCACGGAGCTGCGCAAGCTTGGTGTAACACTGCTCAACGGTCCGATCGATCGTCCATGGGGCCGCCGCACGGCCGCTTTTGCGGATCCGTCCGGCCATGTCTGGGAGGTTGCGCAGGAACTGCGCTAAACATTGCATCCAAGGCCTTGGCAGGCCGCTTCCTTCACGCGGAGGACGGTTTCGGTGCTTATTGCCACGATGATGACCAAATTCCGTGGTGTTCGGAGCCCTCTTCATGCAATCGGGGACGGGCGCATCGGCATGGACTGGATCAATCGCTATATCGATCAGCCGCTACTGCACGGCGCGGCGGGCTTGCTGCGGAGCTGGCATCTTCGCACACGGCAACCGCCGGAGCTGCTGGAGCCGACATGGAATCTCGTCGTGCTCGCCTTTCTCCTGATCGCCAGCGGGCAAGTCCTGGCCGGCAAACCTTTCGCGCTCGGTGTTACCGCGCTGATCATGCTGGCGCTGCCGTCAGCACGAAAACTGCTTTCGGCGATGAAGGCGAGGGGAGGCGGCTACGGCGCCCGGGAATACAAGTCACTGAGAGCGCGCGCCATCGCCAAACGTGAGGCGGAGTGGTCGGTGCGGATCATCGTCCTGTTTTCCTCCGCCTGCCTTCCCTTCATCGCCCGCATCGACGATCCGGCGGGAGCCTGTTTCATGCTGGGGGCGAGCATCTGGTTCGTCCTGACTGGGCCGCTCAAGGCCTATCTCGATGCAGCCGAACCTCCCGAGCCGAATGAAGGCGACCGGATGTTCAGCGGCGCCTTCCATTTCGGCTGAACCGGGCCGATGCGACGTTGCATGCGCCGGCCGTGAGAGGGACAGGGAACCAAATGGGGGCGGCTTCCGTTATGTGAGCAGCAACGTAAAAGGAGATTGCGATGCTTTATTACGCTCTGGTGTTTCTCGTTGTGGCCTTGATTGCCGGCGTCCTCGGATTTGGCGGTATAGCAGGTGCTTCAGCTTCTATTGCCCAGGTTCTGTTCTTTATTTTCCTGGTGCTGTTCGTCGTATCTCTCGTCATGCGCTTTATGCGAAGAGTATAAATCGGATCGAACAAGTATAAAAACCCGGCGAACACATCGCCGGGTTTTTCTTTGTTGCCACCTTTGACGGCCCCACCACTGACGGTTCCCGGTTGCGGTCGGCCCCTGCAAAATCCGCATGAGCCGCTGCATGAATGCCGTCCGCGAAGTGTCGACGGCAAGCAGGACCGTGCCTTTCCGGCAACCATTCCTGACAACATCATGAAATAACCGGATGGCGTGAATTAGTGCCTTCGAAATGTCCCATTGGGGGCTGAACCGTAAACCTGTTTGTCGCTTGCGCCTCCCAGGCGCTTTGACTTGCGATGCGAAAATGGTGCGGGATCGGATCGTTTTGCGGTCCCGTCCGTTATCTGTTGCCGAATCTGGTGGCGAGTAGCCGGGTATGCTCCCGTCACGATTTGAGAAGGAGAGACTTATGAATAAAATTCTTGCGACGGCGTTTGCCGCGGTATCGTTGACGGTTGTCGGCGCAGGGGCGGTCAATGCCGCCGACCTCGTCACCAGGACATATGAAGAGCCGGACCTGCGCAATGGCGTCAAGATCGGTTACCTCACCTGCGATATCGGCGGCGGGACGGGTTATGTGCTCGGTTCCTCCAAGGAGGCCGATTGCATCTTCCAGTCGACCGTCGGCAATGAGCTTTCGGATCGTTATACCGGCGAAGTGAGAAAGCTCGGCATCGACCTTGGCTTCACCACGCGCAGCCGCCTGATCTGGGCGGTGTTCGCGCCGACGGCCGGTTATCACCGCGGATCGCTCGCCGGCCTTTATGTCGGCGCCACCGCCGAGGCGACGCTCGGCGCCGGTGTCGGCGCCAATCTGCTAGTCGGCGGCACTTCCGGCTCGATCCATCTGCAGACGGTCAGCCTGACCGGCCAGCTCGGCCTCAATGTTGCCGCCGGCAGCGCCTCGATGACGTTGACGGCCGACAATTGATATGGCTTTTTGACGCTCCCTGCCGCGGACGGCAGGGAGCGTCACGTCATTGAGGCCGATTTCGTGTTCGCAGCCCAGCCGGATTACGACATGATCGATATTCGAATGGCAACGCCCGATGAGGACGAGGTCCTTGTGGGGCACTATCTGAAGATCTGGGTCAGCTACGGTACGCCACCGGAACATTACAGGCCCGATGCGGCGGCGCGGATCCTGTCTTTCATCAGAAGCGGCCGCGAGGAGCGGCGTCTGACGTCGTTCCTTGCCATCGTCGACGGTGAAATCGCCGGTTCCGCATCCTGTCAGCTGCACCAATCGCCATTTCCAGAGGTCATCCGGGAAGAACAGCGGCTGCACGGCTACATCTGGTCCGTCTATGTTGCCGACGCCTTTCGCCGGCGCGGTATCGCATCGGCGCTGGCCAACAAGGCCGCTGACTATCTGAAATCGATCGGCTGCACTACAGCCGTCATCCATGCCTCGGATGCCGGCGAGCCGGTCTATCGGGCCGCCGGTTTCGAACTGGCCAAGGAAATGCGCCTGCAGTTTCCGGCGGAGTAACGAAGAATTCTCCGCTTAAGTTTTCGCCCGGCCGGGTGCGACAAAAGCGGCGATCGTCGCCTCATCATGGCCGGCCTCGCGCAGGAAGCGGCTGGCGAATTCGATGGCTGGGCTTCTGAGCGCATCGTCCGGTCGGATCAGATGAAAGGCCACATGATAATCGAGCGTCCGCGGCGACACGGCGACGACGCGCCCGGATGCCAGCGCGGCATCCGATAGCGGCCGCCGGGCGAGCGCGATGCCGAGCCCTTGCGCACAGGCATCGATCACCAGATTGTAATCCTCGAAGCGGCGGTCATGGCCGCGTGGCGTATAGTCGACGCCCTCGCGGGCGAGCCAGCGGCGCCAGCCTTCGATATTGGAATCGTGCAGGATTGGCAGTTCCAGCAGCGAAAGAGCGTCGGATCGCTGGCCAAGCCGGTCTGCCAGCGCCGGGGCGGCGATCGGAAACGACTTTTCCTGCCACAGTGGCAAGGCGCGCACGCCGGCCCAAGGGCCTTTGCCGCAGCGGATGGCAAGGTCCGTGCCTTCGCCGAAATCCGCCAGCCGGTGTTCGAGCGTCAGTTCGACATGCAGCTCGTTTCCTTCGAGCTTCGGCAGACGTTGAAACAGCCACAACGAGGCGACGGAGGGCGTCACCGAAAGACGCACCACCGCCTTGTTGCGGCGAGGCAGCCAGCGCTCGCCGCTATTGCCGAGCAGCGCAAGCGCTTCCTCCGCCCGCGCGAAAAACCGCATGCCCTCCGGCGTCAGGCGCACACCTCTGGCTTCGCGTGCGAAAAGCCGCACCCCCATCCAGCGCTCGAGGCGCGAGACCTGCCGCGACACCGCGCCATGAGTGATGCCGCTTTCCTCGGCCGCGGCGGAAAACGATCCGAGCCGGGCAGCGCGGGCAAAGGTCTCAAGTGTATCGAGCGGCGGAAGAACCGGGGAGCTGTGAACCATAGACACATTTGATCATCGATTGCGATGCTTTTCAAGCACGCGTCGAAGGGCTACTCACTGTCACAGGAACATATGGAGGCGAAAATGAGCATGGCGGCAAGCGCACCGATTTCGACGAAACAGCAAGGTGGGTTGGATCTGGTGGCCTTTGCCGCGATCGTCGTCACCATCCTCTTCTGGGCGTCTTCCTTCGTGGTGATCCGTATCTGCCTCGGACCGCTGACGCCGATCGAGCTGGCGACGGCGCGTTACGTTGCCGCCGGAGTCATCGCTCTGGTCTATCTCGCCATCTATCGGCCGATGCCGGAAAAACGCGATTTCGTCCGTCTTTCCGTTGCCGCCGTGCTATTCATCGCCGCTTATGCGGTTCTGTTGAACACCGGCGAGCAGACTGTTGCAGCAGGGCCGGCGAGCTTCATCATCAACACCATGCCGGTCTTCACCGCCCTTATCGCCACATTCGCGCTCGGCGAGCGCTTCGGCCGCTGGGGCTGGGCGGGCACCGCCATTTCCTTCGGCGGCGTGGCGCTGATCGCGGTCGCCTCAGACGGCGGCTTCAGGCTCGATCCGAATGCCGTCCTCATCCTTGGCGCAGCGCTCTGCTCGGCGATCGCCAGCGTATTGCAGAAGCCGCTGCTCGGTCGGCTGCCGGCGCTTGCCGTCACCGCCTGGATCCTGCTGATCGGTTCCGTGCCGCTGTTTCCGGCTGTCCCGGCAACGGTCCAGGCGTTGGCCGCCGCCCCGGCGGAAGTGAATTGGGGTGTTGCCTATCTCGTCATCTTCCCGACGGCGATCGGCTACCTCACCTGGGCGATCGCGCTGAAGCGACTTACGGCCGCCCGCGCTTCGAATTTCCTCTATGGCGTCCCGCCCGTCGCAACGCTGATCGGGTTCGTCTGGCTGGGCGAGACGCCGACGGCGCTCGGTGCAGCCGGCGGCGTCATGGCGATCCTCGGTGTGCTCGTCGTCAATGTGATGCGGAAGCGATAGGCGCAATTTGCCCCGGAAGGTGATCGGGGTCTCATCCAGACCTAGCGGAGCAGCCCGTCCCGCCCAAACTCTTTCCAGCCCCGCAGCTTTGCGGACGCTTCGTCGGTGACGTCCTGCGATGCCGCAGTCGCCTTGCTGTCCTCCTTCAGGGAACGCGTCAGCTTCGCCTTGTAGGCAGCATTCCGCCTGTTTTCCATGGCAGCCGCGGCATCCTCTTCGCGCCACTCTTCGACAGCGCCCCGGTCGAGCAGATCCTCGACCATCTGTGGTTCGAAGACGTGGAAGGTGATCTGCCTGGCGCGGCCCCGAAGCTTCACGGTTCGCGTTCCCCCGCTGGGCAGACGGCCGTCCTCTAGCCAGCGACGTCTCTCGGTCGTTGAGATTGTGAGGATGTCCTCGATTTCGCGCGGGATGACCGGCAGGCTTTCGATGCCTTCGAGCGACTTCGCAATGATCGCCGAGGCATGCCGAAACTCGCTCCTTGCGTTTTCAGGCATTGCCAGCGTCAAAAACCTCCCGCTGATATCCAGCGATTTTCGCATGGACGACGGGAGGCGCGCACGGATTTCCAAGAGGATGCCCTTGGCGCGCACGGAAGACCCTAGAGTGGCCGCGGGCGATAGCGTCGTCCACGTTTCGAGCAGAGAAGGTATGTCATTCTTCTTGTTTTTCGCCATGCGCACACAGATGGGATCAAGGCGCGGCCCCGTCAACGATCACCACAATTGATACAGTGAGTCCTCGCTTCCCGCCAAGACGAACAGTTCCTGCGCCACGGCGTGGCACGACACCGGCGTTCGTGGTATTTTTAAAAACGGTGGAGCAGGATCAACGTCGATGCAGACGATTGAGGATTGGCTAGGTCAACTCGGTCTCGGCAAGTACGCCGACACCTTCATCGAGAATGACGTGGATCTGCGAGCGCTCCCTCATCTTGCCGAATCCGACCTCCAGGAGCTCGGTGTCTCGCTGGGGCATCGGAAGATTATTCTAGCTGCCATAAACCAACTTGCGGATCAACGGTCGGACGAACAGCCTCCTGCGTCGGTCGCTACCGAGGCCGTATCCGAAGCTGCGGCCGACCGGCGACTGCTCAGCGTGCTCTTTTGCGACCTGGTCGGGTCGACAGCGCTGTCAGCAGAGCTCGACCCGGAAGACATGCACGAGTTGACCCGCCGTTATCAGGATAGCGTCGCCGGCGCCGTCACCCGCTTCGGGGGCTACGTCGCGAAATATCTCGGCGATGGCGTGCTAGCCTATTTCGGGTGGCCAATGGCTTACGAGGACCATGCCGAGCGCTCAATCCGGGCCGGCCTCGCGGCGATGGCCGCCGTCGACGCCCTGCAGCCGCCGAACGCAGAGCGATTGAAGGCCCGCATCGGCATCGCATCTGGGCGCGTGGTCGTTGGCAACACTGACGGCAGCGCGAAGGAGCGGGCATCGATCGCAGGAGACACTCCCAACCTGGCAGCACGCCTGCAGGCCGCGGCCGCCCCAGGCCAGATCGTGATCTCCGACAGCACCCGCCGCCTCGCCGGGCAGTCGTTTGAAATCGAGAGCCTCGGCGCGCAGGAGCTCAAAGGCTTCGCCTCTCCCATTGCGCTGTTCGAAGTCCGCGGTCAGCGAGAGGTGGATAGCCGTTTCGAAGCCGCGCATGCCAGCGGGCTTTCGAAATTTGTCGGCCGCGTTAGCGAGATCGGCCTGCTGCTCGAACGGTGGGAGTTGGCGAAGGCCGGGCAAGGCCAGGCGGTCTTCCTGTTGGGGGAGGCTGGCATCGGGAAATCCCGGCTTGTCGAGGCTTTCGAAGAACACCTGCGAGAGACACAGCATGAACTCATCCGATTGCAGTGCTCACCCTATCACGCTACCTCGGCCTTTTACCCGATCGTTGAGCGACTGAGCCGGGTTGCATCGTTTACGCCGGCAGATGACCGGAACACGCGCATCGAAAAGTTTCGCACGCTTGTGCGCCGCTACGGCGAAAATCCTTCCGACGTTGGCGCCATCTATGCCGAGCTGCTTTCGCTCGACGTCGGCGACGAGTTCAAGCCGCCGGATCTCTCCGCCCACCAGCGCAAGGAGCTTCTCGTTCGCACATTGGTGAACCGCTTGCTGCTTGCAGCCAGGATCGCACCAGTGCTCATGGTTTTCGAAGACGCGCACTGGATGGATCCATCCACCAGCGAAGTGCTGAGAGAACTCGTCAGCCGGCTGCACGGCGCCGCCGCCCTCGTCGTTGTGACCCACCGACCGGAATGGAGCGCGAACTGGGCAGGCGGACTGGCGCAGGTGACGACGCTCTCCGTTAGCCGCCTGACCAGGCAGCAGATGCGTGAACTGATCGAATCCATGGTGTCCGACATTCCCGAACAGCTCGCCGAAAAGATTGCGGAGCGGACGGACGGGGTGCCGCTGTTCGTCGAGGAGTTGACCCGCTCGGTCGTGGAGAGCGGAAAGCCGTCGTCGCTCAACGCAGAAATCCCGGACAGTCTGCAGGGCTCCCTGATGACACGTCTCGATCATTTAGCGCCGACGGCCAAGGAGATCGCGCAGATTGCCGCCGTAATAGGCAGGGAATTCGATCGCGGCCTTCTTTCGAAGATCGCAGGCGTCGACGACCGAGCGCTCGAGACAGCACTGAACCAGCTCGAGTCCAGCCAGATCGTCGTCGAAGGCGGCGTCTTGCATGATGCGCTCGTTTTTCGACATGCGCTCATTCAGGATGCGGCTTACCAATCGCTCCTCAACCGGCGCCGGCGGCATTTCCACGAGAGGATCGCAAGGGTTCTCGTCGAACATTATGACGATGTCGCTGCCACGCAGCCCGAACTCATCGCTCAGCACTACGAGAAAGCCCAACGGATTGAGCTCGCGCTTCCCTACTGGATGAAGGCTGGAGAGCGCGCCCTCGCACGATCCGCCAACTACGAGGCGGTCGACAATTTCCAGAACGCCTTGGCAATTGCAGAGCAGTTGCCTGAAGGGCCTGAGCGGCAAAGAGACCTGCTCACCGCGATCCTCAAACTCGGCGACGCCCTGTTCGCTGCGGGTCGCATGACGGATTCGCTGGCGAAATATAGGCTGGCCGCGCCATTGGCCCGCAAAGCGGCCGACACACAAGCCTTTATTCGTGCAGTGATTGGTCTAGACGGTACCAAATTCCTCTCCTCGAATTCGCTTGCCGAAACGATGCCGCTTCTCGAGGAAGCCCTCGAGATGGTTGAACCAGCGGATATGAGTTCACGGTGCCAGATTCTCAGCCGCCTTGCGCGGGCATACACCTATCTCAGCGACGGCCAGAAGGCTGCAAAATGCCATGATGAAGGAATAAAGCTGGCTCGACGCGTTGGAGATAAGACTGCGCTTGTGGAGCTTTCCGCTCTGCCATTCCTGACGCCGGCACCGGTCAGGTCCGCCACGGAAAGAAACGACCGAATCGCTCGTATCGATGAAATAAGGCGCCTCGCGGATGAGATCGATGACGACGATGTGCGGAGCCGAGCGCTTTCCGTTGACGCCTATGTCTCCACGGAACTCGGCGATCGCGCGCGAGCCGATCGGGCTGTTGACGCGCTCGACGAACTTGGTACCGCGCGGCAGCATCTCAACGTCCAGTTCTACGCTCGCACCGCAAAAGCGATGATGGCCATCCTCGATGGAAGGTTCACCGTCGCCGAGGAATTTGCAGAGGAAGCGCTAAAGCTGGGTATGCGGATCCTTGGCGCTGCGCCGGAGGGCGTTTACGGCATGCAGATGTTCGCGATCCGACGGGAGCAAAGCCGCCTCTCGGAGGTTGCACCCGTCATCAAGCTGTTGATTGAGGAAAGCCCGGAGGGAACCACCTGGTTGCCGGGTTTTACGTTGGTTGCCTTTGACCTCGGCTATCGCGATGCGGCCCAGCGGAGGTTGAGCGAGCTTGCCCGCACCGGCTTTGCCCTTCCGCTTGACGGAAAGCGAAGTGCGTCCCTCTCGTTCCTGACGGAAGTCGCCGCCGGTCTCGGCGACGCAGATGCTGCCCAGACCCTCTATAAGCTTATGCTCGACTACAAGGAGATGACCGTCACCATCGGTATGGCGACCGTTTGCTTCGGCGCGGCAAGCCGCTATCTGGGCGTGCTGGCAGCGGCGCTGGGTGAATTCGACAGAGCGTCGGAGCACTTTGAGCACGCACTTGAGATGAACGCGGCGATCGGCTCGCGGCCGTGGCTCGCACACACTCAGGCAGATTATGCGGACTTGCTAATGAAAATAGGTAGCCGGGCCGCGATAAAGAGAGCAATGTTGCTATCCGAGAATGCCCGTTCAACCGCGGCCGACCTGGGAATGGTCCGGCTGCAACAGCGACTGAAGCCAACGATTCATTAGAACCAACAGTTCGTTGCTTTTGGTGGGAAGAAGGTCTCGTCATGCCACGCTACATCATTGAAAGAAACTTCGCGGAACAACTCGATCTGTCGAAAGAGGGGGTAGAGCAAATCAACCTGATCAATGACCAGGAAGGAGTGAAGTGGATCTTTTCCTTCCTCAGCGCCGACAGGAAAAAGACTTACTGCCTCTACGAGGCGCCTAGTACGGAAGCCATTCTCGCTGCGGCCCGGAGGAACAATGTCCCCGCGGATGTGATCATAGAAGTCAGCGAGGAGATCGGTCCCAATATGTTTGCGTAGCGCTCCTCGGCCACGCCCGGAGCAAGGCATTGCCGCGCTTCCAGTTAGAAAATTCACCAAACCGTAAGGGCCGCTTCGGTCGGCCGGCGTTGTTGCGACCGCAGGATCTAGGATCCTGCGAATGCCCAGAAGCCATCTCCTTGGCATGCACGCGCTCGTGTCCTGCCAGGGGTCTGCGACAACTGCCCGAGCTTCCTGGATCATAAAAACCTTCGAGGCGGTGCCCGTGAGATTATTCCACATTTTCAGTCTTCACGAGCTGTCCTGTGGTCCAATATGCGAGGTCCAAATTTTTTCAAAAGGGCATCTTGAAACCGAAAATACCGAAAACCAAATCGATATCGTCGGCAGCCCAGAAGGGGCCGACAGCCGGGGACGCAGGTTTCCGCCGCGTTCCTTTCCATCTCGCTTCTAGGAGGTTTTGGTCATGAGAACTGAGTTTGACTTCGCACCGCTCTACCGCTCCAGCATCGGCTTCGACCGGGTTTTTTCGCTGCTGAACAATCCGCAGCGCCTGCAGGCCGTCGACGCCTGGCCGCCCTACGACATCCTTAAGGTCGGTGACAATGAGTACCGCATTGTCATGGCAGTCGCGGGCTTCGAGGATGGCGATCTCGATATCACGCAGGAGCGCAACGTGCTTCTCGTCAAGGGCGGCAAGGCCGATGACACCAAAGCTGAATACCTGCACCGCGGTATCGCCACGCGGGGCTTCGAGCGCCGCTTCGAGCTTGCCGACCATGTGAGCGTGGAAAACGCTTCGCTGAAAAACGGTCTTTTGCACATCGATCTGAAACGCGAGATTCCAGAGGCGATGAAGCCACGCAAGATCGCGATTGGCGACGGCGCACAGGTGCCGCTGCAGATCGAAGGTGAGAAGCAGGTCGCGTAAGTGTCGATCGAGGGAGGCGGGCGACGCTTAAGGCGTCGCCTGCTGCAAAACGATGAATACATCCGGTTTCGATAAGCCAGACTACTTCGGAGCTGCCGATCTGCGTATTTGCCAGGGCGTCTTCGACATTGTCACTTCGGAAGCAGGAGTGGAGCCGAGGTCTGAGGAGGGCGAGCGCATCGCGGCAATCGTCGTGCAGCTCTATCGCCAAGGAGTGAAAGAGCCAGACCGCCTGCGGGTTGTGGTCGAATCCGCCCGCGGGATTAATATTGCGAAAGCTGCGTAAGGGGTAGGACGCCGCACGACAGCGGCGTCCTTCATCCCGCCTGGTCATAATCCCGTCGTCATCTTGAGGTGGCGGTTCCAAGCAGCCCGGCTCTCGCGGCTCAAGCCTTCGTTTTTGGTCATGAGGCGGCGGCGACTTTACTTGGACGCTTTCGGAGCGGATGTGCGTCCGGCGGGTCGATCCGTACGTAAATCTCAAAATCGTGAATCAGATCGGCTGAATTACCCTATAGCACGGGTCCGAGGAAGAAGGTTTAAGGTGCAGATGTCGTTTAAAGACGATGTCCATCCGGCAAGAGCTTCGCACCGCAAAAATGGTTATCTTACTCTCAGGTTGAGAGCAGGTGACAGATAGCCATTGCGCAGGCGTTCGCTTTCTTTAAAACGAAAGCTGATCGAAAGGTGCGCGCCCATGTTCTTGACCGACCGGCAAACTGAAATCGTGGCGATAGCGAGGTCGAGCGGTAGGGTTCTGGTCGAAGAGCTCGCTTCCCGCTTTTCCGTAACGCCGCAGACGATCCGCAAGGATCTGAACGATCTCTGCGATGCGCAAGTGCTCACGCGCATCCATGGCGGCGCCACATTCCCGAGCGGAACCGAGAACGTCAAATACGAGGCGCGCCGCCAGATCGCCGCCTCCGAGAAACAGGCGATCGGCATGGCTGCGGTCGAGCTGATTCCGAGCGGGGCCTCGCTTTTCATCAATATCGGGACGACGACCGAAGCGGTGGGCGAGGCGCTCGCCAACCATCACGAGCTGATGGTCATCACAAATAACATCAATGTTGCCAATAGGTTGCGCTTGCTTCCGGCGATCGAGGTGGTGATAGCCGGTGGCGTCGTGCGCGGTTCAGACGGCGGCATCGTCGGCGAAGCGGCTGTCGATTTCATCCGCCAGTTCAAGGTCGATTACGCCGTTATCGGCGCATCGGCGATCGATATGGACGGCGCGCTTCTCGACTATGATTTTCGCGAGGTCAAGGTTGCTCAGGCGATCATTGCCAATGCCCGACACGTCATTCTCGTTGCTGACTCCACCAAGTTCGAACGCACCGCGCCGGTCAGGATCGGCCAGCTTTCCCAGGTTCACACCTTCATCACCGACCACTGTCCGGTGCAGTCCATCCGCAATCTCTGCCTCGAAAACAATGTGAAGCTGATCGAAACGAATGGCAGGTTTCGCTGAGGGCGAGCCAGCGAGGCGTTCCGAAACGAAGATCCGCGAAACATTCGTTTGACATTCGTATTCCTTTCGTTTTAACTGCCCTCACTTTCGCAATCGCGCAATTTTTGTGCGATGCGAAATCCGCAGCGGGCTCGGAGGGGATATTGGGCCGAGAGATCTACGACATATTCGTCATCGGTGGCGGCATCAACGGCTGCGGCATTGCGCGCGATGCCGTCGGGCGCGGTTATTCCGTGGCGCTGGCCGAGATGAACGATTTCGCCTCCGGCACCTCATCCGGCGCTACGAAGCTGATCCATGGCGGGTTGCGGTATCTCGAGCACTACGAATTTCGCCTGGTGCGCGAATCGCTGATGGAGCGCGAAATCCTCTGGGCGATGGCGCCGCACATCATCTGGCCGCTGCGCTTCGTGCTGCCTTACCACAAGGGCGGCATCCGGCCGGCTTGGCTGATCCGGCTCGGCCTCTTCCTCTACGATCATCTCGGCGGCCGCAAGCTGCTGCCGGCGACTGCGGTGCTCGACATGCGCCGCGACCCGGCCGGCAAGCCGCTGAAGGCGCTATTCGCCAAGGCTTTCGAATATTCCGACGGCTGGGTCGATGATGCCCGCATGGTGGTGCTGAACGCCCGCGATGCCGCCGACAAAGGGGCGACCATCATGCCGCGCACCAAGGTGATGTCGGCAAGGCGCGAGAACGGCCTCTGGCACATCGAGACCACCGATACGGTGACCGGCCGCAATGACAGCCACCAGGCCCGCATGCTGGTCAATGCCGCCGGCCCCTGGGTCGATCATGTCATCCGCTCCGCCTTTGGTCAGAACGAAGCTCACCATGTCCGCCTCGTCCAGGGCAGCCATATCGTCGTGAAGAAGAAGTTCGACGACCCTCGCGCCTATTTCTTCCAGAATCCCGACAATCGCATCATCTTCGCCATTCCCTATGAGGGCGAGTTTACCCTGATCGGCACCACCGATCGCGATTACACCGCTGATCCCAGGGATGTCAGGATCTCCGAGGAGGAGACCGTCTATCTCTGCAATGCCGCCTCGGAATATTTCAAGGAGCCGGTCAGGCCGGAGGATATCGTCTGGACCTATTCGGCGGTCCGGCCGCTTTATGACGACGGCGCCTCGAAGGCGCAGGAGGCTACGCGCGACTACGTGCTGAAGCTGGAGGGCGAAGGAAATGCCGCGCCGCTGCTCAACGTGTTCGGCGGCAAGCTCACCACCTATCGCCGGCTTTCCGAACATGCGCTGGAGAAGATCGGCGCTGCGATCGGCGTCAAGGGCGCCCCGTGGACGGCCAAAAGCCATCTGCCCGGCGGTGACTTCCCGGTCCGAGGATACGATGCCGAGGTCGCCGATCTGAAACGGCGCTATCCGTTCCTCGCCGATCGGCATGCCCGCCGGCTGGTGCGCCGCTACGGCACGAGGACAAAGGCACTGCTCGGGGAAGCCCGTAGCCTCGACGATCTCGGACGGCTCTTCGGCGGCGATCTCTACGAGGCCGAGGTCACCTATCTCGTCGAACATGAATGGGCCCGGCACGCCGAAGACGTGCTGTGGAGAAGGACAAAGGATGGTCTGCGCCTTTCGAAGGAGCAGGCTCAGTCACTGGAGGAGTACATGGCCGCCATACCGGCGATGGTCGGATAGGCGGCGTGTGGTCCCCGCTGCGTGGAGGCACGGGAACAGGAATGCTGGAACTGCGGAAGGCCGCAAAGATGGTGGGAGGAGACTATCATATCCACCCGACCGATCTTGTTTTTGAAAGAGGAACGCTGAACGTTCTGCTTGGGCCGACCTTGTCGGGCAAGACCTCGTTGATGCGTCTGATGGCCGGTCTTGATCGACCGACAACCGGTACGATCCATTTTGATGGTGCTGACGTGACAGGTATGCCTGTCCAGAAGCGCAACATCGCTATGGTCTACCAGCAGTTCATCAACTATCCGGCATTGACGGTCTACGAGAATATTGCCTCGCCCCTGCGGATTGCCGGCAAGGACGCCAAGGTCATTGATCTGGAGGTGCGCAAGGCTGCCGAACTTCTGAAACTCGGTCCCTATCTCGATCGCACGCCGCTCAACCTCTCCGGTGGCCAGCAGCAGCGCACCGCGCTTGCCCGTGCACTCGTGAAGAATGCGAGCCTTGTTTTGATGGACGAGCCGCTTGCCAACCTCGACTACAAGCTGCGTGAGGAACTGCGGCAGGAATTGCCGCGGATCTTCGCGCTGTCCGGCGCGATCTTCGTCTATGCCACGACGGAACCCTCCGAAGCCCTGCTGCTCGGCGGCAATACGGCAACGCTTAGCGAGGGCCGGATCACGCAGTTCGGCCCGACGGTCGAGGTCTATCGCCATCCGCTCGATCTGACGACGGCGAAAACCTTTGCCGATCCGCCGCTGAATTTCATTGATCTGGTCAAATCGGAAGGCAATTTCCTGCGCGACGGCGCTCTGATTTTTGCGGTGCCGCCGCATCTTCAGAATGTGCCGGACGGGCCGGCAACCATAGCGTTTCACCCGCATCATCTTGCACCAACAGCTCAGACGGCTGCTTCGGCGCGAATGACGGCGCGAACACAGGTTTCGGAGATCACCGGGTCGGAAAGTTTTGTCCACCTGCAATTTGCCGACACCCGCTGGGTGATGCTTGCGCACGGCATCCACAATATCGAGCCGGACACGGACATCTCCGTTTTCATCGATACACGCCACCTGATGGCTTTCGGCGCGGACGGCCGGGCGATCACCACCGCCAGGCAAGGGGGCTAGGAGAAAATCATGGCACGTATCACCCTCGATCATATTCGCCATGCCTATGGGCCGAACCCGAAGAGCGAGAAGGACTACGCTCTCAAGGAAGTGCATCACGAGTGGAACGACGGCGGCGCCTATGCGCTGCTCGGACCTTCGGGCTGCGGAAAAACCTCGCTGCTCAATATCATTTCCGGCCTCATTCAGCCGTCCGAAGGGCGGATTCTCTTCGACGGGCAGGACGTTACGAACCTGCCGACGCAACAGCGAAATATCGCGCAGGTCTTCCAGTTTCCGGTCATCTACGACACGATGACGGTTTACGACAACCTCGCCTTTCCCCTGCGAAACCGCGGCGTGGCCGAGGCGGATGTCGACCGGCGCGTCCGCGAAATCCTCGAAATGATCGATCTTGCCGGCTGGGCCAAGCGGCGCGCGCGAGGCTTGACGGCGGACCAAAAGCAGAAGATTTCACTCGGCCGCGGCCTCGTTCGCTCGGATGTGAACGCCATTCTCTTTGACGAGCCGCTCACTGTTATCGATCCGCATATGAAATGGGTGCTGCGATCGCAGCTGAAGCGCCTGCATAAGCAGTTCGGTTTTACCATGGTCTATGTCACGCATGACCAGACGGAAGCGCTGACCTTCGCCGACAAAGTCGTGGTGATGTATGACGGCGAGATCGTGCAGATCGGCACTCCGGCCGAACTCTTCGAGCGTCCGAGCCATACCTTCGTCGGCTACTTCATCGGTTCGCCGGGCATGAATTTCATGCCGGCCAAGGTGGAGGGCAGTACGGTTCGGGTCGGCGAGCACGCGCTGACGCTCGACTATGCGCCAAAGACGTCGACAGCGGCCAAGGTAGAGCTTGGAATCCGGCCCGAATTTATCCGGGTCGGCCGCGAGGGTATGCCTGTGACGGTCAGCAAGGTGGAAGATATCGGCCGGCAGAAGATCGTCCGCGCACAGTTTGCCGGCCAGCCGATCGCGATCGTCGTTCCTGAGGACGAGGAAATTCCGGCTGATCCCCGAGTGACCTTCGAGCCATCGGGCATCAGTATCTATGCCGACTCTTGGCGCGCCGGACGGGAGGCTTGATCATGGAAAAAACCTGGAACAACAAAGCCTGGTTTCTGGTTCTGCCAGTCCTCGTGCTGGTGGCTTTCTCGGCTGTCATTCCCTTGATGACGGTTGTGAACTATTCCGTTCAGGACACTTTCGGAAACAACCAGTTCTTCTGGAACGGAACAGACTGGTTTGTCGAAATCCTGCATTCCGACCGTTTCTGGGCCGCCCTGCAGCGAAACCTGATTTTTTCGTTGATCATCCTCGCCCTGGAGATTCCGCTTGGCATCTTCATTGCTCTAAACATGCCGAAATCAGGTATCGGCGTGCCGGTATGCCTGGTTCTGATGGCACTGCCGCTGTTGATCCCGTGGAATGTGGTCGGCACGATCTGGCAGGTGTTCGGCCGCAACGACATTGGTTTGTTCGGCTATTACGTCAACGCCCTCGGCATCGATTACAACTATGTGCAGGATCCGCTCGACGCCTGGGTGACGATCATCATCATGGATGTCTGGCATTGGACGAGCCTCGTCGTCTTGCTCTGCTATGCCGGCCTCGTTTCCATTCCGGATGCTTTCTATCAGGCAGCCAAAATCGACGGTGCGTCCCGTTGGGCGGTGTTCCGCTATATCCAGCTGCCGAAGATGAAGCGCGTTCTTCTGATCGCCGTGCTGCTGCGTTTCATGGATAGTTTCATGATCTACACCGAGCCTTTTGTCGTCACGGGCGGCGGTCCGGGCAACTCGACCACTTTCCTGTCGATCGATCTGGTCAAGACCGCCCTGGGACAGTTTGACCTCGGTCCGGCCGCTGCCATGTCGCTGATCTATTTCCTGATCATCCTGCTGCTTTCGTGGGTGTTCTACACCGTCATGACCAGCCACGACGCGGAGAATTGAAATGAGCGCCTCCAACGAAACGACAGCGAGCCGAAACGTCCCGGGCGTTACCAGTGTCGCGAGCGGTCTCTCCGCCGATGAGGTCAGCCGTCTGATGCGCCGGCGCGGCGAAGAATCGCGCTGGTGGTGGCTGGTTCCGACCATCTATATCATCGTGCTGCTGCTGCCGATCTATTGGCTCGTCAACATGAGCTTCAAGACCAATGCGGAAATCGTCAATTCTCTGACGCTTTATCCTCATAACCCGACGATCGCCAATTACGTGACGATCTTCACGGAAAAGGCGTGGTATTCCGGCTATATCAATTCGATCAGCTATGTCGTCATGAACATGGTGATTTCGGTGGCAGCCGCGCTGCCGGCGGCCTATGCCTTCTCCCGATATCGGTTCCTCGGCGACAAGCACCTGTTCTTCTGGTTGCTGACCAACCGGATGGCGCCGCCGGCAGTCTTTGCCCTGCCGTTCTTCCAGCTTTACTCGGCCTTTGGACTGATCGATACGCATATCGCCGTGGCATTGGCGCATTGCCTCTTCAACGTCCCGCTGGCGGTCTGGATCCTTGAAGGCTTCATGTCCGGCGTGCCGAAGGAAATCGACGAGACGGCCTATATCGATGGCTATTCGTTCCCGCGGTTCTTCCTGAAAATCTTCACGCCGCTGATTGCGAGCGGCATCGGTGTCGCCTGCTTCTTCTGCTTCATGTTCTCTTGGGTCGAGTTGCTGATTGCACGCACGCTGACGACGACCGACGCGAAGCCGATCGCCGCCACCATGACCCGCACCGTCTCTGCATCCGGCATGGATTGGGGCCTGCTCGCCGCCGCGGGTGTTCTGACCTTGATCCCAGGGGCGCTGGTGATCTGGTTTGTGCGCAATTACATCGCCAAGGGCTTCGCCCTGGGGAGGGTTTGATGAGCTTTTCGCTTCCCGATTTTTCATGGATGGCATGGACCTGGCCGACGGCCGCTTTCTTCATCGTCATCGTATTGCTGCTGATCGGCATGGGTGTCTGGGAGTATGCCGTGCCGGGCGGCAATCCGCGGATCGGAATCCTGCGCTTCGAGACGACGCGCGGTGACCGACTTTTCCTTTCGCTGCTCGGCAGCGCCTTTATCCATCTTGCCTGGCTTGGTCTCGCGGGATCAAGCCTCTGGTGGGCTCTCGCTCTCTCCGTGGTCTACGCCATCGGCGTATTCCGTTACGTGTGAGGCAAACTGATGCAGACGGCCGGGGATTTTTCTGGTCGCCTGAGACGTGAAGACTGCAATCGCAAACCCTGGGAGGATATTATGCGAAGGCATTTATTGACGACGACAGCAGCGGTACTGCTGGCCATGACCGGGTCGGCCTATGCCGGCATGGACGAGGCAAAGACTTTCCTGGATAAAGAGGTCGGCGACATGTCGACGCTCTCTCGCGCCGACCAGGAAAAGGAAATGCAGTGGTTCGTCGATGCTGCGAAGCCCTTCGCCGGCATGGAGATCAAGGTCGTTTCGGAAACGTTGACCACCCACCAGTATGAGTCCCAGGTTCTGGCTCCGGCCTTTACTGCGATCACCGGGATCAAGGTCACTCACGACGTCATTCAAGAGGGTGACGTTGTCGAGAAGATCCAGACTCAGATGCAGACCGGTCAGAATCTTTATGACGGCTGGGTCAACGACTCCGACTTGATCGGTACGCATTGGCGCTATCAGCAGGTGCGCAACCTGACCGACTGGATGGCCGGCGAAGGCAAGGACGTTACCAACCCCGGCCTCGATATCGACGACTTCATCGGCACCAAGTTCACGACGGCACCGGACAAGAAGCTCTACCAGCTTCCCGACCAGCAGTTCGCCAACCTCTATTGGTTCCGCTACGACTGGTTCAACGACGAGAAGAACAAGGCCGACTTCAAGGCGAAGTACGGCTACGACCTCGGCGTTCCGGTCAACTGGTCGGCCTATGAGGACATTGCCGAATTCTTTACCGGCCGTGACGAGAACGGCAAGAAGGTCTTCGGCCACATGGACTACGGCAAGAAGGACCCGTCGCTCGGCTGGCGCTTCACCGACGCCTGGCTTTCGATGGCCGGCAACGGCGACAAGGGCCTGCCGAACGGTCTTCCGGTCGACGAATGGGGTATCAAGGTCGACGAGAAGTCGCGTCCCGTCGGCTCGTGCGTCGCTCGCGGCGGTGACACCAACGGCCCGGCTTCCGTCTACTCGATCCAGAAATATCTCGATTGGTTGAAGGGCTATGCACCGCCGGAAGCTCAGGGCATGACCTTCTCGGAATCCGGTCCGGTGCCGGCACAGGGTAACGTCGCGCAGCAGATCTTCTGGTACACGGCCTTTACTGCAGACATGGTCAAGCCTGGCCTGCCTGTCATGAACGAAGACGGTACGCCGAAATGGCGCATGGCACCGAGCCCGCATGGCGTTTACTGGAAAGACGGCATGAAGCTCGGCTATCAGGACGTCGGCTCGTGGACGCTGATGAAATCGACCCCGACGGACCGTGCGAAGGCCGCCTGGCTCTATGCACAGTTCGTGACCTCGAAGACGATTGACGTGAAGAAGAGCCAGCTCGGTCTCACCTTCATTCGCGAATCCACCATTCGCGATAAGAGCTTTACGGAGCGTGCTCCGAAGCTCGGCGGTCTGATCGAGTTCTATCGTTCGCCTGCGCGTGTTCAGTGGTCGCCAACCGGCACCAACGTTCCCGATTATCCGAAGCTGGCTCAGCTTTGGTGGCAGGCAATCGGCGATGCGTCTTCCGGTGCGAAGACACCGCAGGAAGCCATGGATTCTCTTTGCGGCGAGCAGGAGAAGGTCATGGGCCGTATCGAGAAATCGGGCGTCCAGGGCGATATCGGCCCGAAACTGGCCGAAGAGCATGATCTCGCTTATTGGAACGCGGATGCGGTGAAGAAGGGCAACCTTGCGCCGCAGCTGAAGATCGAGAACGAGAAGGAAAAGCCGGTCACCGTCAACTACGACGAACTCGTCAAGAGCTGGCAGTCGAAGTAAGGCGGACCTCGGCCGGAGGCAACGAGGCTTCCGGCCGTCACTTCCTGCCACCGGCCACGGCCGGTGGCACCCACAATCTTTCTCTCATGAAATCTCCGCATCCGCCCTCCTTGCCGGGCGGAGCGGTTTCGTGCGAGCCGGAGACGGATATGAGCGGCTATATTCTTTCAATTGACCAGGGCACGACGTCGTCGCGCGCGATCATCTTCGATGGCGGCATGAAAATGGCCGCCTCGGCCCAGGCGGAGATCACCCAATATTACCCGCAGCCCGGTTGGGTGGAGCATGACGCCACTGAGATCTGGCAGTCCGTCGTCGATACGGTGCGCAAGGCGATTGCCGATGCCGGCACGAATGCCGCTGCCATTGCCGCGATCGGCATCACCAACCAGCGCGAGACGGCGGTCGTCTGGGACCGACGGTCGGGCGCGCCGCTTCACCGGGCGATCGTCTGGCAGGACAGGCGCACGGCCGAAATGTGCGAGAGCCTGAAGGCCGACGGATATGAGAAGCTGTTCAGCGCCAAGACCGGCCTGCTGCTCGACCCCTATTTCTCCGGAACCAAACTGCGCTGGCTGCTCGACAATGTCGACGGCCTGCGGGAGAAGGCGGAGGCGGGCGAGGTCTGCTTCGGCACGATCGACAGCTGGCTGATCTACAATCTGACTGATGGTCGTGTGCACGCCACCGATGCGACCAACGCGTCGCGAACCCTCCTTTACAATATCGACGACGGCGTTTGGGACGAGGAGCTGCTTGGCATTCTCGGCATCCCGGCCGTGATGCTTCCCGAAGTCCGGGAATGCGCCGATAATTTCGGCCGTGTCGACAAGGCGCTGTTCGGCGCGGAGCTTCCGATCCTCGGCGTCGCCGGCGACCAGCAGGCGGCGGCCGTGGGCAATGCCTGCTTCGAGCCCGGCATGATGAAATCCACCTATGGCACCGGCTGCTTTGCCCTGCTGAACACCGGCAGGGATCGTGTTTCCTCATCCAACCGGATGCTGACGACGATTGCCTACCGGCTCGACGGCGAGACGACCTATGCACTCGAAGGCTCGATCTTCATCGCCGGCGCCGCCGTGCAATGGCTGCGCGACGGGCTCGGCATCATCGGCCAGGCGTCGGAGGCGGGCGTGCTTGCGGCCAAAGCCGATCCGGGGCAGCAGGTCTATATCGTCCCCGCCTTTACCGGCCTCGGCGCGCCCTACTGGGATCCGGGAGCGCGCGGCGCGATCTTCGGTCTGACGCGAAATAGCGGACCGGCGGAATTTGCCCGCGCCGTGCTCGAATCTGTCGCCTACCAGACACTCGACCTGCTGGTGGCGATGAAGAAGGACTGGGGCGTCAACCAGCTGGAAACCGTGCTGCGCGTCGATGGCGGCATGGCGGCTTCGGATTGGACGATGCAGTGCCTGGCTGACATGACCGGAAATCCCGTCGACCGCTCGGCGATCCGCGAGACGACAGCGCTGGGTGCCGCCTGGCTTGCCGGCTCGAAAGCCGGCATCTGGCCCGGCAGACGGGATTTTGCGCAGGCCTGGGCCTGCGACCGCCGCTTCAGCCCCGCGATGGAAGAGGGCGAACGGCAGGCCAAGATCATCGGCTGGAAGAATGCCGTCTCGCGGATGATTTCGGACGCCTCGGCGGGCTGACACCTGTCCCGTATGGCTTTCTCTTATACGCTGCCGGCGGCTTTCCTGTTGATGAAGCTGAGAGCCAGCACCGCGAAGATCAGCGTTCCCGTGCCGACCTGCTGCCAGTAAAAATTCAGATCGGTCAGCAGCAGCCCGTTGGCGACGATCCCGAGCAGCAGCGCACCGAGAACGGTGCCGGCGACATTCGGCCGTCCGAGCGGGCTGAGCGTCGTGCCGATGAATGTCGCGCCGATGGCGTTCAGCAGGAAGGCATTGCCCGAGGAGGGGATGTAGGTGGTGACGGTCGCGGTCAGGATCAGGCCGGCGATCGCCGCGATCAGCCCGACCAGGATGAAGGTCACCGCGACATGGGCCGGTGCTGCGATGCCGGAATAACGCACGACGCCCGGCTGGATGCCGATCGACAGAATGACGCGGCCAAACCGTGTACGGGCAAAAACGACCGCGACGGCCGCGATGACGACAATGGCAATGGCAAGCGGCGTGGGAAAGCCGCCGATCGCACCGTGGCCGAGGAAGCGGAAGGCTTCCGGCACGCCGTTCGGCGGCAGATAGACCGGATTGCCGCCATTGGTCAGCAATTGCTGGACGCTGCGGCCGATGAACAATGTGCCGAGCGTTGCCAGGAACGGCGACACGCCGATCCCGGAGATCAGAAATGCGTTGAAGGCGCCGACGAACGCTCCGGCCGCCAGCCCCGCGATCGCGGCGATCGCCACCGGCTGTCCGGCAAGCACGAGTGAGACGAAGGCGAAGCTCGCAAAATCCATCGCCGTGCCCACCGAAAGATCGATGCCGCCCGACGCGACCGCGAAGGTCATGGCAATCGAGACGATGACAAGCAGCGTAAAGTTATTGACCAGGATGCTTTGCAGGTTCGCAAGCGTCAGGAATGTCGGCGTTGCCGCGGAAAAGGCGGCAAAGACCGCAATCAGCGCGAGGATCAGCCCATAGCGCAACAGGCCGCCGGTGATAAGGCGCCGCAGGCCTGTCGTTGTGGCGGGGGTAGGGGTCTGGAGCGACATGGTCAGGTCTCCTGCCGGCGCAGCAGCGTGGTCGCGGAAACGACGATGAGAATGAGTACGCCCTGGACGCCGCTGACGAGCGTGCTCGATATGTTCAGCAGCTGGAAGCCGTTGGTGAGGAAGCCGACAAGCAACGCCGAAAGCAGCGTTCCTGTGACCGTCGGAACCAGTCGGCGCGAAAAAACCGCGCCGAGCAGGGCCGTCACGACGACAGGCAGCAGCATCTCGCCGGCACCGGTCGTGCTGCCGCTCAGATAGGCAGCGGACAGGATGCCGGCGATGCCGCCGCAAAGGCCGCTGGCGACGAAGGCGCCGGCGAGCAGGCGGCGAAGCGGCAGGCCGGCGGCACGCGCCGCATCAGGAAATTCACCGACGGCATAAAGATGCAGGCCAAGCGGCGTATATTGCACGATCGCCGCCGCAATGGCCGTGAAGCCGAGGAGCACATAGGCAAGAACCGGTATGCCGAAAGGATCCGAAGCCGAAAGCGCCGATAGGAAGGGCGTCGAGGCCGGCAGGACGGTATTGCCGGTCAGCACCAGTTCCAGGCCGGCGACGATATTCATGACGGCAAGCGTTGCGAGGAGCGGCACAATGCCAGCATAGACGACGGCAATGGCATTGACCGAGCCGATCAGCGCGCCGGTAAGGAGCGATGCCGCGATCGCTGTCGCATCGCCATAGCCAAGTTGCGTCAGGCTGGCATAAACGGCGGCGCTGAGGCCCATATTGGCCGCCAGCGACAGGTCGATGCCGCCGGTGACGTCATTGGAGCCGCCGGCGATCAGCACGACCGTCAGTCCGATGGCAAGCACGCCCGAGATGGCCGACTGGCCAAGCACGTTGCCGATATTGCCGATGCTGAGGAAATAGGGCGCGGTCAACGAGAAGATCGCCAGGATGGCGGCAAAAGCGATGAGCGATCCGAAGCGCAAAGTCGCAGCCGCAAGATTGCCGGCCGGCCGGGCCGGCGGCTCAGCAGCGGCAAAACCGGAAGGCGCGAATTCAATTTCAGCCGACATGGCGCTGTCCCTTAGATGATCCGGTCGATTGCGCCAACACGGCATCCGCGCTGGTTTCCGACGAGATGAATTCGCGCGCCACGCGGCCGCGGAAGAGCACGAGGATGCGATCGGTGATGCCGACGAGTTCCGGCAGATCCGAAGACAGCACGATAACGCCGGCGCCGCGCGCCGCGAGTTCGCCAATCAGCCTGTAGATCTCGACCTTGGAGCCGATATCGACTCCAACAGTCGGCTCGTCGAGGAGATAGACCTCGGAGCGGCGGCTCAGCCATTTGGCGATGGCGATCTTCTGCTGGTTGCCGCCCGAGAGCGTTCGCAGCAAAGCATCGCGGCCATTGGTTTTCACCTGGAGCCGCCCAATCAGCGCCTCGACCTCGCTTTGCTCGCGTCTGCGATCGAGAAAGCCGAAACGCGTGAAGCGGGCAAGGCTGGAGAGGCTGATATTTTCCGCGACGCTGAGGTCGAGCGCGACGCCGTGGCGGCGGCGATCTTCCGGTACCAGCGCGATTTCGCGACCGGCTGCCTGCGTTGGATTGGCGAAACGGGCAGGCTTGCCGTTGATTTCGATGCGGCCGGAAACGGGTGTCTCCAGCCCGAAGAGGGTGCGAACCAGCTCCTTTGCGCCGGAGCCGAGCAGGCCGGTGAGGCCGAGCACCTCGCCGCGGCGAAGCGTGAAGCTTATGTCGCTGTATTTTCCCCGCGCCGACAGCTGCTCGACCTTGAGGATCTCCTCACCCGGCGTCACCTCAGGCTTCGGAAACATCTCCTCGATGTCGCGCTCGACCATAAGCCGGGCAATCGCTGCGGCCGACGTGTCCCTGATCGGCAAGGAGGCGACATCAAGCCCGTTGCGCAGCACGGTGACCTGGTCGCAGAGTTCTTCGATTTCGTTCAGATAGTGCGAGATATAGATGATGGTGACGCCTTCGTCGCGCAGCCGGCGGATCAGCCGGAAGAGGATATCGGCCTCGCGGGCCACCAAGGCGGCCGTCGGCTCGTCGAAGATCAGCACCTTCGGCTGATTGAGGAGAGCGCGGGTGATTTGCACGATCTGCTTTTCGGCGGTCGACAATTCGCCGATCAGGGTGCCGTTCGGCAGACGGAGACCGAAATATTCGTTGAGAATATCGGATGCGCGTCGTTGCATCAGACGCCGGTCGAGGAAGGGCGTGCCTGATATCCGCGGTTCCCGGCCGAGGAAGAGGGTTTCGCCGACGGTGAATGTCGGCACCAGCAGCCGGTCCTGGTGAATGAAGTGGATGCCGAGTTCTTCGGCAAGATGCGGCGTCAGCCTGTCGAATATCTGTCCTTCGATTTCGATCCGGCCGTCATCGGGCTGGTGAAGGCCGGCCAGCAGCTTGATCAGCGTCGATTTGCCGGCGCCGTTCTGGCCGACGAGACCGTGAATGGTGCCGCGCCTGACGATCAGCGACGCACCGGCCAGCGCCTGCGCGCCCCCGAATCGTTTGACGATGCCTTCGAAGCGGATGATGTCGTCGCTCGCCGTCACCGGCTGCTTCAAGGAAATGGCCGTCATACGATTTCTCCGGTCATCCTGCCGGGGCGATCCAGCGAGGCTGGATCGCCCATCAGACAAGCTCAGCCGATGGCGAGTTTCTTGGTGACTTCGCCGACATTGGCCTTGTTGGCGATGAGCGCCGGAACATAGGTCTCGCGCGGCAGGGTCTGGCCGGCGAGCAGCTTGGCGATGTTGCGGATGGCGGTGCGGCCGATTTCCGCCGGCTGCTGGGCGACATCGGCGCCGGCCGGCGAATTCGGATCGGCGACAAGCTGCAGAACCTCGGGGCTGCCATCGACGCCGTAGGTACGAATCTCGGTCCGCCCGGCCGCCGCCAAAGCCTGGGTTGCGCCAAGCTGCGGAATATCCCAGGCCGACCAAATCGCCTTGATCGAACCTTTTTCCGGATATTTGTTAAGGATTGCGGTGATCTGGGTGAAGGCGTCCTGCACGGTGTTCGGGATGACGTCGCGCAGTTCCGGCTGGAGGATTTTCACCTTCGGGAAATATTTGACGACATTGACCAGCTGGTCATAGCGGATCGCGCAGGGAGTGACGCCGTAGAAACCGTTGAAGACGACGATATTGCCTTCGCCGCCGATATCGGAGACGAGCTGCAGCGCCAGGTCCTTGCCGATGCCCCAGTTGTCGGAGGTGGTATTGTTGATCGAGTTGGTCGAGCCGACGTCGACGGTCAGAACCGGGATACCGGCGTCACGCGCCTTCTTCAGCCAGGGGTCGATAACGCTGAGCGTGCCGAGGATTTGAACGATCGCATCCGGCTTCTGGGCGATCAGCGTCTGCAACTGCGACACCAGCTTGCCGTCATTGCGCCCGGCATCGACGGCGATCGGCTCGCCGCCGAGGCGTTTTACCTCTTCGATCTGGGCATTATAGGCCTGCAGGTCGAAGAAATGATCGGTGCCGGTCGCGCTGATGGCGATGCGCTTGCCTTTCAGCGACAGCTCTTCGTCTGCTGCCAAAACCGCCTTCTGCCCGACCAGCGAAGCGCCGGCGACGGCGACCCCGGCCGCCGCGGACAGTTTCAACAGGTCTCGTCTTCCGAATCGGCTTCCGGACTTTTCAATGCTCATGACCACTCTCTCCGATTAAATAATTTCTATAAATTAAGTAGACTAATGGAAATGAGGAGAAAGGAATTTCCAAAAAGTCGCTCTCTAAGAAAAAGAGTGAGCGGACGGCATACTTTTCCTGGCCGGGTTTGCCGCAACGATTGATGGTGCGGGACATGGGATAATGGCGGCGACGAACGTCGCCGGAAAATGGACGCTTTCGCGTGAGGGAAGGCCTCCCGTGCCCGGACGGCCTTGTTCAAGCTATTCGTCAAGCGTCTCGCCGAGTTCGGAAAAGTCGATGCCGTGGGTGTCGAACCACCAGTCGGGACTCATCTCGGCGTGACGGTCACGCAGGCGCAGATATTTTGCGCGTAGCCGCTTCTGGCGTTCGACCTCTTCGGTGAGCGTGCCGCCGATCTTGTGGATGCGGCGGAGCAGCTTTCGCAGGACGTATCCCTGCTCCTTGTTGCCCGGCCGGTAGCCGCGTTGCACGATCGTGCATCGTCTTGCTGCGTCCCGTTGACGATCAAGTTGAGACGTTCGGCGCCAAAGCCGACGTCGATGCAGGTTCCGAGCGGATTGACGATGTCCGGTCTCGACGCCATGCTTGTAGAACTCGGTGCAGTATCCGCTGATGCTGCCATCGCTCCAGGTGCATTCCGGATCTGCAACTATGGCCACACCTCCGCGATAGAGCGGCGTCCATTCCATCAGGCGATCGGGATGGATCGTGACATGATCCGGCACGAGCCCCAGCGTTCCCAGAAATTCGAGCCAGAAATCGATGGCGTTGCCGACGGTCATTTCCCTGAAGGAGAAAAAGGCCGAGCATGGTGAAGTGCAGAAGATGCGTTCCATCGCCGATCTCGTCGAGGTCGCCCATGCGCAGGCAGGCCTGGCTGTTTGCGACAGTTCCAATGTAGGAAGGATCGGAGAAGAGGGGTTTATATTGCTGCATGCCGGCGCTGCAGAAGAGCGTGGTGTTACCATGCGGCCGTACGGATGCGATGCGTGTGAAATCGATGCCCTTGAAAAGGCAGAAGTCTCCATAGTGCTGGATCAGGCGTCCCGCGGTGACATAGGCAGCCTCCTTCGTCTTTCGTGTGCCTTCCGGGAAGATAGCGATCTCCCGCACGCGCGGCAATCCGTCTCCATCGGCAACTCGGCAAATCACGGTCTTGATCATTGGGCCACTTGAGACTAAATATAACCTCAAGTGAAAAGGAGCCATTGTCATGATGGGATTTGCTGCCGTTGCCGATGTTCTCGGGCTACCCTCCAGGGAGCCGGCGTCGCGCTCGGCCTTCGGCCTGCTCTCCAGCATCGAGGCGGGATTGCCGGTCAAGGCGCTAGACCGCATGGCGCTGCTTCTGGCGCCTGATGACACCCAGTTCAAATACAAGCTCGTTCCCAAGGCCACTTATGAGCGGCGCAAGTCCAAGCATCGGCTCTCCTCCGACGAGGGCATAAGGCTCGCCCGTCTCGCGCGGGTCTGGGGGCTGGCGCTCGATGTCTGGCAGACCGAGGCGGAGGCGCGGGATTTCCTGTTTCGCCCGCATGCGATGCTGGAGGACAGGCGGCCGATCGATGTCGTCATCCAGAGCGAGATCGGCGGCGAGCTCGTGCTCGATATCCTTGGAAGCCTGAAATACGGCAGCGCTGCGTGAGCGCACAGCTTCTTGACCGAACGCTGACATCCGTCCGCATCGGCGATCCCAACGGAACCTACCCTATCTTCGATGCCACCGGCTCGACTATCGCGCCGGGACGGTGGAACACCTCGGGCAGCCCGATCATCTATACGAGCGAGCACTATTCGACGGCGCTGCTCGAAAAGCTCGTCCATGGCAGCGGTAGGCTGCCGCCCAACCAGCACTATGTCACGATCACCATGCCGCGCGGGCTCAGCTACGAGGTCTTGTCAGAGCCGGCGCTGCCTGGCTGGGACAGTATGCCGGCTTCTGTCAGCAAGGCTTTCGGCGAAAAGTGGTGCCAGGAGAAGCGCAGCGCCATCCTGCTGGTGCCAAGCGTCGTCGCCCGCGTCGACCGGAACGTGCTGATCAATCCGGCCCACCCGGAATTCCGATCGATCACGGTCAGCCTCCACCAACCCGTTTTCTGGGATCGCCGTCTGTTCGGCATGTGATGGGGTGTCGGTCGCAATCGCGCCCTTCCGCGCCGTCACCCTTTACAATGTTGGGATCACACCGTCTGCCGCGGAGCGCGCGCCATTAGTCGGGCATAGGCGATGGCCGAGAGCATGTTGACGTGGTTGGCTTTTCCCGTGCCGGCGATGTCGAAGGCGGTGCCGTGATCGACCGAGACGCGATCGATTGGCAGGCCGAGCGAGACGTTGACCGCCGTCTCGAAGGCCACGAGCTTGATCGGGATGTGGCCCTGATCGTGATATTGGGCAATGACGAGATCGAAGGCGCCGTTATAGGCGCGGGCGAACACCGTATCGGCGGAGATCGGGCCGACGACGTCAATGCCTTTAGCCTGCGCCTGCTCGACGGCGGGTGCCAGGAATTCCATGTCTTCGGTGCCGAAGAGGCCGTTTTCGCCGCAATGCGGATTAAGGCCGGCAACGGCGATGCGCGCCTTCCTGCCGAGACGAAGGAAATGCCCGTGGCCGGCTTCGATGGTGGCGAGAACCCGTTCGGTCTTGGCGCGTTCAATTGCGCCTTTCAGCGAGATATGGGTCGACACATGGATGGTGTTCAGCCGTTCGGAGGCAAGCAGCATGAAGGAGCTCTTCGAACCGGTGAGATGGGCGAGAAGCCCGGTGTGGCCGTCATGGTGGTGGCCGGCCAGATTCATCGCCTCCTTGTTGATCGGGGCGGTGACGATGACATCGGCCTGACCTGACATGGCGAGATCGACGGCGCGGGTGATATAGCGCACCGAGGCGTCGCCGGCGACGGGGCTCACCTTGCCGATCTCCGGCAGGGCCGCGCCGAGCGCAACTTCATCGACGGCAATCCTGTCATTGCCGCCGGCATCTGCAGGCCGGAATGTCAGCCCGGTGCCGCTGACGCGGTTGGCGCGCTCCAGCGCTTCGACATTGCCGACGATGACGAAATCGCGGCGCTCTTGGCTCGGAAGGGCCGCCAAGGCCTTGACGATCACCTCGGGACCGACGCCGGCGGGATCGCCGAGCGTCACTGCGACTTTCGCATTCCTGTCCATCGTCAAAACCCCTTCTAGAACGCGGCTGTGTAAATCGAGCGAATGTCGGCGCGCGTGAGATCGCGCGGATTGTTGTCGAGCAGGCGGCGGATGGCAAAGGCATCGTCGGCCATGGCGTCGAGGTCGCTTTCCGGAACGCCGAGGGCGGAAAGTTTCATCTCGATGCCGAGCTCGGCGCAGAAAGCGTAGGCCGCATCGAAGACGGATGCGATGTTGTCAGAGGTCTGGCACCCAAGCGCCTCCATCACCGCTTTCGTCTTCTCAGGCGCAGACGGCGTGTTGAAGGCAAGCACATGCGGGAAGATCAGCGCATTCGCCGCGCCATGCGCCACATGCCAACGCGTGCCGAGTGGATAGGCGAGCGCATGGCCGCCGGCGGTGTTGACCGGGCCGAGACAGAAGCCGCCGTAAAGCGAGGCGAGCGACAAGCCGGCGCGCGCTTCGGCGTCGTTGCCATCCTTGACGGCGCGGGCGAGATATTTGCCGACCAGTCGCGTTCCCTCGATCGCATAGATATCGACCATCGGGTGGGCCTTGCGGTTGGTGAAGGCCTCGACGCAGTGAGCCATGGCATCGACGCCGGTGGCAGCCGTGGTGCGCGCCGGCACGGTAAAGGTCAAGGCGGGATCGATGACGGCGATGTCGGCCAGCATGTGCAGGCTTTCGACGGCAAGCTTCGCCATCGTCCTGGGATCGGTGACCAGCGCGCGGATGCCGGCCTCGCTGCCGGTGCCCGAAGTCGTCGGCACCTGGGCGAGCGCTACCTTTCGCGGCCCATGCACCTTGTTCGGGCCGACGACATCATGCAGCGTCTGCGCGGAGCCGGCAAGAACGGCGGCAAGTTTTGCCAGGTCCATGGCGCTGCCGCCGCCGAAGCCGACGATCAGCTCGGCATCGGCGCCGTTCGCCGCCGCGAGCACCTTTTCGAGATTGGCCGTATCCGGCTCGGGTGTCACTTCAGAGAAGACGGCGACTTGGCCCGTGAGTTCCAGCACGTCGATGCGTGAGGCGTTGAAAGCGTCGGAGATGACAAGCGTGCGCCTATAGCCTTTTTCGGCAGCCCATTTGCCGAGCTTGCCCGCCGTGCCGATGCCGAATTCGATCAGATGCGGCCGAACGATCGTGATCGGCGAATCCAAGCTGGCCATGAACCAGTCCTCCCTGCAAGATCTAGCGGCAACAATGTCGTCGCCCTCTTTATTGTAAAGTTGTAAGATCAATGTCAAGCTGGCATTCCAAGACGCGGAAATTTTTATCGTTAGGCATATGGTCGGCAAACGTTTTCAAGCGGCGTTACTGCGTCATAATATACAGTAATATCAGTTTGTTAAGTATGTCAGGCGATGGAAATACCTTTTTGAGCACGAAGGGCCGGACGGCCATTCGCGGGCGCACCTCTCTTGTCAATTTCCTGGCGCTGAGCCAGTCTCACGCCGGCGGCCCCGCATCCTTTCGCACGCGATCGGATGCAGGTTTACAATCTTCCCGCTGCCACGTGGTTCAGGGCAGCGATTGCGGAGCGAGACGCACATATTTGATGGCGCGCCGGTAGTAGGTGTAGGCGATATGCAGCGCGCCGTCGCTGCCTTGGATGACCGAGGGATAGGAGAATTCGCGGTTCAGCGAATCCTTCGAATTGTTGCTGAGGCAGAAACCGTCGCCGGTATCGAGATCGACGCGATGCGGAAAACTCTTGCCGCCATCCCTGGAGATCGCAAGGCTGAGCGGCGCCCGCGGAACGCCCCAGACCGCTTTGCGGCCTATATCGGCGACAACAGTGGCCTCTCCTGTCTCGCCGCCCTCGATTTCGTCATAGAGAGACTGGCGCCGAGCATCCGATGTGCTTGCATTCGAATGGTTATAAACCATTGCAATCGCTCCATCATTTAGGACCGTGGCCTGAATCGAGGAGTTGTTGTTCGGCAGTTCGGTCGGCTCGGGCGCGCTCCACGTTTCGCCGCCATCGGACGATCGGCTGGAAAGAATGCTCTCGGCGAAACGATTGCGGTAGAAGGCGATCATGTCGTCGCCGTCGAGCGGCAGAATGTTCATGTGCACGGCGCCAATGCTGTCTGCAATATCGCGCATCTGCCAACTCGCGCCGCCGTCCCGCGAGATCAGCACCGCTGCGGTGTCGGCATCGCCGCTCCAGCGCTGGCCGCTAAGGCCGACGCAGCGAAAGACCGGAAGCAGCCAGTCGCCCTTGCCATTGACGACGATCTGCTGGCGAACGAATGTGCCGGGGCTGTCGCAGAGGATCTTGACCGGGCCGAAGCTTTTGCCGCCGTCATCCGATAGGCGGCATTTGACAACGGAACCGTCCTGATTGCCCGAGGTTTGCGAGGTATAGAGCAGCCAAGTCTTGCCGTCCGGAGCATTGAAAATCAATGGGTTCTGCTCGGATTTCTCCGGATCGTCGCTCATCTTCTCAGGCTCCGACCAGCGCTCGGAGCCCGGGGCCAGCCGCGACATGTAAATCGAAATATCGCCCATGCCCTCCATCGTCCCGCCGAACCAGACGCAGCTCAGCGTGCCGTCGCGCAGAAAGGCGAGATTTGCCGCGTGGTTCTGGATGCAGGGCGAGGGCAGATAGGCATCGGAACGGCCCGCGACAGAGGGATGAGCGGTGATGACCCCGGTCATCAAATCGGGCACGGCTTCGGAAGGCAGGCCGGTAAAATTCATCGCGGATCTCCCCAAGGCAGCTTGGCATAGCTTTCGGCGAGTGCGGCGTAATCCGCCTCGCTCAGCGGCATCAGCGGCGCGCGGGTGCGCTTCCAGGCGGGATTGCCGGTCTTCAGCCCCACCATTGCCTTGATGGTCGGGATCTGGACGTAGGAATTAGAAAGCGTGCGATAGGCGTTGATGCGCGCCTGCGCCGCCTCGACATCGGCGGCGCGCGCCTCGTCACGGACATGGTCATAGACGGTGCGCAGCGAATCCGCCACCAGATTGGAGGTGGCGGTGATGCAGCCGGCGCCGCCGGCCTTCATCAGCGGCAGCAGCAGCGGATCGGCGCCCGCCAGCACCGAAAAGCTGGGATAGGCGGCGATAATGGCCTGCATGTTATTGAAATCGCCGGCAGATTCCTTGATGCCGACGACCGTTTCCGGAAAGGCCGCAATCAGCCGGCCGATCAGCGGAATGGTGAGCGGAACACCCGAAACCTGCGGGATATGATAGAGAATGACCTGCAGACGCGTGTCGGCGACTTTTTCCAGAACCTGTGAGTAGGCAGCGAAGAGGCCGTCGTCGGAGATGCCCTTGTAATAAAAGGGCGGCAGCATCACCACTTTGGTGACACCGAGCGACAACGCGTGCCGGGTCAGTTCCACGGTTTCCGGAATGGCGACGACGCCGGTGCCGGGCAAAAGCCTGTCTGCTGGAATGCCCGCCTTCACAGCCGCCTCCAATATGGCGCGGCGCTCCGCTCCGGAAAAGGAATTGGCCTCGCCCGTCGTGCCGAGCAGGGCCACGCCGTGACATCCCTCGGCCAGCAGTTGCCTGCAATGGTCGATGAAAAGCGCGAGATCCGGCGTATTGTCAGCCGTCAGCGGCGTTGCGGCCGCGCTGAATACGCCTGTGATCCTGTGATGGCTCATTTTCCCCTCCTTCGGCGTGTTCTATCTCGCCGATCCGTGTTCAACCCGTCCGGCTGCGCATCCGATTGTCATGCATCTGCGTTGGAGTGCTAAGAACTTTTCCATTGCAGCACTTTTGTCAAGAAGACAAAATGCATTCATGCCGAATGCAAAAATTATCTCGCTGATATTGCAGTGATATTTTTCGAGTTAAATTTTATTGCAGCAAAAAATGCGATTTTTTGTTGACATATTTACAATAACGAGAGAACGATATGAGACGGATTGTGCTGCGCCTGGCAGGTGCAGGGAGAGCGCTGCCGAATTCACCTGGGAGGGAATGCCATGTCTTTTGATCCATCTGATAATACCAATCTATCGCGTCGCAACGCACTGAAGCTCGGTCTGGCGGCCGGCGTCGGCCTCACCGTATTCGGGATGAATGCGCGCATCGTGATGGCCGATGAAGGCCAGGTCCTGAAGGTCGCACATCCGGCCTTCGATCAGGACTGGTCGCCGCTGCGCGGCGGCGGCAGAACCTTCCGCTGGAATTCGATCTGGTGGGCGGCGCCGATGTATTTCGACAGCCAGGGCAATATAAAGCCTTACGTCTTCACCAGCTGGGAATCGGCCGACAATACGGTCTGGACCTTCAAAATCGACCCCAAGGCCGTCTTCTCCGACGGCAGCAAGATCACCGCGGCCGATGTCAAGGGATCGTGGGAAGTTGCCTCGATGCCGAACACCAAGAGCCAGCGCGCCGACCAGGTGCTGAGCAAGGTCAAGGGCTACGCTGAAATCGCCGCCGGCTCCGGCAAGGAGCTGACCGGTGTCGCAACACCTGACGAGGGAACGGTCGTCGTGACGCTGGCTGCGGCCGACCCGATCTTCTTCATGCGTCTGGCAAACCATATCGCGCCGATCACCAAGGCCTCGCAGTCGCGCGGCAGTGACGGCGAGGAGATCATCGACTGGTACAAGCCCGACAGCAAGCCGGTCTTCTCCGGCCCCTTCAAGCTGACGAGCATCGATATCGACGCCGGCAAATTGACCTTCGAGCCGAACGAGAATTTCTTCGGGCCGAAGCCGAAGCTTGCCCGTATCGAGGTCACCTCGATCGAAGACAATGTGACGGCGACATCGCTGATCAAATCCGGCGAGTTCAACGCCCATACCGAACTCGTCACCTCGACGATCATCCAGGATCTTGGCCCGGAATTCTCGGCCGGTCCGCTGATCCCGACCAGCCAGCACTTCTGGTTTAATATCTCGCGCGCACCGATGGACGATCCGAAGGTCCGCCAGGCACTGATCATGGCCGTCGACCGCGACGGCCTGTTCAAGGCGTCCTATCCGGATGGACCGCACAAGAAGGCCGACCAGATCCTCAACTCGGTCCCGGGCGCCGAAAATTCCGGCTTCGAGCCCTTTCCATACGATCCGGCAGCCGCCAAGAAACTGCTTGCCGAATCGAGCTATGGCGGGCCTGAGCGCCTGCCGAAGATCATGTTCGTCGGCGTCTCGGCGCCGGCCATTCAGGCCGCCGCCCAGTTCATCGCCGAGCAGTGGCGCCAGAACCTCGGTATCACTGCGGTCGACATGAAGCCGCAGCAGGACGCCTATGCCGGCCCCGACCAGAACTCGGTCCAGATCTTCCGCGATGACGTCGGCACCCGCGTTCCCGATGCCGTCTCCTACCTGGCGGGCTGCATTGCCTCGACCTCGTCGAACGCGCAGAACAAGCTCGGCGGATACAAGAACGACAAGGTCGACAGCGCCCTTGCCGAGGCGACGACCAAGGCCGCGGACGATCCGCAGCGCATCGCTCTCGCCCAGCAAGCCCAGAAGGCGTTCCGCGACGATTGGGCCTTCATCCCGTGGTATTCTCAGGCGATGTCGCGCTGGGCTACCAAGGAGGTCAAGGGTCTGGACAAGAACCTCGACTGGCAGATCGTCGAGCCGTGGAACATTTCGATCGGCTGAATCGGAACTATCGTTCCTGGCGATAAACGCGCGAAGGCCGCAAGGTCTTCGCGCAAATTTCAAGAAGAGATGCGATCTGTCGGGCGTCGGCCAAAGACGGGAACGCATTGAACAACAGGTGGGAGGTGGCCTTGCTGCGCTACGTGCTAACCCGTTTTGCCATCTGGATTCCATCCGTTCTGGTGGTGATGCTGGCCGTCTACGCGTTGGCCTTCTACGGCGCCGGCGACCCGATCAAGCTGATCTTCCTCCGCGCGCCGGGCGACGTCGCCTACAATCCGCAGCGCATCGAAGCCATCCGCGAAAGTGCGGGCCTCAACCGGCCCTTCATCGAGCAGTTCGGCCTCTACATCTGGAATCTGCTGCATGGTCAGTTCGGCAATTCGCTGACTTCGGGCCGCTCCGTCTGGGCAATGGTCTCGGCCGCAGCGCCAGTTTCGTTCCAGCTTGCCCTCTGTTCCGTCATCCTGACGACCGTGGTCGCCATTCCTCTCGGCATGATCGCGGCGCTGAACCAGAATTCGCGCCTCGATTACGCCATTCTGGGCTCGGCGCTTTTCCTCTGGGCGATCCCGGCCTATGTCGCAGGCCCCTTGCTGATGGTCGGCCTCATCGTGCTGCTGCCGGGTGCGAGCGTGCCCTATGGCTGGGGCGGCATTTTCGATGTGCGCATCCTGCTGCCCCTGCTGGTGCTGTCCTTCCAGCCGATCGCGCTGATCGTGCGCCAGACGCGCGCCGCCGTCATCGAGGTGCTGTCGGAGGATTTCGTCCGCACCGCCCGCGCCAAGGGCGTGCCCGAGATCGTCGTGGCGGTCCGCCACATCCTCCGGCCGGTGCTGACGCCTGTCGTGACGCAGCTCGGCCTGATCATGATCACCATCGTCAACGGCGCGATCTTCGTCGAGCTGGTCTTCGGCCTGCCGGGCCTCGGGCGCCTGACGGTGCAGGCGCTGATCAATTCCGATTATCCCGTCATTCTGGCGATCACGCTGATCGGGTCGTTCCTGGTGATGGTGTCGAACCTTTTGGTCGACGTGCTCTATCCGCTGCTCGATCCACGCGCCAATGATGCAAGAAGGAGCCGCTGACCATGTCCGCAATCCCTCTTTCCACCCCTGAAACCGTCGAGGAACAGCCGGTCAGCCTGTGGCGCGACGCCTGGTATCGGCTGAAGCGCAACAAGCTCGCCGTCTTCGGTCTCGTCATCGTGTTGATCCTCGCTTTCACGGCGATCTTCGGGCCTTACCTGACGCCCTATGACTATCTCGGCCAGGACCTCAACGCTCGCAACGCCCTGCCGTCGATGAGCCATCTCTTCGGAACCGACGATCTCGGCCGCGACGTCTTCAGCCGCGTGGTCTTTGGCACGCGGACCGCTTTCCTCGTCGCGGTCATCGTCACCTTCTTCGCGGTGCTGATCGGTCTCACGCTGGGTGCCGTAGCGGGTTTCTTCGGCAATCCCTTCGACCGCGTCATCATGTGGCTGACTGACGTGACGATGTCGGTTCCCAACCTGCTGCTCGTCGTTGTCATCAACGCCTCGCTGAAATCGCCGATCACCCGTTGGATGGAGGCGCGTTACCTCGAGACCCTCAATCCCTTCTACCGCCAGACGATCTGGGTGGATTTCATCCTCGTCTTCGGGTCGATGGCGCTGATCTCCTGGCCGCCTTACGCGCGCCTGGTGCGCGCCCAGGTGCTGTCGATCCGCAGCCGGCCCTATATCACCGCGGCCCAGGCGCTCGGCCTGTCGAATTGGGTCATCATCAAGCGTTATGTCGTGCCGAATGCGCTCGGGCCGCTGATCGTTTCGGTCAGCGCCGGTCTCGGCACGGCGATGGTGCTGGAAAGCGCCTTCAGCTTCCTCGGTGTCGGCGTCAACCCGCCGACGCCCAGCTGGGGCAATATGATCTCGGACGGCCTTCGCGTCTGGCAGCACTATCCGCATCTTCTCGCCGCTCCGGCGGCCGTGCTCGGCCTTGCCTCGGTTGCCTTCAGCTTCCTCGGCGACGGCCTCAACGACGCGCTCAATCCGCGGGGCAGCAAATGATGGACACGCAAAACAGAGAACGCCTGCTCGATGTCAGGAACCTCACCGTCGAGATCGACGGCCGCAATGGTCCGGCCGTCGTCGTCGACGGCATCGATCTCCATGTCGACAAGGGAGAGACGCTGGGTGTCGTCGGCGAATCCGGCTGCGGCAAGAGCCTCACCATGCTGAGCCTGATGCGGCTCCTGCCGAACAAGATCAAGGTCACCAATGGAACCGCGACCTTCGACGGCCGCGATCTGCAGACGATGTCGAATGGCGAGTTGCGCAAGGTGCGCGGCGGCGATATCGGCTTCGTCTTCCAAGATCCGATGACCTCGCTCAATCCCGTCATGCGCGTCGGCGACCAGATCTGCGAGCCGCTGATCTATCACTGCAAAATGAAAAAGGCTGAGGCCCGTGCCCGCGCTGTCGAGCTTCTACGCCTCGTCGGCATTCCTGGCCCAGAAGAACGGCTGCAGGCCTTTCCGCACGAACTCTCAGGCGGCATGCGCCAGCGCGTGATGATCGCCATCGGCCTTGCCTGCAATCCCAAACTGCTGATCGCCGATGAGCCGACGACGGCGCTCGACGTCACCATCCAAGCCCAGATCGTCGATCTGGTGAAGGATCTGCGCGCCAAGCTCGGCATGTCGGTCGTCTGGATCACCCACGATCTGGCATTGATTGCCGGCCTCGTCGATCGCGTTGCCGTGCTTTACGCTGGCACGGTCGTCGAGGACGCCCCCGTCGACGAGCTCTATGCCCGGCCAAGCCATCCCTATACGCGCGGCCTGCTCTCCTCGATCCCAAAACTGTCGGACCCGCCGGCAAGCCGGCTGAGCTCGATCGGCGGCACGCCGCCGGAGCCTGGCCGCCGGCCGAAGGGCTGCCCGTTTGCGCCGCGCTGCCCACTCGTCGAGGCGATCTGTCATGAGAAGGTGCCGCGGCTCGAACCCTTGAGCGGCAGTAGTAACCATCGCGCCGCCTGTTTCGTCGTCCAGAGAATGCAGGAGGCCGCGTAATGGCTGCGCAACCGCTGCTTAAGGTTGAAAACCTGGTCAAGCATTTCCACGTCAGGCTCGGCGCCTTCGGCGAACGCTCGGCAACCGTCTATGCGCTCGACAATGTCAACCTCGACATCATGGAGGGCGAGACGCTGAGCCTCGTCGGCGAATCCGGCTGCGGTAAATCGACGACCGGCTTCACCATCCTCAATCTTTACAAGGCGACCAGCGGCAGGGTCGTCTACAAGGGCCAGGATCTCGCGACGCTCGACGAGAAGCAGATGCGGCCGTTCCGCCGCGACCTGCAGATCGTCTTCCAGGATCCCTATTCGACGCTCAATCCGCGCATGACGGTGGGCGAGGCGATCGGCGAGCCGATCCTCTTCCATAAGCTTTGCACCAAGGCCGAGCTGAAGGAGAAGGTGGCGACGCTGCTGACCGATGTCGGCCTGCCCACGCGCTTTGCCCAGCGTTATCCGCACGAGCTTTCCGGCGGCCAGCGCCAGCGCGTCGTCATTGCCCGGGCGCTGGCCTGCCAGCCGAAATTCATCGTCTGCGACGAGGCGATCTCGGCGCTCGACGTATCGATCCAGGCGCAGATTATCAACCTGCTGCTCGATCTGCAGGAGAAGTACGGGCTGACCTATCTGTTCATCGCCCATGACCTTGCGGTGGTGCGCCATATCAGCACCCGCGTCGGCGTCATGTATCTCGGCCGGCTTGCCGAACTTGCGACCCGCGAGGAGCTCTTCGACAATCCACTGCACCCCTATACCAGGGCGCTGCTATCGGCCGTGCCGGAGACCGATCCCGAGCATGAACGTACCCGCCAGCGCCAGATTCTGCAGGGCGACGTGCCGAGCCCGCTCAACCCGCCGTCAGGCTGCCGTTTCCACACGCGCTGCCCGATCGCGATGGAGGTCTGCAGCAAGGTCATCCCTGTCTGGAAGGAAGCCAAGCCCGGCCATCTCGTCGCCTGTCACGCCGTCAATACGGAGCAGATTGCATGACGCTCAAGGCCGCGATCATTGCCGACGATCTGACGGGCGCGCTCGATACCGGCACGCCCTTTATCGCCGCCGGCCTTTCGGTGGCGGTCGCCGTCGATGTCGCGGCGGCCCGGGATGCGATTGCCACCGGCTGCGACGTCGTGGTCATCAACACCGCCTCTCGCGCCCTTGACGAGCGCGAGGCGGCCGAAAGGATCCGACTGGCTGTGGAGATGCTTGGCGGCGCGAAGCCCGGCATCGTCATGAAGAAGATCGATTCCCGGCTGAAGGGCAATGTCGCGGCGGAAAGCCTGACGCTGGCAGCTGCGCTCGGCCTGAAGAACATTCTTGTGGCGCCTGCCATTCCCGATCAGGAGCGCCTGACCTACCGCGGCTGCGTCGTTGGCCGCGGTGTCGACAGGCCGCTGCCGATTGCCGATCTGTTCGCGGGGGCTGACAATATTGTCGTTGCCGATGCCGAAGACGATACCGATCTCGATCAGATCGTCGAGGGTCATGTCTGGCTGACGACGCTTGGCGTCGGTGCGCGCGGCCTCGGTGCGGCGTTCGCCCGCCGGCTCGGCGAAATGGGGCGGCGGCCGGCGACGGAATTTACGGCGAGCCCGCGCACGCTGTTTGCCTTCGGCTCGCGCGATCCGATCACCTCAGCCCAGATGAACCGGCTCGAAGCCTCGGGCGCCTTACGCATGGTGGTGGATGCGCCGAAGGGGCAGATCGAATGCGGGGAGGGCCTGGCGCTGCCGGTGCTGCTGCGCTGCAGCGGCGAGATGGCGGCCGATGCGACGCTTGTCGCCGGTGACTTTGCCGCAGGCGTCAAAAGGGTGATCGACGATACCAGACCCGATATGCTGATGGTCGGCGGCGGTGATACGGCGCTGGCGGTTTTCCGTGCATTGGGGGTGCGGGTGCTTACGCCGAAGGGCGAGATCGAGGCCGGCATTCCCTGGTTCGATGTCACGGCCGCCGACGGCCGGTCTTTTCGGTGCGCCGTCAAGTCGGGGGGCTTCGGTAAGCCGGATAGTTTGTTAAAACTGGTTCTTCGGAATCAGGCGGCATAAGATACCGCCGGGGAGAATGACGTGGTTGAAGTGAATGGCGAATCGTTGAACGCGGAAGCCGGCCCGCCGGGCAAGCCCGAACGCGGCAAGGCCGTCAAGCTGGTCGACCGCGTCTTCGACCAACTGCTCGAGCGTATCCGCGGCGGGAACTATCCGCCGGATTCACGCTTGCCGGGTGAGCATGAACTTGCCTCGATCCTGGGTGTTTCCAGGCCGATCGTGCGCGATGCGCTGGCCCGCTTGCGCGATCAGGGCATGGTCTATGCCCGGCAGGGCGCCGGCACCTTCGTCAGCGCCCATGGCTCGCCGACAACGCAGCTCGCCTATTCGCCGGTCAAGACCATCGCCGACATTCAGCGCTGCTACGAATTCCGCCTGACCATCGAGCCGGCCGCCGCCTATTTCGCCGCCAAGCGCCGCAATGAGCAGGCGATCCAGAAGATCGCCAGCGCCCTTGCCGATCTGCGCGAGGCGACCAGCCACCAGCTCCACCGCACCGATGCCGATTTCATCTTCCACCGCGCGGTGACGGAGGCAGCCAACAATCACTATTACACCGCTTCGATCGATGCGCTGAAGGCCCATATCGCCGTCGGCATGCATCTCCACGGCCTTTCCCTCCTTGGCCCCCGCCAGGGGCTGGAACAGGTCTATGAAGAGCATAACGCCATCTACAAGGCGATCGCCGATGGGCGGGCCGACGACGCGCAAAGGCTGATGAAGGCCCATCTCGAAGGCTCCCGCGACCGTCTGTTCGAAGGCAGGGCGCTCGACCTGTCCTTCTGAACGCGCCCGGAGAGCGAAGCGCTTATCGTGGTCGGATCGGAGTATGATACCGATGACAGTCACTTCGCGACGATGCTTTCCGCTCCTGCCTTGAAGCTCACGTAGGGACTTCAAGGGTGAACACCGTCCGCGTGTCGTCGGATACCACCCGCAGCCGACCGCCATGCGCCTTGGCAATTTCGCTGGCGATATAGAGGCCAAGCCCGAGCCCTTGCTTGCCGCCATCCGCGACCCTGGTGAATGGCAGGAATAACCGCTCAACGGCATCGGCCTGTATCGGTTCTCCGGTGTTAGCGACCGAGAGCTCGAACCCCGCCGCCGTCGAACGGGCGGTGATTGTTATCGGGCCGTCCGGGGATCCGTGTGCGACGGCGTTGGCAAGGAGGTTCGACGTGAGCTGTGCGAGTTTCGGACCGTCGCACATGATCGGCAGTGAGAGTTCGACGTCCGCTTCGATCCTTCTGCCGGGACGGGCTCCGGAAATCTCGTTGACGACCTGATGCAGGACAGCAGACAAATCGGTCTCGCTCAGCCTTACCGGAATCCCGCCGCCAAGTCGCCCGCGGGCAAAATCCATGATGTCGTCAATGAGACCGCTCATCCTTTTGACCGTCGCCGCCACGAGCGACACGATCCTTTCCTGCTGTTCATTGAGGGGTGATCTGGCGATCGCGCGCATGCCGCCGTCGATCGCGGCGAGCGGGTTTCTGAGGTCGTGACCGAGGACGGCGATGAACTGCTCGCGAAGCGCCGCCGTCTCCCGTTCGTCGAGAAGCGTCCCCTCGACCGTTGCAAGGGCTTCGCGTGCCTGTTTGCCCGCCTTTCGCAGGTTCTGCTCGTAGGTCAGCCGGTTCGATGCCCGTATGATGGTCAGCCTGAGGAACAGGGGTTGCCCTGCAGCATCGCGTTGCTCGAAGCCATTCATCAGAACCGGAATCTTGCCCCCGTCGGAGTGTCGCATCTCAAGCATGATTTCTTCGAACTCGCCCTGCATCCTGAGCATGGGCGCGAGATGGGTCTCGAGATAGATGCTGCCGCCGACGCTCAGCAGGTCGGACAGGCGTTTGCCTGCCAAATCCTGCGCCGAGCGGCCGAGCCAGCTGGCAAGCCGACTGTTCGCTCGAAGGACGACGCCGCCAGGCGAGACGACGAGATTGCCCGCCATTGTATTTTCGAAGAGGTTCTCGAAGTCGTCCTGAAGGTTTTTCGGCGCGGCTTGATCCATCTTATGCGGCCTTGCCGAGGAAGTTTTCGATGGCGGAGATAGTCTCCTTGGGTGCGCTCAGATTGGGGCAGTGTCCGGTCGCCTTCATGATTACCAGGCTGCTGTTTGCAAGATGCCTGTGCACGTACTCGCCGACCTCGACAGGGGCAATCACGTCGCTCGAACATTGAAGGATCAGTGTCGGGATGTCGAAGCCCTGCAAGAGATCCCTGCAGTCTGACAGAAAGGTCGTCCGGGCGAAATGGCGCGCGATCTCTGGATCCGTCCTGCAGAAGCTCTCCGTCAGTTCCTCGGCGAGCGCTGGCCTGTCCGGATTGCCCATGATGGCCGGCGCCATCGCGCCGGACCATCCCAAGTGGTTGGAATCCAGGAACTCCATCAGCTCCTCGATCTGACCCTGTGAGAAGCCGCCGACATAGCCGTCGCTGTCGATATAGCACGGGGAAGGGCCGACCATGACCAGCGACTTGAAGAGATCAGGACGCTTCCTGGCCGCAATCAGTCCGACCATCGCACTGACCGAATGGCCGACAAAGACAACCTTCTTCAGCGATAGGGCATCAATGATCTCCACCGCGTCGTCCGCATAGCCATCGAGGGTGGCGTACTTCTCGAAGGAATAGGCCTTCAGGTCGGACTTGCCGGCACCGACATTGTCGAACAGGACGACGCGGTATTTGTCCTCGAAGGCCGGAGCCACGAGCCGCCACATGTTGCTGTCGCAGCCAAACCCGTGCGCGAAGACCATTGCTTCGTCGCCCGTGCCGCTGACGATTACGTTGTTTCTGTCGATGATGTCCATGAACATAACATAAACCAACGGCCCCAAAAAGATAGCTTGATATAACGCCGCAGAGCAAGCTTCGCTCAAGTTGTTCGGAACGATTTGGATGGATCAAGCGAGGTGAATGACAATCAAGGTACTGATAGTGGGGGACATCTAGGATAGGCCGAGATTTCCTCTTCTTGTCAGCCGGATTTCTGTTTCTTGATGATGCTGATGTTGCCGCTCACCTCGAGGATGGCAAATTTTATCTCCGCCACGCTTTCGATGCCCTCCTGGCTTCGAGCCGCTTGCATGACATCTTCCTTCTGCAGGCGGGCTCCTTTGAGCGCGCGTTCGTCGTAGACGCCATCCGTTACCAGAACGGTCGGAACCCCATCGATGATATGAGCTGCGCGCGGCCACCACCTCTTCACGTAGGAGAGGCCGATGTCTGTGGTAAACAGCGTCAGGATCAAGATAACGGCGTTGGTGATGGAGAAGTCGTCGCCCAGCATTGCCTGCTGCGTGGTTTCGGAGATAACGAGAACGATGACCAGGTCGAACGGCGTCATCTGGGCCAATGTCCGCCGTCCCGACAAGCGGATGATCACGAGCAGCGTGAAATAAATTGCCAGTCCGCGGAATACTGCATCCACCGTGCCGCCCTCAAGGAAAGATGAAAGTGGATTGGGTCCGGACCTCTTCGCCCAGGCCGATGGTGGCGCGGCGAGCGCCGGGTTGTTGTGTTTGCAGACGGAACACGATCTGTGTCGGCTCTGCCGGGTCGGCGGCGAACACGTAACCTATCCGGCCATCACGCGCGAAGGTCGCCTTCTGGGGCGGGTCGATGCCCTGAACCGAGAAGGTTCGAAGAAAGGCGGCATCGATCGTGAAGACCCTGTCTTCGGATGAGGCTAGGAAATTCACCGTCATATCCTCGGGAGCATTCCACCGGGAGATGACGGGAAAGTCCACGGACCCATCTGATAACATCAATGTTTGCCGCGAAAACGGGCCGCCTCTTCCAAGTAAACCGAGCAAGCAGATCGCCAGAAGAAGCGTGAACATGATCCAGGAAAGACGTTGAAGGGCCCAGAACCGTTGCTGGAATTCGGTATGATCGAGCACGCCTTCAGGCAGCGCCGGCAACCTGTATGTTGTTTCCATGCCCGCTCCCTGTACTCTTGGCTGAGAACCTGGGCCGGCCGCAAAAGTTCCCGGCGATGGCACCGTCGCCGTGTACATCGGATGTGCCGCAGTCCAGGCGTCTTCACCGATCAGGGGAACGAAGACCACCCCGCCGAGATCGTCTTCCTCGAACGCCGCGGGCCCGGTGCGCGTGACGCGTTTCAGGCGCTGCTCTTGACCGCGGCCGACCGGGATGATGAGCCGCCCTCCGAGGTTCAACTGTTCCTTCAAGGCGGACGGCACCTCGGGTGCTGCCGCAGAAACGACAATGGCGTCGAATGGGGCGGCGTCCGGCCAGCCCTTGCTGCCGTCACCCACGCGGACCTCAATATTGTGGTATCCGAGCGTCTCGAACCGGTCCCTGGCCTGAAGCGCCAGCCTTTCATGGCGCTCGATGGAATAGACCTGCCTTACGATCCGGCTCATCAGGGCTGAAGCGTAACCCGAGCCCGTGCCGACCTCGAGCGCCTTGTCGCCGGCTTTCAGACCGGCCTTTTCGAGCATCAGAGCCACAATGAACGGCTGCGAAATCGTCTGGCCGTCGCCGATCGACAGCGGCGCATCCTCATAGGCAAAATCCTCGAAGCCTGGAGCGACAAATTTTTCGCGGGGCACCGTGCGCATCGCCTCGATGACGCTTCGATCATCAATGCCACGTCGCGTCAGTTGGTGCTCCACCATGTGATCTCGGATGCGCGTCATATCCATGGATCAGTCTACCGTCGCCGTTAGCACCTTGGCTTCCGGGCCGGGCAGGATGGAAACAACGGGAGAGCCCGTGATTGCGATGCGTTGCTCGGTCCATTTGGGGAACTTAGTGTGAAGAGCAAAGTTCGACAGGCATATGCGAACCTGGAGGCATCAAATCAGTAGTCGCGGCTACACGGTACGTTGGTAAATCACGCTCCCGCGACTACTTTATGTGCGGTCATCCCTCCTCTCGGTGGAAGAGAGGAGAAGAACGGGAGCAGCTCATGTGCCGAAATATCAAACCACTGTTCAATTTCGATCCGCCAGCGACGGACGATGAGATCCATGACGCCGCGCTTCAGTTCGTGCGAAAGTTGAGCGGAACCACCAAGCCGTCGAAACGCAATGAGGCGGCGTTCGAGCAGGCGGTCATGTCGATCGCCAAGTGCGCTCACGAGCTGCTGAGTTCGCTTGAGACCTCCCAACCTCCTCGTGATCGAGAGGAAGTTGCCGCAAAGGCGCGGGCGAGAACGGCGATCCGCTTCGCGTAAGACAACTCTTCGGCTTACCTTGCCCCATGATCCGAGCAGATGCGCGCTGCTTGCGCTTCGACGTCTTTCGGATCCAAGGTCGCCGTACCGCCCTGGCGATAGATGTCCGTCGAAACGGTTTTCAGGCATCGATCGAAACCAGTCCGGCGAAGCAGAATGGCACCCGCAACGGTGCCGGCCGACAACAAGGCCACAATGGCCGGTAAAATAGGATTTCGCATCGGCGCCGTTCCTAAGATCTCGCTGGCACCCGGAAAGTGCCGACAGAATCCGGCGACATGTGGCCGACGTCAGCGTGCCGTCAAGACGCTTCGGCGACTTGCCCATCACTTCACGCTATCCCAGTGCGATAGTCGAGGCGGGTTGCCAAGCGCCTTGGATCGCTTACCTGATAGCGATGGATGTGCGGGTTCGATGGAGTAGGCTCCTTGTTCGAAAAATTGCGGCATGGATTTCAACCGCCCGGAGCCAGCTTGGCTGAAATAGAAGAATGCGAAACCGAACTCGGGATCATATTGCCTGACGACTATAAGGCATTCCTGCGTGTCTCAAATGGGTTCAATGACGAGATAGGTCGGGGCTACCTGGTTGTTTGGAGCATCCAGGAGCTTGCATTGGCTGCCGGGTACGACATGTTTGAGCTCCAGGAGCGTCGCTTTCTGATCGGTTCGAACGGCGGGCCAGCTGCCTATGGCATCATAGATGGAAACTACATCTCGATCCCGTTTGTGTTCGCCGGCCCATGGGAGGATGAGGTGAGAGTGCTCGGGGGCGGCTTCGAGGAGTTCATCATGGCGATCGAAAATGGAGAGGGTTGGTAACGGCCGCCCGTTTTGTGTTTGAACGAGAGCCTGATCTGCTTAGTCCTCGCGCGATTGCTTGATCTCGACAGGCGTCTTCATGATGATCTCCCGATGCGGGAACGGGATGGAGATGCCGGCTTGCTTGAACGCGTCCCAAAGCGCCATCAGCACCTGACCCCTGACATTCGTCAGGCCATTTGCGGGATCGGAGATCCAGAAGCGGAGCCGGAAGTCCAGCGACGAAGCACCAAAGCAGATGAGCCAGCATACCGGCGGCTTGTATTGATTGGCGACGCGGTCCAGCGTCGAGGCGGTTGCGATTGCGATGCTGACGACCTCATGCGGGTCGCTGTCATAAGCCGTGCCGAAGTCGACGTCGATCCTGACGTAGTCGCTGGAGAACGACCAGTTGACCACCTGTTGGGAGATAAAGTCCTCGTTGGGGATGAGATATTCTTTACCGTCACGCGTGATGACCGAGACGAACCGCGAACGCAGATCGCGGATCGAACCGAAGGTATCGCCGAGCGTGATCGTGTCGCCCGGCTTGATGGATTTGTCGAGGAGGATGATGATGCCGGAGATGAAGTTCGATACGACCTTCTGAAGGCCGAAGCCTATGCCTACGCCAAGGGCACCGGAAAAAACGGTCAATGCGGTGAGGTCGATGCCGGTGGCTGATAAGGCGATTGCGCCGGCGATTATGATCAAGCCGATTTTTATGAATTTGCTGATTAGAACCTTGATCGATGGCGAAAGGTCGCCCGACCTCTGCACCCAATGGGAAAGGACATTGCCGACGAGAACCGCGACCCAGATGAGCGTGACGGCCAGGACGACGGCTTTGAGCACAAGAAGCAGTGAAAGGCGCACCGCGCCCAGATTGACAGCCAGCCCATCGAGCGCGGAGAGCACGGGATCGTCAAGCCGAAGTGCGTACAACGCGACGTAGCTCCAGCTGAAGATTGCGACGATACGCGACAATGTGGGATTGCGGATGATCTTGGTCAGGACGGAGATGATGAACCACGCCGCCGTCAGCGTCAGGGCGGTCGAGACCAGCCACCGTCGCGACGGCCAGGTCGTTTGTGTGAGAGCGACGTTTGCAAGCCATAGCCATACGGCCAGAAAGAGCCACTTCAAGCGGCGCATGAAAGCGATTATGACGCGCAACAGGTCCGGATTACCTTTGATGCGCCTCGCTTTCGATTCCAATGCAGGCTCGGTGCGCGATGCCAGAAAAGACGCAGCGAGGTAACCGACGGCGATGATCCCGAATTGGTAAAACGTCCATTCGCTCAACACGAACGTTCTGAGCCACTGTTCGACCGCGTCGATTGTCTGCCTGACGTCCATGGTCCTGGCCTTTAGCAAGCTTCAAGGCAGATAAGGCGTCGACACGAGTTTTGTTCAATTCACCCAAGGATGGCCGGTGCTCCCCGGCGAGGCCATTGATCGGGTCTACGACCGCGACATCGGTCGGGTTCCGCGAATGACTACCGCCATGTCTCGGTTAGAAATCCCGACGGGCCTTGAACGGGATCGCTGTGGGGTAGGGGAACGGACGAGATTTTCGCCAGCATTTCGCTTGAAGCAGCCGAAGTCTGGATGTCGGCATGCTGTCCCTTGGGATAGGCGCCGACGACCTGGAAGTCCGCTGTGCAACCGAGATTTTGGTGCCCCGTCCCGGCTGGAAGCACCAAACAGTCTCCCGCAGCGACCTTGAGTGCCTGACCGCCGGGACCGCCGATCAGCAGGGTAGCGCCACCAATTGCAATCCCAAGCACCTCATGGGCGCCGGAATGGTAATGCTGATAATTGAAGACGCCGTTTGTCCAGATGCCTGTCCAACCATTGGCTACGAAGCGATTTTCGAAATCAGCTGGTCCACCGTAGCCAAAAAGGCCTCGATAAATCAACACCGGAAGACGCGGATTGTTCGGAACCCAGTCGCTCGGCTCGAAAATTATCGTCTCGGCGTGCATGTTGAATACCTAAGATTGCCATTGATTGCCACGGAGCGTTCAGCTGTTCTTGCAGGTTTCGACGCATTCTCATTGAACGCATCTGTGCTGCCGCCTCAAAAAGCTAAACCGGGATGTTCGCCAAGGGTTCCTTGATAGGCTGTAGCTTCGGGAAGGATGGCTACCTCTCAGTGAAAGGTAATCTCGCCGAGACATCCGACGCGGACTATCTATGCAATAGAGCGACAAGCGACATCGGTATGTCGACCGCGAAAAAATCCATTGCCGTACCGATAATCACCGCCCACACGACTATGAGGAAAATGAGCGCTGCAATCCTGATTTCTACTGGTTGCATTATCTGCTCCATCCCAGCATATGCGTCCCCCCGGACAAAGCTTTTTATTCCCCGCGCTAATTCGCTATGCGCGAGGGTGAGCGACCGTAGCAAGCGTCTAAACGTGCAGCGCCGAAGTCTCGGCTCTCTCCAAACCGATGTCGCTTCCACCCATCACGCCCCCGGCCATAACTTCGCTGCTGCCGCGTTCGAGATAATGACCATCCAGGAAGGAGCGATAGGCGTCTTCGATGCCCTCCTTCAGACCTATCTTGGGTGACCAGCCGAGTGTGCGAAGCTTATCGACATTCAAGAGTTTTCGTGGCGTGCCGTCTGGCTTGGTGAGGTCGCGCCTGATCTTGCCTTTGAAGCCAACGACCTTGGAGACGAGATGCGCCAATTCGAGGATGGCAATGTCTTCGCCGGAACCGACGTTCACATGACTTTCGGCGGAATAGGTCTTCATGAGATGGACGCAGGCGTTGGCGCAATCGTCAACATGCAGGAATTCGCGCAGCGGTGTGCCAGTACCCCAGATGCATATCTCTTGCTGCCCGTTGATCTTGGCATCATGCGCCTTGCGTATTAGCGCCGGCATCACATGGCTGGATCCGAGGTCAAAATTGTCCTCTGGGCCGTAAAGATTGGTGGGCATGGCCGAGATGAAATCTCTGCCATGCTGTTTGCGATAGGCTTGGCAAAGCTTTAATCCGGCGATTTTGGCAATCGCATACCATTCGTTCGTAGGCTCAAGCGATCCAGTGAGAAGTGCCTCCTCGACGATCGGTTGGTCGGCGAGTTTCGGATAGATGCAGGACGAACCTAGAAACATCAGTTTTTCGACGTCGACTCGATGGGCCGCGTGGATGACATTGGCTTGGAGAACGAGGTTGTCATAAAGGAAGTCGGCCGGATAGGTCGCGTTTGCGAGAATGCCGCCGACCCTCGCAGCAGCGAGGAAGACAGCGTGGGGACGATTCTTGCTCATCCAAGCTTCCACCTCCTCCTGCCGTCTGAGGTCGACCTCGGCACGGGTCGCCGTCAAAATCTCGCAGCCCTCCGAAGCAAGACGCCGCACGATCGCAGAGCCCACCATGCCGCGGTGGCCCGCGACATAGACCCTTTTTCCAGCAAGGCTGTAGATCACCTCAGGCATAGGCAAAACCCTTGGTTACACCTGCCGACGGAACATTTCGTGCCATGACTTTGAGGTCCTCGCGAACCATCTCCGCAACCAGCTGATCAAGACTGGTCTCATGTTTCCAGCCAAGCTTCGTGTGCGCCTTCGTCGGGTCGCCGATCAGAAGATCAACTTCAGTCGGACGGAAATAAGCGGGATCGATCTCCACCACACACCGACCGGATGTCTTGTCGTATCCCTTTTCCTCAACGCCGTTCCCACGCCAATCAATTTGCATGCCCACCTTGGCAAAAGCCTTGTCGACAAAGGAACGAACCGAGTGCGTTTCGCCGGTTGCAAGGACATAGTCCTCCGGTTGGTCCTGTTGCAGCATCAGCCACATGCCGCGGACATATTCTCGTGCATGTCCCCAGTCGCGCTTGGCATCGAGATTGCCGAGATAGAGCCTGTCCTGCAGGCCAAGATGGATCGCCGCCGCCGCCCGGGTGATCTTGCGGGTCACGAATGTTTCGCCGCGGATCGGGCTTTCATGATTGAACAAGATGCCGTTCGAGGCGTGCATGCCATATGCCTCGCGATAATTGACCACAATCCAATAGGCGTAGAGCTTGGCGGCCGCGTAGGGTGATCGAGGGTAGAAAGGCGTCGTTTCGCTCTGCGGGACTTCCTGGACTTTGCCGTAGAGCTCGGAGGTGGACGCTTGATAGAAGCGGGTCTTCTTGGTCAGCCCCAGGAGGCGAATTGCTTCAAGTAACCGAAGGGTGCCGGTTCCATCCGCGTTCGCTGTGTATTCCGGCGTCTCGAAAGAGACTTGAACGTGGCTCTGTGCGGCGAGATTGTAGATCTCGTCCGGCTGCGTTTCCTGAACGACACGGATGAGATTCGTTGAATCGGTCATGTCCCCGAAATGCAGGATAAAGCGAGGATTCTCGATGTGGGGATCCTCGTAGAGATGCTCGATGCGACTGGTGTTGAAGGATGATGAGCGGCGCTTCAGGCCGTGAACGATATAGCCTTTCTCCAACAGCATTTCGGCCAGATACGCGCCGTCCTGACCGGTTATGCCGGTAATCAGCGCAACTTTTCGGTTCTCTCTCATTCCCGTATCCATGGTTCCTCCAACTCGATACCAATCCAGAAGCAAATTGAGCGTTTAAACACTGCGTGTGATGTATTCATGCTTTGAATTTGTAGTATTTCATCAGAGATTTCGAAAACAATTCCGAGTCGCTGAAATTATACAATGCGTGCTTTTCGGGGTTTACGTTGTTGATCGCGACGATGATTTCCGAATTTCGTGAGCTTTTCATTTGCTGCAGGCTGAACTCGACTGCGCGTCGGCTCGTCTTCCCCCATCTAACGATTGCCAGTGTTCTTTCCGCCAGGGAGGTCAAAAGCACGGTATCTGCCGAGGCGAGTACAGGCGCGCTGTCGAAGATGACAATCTGGCCGGCCGCGACCGCCATCTCGATGATTTCTGCCAGGCCGTTCGGACGGACCCGCCGCTGGAGACTGAATTTTCCAGATGGAATGAAATCGATGCCGCTTGGATGGTGGTAGACGATGTCGCGGAAATCGGCCTGACCGTTCAGGAATTCGTTCAGTCCGCACATGACCCCCGACCTGAAAAACGCATCGAGTTTTCCCCGTCGGAGGTCGCCATCGACCAGCAGGACCGGAATCGCGGCAGCGGCAAGTTCCATGGCCAGCGATCGCGCGACAAGCGACTTGCCATCTCCGCTGTGAGCCGAGGTAACGACAATACTGTTCGGCAATTTGCCGCCATTGGACTGCTTGAGTGAAAGCACCACGGTCCGGATTGCTTCGTCAAACATCGGGACCGGCATATGTGCGAACATCGTCTTCGAATTTTCACTCCGCGCCAGACGTGGGATAAGTCCAGCCGGTAAGGTGCGCGCCATTCCAGCTATTTGGTCGAAACTGCGAACCGTCCGGTCCCACATTTCGATCACGAAAGCAGCCGTTACGGCGGCAGAGATCGCAGCCAGGAGGGCGCCCACCAGATAGGAGAGCCGTCCACGTCCCGTTGACGTGAGCGGCACTGTAGCCGGTGTTAGAACTTCCAACTCCGCCCCCGGCAGCATGGCTTTCGCGGCGAGGTCACGGCGCTGGTTCTCAAGCTTGTCGAGTGCCGTTTGTTCCTTTTCGGCGATTTTCTGCAGTCGCAACAATTCCGTCTGCACCAGCGCATCGCGTATGCGTTTTTCATTAGCAACAACCAACCTGGATTGTACTGCTTCAGCTTCATGATCAAGTGCGACGAGCTTGGCGCGCATTGTCTGGAGATACTGTTTGGTCGCCAGTTCGAGACCGGCACGGGATTCTTGGATCTCTCCACGTAGCTCCACCACGGCCTCGGCATTGCCGTCATATGTCTCGAGAAGACGGGCGAGATCCTGCTCCTGTCCGCGAAGATCGCGTTGCTTTATGGCAATGCTGTCAGGGACGACGATATTCTGCGCAGCGACCGAAGCGTTATCCGCTGATTCCAGCGTCGAGATCACCGCCTCTACCTCAACCCGGCTTTCTTCGATTTTCCCTTCTCGGCCAGTGAGTTCCAGAAATGACTTGATCCGTTCCTCCTGAGCGTCCTCTTTCGAGACGACGTCCATCGATTCTTGATAGTTGCGGGCCGCGTCGCGAGACGTGTCAGCGCGAACCTGCTGTTCCGTGATGCGCTGTCGTATCCACTCTTCCGCTGCATCCAGGCGGCCACGCACGCTCTCCTTCCGCTCATCGAGGTAAATGCCGATGACCCGGTTCGGCACCACGGCTGCCAGTTCAGGATCAGTCGAATTGAAGCTGATCTGGATGACGTCACTCTTATCTTCATGCCACACGCCGAGCGCCCTATAATATTCTGGGATGATGGCGTTGATGTTGTCCCGTAAAGGCGAGGTGGGCTTTTTCGTGTCGAACAGGCCGCGCAGCTTCGTCCGGATCCTTTCGATGAGGGAAATCTCCCGCAGCGCCGGATTGAATTCCTCCCGCACGTTAAGCTGCAGTTCGCGGACAACTCGCTCTGCGATGCTTCTGGATAGAAGCCGCTCAGTCTCCGATTTCGCGTCAAGCAGATCACTGTGGCTGGAATCATCCGCATCAAGTGATGTTGCAAGGGGCTGGTGGACAATCAACCGGGCCCAGCCCTGGTAGGTGGGCTTCAGCCCAAAGATCATAATCGCCGCGGGCGCCATGAGCAGCATGGTTATCGTGATGATCATGATCATTCTTCGGCGGACGAGACGGTAAATCGATGCCAGATCGAAGTTGTCCGCCTTGGTCTCTACCTGAAAGCGCGGGTCATAGCGCATCGGCGAGATCGGAAGATTGCGGTCCGGCGGAAGAGTGGAAATCGTCATCGGGCGCCAACCACTGCTTGAGGTTTCGCGGAAACGGTTTCGTATAGTTGCTCGAGCGACCGCATATAGGCCTTCATGCTGAAATGGTTGAGGTAATGCATGCGCCCCTGGACCGAGAGGCGGATGCAGGTTTCCGGATCGGTCACCAGTTTCGCCAAGGCTGCAGCCAAGGCATTCGGATCTCCGATGGGCACGAAGATCCCGGTTTCACCGTCGGTAATAACTTCGTCGTGCGCTCCGACACGCGTCGTGACGACTGCGAGCCCGTGGGACAGCCCTTCGAGCACGGCCATTGCCAGACCTTCGGCGTGCGAAGGCAGGACCAGGATATCTGCACGCGCACACAGGGCTCGCGCCTCAGCTGCGTCGAGCCAGCCGGGCATCTCTACCAAATTGGAAAGCGACATGGCGTCGGCCTGACGGCGATAATCCTCGACGGGCCCGTCGCCTGCCAATACAGCCCTCCACTTGAGGTCTTTCATGACGGGGTGGCTGAGGGCCAGCAGAAGCTCCGTGACGCCCTTGCGTTCGCTCAACCGGCCAAGGAATATGATCAGCGGTGTCTGGCCGGCGCGAATATCGTGCGCCCCGGGATCGGGGACGCAATTATGGGCAACGACCGTGCGGCGCTCGTCAACGCCCAGAAGGGTCGTCAGCGTCATGCGGTCGCGCCGGCCCAGCGCCACAACGCAATCGGCATTCTGGAACATCCGACGGATGAGCCGTTGTTGGCGCGGCGAGCGTTGCGCAAAGTCGCCGGCATAGTCGTAGTCGTGCAGGTGCAACATGTGGCAGCATCCGAATAAACGGGCAGCCTCCGTCAGGATCAGTTTTCGCGAGGTGCTGCCGCGGCCGGCGAGATGGATATGGTGAATGCGGTCGGGTGCAACGATCCGGTCCTTCGCCATCGTCAGGATGGCGCCGATGAGGCGCGCCGGCGACGTCAATTTGGACCATCGCGCCCCTCTCGTATCGGTGACGAAATGTTTGGCGCCGGTCTCTTTCGCCGTCTCGGTTATATAGCCGACCAGCCTGCCAATGCCGCCGCCGTTTTCGCAGCCGCCTGGAACATAGTGGCGGACGCTAGCTGCGCTCCGTGCCGCCAGCCGACTTCTGTCCGTGAGCGCCTCCATCAGCATGACCCGACCACCTCTCGATAAACGGCCGCGGCCTGACCGCCGACCCGTTCCGGCGAATTCGGTCCTTTGGCCCATTGAAGCGCATTGGTGCCGAACTTGTTTCTAAGCTCGCCGCTGTCTGCCAATGTCCTCACCGCTGCCGCGAGCTCTTTGGCATCTCCGGGAGGGACCACCATTCCCAACCCGTTGGGCTGAACGGTGCCACCCAACTCGCCGACATCCGTAACGATGACCGGTTTGCCAAATGCGGCCGCAAGGTTGAGCACACCGCTTTGGGATGCTTCCGTGTAGGGAAGCACGACGATGTCGGTGTCGAGGAATAGCTGGGCGACCTCCGTATCCTCGATGAAACGATTGCGAATATCGTAACGGCCGGCATCGCCCATAAGCGCCTGGAATATCCGCGGGTCGTCGCCGCGGCCCGCGACCGTGATGCGCAGGTTGGGAAGCACATCCTTGAGTATCGCTTCGGCCCGGACCAGATGTTCCAGACCCTTGTAGGCAAAAATCCGCCCGAACAGCAGCACGCGTATAGTTCCATCGGCTTCGCGCGGCGTCATCTTCTGTCGCCGGGCGAGTTCCGCATAACGAAGGATGGAGGGATGCGACAGGACATGGACGTGATCGGCGGATTTCGCGTATCGATCGAGAACCAGTTGCTTCAGTCCCTCCCCGTGGACGACAAGATGTCCGGATTGCCTTACCATCAGTTCGGGAGCCCAGCCGGGCAGCGTGCGCGTCTCCATATCGCCGGGATGGATTTCCACGTCATGGATGGTCGTCACAAGCGGGATCGGGCGCCAGAACGGCACGGCGAGGTTCAGCCAAAGCGTCGAATTGCTAAGGAGATGAATAAGGTTCGGCTGCTCCCGCCGGATCAGGCGCGTGAGCTGGTACAGAAACCAGGGATTGGAGAGAGAACGGTGTCTCGGCCAGTCGAGAAGGTGCAGATCAACAGCCGGATCGAAGGAAGAGGCGAGATGCGCATAGCGCCGGCGCGGCACGGCAAGCACAACGTCCAGGTGTTGGGCAACGCCGCTGGCGAAGGAGATGGTATAATCTTCCAGTTCGGAAACCAATAACAGCGCCTTCATTTCGCTGCCTCCGACAATCCTACATCAAGACCGATCCGTGACAGGCCGCGCGCCGAGCGCAAACTATCGCGCGTCCGCCTGAGCAGGTTCGGTTCGCCGGCAAAGAAGAGGCCTTCGACCGCAAGCTTGAACCGGCTGAGAGCGTCGGCGCCCTGCAGCTTCGCCGAGGCAACGCGATAGGGATAGTGATCCGCCAGATGTAGTCTTGCCGGCAGGTCATGGGTTGAGAGAAACAGGTTCGTTACCTCAACGGTATGCCGCCAGTGCGTCATCCGCCGCCGTAGCGTGGTGGCGTCCTCGGTTGAGCGATGCCAGTTGTTATTGTGGATGCGGTAGAATCCAAGCGGATCCGGCATGGCAATCACGTCCCCCAGAAACGGATAGATGCCCACGAGCCAGGCGTCGGCTGATATGCGGAACTGTTCTGGAATGCTGCCCGCAGCATCCCATGCGCTTCGACGTACCGCGACGGCCGACGTCATCGGAAAAGGCCACCAACCAGCCGATCGTGTGAGTAGCGGCGACAAGGCGCCGGAACACAGCGTTCGAGGGATCGGCTTGGAAGTCGGCGTGCCATCGACAAGCGTCGGCTGCAGTCGATGATAGACGAGCGATGCCTGAGGGTTGGCGCGGAACGCTGCAGCCATCGCTGACAGCTTGCTCGGCGCCCACCAGTCGTCGGCATCCAGAAAACAGAGGATCTGGCCCACGCTTGATCTCACGGCGGTATTGATCGCGGCGGCCTGTCCGGCGTTCTCCTGAAAGATCACCTTTACTCGGCCGTCATACGCTTGCAGAACAGACCGCGACTGGTCGGTCGAGCCGTCATCGACGACGATGATCTCGACGTTGCACGCGTCTTGGTTCAATACGCTGTCTATGGCCCGTCCGACAAAGCGAGCGTAGTTGTAATTGTTGATGAGGACACTGAGGGCCGGCCGCTCCATGGCGCGCTCTCAGGCGGGCTGCCGCGATGCACCGCTGTGCAGCGCAACTTTGCTTAAGAGATAGCCCTTTGCGCAGCCATCGCGGTTTGGAATGGTGATATCCAAAATACCTCGTCGGCCAAACGGCATTTCGCGCCGAGCCGATGAGATCGCTGCTGACAATGCCACGACGAGTAGAGCGCCCGTCGTGTTGCATAGAGAACTAGGATCATGACGCAGAAACATAGCAATCCTAACCTTCCAGGCTTCGACTGCAGAGATAGACTCTGTCAGAATTGTTGCCTCATTGCAGTGGAACCGCGGCTTACCCACCACGCTTCATAAGACATTCATCGCCACGGTACCGGTGAACGGATAAGCGCAACATCTGCTCTTAAGGGCAATTCGCGGACATGAAGACCCGCCTTTTGGGTAAAGACCGGCTGAAAGCTTAGGCGCAACATCGCCTTTGGGTGGAGGCAGGGTGCATTAGGCGTAGCCGGCCCTTCACTAGGACAGGTTGACCGCGGATGTGGCTGGATGATTGCTTGAGAGCAGCGCGGCCACGAAGGCCGACAGCTGTTTTTGATCTGCCGCGATCGACAGTCGCTTGTCTGTTCAATTCAGTCGGGACGGATAATGAGAGTAGATAGACTTAGAACTGCCAGCGGACCAACCATCAGTTGGCGGGTCATAGAATGCTGGGGCGCCGGCATATCTCTATTTCTTCAGGCAGGCGCCTTTCTGCCGCTTGTCCTTTCAGATGCGGACGGAACGCTCAGTGAATCTGCCAAATCCATGCTGCGTCTTCCTTGCCTTCCTATATATGCATTTACAGCCGTGATCCTGCTACGCAATTTTCCGCAGTTTCTAACGGCGCTCAGGCGAAATCTGATTGTTCCCCTGATGCTTGCCTTGCCGTTTTTGTCTACCCTGTGGTCCATATCACCGCCAACGACCTTGAGGCGCGCAATCGGCCTTTTGTTTTGCGTGCTTCTTTCCTATGTCCTCGCGATACGTTTCACGCCAAGGCAGTTGCTGTTCCTGGTATTTGTAACGCTTGGAGCCTGTATCACCCTCAGTGTGGTTGTCGCCGTGGTGTCACCAAGCCTCGCCAGTATGCCGGATGGTGCCATGCGGGGCGTCTTCATTCACAAGAACGTGCTCGGCTGGTACGCGTCGTTGATGATCCTGGTGGCGACGGCCATGCTGATCGACGGGACGTTCCGCCTGCGGCGAACCGCATTCGTCTTGTTGGCGGCGGGTGTGATTTGCCTTGCAAGCTCCGGATCGATGACAGCGATTATTGCAACGTCAGTGGCGTTTTGCCTGATCGGCTTTTATTCCCTGCTGCAAAGAAGCAGCAGCATTGGCCGCGTCGTCATCGTCCTGTTTTTCGTTCAGCTGTCTCTCGGCATTCTGATTTCGCTGCACGAGTTCCTGGTTCCGGCCCTTGAAGCGCTCGGCAAGGATGCGACCTTGACGGGTCGGGTGCCACTGTGGGAGCTGGTTGATCGCGAAATATCCGATCGTTGGTTGCTTGGCTACGGCTACCAGGCTTTCTGGACAGTCGCGAACCCCGAAGCGACGCATATCTGGTTGAAGATCGGCTGGCCGGCGCCCCACGCGCATAATGGATACCGCGATATCTTGATGAGCTTTGGGATCATGGGAATGATTCCGTTTGTTCTGATGGTTCCCTATGCAATCCGCCAGGGTGGGTTTCTTCAATGTCATGATCCGCAGTACGGGTGGCTCTGGCTCAATGTCCTGACGATCATGATTTTGGTGATGAACCTGACAGAAAGTATTTTTTTCGTTCAGAATGACGCCATCTTCATCCTGTTTACCACAGCCATCATCATGTTTTCGCTGTACGCGCCCGTCGTTTCGGTCAGCCATTCGCCACCTTGGCAGGCGCCCGCGCGCGGCCTTACGAGCGGGTTGCAGACATCATGAACCGGCGTTTTGGACTGATCCTGAGCATTTTACCTGTCATGCTCTTTCCGCGGTCCAGCAATCCGGCTCCAGTCGAGACGGAGATAGATGCGCCAGAGCGCCTGCAGATGCTCGTCAGGGAGGCGACTTGTGCGGAAGCTTCCCCGACGATGTCAGCCAAGTTGAATGGGACTTCCTTAAGTGATGTATTGAGCAGCAGCACCGGGGGGCGAACGCTATTTTACGTTTCTCCCGATGGCAAAGACAGCTGGAGCGGTCTCCTTCCGACCGCAAATCAGCAGGGTGGCGACGGCCCTTTTGCCAGCATCGAAAGAGCTCGTGATGCTGCCCGTGAGAAGGGCGGCACCAACACCATCGCGCTCGCTAAAGGCGATTACTATCTTACGCAGCCGATCGTCTTTGACACTCGCGATGCGGGCTTGATCCTGACGGCAAGATGCGATGAAGCGCCGATTTTGCATGGGGGGCTGCGCGTTGACAACTTTGCGCAGCAGGCGGATGGCGGGTGGACGGCGCCACTGAAATTGCCACCGGATGAAGCGGTCGGTGACCTTTTCGTCGACGGGATACGCCAAACCAAGGCGCGATTCCCCAACGCCCCCGACGATGGCGATCCGCGCAAGGGATGGTTGTTTGCCGCAAAGTGCGAGCCTGCCATCGACGTGTCGGAAGCAAACACGCGCTTCTGTTTCCATGCCGGCGATCTTCCGGCAGTGGATGATACAAGTGGACTGGTCGCAGACATCGTTGGCGGGTATCGCCCCGGAAGCCAGTGGGGCAATGATACGCTTCCAGTTGTATCCATCAATGGCGCCAGCCGGACTGTCTATACGGAAGGCACAGGCTATTTCTTTACTGCAGAAGGGAGCCGCTATTTCCTTGCCGGAGCAAAGGCATTGCTCGATGCTCCCGGAGAGTGGTGGTACGACCTTGTCGCGGGCCAGCTTCATTATATCCCCGTCGATCAATCATTGCCCAATTCCATGGTTGTTGCTGGCATTCTGCCGACGTTCTTCAAGTTGGATGGGGCCAATGGGATGGTCGTATCAGGGCTAGAGTTTAGAGATGGAGCTCCTGCAGGCAGCGGCAAGTTCTATACGGAAACCAGAGGATTTGGCGCCATACGGATCGAACACTCTGACGGCGTCAGGATTCTCGGCAACAGCATCGAGAATGTCGGCGTCGGGGTGCATGTGACGGAAAGTAAGGATGCGTTGATTGCCGCCAATGTGATTGCAGATGTGGCTGGCAACGGGATCTACGTCGGCACCAATTATGGCACGTTCGGCAAGTCGAACGGCGCCAGGATCCTTTCAAACCACATTCATGATATTGGAACGGTATATATTGAAACCGCGGGAATATGGTTCCAGGCGGCTGATAATGTCAGGATCGCCGACAACCTGATCGAAAACACGGCGCAGTTCGGAATTGCCGGCGGATCGCTGTGGGGTTCCAATGACGCCGTCTATAACGCTGTCATCGAGCACAATGTGATCCATAATGCCAATCAGCAGACGGCAGATGGCGGCGCCATCAAGATGATGGGCGAGCAGGGCGATCCTCTGAACAGCACCATCCGCTCCAATCTCGTGACCGGGACCGGTCATCTCATGAACAGGGCCGATGGGACGTTCTGGCCTCCCGGATATGAGAACACCAGGGAATGGCCGTCTCCTATCAGCTGGGCGATCTATACGGATGGGAAGGCGAGCGGGCTGCGCATCGAGGGAAATACCCTCTCGGGCAATGTCGCGGCGATCGGTATCAACGGCGGTTGGAGCAACCTGGTAACGGGAAACGTCATCACGCACGGATCGGGAGCGGCTTTTCGGGTTGATGACGGTACCGGCAGGGGTTGGCGTCCGACATGGGCACGCCCTAATCGTATCGAGGAGAATGTTGTATCGGTTGATAGCGACAGCGGCATTGTCGCGTATGTCAACGCTCCCGATCTTGGGCTTGGATTTGTGCAATTCGCGCGCAACCGCTACAGCGGCAACTTGAACAGCCAGAGCTTCCGAATAGATCCGAGCATCATGCGTTCGGGAGAATTTGGCAGCCTCAGGGATCTTCAGAAGGCTGGGGCGGACATCGGAAGCGTGGTCGCGCCGGCGGAATGACAAAGGGCGCCGCGACGAGCGGTGTTCTGCGGCAACAGAGCCGGCAGAAGGCCGCCGATCCGTGGAACAATCGATCGCGTCAAGGTAAGCCGCAGTCAAATCCGCTCGCGAGCCTGCTAGGCTTCTGCGAACCAGCGTCGGCATTTGCCGGCATGTTCGATCTGCGCCACAAAAATTATGGCATTGCCAGCTCGTAGGCCCGGGTTCTTCTCTGGCATGCTCTTTACCAGGTCCTGCGATGAGCTTTCGGTCCAACCTTCAATTCGCGGGCGGGTCTTCATTCTGCTCATAAAGATAGAACGCGATCCTCCGCGGCTTTGTGTGCGCGAGGGCGACTATGCTGTGCGCCCCCTGCGGTCATCAAAAAGAGCAACATGGCAAGCCATGGGGTACATGGACTTACTTCGAATATCGTACGTCATCCCGGCGTAAGACGTAAAGATGAAGTCTCTTCTACGTCCAATAGCTGGAGCTGCAAGTATGGAGGCAATCGGCCTGCCGGGATATTCTGATGACAGTTTCAGTCGCGAAAGCGCAGGTCATGAGAAAACAAGCAGTAGGCAGCAGCCCAACTTCAGTTCTTCATCCGGAGGGATCTTTAGGATGGACGAATGTCCTTGGCGTTCGCGTTTCGGCAGTCAATCTCAAAAGCGCGACTGAGTTTATTCAAAAAGCGATCGAAGACGGCAGGAAGGAATATGTCTGCGTTCGTGACGCACACGGCATCGTCCGATGTCAGGATGATCCCGAGCTCCGGTCGATCCATAACCGGGCGTTCCTCGTAACCCCTGACGGCATGCCGCTTGTTTGGGCGCTGAGGAAGGCTGGGCATGCGGAAAGCGGCAGAGTCTATGGACCTGATCTCATGCTATCCGTTTTCGATGCCGGCAGCGCCAAGGGCTTGCGCCATTTCCTCTATGGCGCGACGGCCGAAACGCTCGAACAACTGCAGGCGCGCCTTCTCGCAAAATTTCCGCAAGCGCAGATCGTCGGCTCCTATGCGCCGCCTTTTCGCAAACTGTCGACGCAGGAGGAAGCAGATATTGCTGACAAGCTCAATCGGTCGGGCGCCGATATTATCTGGGTCGGGCTGAGCAGTCCCAAGCAGGAACTCTGGATGGCGCACATGCGCGACCGTCTGGAAGCATCGATGCTTATCGGTGTCGGAGCTGCGTTCGATTTCCATGCTGGCCTCAAGCGGCAGGCTCCGAGGTTCATTCAAAGAAGCGGCTTCGAATGGGCGTTTCGTCTTCTGTGCGAGCCGCGGCGGCTGTGGCGGCGCTATGCGCTCGTCGTGCCGACTTTCATCTCACTGTCAGCATTCCAGAGACTGGGACTTCGGCAGTTTCCGATTGAAGACGCCATTTCTGGATCGGGCGTGTCGGGACAAATGCAGTAGGGGGTAAAGCGTCATGTCCATATTTGTGCCGTCAGCGATGACACCGGGTCCGTCGAAGGCATCCACATCAAATGACATGACATCGCGGGCGATTCCGGCAGGGTCCGTGCCGCCCATAGCAGCCAAGACCGCCGATGCCTTTGTACCGGCAGGGCTGAATATGCCCGTCGCGCTACGGCGCCGGCTTCCACGGGTTGCAACGTCGTCCTTGCTGGTCGCCGGCGACACCGCCAGCTATTTGCTTGCCTATTTCCTTCTCCTGTCCTTTCTTCCCAGTGGTTCGGATGGCACGTTCGTGGAACGCGCGTTCACGGTCGCCGCACTGGCTGCGATTGTGCTTTACGCATCGGCCGGCCTCTATCCCGGATATCGGCTGCATGACCACGAACATCTGCGGCGACGCACTTTGGCTGCCGTCAAGGTGGCTGTCCTGGCGGCATTCGGAGCAATTATCCTGCCGGAAGGGGGACGGCTGCTGTTTGCCATTATTGTATTCCTCGGTCTCGGGTTGATTGTTCAGCCATTTCTGCATTGGCTTGCACGAGGTCTTTGCTGGAGACTTGGAATTTGGGGGGAGCGTGCGGTTGTCATAGGGGGGCGCAACCTCGCTCCCGCGCTCGTGGCACATTTCACCGACCACTGGCAGTATGGCATCAGGCCGGAGCCCTTTTTCCCCGATACTTTGGACGCAATGCCGGGTGGTGGGCCATCCATTGCTTTGATCGCGGGCGACAGGGGCTCGCTTGTGTCCGGCTTGCCGGCGCTGCGTGGGAAGTTCGCCGAAGTCCTTTTGCTGTCCGACACACCGTGCCTCAAGGTCAGTGGGTTGCGACCTGCCGATATCGGCGGAGAGATCGGCATTCGCCTCACCACCGGGGGGAGCTCGATCAACTCGGATCCAATTCGCCGGATCCTCGATCTCGCAATCGCCATCCCTGCAACGATCGTGGTCGCGCCGTTCATCGCGATTGCAGCGGCCGCAATCTACGCCATCGATCCAGGTCCTGTCTTCTTTCGGCATGCCAGGGAAGGACGGTCCGGCAGGCCGGTGCACGTCCTGAAATTACGGACCATGTACCAAGATGCAGAACAGCGCCTTGAAGCACTATTCCGAGACAACCCTGCCATGCGCGCCGAGTGGCTGAGCCATTTCAAGCTTAAGGACGATCCGCGCATCCTTCCGGTGATAGGACATATGCTGCGCTCATCGAGCATCGACGAGCTCCCGCAATTGGCGAACATCATTGCGGGCGAGATGGCCTTTGTCGGACCACGGCCGTTCCCGGAGTATCATCTTTCGGCGATGGACGGCGAATTTCGGGACAAGCGCCGTTCCGTCACGCCGGGGCTCACAGGCCTTTGGCAAATATCCGAACGAAGCGATGCGGATATCGAGCTGCAGCAGCAACTCGACGAGTTCTACATCGACAACCGGTCCCTCTGGTTCGACTGCCAAATTCTTCTCGGCACAATCCCCGCTGTCTTCAAGCGCAGGGGAGCCTGCTGACCACTTCCACGAGGCAAGCATCAACAACGGAGCACATCAATGCACGGACACAAGAGAATTATGGTTACCGGCGGCACCGGGTTTCTGGGATCATTCCTGTGCGAAAGGCTTTTGCGAGAGGGTAACGACGTCCTCTGCGTGGACAATTACTATACCGGTTCGCGCGACAACGTGCTGCACCTTCTCGACGATCCACGCTTTGAGATTCTTCGCCACGACATTACCTTCCCGCTTTATGTCGAGGTCGACGAGATCTACAACCTCGCCTGCCCGGCCTCTCCTGTCCACTATCAGCACGACCCCGTGCAGACGGTGAAGACCAATGTGCACGGCGCCATCAACATGCTCGGCTTGGCAAAACGCACCAAGGCGAAGATCTTCCAGGCCTCCACCAGCGAAGTTTATGGTGATCCGGCCGTCCACCCTCAACCCGAGGAGTATCGAGGCAGCGTCAATCCGATCGGCCCGCGGGCATGTTATGACGAAGGCAAGCGGTGCGCCGAAACATTGTTCTTCGACTATCATCGTCAATACGGTGTGGAAATCCGGGTGGCGCGGATCTTCAATACCTATGGGCCGCGCATGCAGACCAATGACGGCCGCGTCGTCTCGAACTTCATCGTTCAGGCTCTTCAAAACCAACCGATCACCATCTTCGGCAACGGCACACAGACGCGCTCCTTCTGCTATGTGGACGATCTGATCGAGGGCTTCATTCGCCTGATGGGTGCGCCGGCCGGCGTTACGGGTCCGATCAATCTCGGTAATCCGGGAGAATTCCAGGTCCGGGAACTGGCCGAAATGGTCATCGAGATGACGGGATCGAAATCAGGCATCGTTTACAATCCTCTGCCGATTGACGATCCGACGCAGCGCAAGCCCGACATCAGTCGCGCAAAGCAGGACCTGGGCTGGCAGCCGACGGTGAACCTGCGAGAGGGGCTCGAGAAAACGATCGCGTATTTCGAGTGGAAGCTTTCAGGCGGAGTCAAGAGCGTGCCTGGCGTCCGGTCTTCGCGAACGGCGAACACCTATCTACCTACCCCGGCCGTCGGACTTCCCGCTCCGCAAGCTGCGCCTCTCGGAACGTGAGAACGGCAAAGCCAAAATCAAGGCTCGGTTTCTTCAATGAACCGAGCCCCAAATCGCAGTTTGCAAAAAGAGCGGCGATCGCCGGACGTGCCGATCGCTGCAAAAACAACAATGAGGACATGAAGCATGCGCGTTGCCGTTATTACGCCATACTACAAGGAGCCGAACGAGCTCCTTGAGCAATGCCGGGCGAGCGTTCTCGACCAAACCGTTGCATGCGACCAGGTTTTTGTTGCCGACGGGTTTCCGAACGCTGTCGTCGGTGGCTGGCACGCAAAACATTTCATCCTGCCGAACGCTCACGGCGACGCGGGCAACATGGGTCGTGTGATCGGCAGCCTTAGCGCCTTTGCCCAGGGCTATGACGCGGTGGCCTTTCTCGATGCGGACAACTGGTACAGACCCGACCACATTCAGCGCCTGCTCGAACTTCACCGCCGGACTGGTGCTGCGGTTTGCACATCGAGACGTTCGATGCACCGCGCGGACGGCAGCTACATGTTCGACGACTCAAAGAGCGACGGCCGTACGCATGTGGATACGAACTGCTTATTTCTCACGCGACCGGCCCTGCCAATCATTGCGCGCTGGGCTCACATGCCGAGGGAACTCTATCCAGTCGGAGATTCCGTCTATTGGAGTTCGATCCGGAGTTCCCGGCTGTCGTGCTCTCATGAGCCGACCGCGACGGTATGCTACCGCACGACTTGGGAAACCGACTACAAGCGAATGGGGGAACCTGCCCCTGCGGGCAGCAAGACCCTCGCGTTCACCGACCAGCCGTACTACTGGTTCAAGTCTCTCCCGGCTCGGGACCGCTGGCGCATCTGGCAGGATTTCGGCTTTCCGCTCAGACGGCGCTCGGTAGCAAAGCTGGTCGGCCAATATGCGCTGTCAAGGCTTTCCCCCTACTCTTATCTCGGCCCAAAACATGAGTACTGAAAGTCTTGCCGGGGCCCAATCTCTTGTCTTCCTGCGCGGTCCGCCCTGTTGGGGACTGTCTGGTCGCGCACGAAATCAGCCAGGCGAAAGCGTCTCTCGACATCTGCGAGAATGAATCAGAAAACAGACAATGCATACACCGAAACGATGCCGCGTCCGGAAGATCTGTCAAACCAACGGTGACGCTGTGCGCACGGAGGAAGAAGTTTGCAACGTGTTGATGTAGTAATTCCCTGCTATAACTACGCCCATTTCTTACAGGAATGCGTTGAAAGCGTCCTTTCGCAGGCGGGCGTCGATGTGCGCGTGCTTATTCTCGATGATTGCTCGCCGGACAATACGCCGGAAGTCGGAATGGCCCTGGCAGCCCGTGACACGCGGGTCACTTATCGGCGGCACGCGGCAAACATGCGGCACATCGCCACCTACAATGAGGGGATCGATTGGGCAGGCGGTGACTTGTTCCTGCTTCTTTCTGCGGATGACTATCTTCTGCCAGGCGCGCTGCACCGTGCAGCGGAACTGATGCGCAATTATCCGGATGTGGGGTTGGTGTTCGGGAACGCGATCATAGCGGAGCCAGACGGGACCATGAGCAAACGCGCTGATCCTCTCGGCGAAAATTACGTGCACGCCATGCAGATCTTGTCCGGTCGGCAATTCATGCAGTTGAGTGGAGCACGCAATCTCGTTCCAACGGCGACCGCTGTCGTGAGGACGGCGCTGCAAAAGCAGGTCGGCGGGTACCTGAAGGAACTGCCGCATGCCGGCGATATGGAAATGTGGCTGCGGCTCGCATCACATGCCGGCGTAGGGTTCATCAATGCTGATCAAGCAGTATATCGCCAACATTCCTCGAATATGTCGCTGCAATACTATGGAGAAAATATTCTCTCCGACCTTGTGCAAAGAAAAAAGGCCTTTGATATGCTATTTAGCCAAGCGGCCGATAGCCTCAGAAAAGATGAGATATTACGACGCTTTCTTGCCAGAGATCTCGGAAAACAGGCGCTTCGACAGGCTGGCATCGCATTCAACAATTTCGACGTTGCGACGGCCGTGGCTATTCAGCGTTTTGCATTGGAGGTTTCCCCTGATGTGCGAAATTCGTTGCCCTGGATCAAATTGGTCTGCAAGCAAACGATCGGTCCAAAGTGCTGGTACGCCTTGAATTCGATGCGGCGAAGAGTTGCAGCATGAACAGGCAGACCGGGCCGGGTTAGTTCATCCGCAAGTGCCGAAACAGCCGCCCATGTCGAGCGCTCGATCGTTGCTCACGCCAAGATCGCAGGAAGCGTAATAGGGCGCCCTCAAAAAACCCGGTGACGCATTTGCGCCACCGTGTGATTTGAGCAAAGAAACGTGGTTCCAGGAATGCTCCGGCCAGCACGTATTCACGTTCATGCCGGAATAGTATTTTGGAACAAGTCGTTAAGCTTGAACACGACCTCCGTCCTGTTCGTTGCCTTGACCTTTTTCATGATGTTGCGAACATGAACCTTGACTGTGCTTTCTCGCAGGTTCAGTTCGTAGGCAATGATCTTATTCGCCTTCCCGCGGCGCAGTGCCGCGACGACTTCGGCCTGGCGATCCGTGAATATTCCGGCCAATGGATGCGCTGTCGGATTGTTCGACTGCATCAAGTGGCGCATGGCGAACAACGCGCTTGCGGGCACGAAAAGTCCTCCTGCGACCGATAGCGCAATCAGCTCCATGCAGACGCTAATGCTGACGGAGGCAGGTATGTATCCCTTTGCTCCGTAATCGATCGCCCTGACGATCTGGGCGAAGTCGTCGCTATCGGACAATATGATGACCGGTGTCGATACGAATTCCGACGAAAGAGCCTTGATCTGCTCCGAAACGACAGGGTCGTCGACCGTCTTGCCGCCGACGTTCAAGAGGATTGCCGAAAGCGGAGGATATTCTTCACGCTTTTGCTTCCACTCCTCAATCGATCCGAACGCCAGAATTACGAAATCCGCCGTGTGTGCGGCCATGCATTGCGCAAGGCAGTGCCGGTCAAGTTCCCTTTTATCGAGAATGACAAGCGAATGCTTTGACTTTGACGGTCCGGCAAGCGCTGTCGAACCATCGTCTATCTCCAACGGAAGAGATATGTTTTCCTGCCTGTGGCTTATATTTATTGTATCCAACGCCCTATCCTCCCAGCCTTTTTTACGCGGTACTTCAAAGTCGAATATCAAACCCCTCTGTAAATATGGGAGTTTAATAACCAGAAGTGCTAAACTATTAACACAGTTTCCAAGATGTTAAACTAATTAATAGTGGTTATCTCAACACATAAGTTCCACGCAAATATACAAATGGCTACATAGTTGAGAATGATCGATCTCGGCTAATTCATTTGTATGGCGGGGCGTCAGGTTGCTACATATATATATAGTCGAATGCGCTAAACCCATGTAAACCATGCCCGTCCTCGACGTGGAGGATCAGGATCGCTCGGCGCGTGACCTGTCGCCGCCGATGGTCGATGGTCATAGACGTTCGCATGCGCTCGTCATCCGATTTTCGTAAGCAGATACGCCTTTAGGTGAATGAGCTTCAACGTTTTGTTTCTTTACTCAGATGAAGAAAACAATTCTTTTTGAAGGGAAGGAAATATTTGCTCTGACGAAACGAAACCTTGGATGCATTCTTGCGATGGCCGGTTTCACCCACGTCAGGGCCTGTTGAAGCGTAGGGGGCGAGTTGGGATGATTGCATCGAACGTCAACCTGGGTGACGGCTGCGTTATCCACCATCGGGATCTTGTGAATCTCTACGGCTGTACGATAGGCGCGGGAACGCGCATCGGCACCTTCGTTGAAATCCAGAAAAACGTCCTCGTCGGAAAGGACTGCAAGATCTCCAGCCATTCCTTCCTTTGTGAAGGCGTGACGCTGGAGGACGGCGTTTTTATCGGCCACGGGGTCATGTTCACCAATGATACCTACCCGCGCGCCGTCAATTCGGACGGCAGTCTGCAGACGGAGGCTGATTGGGTCGTCATCCCCACTCTGGTCAAGCGCCACGCATCGATCGGCAGCAACGCCACCATTCTGCCCGGCGTGACCATCGGCGAGGCCGCACAGGTCGGCGCCGGCGCTGTCGTAACGAAGGATGTGCCTGCCGGCGCCATTGTTGCCGGCGTTCCGGCGAGAATCACCGGTCGCGTTCATGACCGGTCAGTTGACATGCAAGTGTTGGGAGGAATGCGATGATCGGCATTGCTGTAGTTGGGTATGGGTATTGGGGCCCGAACCTGGTTCGTAACATCTCTGAAGCGGCCGGCGCGCAGCTCCTTTCAGTTTGTGATCTCAACGTCGAACGGCTGGCGGCTGTGAAAAGCCGGTATCCGGCGGTGACGATCACCGACAATTTCGAGGAAGTTCTGCGCGATCCGAGAGTGGATGCAATCGCCATCGCAACCCCGGTCTCGACCCATTTCAAGCTCGCAATGCAAGCGATGATGGCCGGAAAGCATGTCTTCGTCGAAAAGCCGATGGCATCGACGACGGAGGAGGCCGCCCGGATGGTCGAGGAGGCCGCGCGCAGACGCCTCGTGCTGGCCGTGGATCATACCTTCGTTCACACCGGCGCCGTCCGCAAGATGCGCGAATTGGTCGAAAGCGGCTTGGGCGACTTGTATTACTACGACTCGGTTCGGGTCAATCTGGGGCTCTTCCAGCACGATGTCAGCGTTATCTGGGATCTCGCGGTGCACGACCTGTCCATCCTGGACCATGTTGTGCAGGAAAGGCCGGTGGCTGTGTCTGCGACGGGCATGAGCCACGTGCTCGGTGAGCCGGAGAACATCGCCTATCTGACGCTTTTCTTCGAAAGCAAGCTTATCGCCCACATCCACGTCAACTGGCTGGCGCCGGTCAAGGTGCGCCGCACGCTGATCGGCGGCAGCAACAAGATGGTCGTCTACGATGATCTGGAGCCCAGCGAAAAGATCAAGGTTTACGACAAGGGCATCACGCTGAACCCGAATTCCCAGGCCTACGGGGAGAAGGTGCATCAGATGATGGTCGGCTACCGCAGCGGCGACATGTGGGCGCCGAAGCTCGATATGACCGAAGCGTTGAAACGCGAGCTGGATCAGTTCGTCGATTGCATCGAGCAGAGCTCGCGGCCCATTACCGATGGCCAAGCCGGGCTGCGCGTTGTTCGCATCCTTGAATCCGCAAGCCGGTCGCTCGCCCAGCGCGGTCGCATCATTGAGCTCGAAGAGGCGAGGCGCATTGCATGATCCCGTTCCTGGACCTCAAAGCACAATATCAATCGATCAAGAGCGAAATCGACGCCGCCGTGCTCGGCGTGCTCGGCTCGGGACAATACATACTGGGCGAGGAGGTCGCCCGGCTCGAGCAGGAATTCGCGGATTATTGCAACGTCAAACATGCGATAGCCGTCAACACCGGGACGAGCGCCCTGCATCTGTCGCTGCTCGCGGCAGGTGTCGGCCCCGGCGATGAAGTCATCACCGTGCCGTTTACCTTCGTCGCGACCGTGTCGGCGATCTGTTACGCAGGTGCACGACCGGTGTTCGTCGATGTGGAGCCCGTGACGCTGACGATGGATCCGGCTCAGCTCGAGGCAAAGATCACTCCCCGAACCAAGGCCATTATTCCCGTCCATCTCTACGGTCAGATGGCCGATATGGACGCGATCAAAGCGATTGCCGACCACCACCGGATACCGGTCATCGAGGACGCCTGCCAGGCACATGGAGCGCAGTATAAAGGCGCGCGCGCCGGCAGCATCGGCGCATCCGGCTGCTTCAGCTTCTATCCCGGCAAGAACCTCGGCGCCTGCGGCGAGGGCGGTATCGTCGTCACGAACAGCGACGATCAGGCCAAGACGATGCGCATGCTGCGCGACTGGGGTCAGGAACAGCGTTATCACCATCTGCTGAAGGGCTTCAACTACCGCATGGATGCCATTCAAGGTGCGATCCTGCGCATCAAGCTCCGGCACCTCGAAGCCTGGACCGAAGCGCGGCGCTCCCATGGCCGCCGCTATTCGCTGCTGCTCGGCGGTTCGCCGAATTTGAGGACGCCTGTCGAAGTCGCCGACCGGCGTCACGTCTACCACGTCTATGCCATCAGAAGCCGCGATCGCGACGAGCTTCAGCGCGGGCTGAGCGCGGAGGGCATCCAGTCCGGGCTGCACTATCCGATTCCCGTTCACCTGCAGAAGGCCCATGCCGACCTTGGGTACCAAGCTGGCGATTTCCCAATCTCGGAAGCCGCCGCACGGGAGGTGCTCTCGCTGCCGATCTATCCCGAGATGCCGGCGTGGCACGTCGATCAGGTGGCCGCTGCGCTGGAGTACGCCTATGTCAGCTAGTCGTGCCGGCGAGGCCCGGGTCGTGCAGGCGGTCCATGGCCGTCATGAAAGGCCGGCGGACCCGGCCTACCAGGCTGGGTTGGCCGAAGAACTCAGGCAATCTTATGGGCGTGCCGGCCTGATTGAGCTCTACGGTCGATTTGCGGCCGGGGACGGTGTCATCGATACTCTGATGCGAAAAGCCATCTGGCAAGCGATCGCGCGAAGTTGCGGCGCAGGATTGCAGGTTGCAGGCGGTGCCGGTTTCAAGCATCCGGAAACATTCGAAATCGGCAATGGCGTGTTTATTGGCGCCCAGGCCTATATCCAGGGACGCTTCGACGGTACCTGCGTGATCGGCGATAATGTCTGGATCGGGCCGATGGCCTATTTCGACGCGCGCGATCTGGTGATCGAGGATTGTGTCGGCTGGGGACCTGGCGCCAAGGTGCTTGGCTCCAGCCACACGGCCCTGCCGGTCGATGTGCCGATCATCCGCACGGATCTCGAAATCAAGCCGGTCCGTATCGGCGCGTGGGCCGACATCGGAACCAACGCCACAATCCTTCCCGGAGTGACCGTCGGCAAAGGCGCGATCGTCGGTGCGGGCGCCGTTGTCGTCTCAGATGTCGAGCCGTTTTCAGTTGTCGCCGGCGTGCCGGCGAAGTTCATACGCTGGCGCACGGAGGCTGATCCTGTGCTGGATATATCGCATGGAGGAAGATCGTGAGAAATCAACGGGTGCTCATTACCGGCGGAGCCGGCCTGATCGGGTCGCATATTGCCGATCTCGTTGCATTGGAAAAACCGCGTGAGATCATCATTCTCGACAACTTCGTGCGCGGACGCCGGGATAATCTCAGTACGGCAATAGCCAGCGGGTGCGTTAATATCATCGAGGGAGATATCCGCGACAGAGCGCTTCTGGCAAAAGTCTTCGAAGGCGTCGATATCGTGTTCCATCAGGCCGCCATCCGCATCACGCAATGCGCGGAAGAGCCACGACTGGCTTTTGATGTCCTTGCGGAGGGCACGTTCAATGTTCTCGAAACTGCCGTCAAGGCCGGTGTTTCGAAGGTGGTCGCTGCTTCCTCGGCTTCCGTTTTGGGGCTGGCCGAGAGCTTTCCCACAACCGAAGAGCATCATCCCTACAACAACCGGACGATCTACGGCGCGGCGAAGGTATTCAACGAGGGGCTGATGCGCAGCTTCGCGGAAATGTACGGTCTGCGCTATGTCGCGCTCCGTTATTTCAACGTCTACGGGCCGCGCATGGACGTCTACGGCGCCTATACGGAGGTTCTGATCCGTTGGATGGAGCGTTTGGCGGCGGGAATGCCGCCCCTCGTCTACGGGGACGGCAGCCAGACGATGGACTTCGTCGATGCCCGCGACATCGCCTGCGCTAACATTTTGGCCGCGAAAAGCGATGTCACGGACGAAGTGTTCAACGTCGCGAGCGGCAGGGAAATAAGCCTGCTGCAACTCGCCAAGATGCTGAGCGACATTATGGGTTCGTCACTTGAGCCGGAGCATAAAGAAGCCCGCACGGTCAACGGCGTGACTCGTCGTCTTGCCGATATCAGCAAGGCGGAACGGCTCCTTGGCTTCAAGGCGGAGATCTCCATGGAGCAAGGACTTCGTGATCTCGTTGCCTGGTGGCAAATGCAGACCGACGCAGGGGGGCAGGCAGCATGAGTTCATCTCAATCTACAATACTGGCGACAATCCCGGTCGCCAAACCCGTCCTCGGGGAGGAAGAGGCTGAGGCTGCGCGCCGCGTTATTCTGTCGGGATGGGTGACGCAGGGGCCGGAGGTCGCGGCTTTCGAGCGTGAATTCGCTGCCTTTGTGGGCGCCGCGCATGCTTGCGCCATGTCCAACTGCACAACTGCGTTGCATCTGGCGCTGAAGGCGGTCGGCGTATCCGCCGGTGATGAAGTCGTGACGGTCAGCCATTCTTTCATCGCGACGGCAAATGCGGTTCGATACTGCGATGCGGTGCCCGTTTTCGTTGATATCGAAGACGATGGTTACAACATCGACGCCAGTCTGATCGAAAGGGCAATCACGCCCCGCACCAAGGCAATTCTCTGCGTGCATCAACTCGGCATGCCTTGCGATCTCCGCGCTGTCGTCGAGATCGGCAAGCGCCATCAGATACCGGTCATCGAGGATGCCGCCTGTGCGACGGGAAGCGAAATCCTGTGGGATGGGCGTTGGGAAAAGATCGGCAAAGCGCATGGCGACATTGCGTGCTTCTCCTTCCACCCCAGGAAGGTCGTCACCACGGGCGATGGCGGCATGCTGACCACGGCCAATCCCGAATATGACCGGAAGTTCCGGCTCTGGCGCCAGCACGGCATGAGCGTCACCGATGCCGTTCGTCACGGGTCGAAGCAGGTCATCTTCGAAGACTATGACGAGTTGGGTTTCAATTACCGGATGACCGATCTTCAGGCGGCCGTCGGACGCGAGCAATTGCGGCGGCTGCCGGGGTTGGTTGCCCAGCGCAGGCTGCTTGCCGAGCAATATTGCGAACGTCTGCAGACGATTACCGGGCTTTCCCTGCCGGCCGAGCCGCGCTGGGCTCGCAGCAACTGGCAGAGCTTCTGTGTGAGATTGCCCGATACGGTCGACCAGAGGGCCGTCATGCAGACGCTGCTCGATCAGGGTATCTCGACGCGGCGTGGTGTGATGAACATTCACCTGGAGGGAGCCTATTCAGGTGAGAGCTCCTATCGCGCAGCCTCGAGCCTGATGCGAAGCGTATCTGCGCAGCAGCAAACCATCATCCTGCCGCTTTATGCCCAGATGACGGTGTCTGACATGGACCGGGTTGTCGAGGCACTTCGCGCCGCCGTTGCGGAAGCGACCGTCGGAGCGGCTGCCGTGCAACCTGCCAGGGATGTTGCTCTCGCCTGAACAATCGGCATAACGAACAATGCGCGCATCTTCGGATGCGCGCATTGTTCGTTATGCTGATTTCGTGATCCATCCGCGGATGATTGCCGGCACGGATTCCGGCGGAAGCAGGTCGATCAGCATGCGCAGCGAATAGAGCCCGCAGAGAACGACGGCGACGAAGCCGATCGCCGTCGCCGGCCATAGCGGCAAAATCGAGAACATCAGGAATACCAGTCCCGATGCAGGCAGGAACAGCAGCGCATGTCTGCGATTGGCGGCGGACCAGCGAAAACCGGTCAGCCTCCGCACGATCACATAGATCAGGATGCTGTGCCAGACATAGAGGCCAAAAAACGCCATGCCGGCGCCGCGCGTACCGAACAGCGATACGAAGAGCCAGGCAAGCCCGACATGCACGACTGCCGCCGCAACCTCCGTCCAGAAGAAGATCGCCTGGGTACGCTTCGCCACGACGATGAAACCCATCGGCCAAGCAATGATCCGCAGCATCATTCCGAGGCAGATCCAGCGCAGAAGCTCGACTGCCCCATGAAATTCAGCCGAATAGAACAGGCTCATCATCAGCGGCGCGAGCGTCAGCGTGCCGAGCAGGCCGGGGCCGGCGAGCAGCATGCTGATTTCCGCCTGTTCATTGACCAGCCGATTGCATTCGGCACTGTTGTCGATCGTTGCGGTCAGGCGCGGATAGAAATCCGTTCCCATGGCCTGCAGGATGAAACCGGCGTATAGACCGCCGAGGCCCCAGGCCGCCTGATACAGTCCGGCCGCCATGACGCCGCCCTCCTTCAGCACGATGAGGCGGATGGCATAGGCCGCACCGAAGGTCAGAAGTCCGCTTGCCATGAAGACGAAACCGAGCCGGAGCAGCGCCGACACCTCCCGGCTGAACTGGCGCGCCGGCATTGGGGATGGATGCGGGAAGATCCGCCGGCTGTACCACCAGGTCGGAAGGATCGAGGCAGCTGCAATGACCACGAGCGACGGTGCGATCGCCTGGACCCCGAACAGGTAGATCAGCGGGATACTCACGGCCGTACCGATGAGCCCGGCAAGCACGTTGATGCGGGCAAGATCGGCAATGCCGCGCAGGCCCTGAATCAATGCGCTCTGCCCCGCAGACACCAGCCGGAAGAAAACGGCGAGCGACAGCAGCACAATGCCGCCGACGTGCTGGAAATCACCGAAAGTGAAACTTGAGACAGGATATGCCAATGCGGCGAGAAGAACCGCCCCAAGCAGCGCCAGCACCACCGATATGCGTCTCAGCACGGTTGCCGACTGGGCAATCCTCGCTGAGTCGCCGGTGCCGGCTGCCTCAGCGACTTGGCGCACGCCACTGCCGCCGACGCCCAGACCCGCGATAGACTGCGCGATATCGACAATCGAGCTATAAAGGCCCATAAGCCCGATGCCCTCAGGCCCGAGCAGGACGGCCATCGCCTTGTTTCTGATAATGCTGAGTGCGACATTCACGAGCGAAGCGCCGCCCATCAGCATCGTCGACTTGAGGATCTCGGTGTAGGTCTGGCTGCCGGGTGGGGTAATGCGCAAAGTCATCGGAAGCCCCCAGCCGTGTGTCCTGTGCCGGCGTTCAATCCCCGCCGCAGGCTCGATTGCAGCACATGCTTTTCGCTTATCACCGGCTTACCTGACTGATATGCGCCTCGTTCTGAGCAGGTAGAGCTGCGGCGTCTTCGGACGGCGCATCGGCGATGCTGCGGCTCCGGGTTACCCTGATCACGTCGCCCGGCGCTAACTCGGTCGTTTCCAAGGCCTGGAATTGAGTGACCTGTCCATTGTCCCGCCGGTTCACGACGAACGTCAGGGGGAGTTCGTCAACGCGGTTATTCACGTTGGCGCCGTTCGCCAGGTCTTCGAGAAGAAGTTGTTGCGTGGTGTCGCGCTTCAATTTCAGCTGATCGAGATTGGCTCTTTCCGCCTGCACCTCGGACGCGATCTCGCTACGGCGAGTGTCGGAAAGTCCCTCGAGACTGCGCGTCGTCTCGTTGGTTGCCTGGCGGCCCCGCATGATGGCGGTGACGAGGTCGAGCCGGTCGGAGCGATAGGTGGTGAGCAACCGTTCCAGATCCATCTGGCGTGAGCTGATTGTCAGGCCCTTCTGGACCAGCGTCTTCACGCTCGTCAGTTGCTCCTCGACCGACTGGATATTGTCATCCGAGCCTTTCAGCTTTTCTTGCATTGTTTCGATTTCCGCCGTCAAGAGATTGCGCAATTCGACGAGCGCCACCGACTGTTTGTCCAGTGCGTTTGCACGGGCCTGAAAAATGACCCGCTCCTCATCGTAGATACTCTCGGCATATTGCCGATCGGCAGCGGGCGGCGGATCGAAGGCGATCTCTTTCTTCCCGGCCATCTCCGCTTGCAGCCGCGCGAGTTTTGCCGAACCGCGCAGCAGCGAATGGTCGATCTCCCGCAAGTCGCCGGCAAGCCTGATCGTCTGCGATTGCTGCTGTGCCGCAGCCCGCAACGGGCCGCCGCTCATGGCCAGGGATTGCAGGACGCTGAGGCCAGAGCGAAACTTGTATTCTCCCGGCGCTACCACGTCTCCGACGACGTAAATGGAGGGATAGTCGAGGATATCGATGGTCACCGCAGGCGCCTGGGCCAAACCCATCTTCGCTTGAAGGCGCTTGGCAATTTCGCTGGTAAGGCCCGCATTATCCAGATTTCCAACCGACAGCGACCCCAGAAAGGGTAGGGAGACCGTACCTGCATCCGAAACCGTATAGTCGCCGCCAATCCCGTCCCATCGCTCAAACTGGCCTTTGGACTGGATCCATTGGACGATTGTCAGGCGGATTCTCGTTTGTGGCGCCAAGGGGGAGCTGTCGGCGACAGCAGACGGCACCGCTCCGGCGAGAAAGGCGAGTGTGCTGATGACAAACGTCGCGCGAAAGAACACGCGAGGGGCGCGGTGCGATAGATTCATATGCATGTCTCGCCTGCAAACATTCTTACACGGACGCTGATACGATTACCTTGAACTCTGCTCGAACGCCGGAACCAAATTCCGAAGCTGCATCGCCAGTGTGCAGTCTGGCGAAGCCTTGAGGAAGGTGGAGGTCGTTTGCTTTGCCACATCAATATTGATGAGGTGGGGAGGGTGCTTCAGCCTAAATTGAGTAGAAACATGTATCGTCGGTGCCGCACACAGGCGTTGTCGCGCAAAATCAACAGGTTCTGCACGCAGAAATAGGCGCGCTCGCTTCGGTGAAGCGCAACCCCTCGGCAGCGCCTGTATGCTCCGGATCGCCGATCTTACCGCACGATGACCCGCCGCTTCGCTCTCTTCGCGGCTGCGAGCCTTGCACAGGAAACCGCAATCTCCGCCATCACGCATCTGATCCATCGCGCGGGCGCGCAACACGGCCGCTTGCCAAAAGGATGCCGCCAGTAGAGCGAAAGGAGTAGGATATACTCTGCTAATTTTCGACTATACTTCAGAACTTCGCGTTTAAGCGATATAGATTCGACCCTGACAATCTCGCGAGGTACCTGCCATGTATCGCAACGCTCGCCGGTGGACTTCGCGCTCACTCCTGCTGGATTCGCTGGTCCCCCGATGGTTGACTGTCGGCGGAAAGGAAAGGCCGCGTAAGCCGGCCGGAAAGCAAGGGGATGATGCCCAACTCGCGGCAGGGGTGCAAACGGCGGATGGAAACAAGCAGGCTCCCCTTGTCGGCGATCCCCATAATGACGCGGCGCTCAACAAGCACGACGTTGGGCAGATCGCGGGCGTGGACGGTGACTCTGACGGTCGGGCCGACGACGGCGTTGTAGCGCCGCCCTTGCCCGACGCTTTCACAGTCAATCGCGAAATCGGAAAGCGAAGCGCTAATAGAGCCGCGTCCGTACTGTCAGTTCATATGCCGGATTTTGCCCCTTTCGAGGGGAACGCGCACGGACTTGCGTTCGGGTCGGCATCACCCCTTTACCGCACCTACGCTGGAATGAACCTCATAGGCGACGATCCTTTGGCGCCATATCTGCCGCAAAGCCCTTCACCGACCTCGTCGGGGCACGATTCTGCCGCCGTCGCCAGCGAGCGTGCGCACTCGGGCAAAGTCGTCATTCTCGAATCGACGCCGTCGGCGCAGTCGACCGTGCAGCATGCTGGTGCAAATGCGCTGGCGGTTGGCATGCCCTTTGGTGTGTGCGGGTGCGGCTACTATACGTCCCCCACACGGATTCTCGATTACGCCCATAGCGGCGCCCTGCTTCAGCAAGATGGTCAGTTGCCGGGATCAAAGCTGACCGACGGACCGGACTATGCGGAGGCGATCAAGAAGGCCATCGGAGCCTCGGTCAGCGACCCGCTTCTCGATCGTAGCCTGTCTCCTCTCTCAGGCTGGCGCGGAACCGCAACGTGGACAGAATCAACGGCCCTGAACGGATCGTTGCCAGGCGGCGGAGAGACCGGAAAGGGCACTACCACGAAGGGTGTCGGCACCCTTTCCGGCTCGGTGACGACGCCGTCTCCACCTTCTGCGCAGCGATCGTTGACGACGCAAAATCTGGCGGCCGCTGCGGCGGCGGCCAGCAACGCGATCGTCCTGGAAAACCAGAAGCAGGGCAACCCGGAGAGCGAGTGGGGTATCGACGGTGCCGGCAGCACCAACATCGAAGGTTTTGCGACCGACATCAGCGTCGACAACGGCAAGACGATCAACTTCAAGATCAACACGAATTCTACCAACTACCGGATCGATATCTATCGACTCGGCTACTATGGCGGCATGGGCGCGCGCAAGGTCGCGACAATGCAGCATACCGGATTGCAGACCCAGCCCAGTCCGTTGCGCAATGCAACGACCGGCACGGTCGATGCCGGCAACTGGGCGGTTTCGGCTTCGTGGACCGTACCTGATGATGCTGTCTCAGGCGTCTACATCGCCAAGCTTGTGCGCCAGGATGGCACCTCTGGCGAAAATCAAATCCCGTTCATCGTGCGCGACGATGCCAGCCACAGCGACATTGTCTTCCAGACCGCAGACGAGACCTGGCAAGCTTACAACGGCTGGGGTGGCGCAAACTTCTATGGCGGCAACGGCCCCGCGACGGGCCAGGGCGCTGGTCGCGCCTATGCCGTCAGCTACAACAGGCCGATTGCAACCCGCGGCGGGGTCGGCACCTATGCCGGCCCGCAGGACTATCTGTTCGGCGCCGAATATGCTGGCATCTACTGGCTGGAACAGAACGGTTATGACGTCTCCTATATGTCGGGTGTCGACGTCGACCGCTATGGCAGTCTCCTGCTTAATCACAAGACCTATATCGATGCCGGGCACGACGAATACTGGTCGGGACAGCAGCGGACCAATGTCGAAGCCGCGCGCGACGCGGGCGTCAACCTGATGTTCTGGAGCGGCAACGAAGTCTATTGGCGCACCCGTTGGGGCAACGCCTACAGCGCCGACGGCACGCCCTATCGCACACTTATCTCCTACAAGGAGACATGGGCGCCTGGCAGCAGCATCGACCCTTCCAACGAATGGACGGGCACCTTCCGTGATCCGCGTCTCAGCCCACCTGCCATCGGCGGCGGAAACCCGGAAAACTCGCTGACCGGGCAGTTGTTCAAGGTCGACGATGTCGGCAGCAATCTCGCCGCGATCACCGTCGGATACGACGACGCCAACCTGCGCTTCTGGCGCAATACGAGCGTCGCCAATCTTCAGCCTGGCCAGACGGCAACGCTCACCAAGAACTATCTTGGTTACGAGTGGGATGAAGCGACTGACAACGGCTTCGATCCGGCTGGTCTCGTCAAGCTCTCATCGACGACGCTTCCGGTCAGCACCTACCTGCTCGACTACGGAAACACGACCGGCAATGCGACTGCGACCCACAATCTGACGCTTTATCGGGCGCCCAGCGGTGCGCTGGTGTTCGGCGCCGGTACCGTCTACTGGACGTGGGGCCTGAGCGACAATCATGACAATCAGGCGACTGCGACCGATCCCCGCGTGCAGCAGGCTATGGTCAATCTGCTGGCCGATATGGGCATTCAGCCCGGGACGCTGCAATCCGGGCTCGTTGCTGCAACGGCTTCGGCGGATCATACTGCACCGACTTCGGTGATCACGGTGCCCGCCACGGCGGCCGTTGGATCCACCGTGACGATTACCGGCACAGCTACCGATTCAGGAGGCGGGGTTATCGCCGCGGTCGAGGTCTCGACCGACAACGGGGCGAGTTGGCATCCGGCGACCGGCGATGAGAACTGGACTTATAAGTGGTCGCCGCAGACCGCGGGCACCTACACCATCCGATCTCGCGCAGTGGACGACAACGTCAACCTGGAAACACCCTCGACGGGTCGAACGGTCACCGTCAGCGGGCCGAATTACACCTCTCTCTTCGGTGCAGCGACACCGGCGGTGATCAACACCAACGATACCTCGGCCGTTGAACTCGGCGTGAAATTCCAGACCTCCTTGGCGGGCACCGTCACCGGCATTCGTTTCTACAAGAGCGACCTCGATACGGGAACGCATACAGGTTCACTATGGTCGAGCACTGGTACACGGCTTGCGACCCTCACCTTCACGAACGAGACGACCAGCGGCTGGCAGACTGCCTATTTCACCAGTCCGGTGTCACTGACAGCCGGGCAAACCTACACGGCGTCTTACCACACGAATACCGGTCATTATTCCACGACCACCAACTACTTCACCTCAAATGTGACCAGCGGTCCGCTGACGGCACCGGCCAGCGGCAATGGTGTCTACCGCTATGGCAACAACAGTCAGTTCCCCACGACCACATTTCAGTCGACGAATTATTGGGTCGATGTGATGTTTACCACGCCGAGCTCGAACACGACGCCGACGGCGGTTGCCGATGCGGGCGATGCGACCGAGAAGGGCGGCGTGGCCAACGGTTCGGGCGGCGCAGTCGCGAGCG
>NZ_JAPPSO010000011.1:0-319680 GCF_036571585.1 Rhizobium sp. 268 | reverse complement strand
GCGGGTTTTGGCGTTGCTGGGAACGGTCGTGGGATTCAGCGCGCAACAGCGGGATCCGTCAGTTCAGGCACGTCCTCCGCTGGATGAGAGCGGGCTGAGCCCGTTGCCGGCCGAATAACGGCATTGCCGTCACGATCTGTGCGTGGCATCTTCCCGGCGGTGGATGCCGCGTGTCGCTTCGAGATGATGACGGGTTTTCCGTTTTTTGCCGAGTGTCTTCTCAACGGAGTCTTGAATGAGCGTTGGCTTGATCGCCCTTCTTGACGATATCGCCGCATTGGCCAAGGTGGCTGCGGCCTCGCTTGACGATATTGCCGGCCAGGCAGCCAAGGCGGGCGCGAAGGCGGCAGGCGTCGTCATCGACGATGCGGCGGTCACGCCTCGCTATGTCACCGGATTTTCGGCCGCACGCGAATTGCCGATCATCGGCAAGATAGCGGTGGGTTCGCTGAAGAACAAGCTTCTGATCCTGCTTCCGGCGGCGCTTATTCTGAGCCTCGTCGCACCGCAGGCGATAACACCGCTGCTTATGATCGGCGGACTTTTTCTCTGCTATGAGGGCGTGGAAAAAGTCTACGGACTGGTGCTGCCGCATGCAGCCCACGCCCATGAATCGGCACTCGAGGCGACAAGCCTCGATGCGCAATCGCTCGAAGACGAGAAGGTCGCCGGTGCGATCAAGACCGATTTCATCCTCTCGGCGGAAATCATGGCGATTACGCTCGCCGCGGTTCCGGCAGGCAGCATCTTCGCGCAGGCCTTCATCCTTGCCGTCGTTGGATTGGGCATAACGGTCATGGTCTATGGCGGCGTGGCGCTGATCGTGAAGGCCGATGATCTGGGGCTGATGATGGCTCGTGGACAGATGGCGCCTCCGACGGGGCCTTTGCTGCGCGTGATCGGACGAGGGCTGGTCACAGGCATGCCTTATTTTCTGAAAGCGCTCGGCATTGTCGGAACGGCTGCGATGATCTGGGTCGGCGGCGGCATCATCGTTCACGGCCTCGAGGCCTATGGCGTGGCCGGCCTGGCGCATCTTATCCATGATGCCGGGGAGGTGGCCGTCCATGCCGTTCCCGTCCTGGCGTCCGTGCTGCGCTGGACCGTCGAGGCGGCAGGTGCCGGCATCGTCGGTATTGTCGCCGGCTTGATCACAATTCCGGTTGCAGGCTACATCATTTCGCCGATGTGGCGGTGCCTTAAATCACTCCTGCCGAGTCGCCGGCGGAAAGAGGCGCTGGCGGCTGACGGGAAAAAATGAATGCTGCGGGCATCGACGGGCGGCGACGCGACATTGGACTGAGCCGCAGTTTCTGTCAGCATTGACGGAGATCCGGAACCAGCAGTCCCGCCTTGCGCAGTCCTTCGACGCGGCAGTTAAAGTCCTCGGGGTCTCGGAATGGCAGGACGCGGCGGCGGCGTTCGATGGAGAAGTCCGGGTTGATCTGGAGCGCCTTCTCCCACGCCTGTCGGGCATCCTCCGCGCGGCCGAGATGGCCATAACATGATGCCAGCAGGGCGTAAGCCGTTTCCGATTGCGCGTTTTGTTGGAGCCGCTGCGCGATCGCGGCGATGGCTTGTTCATATTCACCGAGAGAAAAGCGCGCATCGGCGAGAAACTGGAACAGAAGTTCCGGATGGTGCGGGTCAAGCCGCATCGATGCATCGAGCGTTTCCAAGGCGCCTGCGGGATCGCCGGAGAAGATCTGGATATGCGCCATCAGTGTCAGGAGTTCAGCCGAGTTGGGCGACAGCGCCAGACCGCGCAGGACTTCTGCCCGCGCCCGGTCCAGGTCGTGGTTCCACATGCAGGCCATGCCTAATGCGAAGTGGCTATTGGGCTGTTCCTCGGCCATATCAACTGCCTGCTGCGCGAGATCCAGCCCGGTCCGCAGCGAACCCTCCGGATCGTCGCTCCAGGCGTTGACGTAGTCGAGCACATGCGTGAAGGAAATGAGGGCTCGGGCCGCCGCATAGTCCGGGTCTACGGCGAGAGCGTCTGCCGCCAGGCTGCGGGCGGCTCTATTTCCGGTTCGGTTATGGGCTGACGCCTGCTCACGGCCACGCAACAACAGCTCGTAAGCGCCGACATCGACGGCGCGCCCATGGGCCAAGCGGTCCTGGTCGCCATGCGTGAGATTGAGCTTCAGCGCTGTGACGATCTCCTGGGTCAGCTCATCCTGAACCGCAAAAATGTCGGTGAGATCGCGATCGTAGCGGCTGGCCCAGATATGTCCGCCATTGCTGGCGTCGATCAATTGGGCCGTCACACGCACGCGGTTGCCGGCCTTGCGCACGCTGCCTTCGAGAACGTAACGGACGCCGAGCGCCTTGGCCATCTCAGGTACCGAGGTTGTTACATTCTTGTAGACGAAGGATGAGTTGCGGGCGATCACGTGCAATTCGGACAGCTTCGAGAGATCGGTGATGATGTCTTCGCTGATCCCGTCGGAGAAATATTCCTGTTCGGCGTCGCCGCTCATATTGTTGAAGGCCAGTACGGCTATGGAGGGCTTGTCGGGAACGGCTATAGCTGAAGGCCGTTTCGGCGCCGGCTGCTCTCCCGCTTGCCGTGCCGACGCCGGCTGCGAGACGGTTCCGACCTGAAGCAGATAGACCCGCATCGGCTCCGCGATATTCTTGAGAGGGACTTTGCCAAGATCGGTCACGGCACATTCAAGCCGCGTTCTCACCTGGCGGTAGGCATCTTCGGAGAGGCAGATGGCGCCGGGCTGGGCAACTCCCTCCAACCGCGCGGCGATGTTGACGCCGTCGCCCATCAGGTCGCCGTCGTTCTCCTCGACAACATCTCCCAGATGGATCCCAACCCGGAACTCGATGCGATGCTCGGGAGGCACGCCGATATTGCGCTCGACCATGGCTGTCTGCACCTCGATCGCGCAGCGCACGGCGTCGACGACGCTGCGAAACTCGATAAGGCTTCCATCGCCGGTGCGCTTGACGATACGGCCATTGTGCACGGCGATCGTCGGATCGACCAAATCGCTGCGCAGGGTTCTCAGGCGCGCCAGGATGCGATCCTCGTCCGCACCGGCGAGACGGCTGTAGCCGACCACATCCGCGACCAGGATCGCCGCCAATTTTCGCGTCACGCTCGTAGCCTCAGTTCCTCATCGGACCAAAATAGCACAGTGTGACCGGCGGCGGCGCTAATCTTCGTCTTTCAAAGAAAAGGCGAACACGTAGTCGCCGTTGTCCCTGGAATATGGCGCTCCGCCAACCGAGATCACTACATATTGCTTGCCGGTTTTCGGCGAGACGTAGGTCATCGGCGTGGCGCTCGAGCCGACCGGCAGCGGATATTTCCAGAGCTCATCACCGTTCGCAGCGTCGTAAGCGCGGATGTAATAGTCCTGGAAGCCAGCAAAGAAGACGACACCGCCGGCAGTCGCCGACGTGCCGGCATAACTCGGCAAGCCCATCGGCATCGGCAGATTGGTTTTGATCTTAAACGGCCCGAGCTGTTCGGCGGTCCCGGCCGGGACCTGCCATGCGATCTTGCGGGTATTCAGATCCACGGCTGTGACGGTGCCGAAGGGCGGCTGCGTGCAGGGAACGCGGAGCCTCGAGGTCCACATTTCGGTGGCCATGCCGTAAGGCGTGCCGCGCTGCGGGGCGGAGGGGCCGTGAGCGGTTGTGGTCAGGGCAAAATCGACATACTCCCCGCGGGGAATGAGCGCGAAGAGGCTGGGCACGCGGATATCGTTCAGGAAGACCCGGTTGTTGGGCAGGTCGATCGACACGCTCCCCCAATTGAGGCCGCCAAGATTTCCCGGCTGCTGGATCGCATATTGCGGGCCGATCGGGGTGAAATCGCCGTCGTAGCGCATCTTTCGAAAGGCGATGCGGCATGCCAACTGATCGAACATCGTCAGTCCCCAGGCCGTCTGCTCCGTCACCCGTTCGGCGCCGATTGTCGGCATGCCTACGGAATAGGGCTGCGTCGGAGACAATTTCTCTTCCGGTGCGCCGCCTTCCTGCGGCACCGGCCTCTCCTGAACCTCAGCAAGGGGTGCACCGGTCTGACGGTTGAGCAGGAAAAGCTGCCCGCGTTTGGTGGTCTGCAGGAGAGCCGGCACGGTGGCGCCATTGCCATCGGGCAGGTCGAGCAGAACCGGCTGGGCCGGCAAGTCATAGTCCCAGATATCGTGATGCACGGTCTGGAACTTCCATCTCTCCCGTCCCGTCGTGACATCGAGCGCCACCAACGTGGCATTGTATTGATCGGCGAAAGCCGGTCGATTGACGCCGTAATAATCCGGGGTGGTATTGCCGAGCGGTGCATAGATGAGGCCGAGCTTGTCGTCGAATGCCGCCGTCGTCCACATGTTGGGCGTGGCCCTTGTATAGGTCTGGCCCTCAGGCGGGAGTTTGGTGATCTCGGGATTGCCGAGGTCCCATGCCCATTCGAGCTCGCCGGTAACGACATTGAAGGCGCGGATGACGCCCGAGGGTTCGCCAACCTCCTGATTGTCGATGACCCAACCTCCGATGACAATCAGATTGCGGGCAATCAGCGGCGCCGATGTCTGGAAATAATAACCTGACTTGACTTCACCCATGCCTTGGGAAAGCTGCACGGTGCCATTGTCTCCGAAGCCGTTGCAGGGTGCGCCGGTCTTCCTGTCGATCTCCAGCAGGCGGGCATCGATCGTCGTCTGCACCAGACGCTCATTGCAAAGGCCGTCGGCCGATTGGGCCTCCGGTGGCATCTTGTAGTAACCGAGGCCGCGGCAGCGTTGCCAGTATGGCGCCGTCGCCTTCGGATCGAAGGTCCAGCGCGGCTTGCCCGTATCTGCGTCAAGCGCTGCGATCACGTCCGTCGGCGTGCAGGTGTAGATCGTGTCGCCGATCTGCAGCGGCGTGTTTTGATCGGCGCCATCGCTTTTCCCGGTGCGGTATGTCCAGGCAAGATCGAGCTTGGCAACATTGCCGCGGTTGATCTGATCGAATGGGGAGTAGCGATCCCCGGCCGTGCTGCGGCCATAGGATGTCCAGTCGGAGGGTGAGTTGTCGCCTTTGGCGGTCTTATAGGCGGGGATATCGGTGGAAGGGCGGATCAGCCCATGCGGCGTTAAAGCAAGGCTGAACCCCGCCGCGAACAGGATGGCCGCAAGCAAAGTGCCGCCATAAAAGAGTTTCCGGTTGGCAGTTGGCGACAGCGACGGCGCAAAGAGAAGTGCAAAGCCCGCCAGCGCGATGGGGGACATCAAACGCGCAAAGAGCGCCCAGAAATTGAAACCCGACTCCCATAGTGCCCAGGGAAGGGTGAGAACGGCGACAAGCAGGACAATGAGGGCGCCTGACACCTGCCGGCGCCACAGCAGAAGCGCGGCAGCCAGATAGGCAAGCCCGGCGATTGCGTAATAGGGCGAGCCGCCGAGGCTGAGCAGCAAGGTGCCGCCTCCTATCAGGCCCAATCCGATAAAGGCGAGAACAATAAAAAACAGGCCAGCCAGAAATTTCATGGTTTCCTCATTTGTATTCGCCGCCCGATCGCCTGGTCCACTCCAACCGTCGCATGGCGCCGCGGAAAGCGCAGGGCTATTGGGTTGTGGTCAGTTGCCTCTTCTTCGGGAGAGGGGCGCTCTCTCGTTCAATTTTTCCTAATGTAGCTCTGGTCACTGACACGCGGTCCCGACCCGGCAATCATGCCGCCGCTGCTCTGCGGCGACAGCTTGCCAATCCAAATCGAGTCAATACTTCTGAAAGGGCCACAGATGTTTCTCGGCGAAAAGCTTGATCTAGCGAAAGGGCGACCGACAGGATTCGATTATATGCGATTACTGTTAGCCTTTTCAGTACTTTGGATACATACGGCCCGCGTTACATACGGCGATGACCTGTTTCTCTGGGAGTCACCTTTCCGTCCTGCCATCAAATCAGTGCTGCCGATGTTCTTCGTCTTGAGCGGATTCCTGGTGGCTGGCAGTCTTGAACGGTCGAAAACATTGATCTCCTTTCTCGGCAACCGATTTATCCGGATCTACCCTGCTCTTGCGGTGGAGGTATTGCTGGCGGCCTTTATACTCGGAGCAATCTATACAGAGTATGACCTGCGTGACTATTTCACCGATCCTCAGTTCTTTACCTATCTGCTGAATGTCACAGGCCACATCCACTTCAATCTCCCCGGTGTATTCCTGAATAATCCCGACGCCGCAATGGTCAATGGGCAGCTCTGGACGGTGCCCTTCGAGCTGGAGTGCTACGCCGCGATCGCCGCCCTGTTTCTGCTCGGCGTGGTCAGGCGGCGGGTGATCGCCCTGATCGCAACGCCGGCTTTGATCATCAGCTTCGGTATCGCAAGGTATTGGAAACACTCGAGCGATTGGGCAACCATGCCCACGACAGCGTCGGGCAATCTGCTCATCTGCGCGTTTCTCGTGGGGGTGACCTTCTATCTGTACAAGGACAAGGTTCTCTGGGATGTGAGAATTTTCCTTGCTTCGGTGGCAATCATATTATGGGCCTACTGGTTCACTTCCTTTGGGGATTTCATTGCCATTCCGGCAATCGGATATGTCACGGTCTTCCTCGGCCTGACCTCGCCCCGCAAGCTTGGCATTCTCAGTGGGGCCGACTATTCCTATGGCGTCTTCCTATACGGCTATCCCATTCAACAGGCGTTCGTAGCGCTCGGACCCTGGGCGCATAACTGGTGGTTGAATGGCATTGTCTGCAGCATCGTTGCGACCTGCTTTGCCGCCTTCTCGTGGAGATTCATCGAAAAGCCGGCGTTGAAATTGAGGAAACAGGTCACATGGCTTGAAAACTTCAGCATCCAACGCGGCGCAAAACGGCAGTTGGCCGCCGCAGTCTCGAAATAGCCTTATCAATGCCGGACATCAGCAGGGCTCGCCAATCACCGGCGAGCCCTGTTTCGTTGAACCGTGGCGATTGTCGGGGGAGGATCATCACCTGTCTTGGTAAGGAGGAGGCTTGCTACACGCTTGTTGACGACGTGCATTAATCTTGCTGCGTGCTGAAAGATCTCTTGGTCCCGGACGATAGAACGGTCCTGGCGGATGAATAGTCGAATATTCTGCGCTTGGTTCGGTCGGCTTACTGAGCGTGTCTTAGGAATATTTTAACAATAATAGATAAAATACTTTAATCGAACTTCGTTTCGACTTTGAGCTTTTGCCATGTCATTGAGGCAGCCGGCGGCTTAAAGGAGGTGTGAAGAGAGGAGCGGATTAATGCTGAAGAGCGCGCTTGTCGTGGTTGCCATCTCCATCGCTGCTGGAGCGACCATTCGCGCCTGGGCCTTTGCAATCTTTGCATTTCTGCTGGTCGTTGCCTTGGGTGCCGTGATCCTGTTGAAAGGCTCCTCCTTTTCGGATGCGATCGCCTACTGCCTCCAAGCGCTCGTCTTGATGGAAGTAAGCTATTTGGCGGGTCTATTCGCCTACTCGTTGTGGGAGCATATGCAAAAGCGCCGGAAACGGAACTCTGTTGCCGAGCCCGCTCCTATGACCGGCAAGCGCCCCCACGGATAATGCTATGAGCATGAGGGAAAATCGAATGACCCTACAGGTCCGTCTTGGGCAGTAAAGCGTGCCTGGAAAGCAGGGCCGCCAGAGTCTTTGCCATGATCATGAAATCCAACGCGAGTGTCCAATTGCGCAGATACTCGACGTCGAGGAAAACTCTATTCTGATAACTGACGTGTTCGCTGATCTGCCAATGACCGGTCAGGCCAGGACGGACTGCGACGTAGGCATAGGTGTGTTCGCCGTAACGGGGCAGCTCTTCTTTGGCAATGGCGCGAGGCCCGACGAGGCTCATCTGCCCAAGTAGCACGTTGATCAGTTGCGGAAGCTTGTCGAGGCTCGATCGCGTCAGGATGTCGCCGACGATCGTCGCATGCAGGCTGGCCGTTGCGTCGGATCGTGTCGTCCGAAACTTGAGGCAACCGAACTCTTTTCCCTTATAGCCGATAAGCCGATGGGATGTGAAAGCGGCGCCCCGATCGCTGAGCATTATAATGACTGCTACCGACAGAAGTAGCGGCGACAGAAGAAATAAAAGAGATGCCGCAATGACAAGGTCTAACGCGCGCTTCAGAATTCTGCTGATCGTATGGGATTTTGACGAATTGAATGGACGCCCTTCCTTGCGCGCCCCGGTGCTACGCCGCCAAGGGTCAGCCGGGTTGATGCCCTGATTTTTTCCCGCCATCCGCGTCTCCGTTGGGCGAATCCCAGAAATACCATCCGAAGCTTGCTTCAATACAGGTTTGATGTCTGTGACCGAGGTCATAATGGTGAATAAATTCTTTATTTCCCAAAGATTTTCTTTTGAAATTTTAAGATACTGTTTTGCGTTTGAGGATCCATAAACAAAATGTTATTAATATTAGTTAGTGGAGACGATATTATTCTTCTATTTTGTAGATCTTATCTTCAGTTTGCTGATCGTCATGAAACGTATAAAAGTCAGGTCGTGGTTTAAGATCGATCGATGAGTTAGAATTCCATTTGAATTTGTTATATATTAATGTGAGTATCAGTCACTATTTGTGTATAAATCCGGATGACTATGTTATAGTATTATCATTTAACTTTACAATTTAATGAATTACGAATATCGCCGAATAGCAATAGCTAAATTAGTCTGCATGGAGTTGCGTCGTATGGACGGAGCGATTAGCATCAGAGATAACAAGACTGGCGCGGGCGCGGCGCGAGTAGGCGAAGCGGTTACTTCAGGGCCTGCAGATGTCATATACGGCGGCCGTGGTGATCTGGATCACGAGTTCCCGTTTTGCCGTTCGAGTGTTCGAAAGTTTCGACGGGGTGACGTGATTGCAGGCGCCGGGGACGCCATCGACATGTTCGTCCGCGTCCAGCGCGGAATGGTGAGCGCAAGCACGCCGCTTGCCGATGGACGGGAGTTCATCGTGGAGATGATTCCAAAAGGCGGCTTGATCGGCGAATTGGAGGTGTTGCGCAAGCAGTCCCTCAGCCTGGAATATCGCGCCTCATCAGACTGCGAACTGCACTACTTCGATGGTCGTTTGCTGCGGGACTTGTGTGCGAACGATCCGCAATTTCAGTTGAAGATCCTGTCGAAGGCGCTGGCGCGTGTTTCCGAACTCGAACTGCGGATCATTTCCAACGCCGGATCGAGCCTGAGGCAGAGATTGGCCCGGACGCTGCTGCGCCTTTCTGCCGTGTACAAAGTGGATGCGCAACATGGCGGCGATGAGCTGATCATTTCCCAACATGATCTGGCAGCGACGCTGCCGGCGTCGCGCGAAAAGGTCAATCAATGCCTGCGGCGTTTGCGCGAAAGCAATGTGCGACGGGACGCAGGGCAAAATCCGCATTCTCAATCGGAAGGCGCTGGAAGTCTATGCCGACGGTGTGGCGTCCATCGCTTGAGGACGCCTCGACGAAAGAATGCGGCAGTGAAGCCTCAACAAAACCCGCCTCGGCTGAAGCGGCTTCCCGATAATAGTGGTTAGACGTCGCTTTCGGAGGCATTCTTCCAGTATTTCCAGCCTTCACCCTGAATGAGTCCGTGATTGGAGAGATCCTTCCAGCTGCGGTAGGTGCCCGTATCGTCGTAGACGAAATCATCCTTGTCCTTGCTCGAGGAATATACGGCATATTCCTCCGTGTGCTGGGACCGGTGCGCGGCATCTGCAACCTTGTGAACGAAGGTCGACAGGAACTTGAAATGCAGAAGGGCGCCGGAGACGCCGAGCGCTCCGCGCATGTCGCCCAAATTCAGGGAGAGCGGCCAGACCTGGTGCGATGATTTGAGAAAAAGACGTTCACCTTCGATATAGACGAGAGGAATCTTGTTGAGCGCGGGACCGTCCCAGAGCCGGTCGTGGAAATAGACCCGTCCACGAACACCTCCCTTGATCCATATCGTCCAGTTGCGTTCGTCGAAATGCGCGACATAGCCGGACCGGTCGAAGAGATTGCAGACCTCAAGCGGATTGCGGCCGGGTTCGCATATGTTTTCTAGAACGGGATGCGGGCTGTACATGTCGATCATCACCGAGCGCAGCGAATGGCCGCCGGTGGAATCGATATAGGCGGTCAGTTGATCGATCGGCCTTGTGTCGCAATGCGGATAGACCAGGAACTCGTCGGCATCGACATAGAGAACCCATTTCTCCTGGCAGTGCCGGTTGATGACTTCGTTGATCCAGTCATTACCGAATCTCGCCGCCTTGTAGGATCCGTGGGCAGAAAGAAGGGACACATCGTCGAAGCCGGCCAGCAATTCGACCGTGCCATCTGTCGAGCCGTTGTCGATACAGATGAAGTGCTCGAAGCCGAGATCGCGATAATACTGCAGGAAAAATGCCAGCCGGTGCCCCTCGTCGCGGATGACGCAGATGACGACGTGACGCGCCTGCTTGAGCCCGACGCGCAGCAGGTCGTAGCGAACCTGCCGAGCCTTGAGCGAGCGGCGCAGGCGGGCTTTTGCGTAATGCGAGATACTGGCGGCGGAAGCCCTATAACTCATATTCTGTCCTGACCATTATCCATCCTGCAATGAAGAAATGAATAGTTGCGCGTCCGCCTGCCATCCAAGGGTCGACCGCCATGCTGATATCAGGTGCGCGGCTATTCACCCCCAGGCGGACCACAATGCTCACACGGCGTAATCGCCAACCAGCAGGCTCTGGACCCGCGGATTGGGGCCGTTCGCCTCGATTGCGTGTTTGATGCGCGCCCGCATCGACCGGTACTTATACAGGGCCTTACGATCGATGCTTATGCCGCGATACAGCGAGTCATAAATCGGATGTGCTTTGCGCAGGTCGACATAGACTTGGCTTTCCCGATCGGTCCAGGGAAAGAAGGTGCCATGCCAGGGCTTTGGATGCGCCATATAATGGACGATCGACAGGGCGGACATGTTGACCAGGTGAAGGAACTGTTTGGGAAAGTTCCAGCGGTTCGATACGAGGATGAGCGATGAACCGCAGACATAATTTAATGCGCCCTGGTCATGTTTGCCCTCGCAGGCCTCGGGATTTCTAGCAAAAAGCTCAAGCGCCTCCTGTCCGATCCAGCCGTTACGGTGGAATTTCAGGACACCCGCGTTGAAATAGTGGCTGTTCTTTCCGGTGTCGAGAAAGTCGTGGATCGCCGTGTAATCGCGCGCCGCGAAAAACCTGCCCTCGGGCACAACCGCATTTTCGAGCCCGCCGAGATCGCTGACGATCTGTGTGTCCCCATCGAGGTAGATGATCTGGGTATAGTTGGCAGGCAGGATCTCGCAAAGCACCAGCTTGGCCATGGTGCTGACGCTGATACGTCCCTGGAAATGCGATCCATCGAGCTTGCCGAGCGAATCCTGCAGCGCTTCGGTCGCATCGATCAAGTCGACCCCGCTCGTTGCCAGCAAGGCTTTCAGTTCGTTGAAATTATCGAGATGTTCCGACATGAGGACACAGACATCGGTCGCGGGGCTTGTGAATTTGCGAGCCTGCAGCGCCGAGAGAATAGTCGGAAATGAATATTCGACATCCGTGACGTAGACGACGCACTGATTGTTCATGTCTTCACCTTTCCGATTGTCCGCAACAGGAATGAATCGCTGTCGCCTTCCAAGTCGAGGGAACAGTTGTTGATTGAGCCAAAGGGCCTGTCGTATGAAAGCCCGGTCCGGTATATATTGCCGAGATGCAGTCTCGGTCGTTGGCTGATCGGCGTATGGCTGCCGGCGATTTTCGTGTGTTTCATTGTTGAGATATTCACCATGAAGAATGCCCTGCCTGCGATGACGCTGCGTTTCGATATCTTCTTGCCTGGCACGACGATGGGGGTCGGAGCGCTTGTTGGGCTGCAGCGAGAAGAGGTATTTGGATGCTGATCACCGCGTTCATCGCCGCCGTGATTTCGATAGCTGCCGGTGCTTGCATCCGCGCCTGGGCTTTCGCGATCTTCGCATTGCTTGTGGCAATCGGCTTCGGCGGCGTGGCCTTCGTGGATGGGTCCTCCACGGTAGCGGCGATCGGATCCGGTATCGCGATCCTCGTGCTGATGGAGATCGGCTATCTCACGGGCGTCTTCCTGTCGGGTGCCCTGCGACGGAATGCCAGACTGCGGCAGAGCAATTCCGCAAACAGGGTCTCTGCCGCCAGCGAGCGTCAGCAGAGCTGAAATTGAGACGGATGCTGCAGCATATCCTTCCCCGGATCGCGGTCTGGGATCGTTTGCGACCGGCAGCCTGATTTCACCGGTAATCCCTGGAGGATGTGGCGCGGCCGAGCAGCCGCGAACCTGTGTTCGCCCGAGTCCGGCTGCGCCAGGCCGCCATTCGGCGCCATCGCGAAAGTCCCGAGCGGGCGTCATGGTGTTGAAAACATCGGCGCTCTCAAAGGAGATGCCGATGCCTCCAGGGGACGTCGGTTCGCCGCTGAGGCCGCCCGATGCCGCGGCACATAAGCTCCGGCAAGGCAGCCCGCGGCCAGCCCCGCCGAAGTGCTGAACAGCAAGCCGAGATCCGTGCCGCTTCCCGATATCGCTGCGGAGCCGATCTGTGCGATGGATGCCATCACAGCGGAGGTTCCGATCGCGTGGGTTTCCCGGTCGCCGGATTTGTGCCGGCCGGCTGCCCTCACCAAGCTGTACACGAAGACGGCGAACAGGGCGGTGCCAGTCAATCCGACATTGGACAGCAACGCGGCGATGAAGCTGGAAGCTCGAACCGTGCCCAATCCGGCGCCGAAAGTGGCGGTATCGACGAATGCAATCAATGCCAGGGTGTTCCAGGCGGTGCGCTCTTCGCCGGACTGCGATTGCAGTTTGTCCGATACGGTGGTGGTCAGGAGACCGGCGATGGAATTCCACGCATCGGGGACAAGGCTGAGCGCGGTGATGGCGCAGGGTATGAAAAACAGCGTGATCGCAAGGAAAGTCACGTGCGGGGTCGTGGCGGAACCGCCGATCAGTCGTTTCAGGCAGAACAACACGAACATGCAGACAAGAAAGACGCCCGCGACATAGGCGGTTGTCGAGGTGCAGAGCACGATGGTCGGTCCGATCAGAAGAGTTGCCAACCCCGCCATGCGGCTTTGGACGCGCTCCAGCCATAGCATGAGTGTGAAGGCGAAATAGGCCAATGCAACGGCGCCATAAGCACTTGCTTCGGGAAAGGGGCCGACGATGCGCTTGAAACCGTGGATGGTCTCGGCCGTGTGCATCGTATAATTCGCATTTCTGATGATATCGAGCAGCTGGGCCTGGCCGATCTGGAACGTTGCGAGGTCGATCAGCGCGAAGGCAAAACATGCTATCGATGCGACGATCAGCTGCCGCGCGATGAACCGGCCATATCCCAACCTGGCAAGTCCGGCGACGACGGCGAAGCAGGCGAGGTCGCCGAGAAGATAGACGGACTGGCTGATATTGGATGAACCCGGAGCCAGTGGAGCCGCTACCGTCGACATCATCCCCGAGGGGTCTCTGGCGGAGGAGTAAACGAGGGTCGCGCCGGCAAAAATACGGGGCAGGAAGAAGGACGACACCACGGAGAACAGGATGTAGCAGGCAAACCAGAAGCCGGGGCCGGGATAGGCGATGCTGGCGAGCGTCGCTTGCATCTGAACCGGGCGCAGCAAGACCGTCATGACCAGAAAGAGCACCAGAAGATGGCTCGGCTGGATGCTGCTGCCGCCGAGCGCCGGCAACTGCAGAGCCGCTGCGGCACCGAGCAGCGTCGAAAGGCAAAGGGCGGTGACGGCAAAACGCGCGCCGTTCAGCATGCTGAGCACGCCAAGCAGCAGAACCACGAAACCGATCGGCTCTATCGACATGCTTCAGATCCCAAGCGGAAGAATGAGCGGCCGAGGCCTGGCATTTGCCGAAAAGTGGCATCCAGCTTTCGGCAGGATGTGCGAGGCGAAAGCCCGCCGGCTGTCGTCGATGATCACAATCGCCTCCTAATTCGATCCGGTCCGGGATATCCAGCCGGGAGCGGAGCGATTGTCTCGGGCCACATCGGATGACGGGACCGTCGAGCTCTGCTTCTGCGGTGCTGTCTGCGGCGATGAGGATGGCGCTTGAGGGGCCGTGTCCAGACCGACCTCGACGAGGTCATGCGGTAGCAATGCGGTTTGCTCGTCCGCCACGATGTTGCGGGAGGTTCCGTCATCGTTGCGACGCACGATCCTGTAGTTCTTTTTTGCCCGGCCGAGCCCCGGCGCGTCCGTGTTGATCTGGGCGAGCTGAGCGTCGTAGCCGGCCTGTTCGCCGAGGAGCTGGGCTACCTGGATATCGATCGCCGCCCTGCCGATCGCGAGATTGACCTGGTTCAGTAGGTCCTGGTTTTCGCTGTTCTGCCTGTTGACGATGTTGATCTTGGAACGGTCGGCTTCGCTGAGGCCTTGGCGAGCCGTGGTCAGGGCGACTTCGAGATCGATCAAGGTGCCTTGCGCATCCGCCACCCAGCGGTCGACAGAGACCTGGCGGGAATTACTGACGAGGCCTTTGCTCACCAGGCTGTTGACATTGTCCAGTTCCTTCTGGGCAAGGTCGATCTGCCGTTTTTGCGAACTGATCTTGGCCGTGAGCGATTCGACCTGTTGGCCATAGAGGCGGGTCAGGTCATTCGCCGCTTCGATCCGGCTGTCGATATCGACGCGCCGCAACCGCATCAGGTTCAATTCCTGTGCCTTCAACTTGTCGACGTCGGGCGTTCCCACCAGTTCGTCGGGGATCTCGAAACTCTGTTGGCCGGCGATCTCGGCGCGCAACCGCGCCTGTCGCATCAGGAGATCGCGCCGGTTGATAACGGCCGTCCGGTAGGCGCCGGCAGCCTGGATTCGGTCGCGCTCGAAATAGGTGTTGTCCTCGCGTTCTCTGAGGAAGCCGCCGGCGATGCTGACGGCCTTCATCACCGTCATGTTGGGTTCAAACGGATAGCGGCCGGGGGTCTGCACGGTTCCGGTCACGAAAATCGGTGCATGCTCGGCAATCTCCAGGGCGATATACGGCTTGCCCGGAAGTGCGGATTTTTCGGCCAGCGCGCTGGCAATGGCATCGGCAAGCTGCTCGGTCGTCTTTCCATTCGCCTGCAGGTGGCCAGCGATCGGGATCGACAGATTGCCGGCATCGTCGATGGTATAGACGCCATCGAGGGCCTCCCAGCTGGCATAGCGGGAATCCGACGACCGCCATTCGACGACACGCAGTCTGACCTTGTCTTCCGGCACGAGAGTGAATGTCTGCGCGTGGGCGACGCTCCAGCCGGTCAGGCAGGCGAATGCCAGCAGGGTGAGTGCCGTGGAAACGAGGCGATCGAACAAGGATCTCGGCTGCATTGGTCTATCTCCGCTTCGTTGCGATCGACGGTGAACGCATTTCGCGCGGCGACGGAGTGCCGAATTCGAGAATGCGGGACGGAGAGGCGCGACCGACAAGAAGGTCGGATAGCGCTAGTAAATTGCCGTTCAAACGTCCCCACCGGTCGATCAGCCGATCCTTCAATAGGATGCCTGACATATTGGCCAAGATGTTGCGGCCGATCTGCGCGATTGCACGGCCTTTCGACATCGTGCCCTTGCGGATCAGGTAGACAGGATTGGCGACTTGCGAATAGCCAAGCCTTCGGCCGGGCTGGCGTCCGGATCTGACGCCGAGATGCACGCCGCGGGCGCCTTCGACATAGACGGACCGGCCGTGGCGGGCGATGGATCTGCTGAAATCGACATCTTCGAGCCAGCCGTAAAGCGGCAACTGCTCGTCGAAGGTCAGGGCGTGCTCGACAACGGGCGCAAGGCGAACCGCCATGTTGCATCCATAGGCGTTGTAGACATCCGCCACATGCTCGGCGCCTTCGCCTGCGGTATGGAGAACCTCCAAGGCCTTCGCCATGCTGAGGCCCCCGTCGAGGACGCCGTCGGCCAGCACCTCGCCGGTGGCGATTGCCACCTCCGGCTTTGCCGCAAAGACGGCCGCCATGCGCGACAGGAAAGTCGCGGCGGGAATGAAGTCGTCATCGAGGAAGATCAGAACGTCTGTATCAGCCGCAGCGGCCTGGATGATCCTGTTGCGCTGGGCGGTCAGGCCGCGGCTGCCGACGATGACGTCCAAATCGCGGCGGTCGGCAAGCCCGGCCGCGTCCTCGATGATGGGCACGCAGACGATGAGCCGTTCCGCCTGATCCGGCAAGCCGGTGAGATAATCGATCGTCTCCCGCAATATCGAAGGGCGACCCGCCGAGGCGATCCCCAAGGCAATTCGCAATGGACGGCCCTGTTTTGCTGTTCCTGCCGAAGGTGAGATCATGACTCTATTCTTTTCGGTGCATGGTTGATGACCGCGCCGAGGATCTCAGCGCCGACATTGCGCATGGTCTCGATGACGCGCAGGGTATCGTCGATCGAGGTGCGCCCATGCGAGGTGACGACGAGGACGCCATCCAGCTCCGGCGCGATCGCATTGGCATCGGGGGAAGTCGAGAAGGCGGAAATATCGACGAATACGGCGTCGAATTCCTTTTTCAGGTCGGCGAAGCTCAACTGCGTACGTCGGGAGCTTAGCCGAACGGCCGGCGTCACGGCTTCCACCTTGCCGAGCGGAAGGAATTTCAGGGTCGGGGTGAGGGGCAACGCCGCCGTCCGGATGAGTTCGCCATTGTCGAGCACATTGACGAGACCTGTGGAACTATCAGGCGCGATCGATTTGCTGAGCGAGGAATTCTGCGCTGCCGCATCGATGAGCAGTGTGCGCGCCCCTGACATCGACGATAGCACTGCCAGTTCGCATGCAATGGTCGATGTCCCGCTGCCGGGATCGACGGCGACGATTCCGATGACGACGCGGCGTTTGCGCCGAAGGCCGACGACGGTTGCGCTCAATTCCGCCATGCCGGGAATAACGGGATAGGCGGCCGTATCGATGCTGCCCGCGTCGGCGGCGAGGACGCCGGCTGGATGCCCACTGCGGTTCTGCTTCGATCTTGCCAGCAAGGTAACGATGGACACTCCGCCGACATCCGCGATCTGCTGAGGACGGACGATCCGGCGGTCGCCGGCGTGCCTTACCATGGCGAGTGCCAGGCCGACGCCGAGGCCGACCGCCCCGGCAAAGGCGAGGATGAGCGTGCTGCGCGGCCTCGCCTTCGAAAGAGGCAGCGTGGCGCGCGAGACGATCGTGGCGTCGGATACGGGGTAGGTTATGCGCTGCTTGGCCTCGGTAAGCTGGGTCAGCGTGCTTTCATAAAGCGTGCGGCGGGCATCGGTCGCGCTCTGCAGCTCCGCAAGCTTGAACTGGTCGCGCGGGTTGCTGTTGAATGTGTTCAGGGCGCTGGAGGCATCGGCGAGCCCGCGCTGCTGCTCCCTCACGAATTTTTCCAGCCAGTCGCTATATTGCCGGGAGGAATCGGCCTTCATTGCGATGTTCTTCTGGATATATTGCCTTGCGAGCGTATCGGCGATGGCGACCGCCTTCTGAGGGGTCGACGCTGCGGCTGATATCTCGATGATCGTGGAATTCCCGATCCGGCGTAAGGCCATCATGTTCTGCAGCGTGGCAATTGCCAGGTCGTGCAGCTGTTCCTGCTCCGTCCGCGGTCTGGATGGCGTATCACTCGCTCTGATGCCAGCCGCTTCCTGCCCCGTATCCACTTGAGTAGAAACTCCCAGAAGCCAGTCCTTCGACTTGTCCAGAAGCGAAGGTTTCCAATCGACAAAGTCGGGATCGCTATCAAGATCGAGCGCTCTTACCGTTCCGTCGACGACATCGCTTGATCTGGCAATCTCCAGCTGCCCTTCGATGAATGCGTCTTCCGCGAAGGCTCTTTGAGCTTCGGAGCTGTTCACCTGAGGGAAGATCACAAGTTGCGTGCTGGCAACATAAGTCGGCGCGGCGGTGAGAAGGTAGCTGCCGGCGATGACAAGGAAGGCAAAGGTCGTGGCCAGGATCCATAGCCAGCGCATTCTGAGAAAAAACAGCATGTCCCGCAGGGTCAGCGGTGAGTTCCCGCCAGCGGCTGCGGCGGCAGGCAGGGATATCGGGGAAACACCGCTGAAGATCGTGCTTGAGGTCATGTCGTCCAAATCCAAAATGGCGAGATTACGGAGTTACGAGATACTGGCAGCCTGGAGAGGACGAAGGGGTAGCGTATCTTCCGACGGACATGATCGGCAGCTTTCCCCTTTAATGCTCAGTACGAGCCACGCTGCGAAAACAGAGCTGGGATGGTCTTGGCGATGATGATAAAGTCCCGGCCGAGCGACCAGTTATTGAGGTAGTGCACGTCGAGGGAAACCCGGTGTTCATAGCTGACATCGTTGCGCCCGCTGGTCTGCCAGTGACCGGTCAGTCCAGGACGGACGGCCATGTAGGCCCAGATGTGCTCGCCGTAGCGCGGCAATTCTTCAGCGGTGATCGGCCGCGGGCCGACCAGGCTCATTTCGCCGCGCAGGACATTGAACAACTGGGGGAGCTCGTCGAGGCTCGACCGTCGCAGAATGTCGCCGACGGCGGTGATCCTCGGATCATCCTTCAGCTTGCGCGTCGCTTCCCATTCGCTGCGCGCAGCCGCGCTGTTTTGCAGCAATTCGGCAAGCTGCGCGCTCGCATCGGTCTTCATCGTGCGAAACTTGAGGCATCCGAACGGCGCTCCGCCGAAGCCGATGCGCGTATGGGAATAGAAGACCGGGCCGCGGTCGGAGAATTTCACGATCATTGCGACGAGCAGCAGAAGCGGGGAAAGCAGGATCAGGGCGGTGATCGCCAACAGAAGGTCGAGCGCGCGCTTGACCGATCTACCCGCTGCACGAGGTCGGGACGCATGGAGGCCGCCGTCTTTCGCAGGCCTTCCGACACGCGACCATGCCTCGAAACTATGTGCATCCCATGCCATTGGGGTCTCCAAAACTTTCCGATTAAGAACCGTTCAAAGTTTGCTGCGCCGCACTCTTGTTGTCTGTTACCAAAGTCATAATCCTTAATAAATACTTTATGCTACGAAACCGCAGAAGAGAGATCCGATCGTGGCGTCTGGCAAATTATTTTCATTCTAAATCAGGATATAAACTACCCAGTCGTGGTTAAGGCGCGCAGATACACCTATATTTATGATATCATCATTCGGATTAGTGATATTTTTAATCAGCAAGACTTTTTAATAAGCGAAAATTTCCGTCAAATGGGCTTTATTTGAACTTATCGAGGCTATTAACGCGACAAATGATGTATTTTTGTGTTTTCAACTAATTGTAATCTCAATATTTAGGTAAACTCTCGGCGATGTTATTTGACTTCGATATTAAGGCAATATAAATGATGCAGTGCAGCATTCTTATCGTTATTCGAGTATTGGAGTTATGCGCATGGACGGGGTGACGCACGCATCAGACCGCAGGGCCGGCATCGGCAAGCCGACGATATCGGCGAGCGGCGGCATTCATCTCGGCAGCCGCATCGTGCTTGACGATGAATTTCTTTCCTGCCGATCGAGCGTCCGGCGTTTCCGGCGCGGCGAGGTCATTGCCGGGGCCGGCGTCCTGATCGATATGTTCGCGCGCGTACATTCCGGGGTGGTCAGCGCAAGCACGATGCTGCCCGACGGCAGGGAATTCATTGTCGAGATCATTCCGAAATCAGGCCTGATCGGCGAGCTCGAGGTTCTGCGCAGGCAGACGCTGAGCCTCGAATACCGAGCCGGCTCCAACTGCGAGCTGCATTTCTTCGAAGGTCGCCTGTTGCGCGACATGTACGCCAGCGATGCCTCCTTCCGCGAAAAGGTCTTTTCCAGGGCGCTGGCGCGTATTTCGGAGCTTGAACTCCGGATCATTTCGAATGCGGCGTCGAGCCTGCAGTCGAGACTGGCCAGCACACTGCTCCGGCTTTCGGCTGTTTATGGAAAAGACGCAGCAAACAACGGGGACGAACTGATCATCTCCCAAAATGACCTGGCCGCGACGTTGCCGGCGTCGCGCGAGAAGGTCAATCAATGCCTTCGGCGCCTGCGGGAAGGCAAGATCATCGACGGGGGGCAGGGCAAGATCCGCATTCTCAACCGCAAGGCGCTCGAGGCCTGTGCCAACGGCGCGGTTTTGGTGAAGTAATGCGCCCGTCGCTTTCCGAGGGCCTCCGATCCACTGCAAGCATTGGCTGCTTTCCCGGCCCCCGCACGGCAAAGATCGATCGCGTGGTCGTCATCGACGACTATTCGGTGGCCAGAGGCGGCGCGACAGGCCTGGCGGTACTGTCAGCCAAGCTTTTTCGCGGGCTCGACATCCCCGTTACCTATATTAGCGGGGATGACGCGGCCAATGCGGAGCTTGCCGCACTCGGCGTCTCGATGGTCGGGCTGAAGAGCCGCGACCTGCTCAGCGCCGAGCGTGCGAAGGCATTCGTCACCGGCATTCACAATGGAGCCGCCGTCCGCATGGTGGCGAACTGGATTGCCGAAAACGATACCGCCAACACCGTCTACCATGTGCATGGCTGGCACCAGATCCTGTCTCCCGCGATTTTCAAGGCGCTGGCGCCGGTCGCCGGACGATGCGTGGTTCACGCGCATGATTTCTTCACGGCCTGCCCCAACGGCGCCTTCTTCGACTATCAGGCGCAGGAAATCTGCCTGCGACGCCCGCTTGGCGGAGGCTGTATTGCGACGGCCTGCGACAAGAGAAGTTATTCGCACAAATTGTGGCGGGTTGCCCGCGGCTCGAATATCCTCCGGCTCCTGAAGGGGCAGGCCGAATTCGGCCGGATCATCCTGCTGCATGAGAAGATGGCGAGCTTTCTCGTCGACACCGGCTATCGGCCGGAACGGCTGACGACGATCCGCAATCCCGTCGCTCCACTCTCCATCAATCGCATCGAAGCGGAAGCCAACGACGAGTTCGTGTTCATCGGACGGCTAGACGAGGAAAAAGGCGTTGAGGACGCCGTCGCCGCCACGCGCCGAGCCGGTGTCAGGCTCTGCGTGATCGGCGACGGGCCGCTGATGTCGCGGGTCGCAGCGTCGGGAGATCACGTCAGGGCGGTCGGCTGGCAGTCGCATGCGGAGATCGGCCCGATCATCCGCAAGGCGCGTGCGCTGTTGATGCCCTCGCGTTATCCCGAGCCGTTCGGTCTCGTCGCTATCGAAGCGGCGAGGAGCGGTCTGCCGGTCATCATGTCGCGTAGCGCCTTTCTCGCCGAAGAAATGGAAAGAGCCGGCATGGCGCTTGCCTGCGATACGGCCGATGAAAGCGCCTTTGCCGAGACTTTGACGCGATTCAGTCAAATGTCCGCGCAAGAGGTTCGCGCCATGAGCGAGCGGGCCTTGCAGCTGTCGCCGGATCTCGCCTCGACACACGAGGAATGGCGCGATGCGCTTCTTGCCGAATACCAAAGCCTGATTTCGACGAACGCGGTTTCCGAGCCGGCATACGGTGTGGCGATACAAGGAGTACTCAGTTGACCCTTAAAGCAGCGACCTCTCTCCCCGACGCGAGGGCATTTCTCCCCGATGCGCCTGTTATGGCGAAAAGACGCGTCACCGAGGCGGGAACCTCAAAAGAGAGCGGGCAACTTCGTGTCGCCATCGTGCATTACTGGCTCGTTTCGATGCGCGGCGGCGAGAAGGTTCTGGAAGAGCTGTGCCGGATGTTTCCGCAAGCGGATATCTTCACCCTCGTCTGCAACCGGGATCGCATCAGCGATTTTCTGAAGACGCGCAACATCCGCACGTCCTTCCTGCAGAAGATCCCCGGCGCGCAGCGTCACTACACCAAGATGCTGCCGTTGATGCCCTTTGCGCTCGAGCAGTTCGATCTGCAGGATTACGACCTAGTGCTGTCGAGCGAATCCGGCCCCGCCAAAGGCATCATCACACGCGCCGACGCTCTCCATGTCTGCTACTGCCATTCGCCGATGCGCTATATCTGGGATCAGTTCCATGTCTATCGCCATGGCCTGCCCTGGGTGGGACGTGCCCTGATGTCGATTACCGCGCCCATGCTGCGCGCCTGGGACGTGACGACGTCCTCGCGCGTCGATGTGTTCGTCGCCAACTCCGAATATGTCGCAAGCCGCATCCGACGGTTCTACGACCGGGACTCCGTCGTCATCCATCCGCCGGTTGCGACCGATGATTTTGCCGTGGGCAAGGGAAAAGGCGAATTCTACCTCTATGCGGGACAGCTGACCACCTACAAGCGGCCGGATATCGCCGTGCGCGCCTGCACCGAGGCCGGCCGGAAACTGGTGGTGATCGGTGAAGGCGAACAACTCCCTTACCTGAAGTCGATCGCCGGACCGACCGTTCAGTTTCTCGGCCATCAGCCTTTCAACGTGCTGCGCGACCACCTGTCGCGATGCAGGGCCTTGTTGTTTCCGGGCACGGAGGATTTCGGCATCCTGCCGGTTGAAGCGATGGCATCAGGGCGGCCGGTTTTGGCCTTCGATGCGGGCGGCGCCCGGGAAACCGTATCCGCCCCGCAGGTCGGCTTTCGCTTTGCCGAGCAGACGACGGAAGCCCTTTTGGAAACGATGGCAGCATTCGAAGAGGTCGAGGACGATAACGATCCGCATGCAATCCGCGCGCATTCGCTGAAATTCTCCTCAGCCGTATTCCGCGATCGTCTGTCCGGTCTGATTGAGCAACAACTGTCCAGCCACGCAGACGGAGCTGCCGGCGTCTTCAGAAGACGGGCGGGTTGAGGGGAAAAGAACGGAGCAGCCCGCCTTGCAGCCCCGACCGCCCTCTCAACCCCTCGACGAGAAATAGATAAACCGATCATGTCAAGCGTATCTCAGAGGACGGCGACGGCGAGCATCTGGACGATCAGTGGAAAATTCCTCGCGCGGATGCTTGATTTCGTCAGCCTCCTTGTCCTGGCAAGGCTGCTGAGTCCTGCGGATTTTGGCCTAGTCGCCATCGCGACGTCGGTCCTGGTTATCGTCGAGGCAATCCTGGACCTGCCGTTGACCCAGGCGCTGATGCGTCAATCGTCGCCTTCGGACGAGATGTTCGCCACGGCCTTCACCCTCAGCCTGCTGAGAGGGCTGGCCATCAGCCTGCTGATGATGATCATCTCCTGGCCAATGGCGCTGGTCTACAACGATCCTCGGCTTTTCGCCCTTGTCGCCGTTCTCTCGATTGCGCCTGCGATGCGCAGCGTGGTCAGCCCGCGCATGGTTCTTTTCATGCAGCGGTTCGATTTCAAACGCGAGTTCGCGCTCGATCTCATCGCCAAGGGATCGACATTGCTGTTCGGGGTGGGGGTAGCTGTCGCAACAGGCAGCTATTGGGGGCTGGCGATCGGAGCGGTCGCCGGCCCGACCGCGGCGATGATCACCTCCTATGTTCTTGCGCCGATGCGACCGACGTTCAGCCTTTCCGAATGGAAGCATTTTCAGGACATGATCAGCTGGAATACCGTGTCGCAGGTGTTGAGTTCGATCAACTGGCAGCTGGACCGGCTGCTTCTGCCGCGTTTTACCGGCCTGTCGACATTCGGCGCCTTCAGCGTCGCCGACAATATCGCCGGTATTCCGTATCAAACCTTCGTCGGACCGTTGCTGCGCCCGCTGATGGCGGCCTTCTCCACGGTGGAAGACCGCCGCAACCTGATCGCCGCCTATCTGAAGGCGACGAATGCGATCACCTTCGTCGCGGCACCCATTCTCATTGCGCTTGCCCTTCTCGCCGAGCCGACCGTGCGCATCCTCGTCGGCGAGAAATGGGCATCGGCCGCGCCAATCCTGCAGTGGCTGTGCCTTGTCAGCCTGCTTGGTCTTCCCACAAACATGATGCCACCATTGGCGATGGTCATGAACAATACCCGTTATGTCGCTCTCAGGATGTTTGTCGAGTTCGCCGTCAGGGTCCCGGTCACCATTTTGGGCATCGCCTATTTTCAGGTGTCGGGGGCACTCGGCGCGCGGATCGTGGCAGTCCTCGTCGCCTATGGCGCATCGCTCGTCATCACACGGCGGCTGATCGGCGCGAGTTTTGCCGCGCAATTGAATTCCTTTTTCCGGCCGCTGGCCGCGAGCCTGCCGATGATCGCCTTCCTGCTCTGGGTGGGGCCAATGCTCGTCGCCATGCCTGTCGGCGTCACTCTTGTCGTCTGTGTCGCGCTTTGCGGCGGGGTGGCAGCGGGCATTTTCTGGGCTGTCGCCTTGCTGCTGTGGCAGATGGTCGGAAAGCCCGACGGCATCGAGACCATTGTCGTTCAAAGGCTGATGCCGCGACGAAACGAGGTTCTCACCTCATGATCGAGGCAAATGCCCCCCCGCCGATTGTGTTCAAGCGTTTTCAAGGGAGTAACAATGCGTTACGGGATATCTGCCAAGTGGCTCGGTCTGCTCGTCGTTCTCGGTCTAGGCGCGCTGCCCGGCCAGCCCAGCGTGGCCCAGGAACCGCTCAATATCGATGCATACCAGCTGACATTCGACGAGAGTTTCGACAGCCTCGACGTTTCGGCCTGGGGAGAGAAGAGCTCCCGCTGGATCGCCCATACGCCCTGGAACGGCGATTTCGGTGATGCCCGTTTCACCGATCCGGCTCCCGGCTTTCCGTTTACAACCGATCAGGGAATTTTGAAGATCGAAGCGCGCAAGGAGGCCGACGGCACCTGGCGTTCGGGCTTGCTGTCGTCGGTGAACCCGAAGGGCGAAGGTTTCTCGCAGCAGTTCGGCTATTTCGAAGCACGGATGAAGCTGCCGCCGGGCAAGGGTGTCTGGCCGGCCTTCTGGCTCATCGGGCTCGACCGGTCGAAATATACAGCCGAGATCGACGTACTGGAATATTACGGCCGCGCGCCTTACGAATTCAGCATGGGTTTTCATATCTGGCGTCAGAGCCAAGGCGGCCAGAACTCGACCGGCGGCTATTGGAAAACGGTCGAGGACGGAATTCTAAACAGCGAGTATCATACCTACGGCGTCGATATCCAGGCCGACAAGACGACCTTCTATCTGGATCGGCAATACCTTTGGAGCTTCGACACCCCGAAGGAGTTCCACATGCCGTTCTATCCGCTGGTCAATCTGGCGCTCGGCTCGGGATGGCCGATCGATGGAACGCCGAACCCTTCCATTCTGCTGGTCGATTATATCCATGTTTACAAGCGAAAGCCCGCCGAAGCGGCGAACTGAACGGTCAGCTCAGGGTGCTTGGTCGGCCTATTGCTCGCCGAGGCAGCTGAGACCGGTTTCCAGGTCGAAGAGATGCATGGCCTCTTCGTCGAAGAAGAGGGTCAGTTTTTCGTTGTCCCGGATCGGCGTGCGCGGCGGCAGGCAAGCCATCAGCCGCTGATTTCCCGTAAGCGCGGTGACGACGAGTTCGGGACCGGTCAGTTCCGAAACCTCGGCGGTTGCCTCGATAGACAGGCCGGTGCCGTCGGTGCGAAGCGCCTCGGGACGGATGCCGAGGACGAGATCGCGGCCATTGCCGACGGTACCGCGGAAGCGGGCGGGCAGGGGCAGGATGGCATCGGAGCTTGAAAGCGCCAGACGGCCGTCACGCACCGTCGCCTTCAGCAGGTTCATCGGCGGCGCGCCGACGAAGGTGGCGACATAGAGCGTTGCCGGATGGTTGTAGATCTCTTCCGGTGTGCCGAGCTGCTCGATGCGGCCGTCGCGCATGACGGCGATGCGGCTTGCCAGCGTCATCGCCTCGATCTGGTCATGGGTGACGTAGACGATCGTCGTCTTCAGCATCTGGTGCAGCCGCTTGATCTCGGTACGCATCTCCATGCGCAGCTTGGCGTCGAGATTGGAGAGCGGCTCGTCGAAGAGGAAGACCTCCGGCTTGCGCACCAGCGCGCGGCCGATCGCGACGCGTTGGCGCTGGCCGCCGGAAAGCTGGCTAGGCTTGCGCTCGAGGAGGGTCTCGATCTGCAGCAGTTTTGCAGCGTCGCGCACCGACCTGTCGCGCTCTTCCGCCGGTACCTTGCGCATTTCCAGGCCGAAGCCGATGTTCCGATGCACCGTCAGATTGGGATACAGCGCATAGGATTGAAAGACCATGGCGATGTCGCGGTCCTTCGGATGCACGCCGAGCACCGAGCGCCCGCCGATCCTGACGTCGCCGCTCGTTGCCTCGGCAAGGCCCGCAATGATGTTCAGGAGCGTGGACTTGCCGCAGCCCGACGAGCCGAGCAGCACGAGGAATTCGCCGCTTTCCAGCGAAATGTCGATGCCTTTCAGCGTCTCGACTTCGCCATAGGTCTTACGGATGTTCTGGATGTCGAGCGCGCTCATGACACGGGCTCCTGAAGGGATGACGGATTACCGTAGCTACGGGGCAGGGTGGAAATGGCGCGCGAGGCGATCTCGGTACCCGCTTTCAGACAGGAGATCAAAGGCTCGTCCTTTGCGAGCGCGGCGAGGAAGGCGGCGTTGAAGACATCGCCGGCGCCGATCGTATCGACGACCTTGACGACGGGTGCAGGCACCGAAGCCGGCAGGCCGTCTGGCCCGATGGCGACGGCGCCGTCCGGGCCGCGTTTGACGACGACGATCGCACCTTCCGGCATGTGCGACCTGATTTCGTGGGCAGCCTCGATCGGATCGGCGATGCCGGCAAGCGTTGTCGTCTCGACCTCGTTCAGCAATGCGATGCCGCTGCGGGAGAGCCAGGCGCGTGTCGCCGTGCAGTTCTCTTCCTTCCAACCGTCGAGCGGCCAGCCTGTGTCGAGCGCGACGGTGATGTCATGGCTATCGGCCCAATCGAAGAGAGCGTCGTATTCTCTCGTCAGATCTTCGGTCAGGAAGGCGCCGCAGAGCAGCGCATAGCCGCCCCGGAGTCTTGCGCCGTCGATGACGGCGAAGACATCGGCAAGCGCGAAGCGCGGCAGGTGGCCCGTCGTCGTGAAGAAGGTGCGCTCGCCATCCGGATGGGTGATGCCGACGGAGAGCGTCGTCTTCTCAGGACGGACCGGCCAGTTCTCCGAACGATGCCCGAAGGCTTCGGCGAGCCAGCGGCCGAACTGGTCGCTGCCGATATTGGCGGCGATCTCGAATTCGATGCCGAGCGCCTGCCAGGCGAGCGCGCTGTTGCCGGCCGATCCGCCGACCCTGAGCTCGTCATGATCGACGATGATTTCCGTCCCGGCTTTCGGCCAGGGGGCCGCCGGTCCGAGGATGAGGTCGACATTGACGTTGCCGATGACTGCAAGCGGCCGCATTCATTCGCTCCGGGTAATCTTGGTGGAACGGACCGGCGTTCCGGCATTATCCACGCGGGCGTCGGCAAAGGCGATCATCAGCCGCTGGGCGACCGGCAGCATGGCGAAGATCGCCGCAAGGCCCGTCGCAGGGGTAAAGCGGATCGTCACCGCGCCGGCGACCGGCGCTTGGCCGGATGCGTCGAACAGGATGACCGGCGCGCCGGTGTCGACCGCGGAGACCGCCATAGCCGTCACCAAGCCGGCCGTCTCGTCCAGGCCGCGGAACAGCACCAGACCGATCTCAGGCCCCAGCATCTCCATCGGCCCATGGCGCAGTTGGCCGCCTTCGAGCGAGAAACAGGGACGGCGCGATAATTCGGTCAACCCAAGCGCCAGCGCCTCGGCAACACCCTGCAGGCGGCGGCCCGAGGTGACGACGGTCGCGACGTTTTCGAGCGCGGCCAGCGCCGCGGCGATGTCATGGTCTTTGGGTGCCCCGAGGACGGCAAGTGCGGCCGTGGGATCTTCGCCGAGGGCGGAAAGGATTGCCAGATGCAGGGCGAGGGTCACCGTCAGGCTGCGGGTCGCGGCAAAGGCAAGTTCGGTGCCGCCGCTGCCGACCAGCGACGGGGCGGTGCTGGCAAGGAAGGAAGTGGCTTCGAGCGTCAGGCCGAAGGTCTCCTGCGGGCCGCCGGTCTCTTCGAACCAGCGCAGGACTTCGGCACTTTCGCCCGATTGCGAGGTGACGAAGACCGTCTTGCCGGCGATCGGCAGCGGCTGGCCGAGCTGTTCGGAGAGCGGCAGGGCGACGGCATCGATGCCGAGGGTGCGGTAGAGCGGCTCGACGGCGCGGTTGACGGCATGCGAGCCGCCCATGCCGAGCAAGAGCAGCCGGCCGGTCTTCTTCAGCGACGTAGCGGCTCTTGCCGCCATCGGTGCGGTGGCATCATAGGAGGCGAGCGCATCGGCGTGCTGACGCGCCATCTCGCGGTCAATTGCGGCAAGTCCGGCCGGCCGGGTTCGTTCTGTCGTCATATTCATCCCTTGACGCCGCCGCTGGTGAGCCCTGAAATCAGGGCGCGTTGCATGACGAGACCGATCAGCACCGGGGGCAGGGCGGCGAGCACGCCTGCCGTGGCGATCAGTCCGTAATCGGAAACGCGGCCGCCGGCGAGATCGGCAATGGCGACGGTCAGCGTCTTGGCGCGCTGGTCGGAGGTGAAGAGCAGCGCATAGAAGAATTCGTCCCAGCCTAGCAGGAATGCAAAGAGGCTGGATGTCGCGACGACAGGGGCGGCGAGCGGCAGCGTGATAATCCTCAGCGTCTGGAACAGGCCGGCGCCGTCGATCATCGCGGCGGATTCGATCTCGCGCGGGATGGAATCGAAGCCCGATTTCATCAGCCAGGTGGTGAAGGGTGCTAGGATTGTCAGATAGACCAAGGCAAGGCCGAAGACGTTGTTCAGCATGCCGAGATGAGAGAGACCCATATAGAGCGGCACGGCAAGCGCCACCGGCGGCAGCATATAGGTGGCGATCACCATCGACAGCGACCATCCGACAGAAGGCGTGCGCGACACGGCCCAGCCGGCCGGAATGGCAAGGGCGATGGCGGCGATCGTCGCCATGCCCGCCACCTCGATGCTGTTGCGCAACGACGAAGTAAACGCGGCGCCGGCGCTGTTTTCGAGCGTCGAAAGCAGCACGGCGTAGCGAGAGAAATCCGCCGCCTGCGGCCACCAGCGCAGCGGCTTTGCCGCAAGATCGGCGGCCGGCGAGATGCTCATGATGAACAGCCAAAGGATCGGCGCCAGGATGACGGCGGCAAGCAGCAGCGCGCTGACATAGATGAAGGCAGAAAAGAGTGGATTTTGGCGTTCCATCAGGCCGCACTCCCGGCAGTCTTGCGCACCAGGGCGGCATAACCGGCGGCCAGCAGGGTCACCAGCAGCGTTACGATCAGGGCCAGCGAGGCGCCCGAGCCCGCCCGCTGGAAGGAGAAGGCCTCCTGATAGACAAGGATCGACAGCGTGCGGGTGCTATTGGCAGGGCCGCCGCGGGTCATCACCCAGATGATGTCGAATACCTTGAAGGCTTCGATCGTGCGCAGCACCAGCGCCACCATCAGCGGACCGGCGAGATAGGGCAGGATAACGAAGCGGAAGCGCGCGAAGGGGCCGGCGCCGTCGACGAGGGAGGCGGCGGTGATGTCGCGCGGCACGGCCTGGAGCGCGGCCAGTGCGATCAGCGCCACCAGCGGGAAGTTCTTCCAGCAGTCGGCGACGATGAGAGCGGCCAGCGCCGTGCCGGGTTCGCCAAGCCAGGAGCGATAGGCGTCGAGAAGACCGAGCTGCGTCAGCGCGGCGTTCAGCGCACCGTACTCCGGATTGTAGATCAGCCGCCAGAGCGTGGCGTTGACGACGGTCGGCAGCGCCCAGGGGAGGATCATCAGGGCGCGAAGCGCAGTACGGCCGCGGAATTGCTGGTTCAGCAGCAGGGCGGCAAGGACGCCGATCACCATTTCGGCGGCAACCGAGACGATCGCGAACCATGTGGTGGTGATCAGCGTGCGCTGGAAATTCGAGCCGGAAATCATCTTGGCGTAATTGTCGATGCCGACGAAGCTGCCCTCGGTGCCGACGAGCTTGGCATCGGTGAAGGAGAGGCCGACCGTATCGATCAAAGGCCAGCCAATGACGGATATCATGACCACGAGAAGCGGCAGCATCAACAGCCACGCGCGAGTTGTCAGCCAAGTGCCCGACATCGAGGCGACCCTTCTTCATTCTTTAGTTTTGGAGGCCGGGCGACGGCAGGCGGCGCCCGGGTTTCTGAGTTTGATCAGAGGCCGCTATTGTCGGCCGCCGATTTCAGCGCATCCTCCGGAGAGGACTGGCCGAGCAGGGATTCCTGGATCGCCTGCTGCAGCGCGGTCGAGAGCTCCTGATATTTCGGCGTCGTCGGACGCGGATACATGGCCGCAAGGCCGATCTTGGCGGCGGAGATCAGCTCTTCCTGGCCCTTGGTGACCGCCGGGTCCTCATAGGAGGATGCCCAGATCGGCAGGCTCAGCTTGGCATAGGCATTCTGCGTCGCCTGCGACGTCATGAAGGTGATGTATTTCCAGGCCTCGTCGGGATGCTGGCTGGCGGAAGTGATGCCGAGGCCCATCGAGCCGTTGACGGCAGACGCCTGGCTTTTACCGGCAACACCCGGCGCCGGCACGACGCCGACCTTGCCCGCGACCTTGCTGTCCTTCGGGTCGTTGGCCATGTTATACATGTAGGTCCAATTCAAAGCGAAGGCGGCATCACCGTTTTCGAAGACCTTGCGGACATCCTCTTCCAGGAATTCCTTGGAGTTCGGGTTGGTCAGGCCGGAGGAATAGCTGGAGACCATGTATTTCAGCGCATCGAGGCCGCCGCCGCTCTGGAAGGCCGGCTTGCCGTCCTTGAGGAAATCGCCGCCATAGGCGCTGACGAGCGTGGTGTAGTCGCAGATCGCGGCTTCGGCCTGCGACCAGCTCCAGGCGATCGGCGTGGCGAGCAAGCCCTTGTCCTTGATCGCCTTTGCCTGCTCGGTCAGCTCGTCCCAGGTCTTCGGCGGCGCCTTGATGCCGGCCTTTTCGAGGATTTCCTTGTTGTAGAACAGGTATTTGGTATCGAGGATCCACGGCATGCCGTAATATTTGCCGTCATACTGCACGGTGGTCCAGGCGCCAGGCAGCACGCCCTTCTTCATCTGGTCGGTGATGCGGGAGGAGACATCGACCAGCACCTTGTTGGTGGCGTATTCGGCCGGCCAGATAACATCGAAGAGCACGACGTCGTAACCGCCGCCGGAACCCTGCGCCAGCACCGTCTTGTCGTGCAGGCCCTCATAGGGAACGAATTCGAGATTGACCTTGATATCGGGGTTCGCCTTGGCGAAGGCGTCGGTCATGGCGCGCACATCGGCCTCGCTGTAAGCGGCCTGCGCCATGAAAAGCGCGTTCAGCGTCGTTTCGGCGAAAGCATGCGGCGCAAGAGATGCGCCGATCAAGGCCGCACCCAGAAGCGTCTTGGTAAAGGATTTCAGCATTGCAGCCTCCAGTTTTTGACATTTACGCATTGCCAAGGGCGGCCCTCCGCCATCGGTGTTCGAGAAGTCGTCTCGGAGCGTCGTCGGAGCCCGTGTCGGCGTCCTGCGTTCCCTGGAACTCTCCGGTCCCTTATTAAGTCAATTGTCTTGACTTATTACTTCTTCAACATTCTACTGGAGTCAAGAGGCAATTGCACATGAATGACAGCCGGCCGATCCGGGCCAAGAGCGGCACCAACCACGAAGGCACCAGCGCGCATAACCGGCGCGTGATGATCGATGCCTTGAGGATCAATGGTGAACTTTCACGCGCCGATCTGGCGCGGGCGACATGGCTGACCAAGCAGACGGTGTCGAATATCATCGAGGAACTCGAGCGCGATGGTCTCGTCCGTTCGCAGGAGCCGGTGCGCAAGGGCAGGGGGCAGCCCTCGACGCCCTACGGGCTCGTGCCCGAAGGCGCCTTCGCGATCGGCCTGCAGATCGATCGGCATGTGACGCGAGCGGTCGCCGTCGATCTCATCGGCAGTGTTCTGATGCGCGCAGAAGCCGGCCTTCCGCCCGGAGGTCCCTCGACGGGAGCAAAGGTCATCCTCGATCTGGTCGCCGATGTGCGCTCCAAGCTTGCCGGGATCGTCCAGCAGTCGGAAAAGCGAATGGTCGGTCTCGGTGTCGCCATGCCCGGGCCCTTCGGGGTCGCCGGTAGCGGCGACGATCCGTGGATGATGGAGGCCTGGCAAAAGTTCCCGCTGCTGGAAAGGCTGGCCGCCGGCACCGGGCTCGACGTTGGCCTGCAGAACGATGCTGCTGCTGCGGCGACCGCCGAGCGCATGGTGGGAGCCGCCCATGGTGTCGACCATGCGGTCTGCCTCTTCGTCGGCTACGGCATCGGCGCCGGCCTCATTCTGAACGGCGAGCTCTACCGTGGCGCCAACGGCAATGCCGGCGAGATCGGCATGGCGCTGCTGTTTGCCGACGGCAAATCGACGCCGCTCGAACATCGCGCTTCGCTCGCCTCGCTCTATCAGCATCTCTCGGCCGATCCTGCCGATCCCCATCTCCCTGCACGCATCAACGACCTTGCCTCAAGGGGCGATCCAAACATTAAGACCTGGATCGAGGCGGCGGCAGTGGACCTGCGCTGGAGCATCCATCTCATCGAAACGGTCTTCGATCCGCAGACTGTGATCCTGTGCGGCAGTGCCCCGGAAGCGCTGGTGAAAAGGTTGATCGCCGCCATCGGCCCGCTGCTGCCCTCGATCGCCGAACGACCTGGCCGCATGCTCCCGCGCCTGCAGCCCGGCATGGCCGATCCCTGGTCGGTGGCGATCGGTGCGGCCGCCGGACCGATCAGCCGTGCATTCGATCCCCGGTTCGCTGCAATTTTGAAGGATTTCCTTTAAATCTGGGGTTAAAACCAGGCGTTGCACAGCAGTGCAATGGCGGCGAGATAGGCGATTTTGCAAGTTTTCATGCGGCGGTAGCTTCGAATAATGATGCTGCGTCGCAATATAGGCAAATATTGAAAACCCTTGAAATTCATAAATATTCGAATACAAATATAAATGTTCGGCAGTGCGCTGGGGAGGCTGGCGAGGCTTCTCTAAATATAGCCTCGGCCGTGGCAAATAACATCCGCATGAAGGTTTTGTGACGGAACGATTTCGATCGTTTCATGTCATGTAATATTCATTGGCCGCGGCAATTTGAACCAGCTAATAGGGCGTGCGCCGAAAGTGCGCGTCCTTTTTTACGTTCGAGGTTCTCATGCAAGCCAAGCTTCTCGGCGCCGTTGGCGCCCTTCTCGCTACAGCGTTTCTTGCCGGTCCCGCTGCCGCCGCCGATAAGACCAAGATTGACTTCTGGTTCGGCAATTCCGGTGACATCGCAAAGCGTGTCCAGGAACAGTGCGATCGCTTCAACCAGTCGCAGGCCGATTACGAAGTCGCCTGCACCAGCCAGGGCAGCTACGACGCGTCGCTGCAGAACACCATTGCCGCCTTCCGCGCCGGCAAGCAGCCGACCATCGCTCAGGTCTCCGACGCCGGCACGCTCGACATCATGCTTTCCGGCGCCTACTACCCGGCCAACCAGCTGATGACGGACATGGGCTACACCGTCGACTGGAAAGATTACTTCTCCGGCATTGCTAACTATTACGCGACGTCCAAGGGCGAGATGTACTCCTTCCCCTTCAACTCCTCGACCGCATTGCTCTACTGGAACAAGGATGCCTTCGCCAAGATCGGCAAGGACCATGCTCCGGCCACCTGGCAGGAAGCCGGCGAAGATTTCAAGGCTCTGAAGGATGCAGGCTATGCTTGCCCGCTCGCCTTCGACATCTCCAACAACGAAGTCTGGCAATATGTCGAGCAGTTCGAAGCCGTTAACGGCGAAGCGATCGCGACGAAGAAGAACGGCTTTGAAGGCCTCGACGCCGAACTGACCTACAACAAGAACCCGCTGCTCGTGAGCTACATCAAGGACCTCAAGTCCTGGTATGACAACAAGCTGGCTTTCATCAAGAACAAGGCCGTCGGCCAGACCTTCGTCGAAGCCTTCGCCGCCGGCGATTGCCAGGTCATCCTGACCTCGGTCGGCGACCACGGCAATATCGGCCGCACCGCCAAGCAGGGCATGAACTGGGGCGTTGCCATGCTCCCGACCTACGGCACTGCAACCCGCCACAGCTCCTATGTCGGCGGCGCGTCGCTCTGGGTTCTGAAGGGTCACACCGACGCCGAATACAAGGCTGCCGCTGCCTTCTTCAACTTCATCGCAAAGCCGGAAGAAGCCCTGACCTGGTCGACGGTCACCGGCTATATCCCGGTTCGTAACTCCGGCTTCGAATATCTCAAGAAGCAGGGCTTCTACGACAAGGCTCCTTATGCCGGCCGTGAGCTGGCGATTCAGAGCCTGACGGCATCGCCTGCCGACGACACGGCGCCGCACGGCATCCGTCTCGGCGGCCTGTTGCAGGTCCGCACCGAAATCGCCAACGGCCTGCAGGCGATCTTCGTCAACAATGCCGACGTCCAGGCTTCGCTCGACGGCGCTGCCGAACGCGGCAACCAGCTGCTGCGCCGCTTCCAGCAGACCTATAAGAACGTTCAGCTCCCCTGATCGGCTGATATCAGACGCACCCGGCCCGCCTTGCGCGCGCCGGGTGCGTCTTCGCAAGTTCTCTTCATCGGTCGCGGATGCAAAGCTGCTGCCCGCTTTAAACGAAATCATGGCGAAAACGACCACTCATGGAAAAGCGCGTCACTTTCTCCTCGACGACGATCGGACTGCTCTTCGCCTTTCCGATGCTGCTACTGATCTTCGTCTTCTTCTATTGGCCGAGTGCGCAAGCGCTCTATTGGGCGTTCACGCTCGAGCAGCCATGGGGCGGCGGCAACGCCTGGGTCGGTTTCGACAATTTCAAGCAGTTGCTCAGCGACCCCATCTATTGGGAGTCGATCACCCGCAGCATGATCTTCGGCTTCAGCTCGACGGCGATCGCCATGGGGATGGCGCTCATCCTGGCGCTTTTGACGGATCGCGAGCTGCGCGGCCACAAGATCTACCGGTCGGTCTTCATCTGGCCTTATGCGATTGCCGCTCCCGCTCTCGGTCTCGCCTTCCGCTTCATCCTGGCGCCGGAGGCCGGCCTCCTGTCGGTCATCAATCATGTCTGGCCCGGTCTCTGGAACCCGGCACTCGACGGCAAGGACGCGATGATCGCCGTCATCATCGCCTTTTCCTGGAAATATATCGGCTATAATTTCATCTTCTTCCTTTCGGCGCTTCAGGGCATTCCGCGCTCGCTGATCGAGGCTGCGGCCATGGACGGGTCCGGGCCGCTGCGCCGGATGTGGGATCTCCAGCTGCCGCTGCTGACGCCGACATTGTTCTTCCTGCTCGTCATCAACATCACCGAAAGTTTCCAGGATTCCTTCGGCATCGTCGACGTCATGACGCAGGGCGGGCCGGCACGTGCGACCGAACTCATGGTCTACAAGATCTATTTCGACGGGTTCAGGGGGCTCGATTATTCGGGCGCCGCCGCCCAGTCGATCATCCTGATGGCGCTCGTCGTCCTGCTCACCATCTTCCAGTTCCGCTTCATTGAGCGGCGCGTGCACTACAAGTGAGGTCGCGGACATGATCGAACGCACGCCGATATTCAACTTCATCTGCTATACACTTCTGGCACTCGGCATGGTGATCGCGCTTCTGCCTTTCGTCATCGTCATTATCGCATCGACGCTCGATCTGGAGACGGTCAACCGAGTGCCGCTACCGCTGACCCCGAGCTCGCATTTCTGGGAAAATGCTCAGGCCGCCTGGATCCGCGCCGATCTCGGCAACAAGCTGATTCACAGCATCATCTTCGCGGCTGCGGTTGGTGCCGGCAAGGTTATCCTTTCCGCCATGGCCGCCTTCTCGATCGTCTACTTCCGTTTCCGCGGTCGGCATCTGATCTTCTGGATCATCTTCATCACCCTGATGCTGCCGCTGGAAGTCCGCATCGTGCCGACCTATTCGATCGCGGCCAACGCGCTGCAGCCTTTCCAGACGATTCTCGATATCACCGGAATTACCGCGCTGGTCGCCTGGGTGTCCGGCATCCAGATTAAGCTCGAATGGGGTCTGCTGAATTCCTATACCGGCCTGGTGGCGCCGCTCGTCGCAACCGCGACCGGCACCTTCCTTTACCGCCAGTTCTATCTGACCGTTCCGGACGAGCTTGCCGAGGCCTCGAAGATGGACGGCTCGGGTCCGGTCCGGTTTTTCTGGGACATTCTGCTGCCGCTGTCGCGACCAAACATGATCGCACTGTTTACCATCATGTTCGTCTGGGCCTGGAACCAGTATCTCTGGCCGTTGTTGATTACTACCGACCCGAGTTTCGGCATCGCGGTGACGCAGCTCAAGACCCTCATCCCATCCGAATTCGGCCTGCCCGACTGGAACGTCGCCATGGCAGGTACACTTATCATCATGTCGCCTCCGCTGGTGCTCGTCATCCTGATGCAGCGTTGGTTCGTGCGCGGCCTTATTTCTACCGAGAAATGAAGGAGCAGTCCTGTGGCACCGATCTCAATCCGTGATGTGAAGAAGAGCTACGGCAAGACTCCCGTCGTTCACGGCGTCGACCTGGAGATCCAGTCCGGCGAATTCATCGTCATCCTCGGCCCGTCCGGCTGCGGCAAGTCCACGCTGCTGCGCATGATCGCCGGCCTCGAGGAAATCAGCGGCGGTGAAATCGCCATCGACGGCCGGGTCGTCAACCAGTTGGAGCCGCGCGAGCGCGGCTGCGCCATGGTGTTCCAGAACTATGCGCTCTATCCGCATATGACCGTCGCCGAGAATATCGGTTATGCCCTGAAGGTGGCCGGTGTGGCGAAGGCCGAACGCAGCCGCCGCGTCGCCGAGGTCGCCAAAGCGCTCAGCCTCGAACCCTTCCTCGACCGCCGGCCGGCCGCCCTTTCCGGCGGCCAGCGCCAGCGCGTCGCCATGGGGCGAGCGATGATCCGCGAACCGAAGGTGTTCCTCTTCGACGAGCCGCTGTCGAACCTCGACGCCAAGCTGCGCATCGCCATGCGCGCTGAAATCCGCCGCCTGCACCGCCGCCTCGGCGCCACCTCGATCTTCGTCACGCATGACCAGACCGAGGCGATGACACTGGCCGACCGGCTGGTGGTGATGAATGGCGGCAGGGTGGAGCAGGTCGGCACGCCTGAGGAAGTCTATCATCATCCGGTCTCGCGCTTCGTCGCCGGCTTCGTCGGCACGCCGGCGATGAACCTGCTCGAAGGCACGATCAACGATGAAGGCGTCTTCGTCTATGACCAGAGCCGCAAGATCGCGCTGCCGCGCGAACGCGCCGCAGCGCTGAAAGGCAAACGCGTCGTGCTCGGCATGCGCGCCGAGGCTGCCCGTCTGGTGGCCCCGGATGCGCCCGGCGCCTTAGTGGCAACGGCCGACTTCATCGAGGAGCTCGGCGCGAGCCGCGTCGTTCACGCCGATTTCGACGGGCTGCCCTTCGCTGTGGCGCTGACCGAGGCCGTGACCGTGAAGTCGGGCGATCCGATCGGCATCGCGATCGACCACAATGCGATCCATCTTTATGCCGCCGATACCGGCCGGATCATCGAAAACTCGGCCATGAGTGGGGCGAATGCGGTTCACGCCTGACGGATGTCGGCATACATCAGCGATGGATCGGGTCGATCCAGGGCACGTCTTCAGGCTTTTCCACCGGCTCGATATCGAGATTGACGACGATGGGTTCCTGGCCTGAGCGGACGAGCACGCATTCCAGCGTCTCGTCGCGGCTGGCGTTGATCTCCTGGTGCGGCACATAGGGCGGGACATAGATGAAATCGCCGGGACCGGCCTCGGCGGTATATTCCAGGTGCTCGCCCCAGCGCATGCGGGCCTTGCCCTTGACCACATAAATGATGCTTTCGAGATCGCCGTGATGATGAGCGCCGGTCTTGGCATTGGCGTGGATCGTCACGGTGCCGGCCCAGATCTTCTCGGCGCCGGCGCGGGCGTTGTTGATTGCCGTCGCACGGTTCATCCCCGGCGTCTGGGCGGTGTTCGGATCGAGCGAATTGCCGGGAATGACCTTGACGCCATGCTCCCGCCAGTCGATGTGGTGATGCTCGTGATCGTCGCTCATGCCTTGCCTCCACCTTCGATATGAGGAACTTAAGTGGGCGCGGCACGGCGGCCAAGCGGATTTATCTTTGTGCGTCAGAAAGAGGACCCAATGAGCCACCTCCCGCAGATCGATTACGACACCGCTTCACAAGAGGTTCGGGCGGCGCATGACGAGGAAGTCAGGCTGCGCGGACGCATGACCAATATGAAGCGGACGCTGCTGCATTCGCCGGCCGCCCATCGCATCTACGCCGAATGGTTCACGCTGCGGGCCGAGCTCGACCCCATCATCAGCGACCGGGCGATCTGGATCTTTTCGCATGCGATTTCGAAGGCGGCGAAATCGAAGATCGCCGTCACCTTCTTTCGCCGGGCGCTGATCAACAAGGCTTTCAATCCCGACGCGCTCAAACTGTCCGAGGAGGAAGCTTTGCTCGACGCTTTCGGCAAGGCGATCGTCGCCGATTCCAATGCGGTCCCGACCGAACTCTGGGCGAAGCTGAAACAGCGCTACGACACCAAGGTGCTGGTCGATCTCGTCGCCTTTGCCGGCATCATGCTGGCCACTGCCGTCTTTAACAATGTCGTCGAGGTCGATTTCGACCCCGAGCTTGAAGCCTTTGCCGAAGGCGCAAACCCGACCTAACCGTCGAGCGAGGCGATCGCGGCCATGACTGCGTCGGCGCCGGGTCTGGTCGGCCGGTATTCCAGGCCGACGGCGCCGTCATAGCCGTTGGCGAAGATCCAGCCGAGGCGATGGGCTAGGTCGATGCCGCCGGAGCCAGGTTCGTTGCGGCCGGGATGATCGGCGACATGGACGTGGAAGACACGGTCGAGACGGCCGTCCAGCACCTCTTCGGTGCGTTCGTCCATCACCGCGGAATGGTAGATGTCGTAGACGATGCCGATCTCGGGGCGGGCGATGTCATCGATGATGTCGAGACCTTCGCGGGTCGAATCGAGGAAATAGCCGACATGATCGATGCGGATGTTGAGCGGCTCGACGCCGAGGCGCACACCGCCGCCTGCAAGAATATCGGCGCCGGCCTTCAGCGTTTCGGTGAGCGCCCGGCGCTGCTCCTTGCGGCTCACGCCCGGAAGATCGTTGCCGGCCTGGGCAATCAGCACCGGCGCGCCGAGACGCTTTGCGGCCGTGACGGATTCGGTAAGGCCTTTCAGCCATGCCTGCCGGTTGCCGGCGTCGGTCAGCGCGATCATCGGCTCGGCGACGAGGCTGGTGACGGCAAGGCCGGTTTCCCTCAGAACCGCCTCGATCGCGTCCAGATCCTTGTCGGTCCAGCGCCAGAATTCGATGGCCGTCAGGCCGCCGGCATGGGCGCGGCGGATGCGATCGGGAAAGCTGTCGCCTTCTTCGGCAAACAGCCACTCTATGCAGGCTGAATAACGTCGCATGAAAACTCCTCGCATGTGGGGATGCAGGCTGCGACAGATCGGTGCCCTCCGCAAGAGGCATCTCAGTGCTTGACGCGAGGTTTCATTGGCGGAACATTTGGCACATCAGGCCGGAACCGCCGGTCGCTTGCGCGGAGGAAAATATGGATCTGGGACTGAAGGGAAAGACCGCCGTTATAACAGGCGCGTCTGTCGGGATCGGCTTGGCGATCGCCGAGGGGCTGGCGGCTGAGGGGTCCAATCTCGTGCTGGCGGCCCGCGGCGGCGAACGGCTCGAGGCGGAGGCCGCCCGTATCGCCGAGAAGTACGGCGTCAGCGCCGTCGCTGTTGCCGCCGATGTGGCGACGGTCGACGGAACGAAGGCGATCATTGCGGCGGCGGCGGAAAGAGGCGGCGCCGATATCCTCATCAACAATGCCGGCACCGGATCGAACGAGACGGTGATGGAGGCGCCCGATGAGAAGTGGCAGAGCTATTGGGACCTGCATGTGATGGCCGCGGTGCGGCTTGCGCGCGGCATCGCCCCTCAGATGAAGAGGCGCGGCGGCGGCGTGATCCTGCACAATGCCTCGATCTGCGCCGTCCAGCCGCTCTGGTACGAGCCGATCTACAATGTCAGCAAGTCGGCGCTGATGATGTTTTCGAAGACGCTTTCGACCGAACTCATCCCGGACAATATCCGCGTCAACTGCGTCAATGCCGGCCTGATCCTCACCCCCGACTGGATCAAGACCGCCAAGCAGTTGACCGCCGAAACCGGCGGCAACTGGGAGGGCTACCTGCAGAGCGTCGCCAACGAGCATGCCGCCTCGAAACGCTTCGGCACGCCGGAGGAACTGGCAAACGTCTTCGTCTTTCTGAGTTCGGAGCGGGCGAGTTATTGCGTCGGCTCGACCTATTTTGTCGATGGCGGTATGCTGAAGACGATCTGAGCGAGACGACAGCGCAGCGCTGTAACACTTTGAACTTAGCGGTAGCGGCATTGCTCGGTCGGTTCCAAGACTGCCGGGCGGCCTGTGACGTTGCCGATATAAGCTATAAATAATAGCTATTTTGTTGTATGTTCACGCTTTTGACGCTATTTGCCTGCTATTGGCAGGGGTGAATACTGCGTTTTCTACAGGGCAATGACGATGCTGACGAAAAAGGGAAAATATGGGCTGAAGGCGCTGGTCGACCTGGCGCGGCTGGCGCCCGGCGAGACCGCCTTCATCAATGACATCGCCGCCCGTAATAATATCCCGAAGAAGTTTCTCGATACGATCCTGCTCGAACTGCGCAATGTCGGCATTCTGCGCTCGAAGAAGGGGCCGGGCGGCGGGTATTCCCTGTCGCGGCCGGCCTCCGAAATCCGCATCGGCCATGTCATCCGCACGCTCGACGGGCCGCTGGCGCCGATCCGCTGTGCCAGCCGTACGGCTTACGAGGCCTGCGACGACTGCGCCGATCCGGAAACCTGTCAGGTGCGGCGCTCGATGACCGATGTTCGTGACGCGATCGCCGCCATTCTCGACAATATGAGCCTCGAGCAATTCGTCGCCGCCGGCGGCCGCATCGACGGCCCCAAGGAAGAATTGCCGATCTCCGCCGCCAGCTGAATTGAATGCATGTCGCTCGGAAGTGTGTAGCGGTTCCGGGATAACGACATGCATCAAGACAAAGAGCTTTAGACGTCGCCGGGCTTCGACCGATATTCGCCTGCAGCACGCACCAGCCTGTCCCGTGGCAGCGATAGAGCGTAAATGCGGGCATTGCGCCAATGCCGGTCGAGATTGAGCCCGATGCCGGCCGATGTTTCCCCTGCCAGTTCGAACAGCGCGTTTGCGGTGTCGAGTGACGTTTCCCCGGCGAGGATCGCGGCCGCCGAGGCGGAGAAATGCGCGTCCGCCATCGCGGCCTCGACGGGATTGACCTGTGCAATGTCGAGTTTACGGCCAGCCCGTTCTAAGGCTGCCGCCGTCGCTTCGATGCGGATGGCGCGTTCGCCGATGCGGGGAAGGACCGTCGTGCCGGGATCGCCAATTGCTGTCATCAGGTCGCTCCAGGCGGCCCGGGCGATGCCGAGGCTGACACTTGCCTTGAGCAGCAGGCTGAGCGAGACACCGGTCGAAACGTCGGAGGAGGGGGGCGGCGCAATCGCATCGGCACTGACGTAAAGCGTGCCGACGATGGCCGTAGCCGATCCATTGGTGCGCTGGCCGAAGCCATCCCAATCGTCGACCACCTGCAAGCCTTCGTCGTCGCCTGCCAGGTAAAGGGTGACTGGACGGCTGGGTGGAGCGGCGGCGACAGCGGCGATCCAGTCGGCGAACAAAATACCGGACGCCTGTCGCGTTCGCCCGCTCAGGCGGTAACCTGGGCCTTCGGCCGTAAGCTCGGTTCCTTCGATAAAGGTGGCGCCTGCAAAGCGGTCCCCGAGCAACACGCGGGCAAACAGCGATGCCTGCAGATCCTCGGTCGCCTGGGTGCGCAGCGTTTCCAGCACACAGAAATGGTTTTCCAGCGCCTCGCCGATCGAGGCATCGCCCTCGGCAATGATTGCGACGATTTCGGCGAGCAGCGCGTTCGATACGTCGAGCCCTTGATGGTCGGGCGGAACAGTGATCGCCGTCAGTCCCGATGCCGACAGCGCGTCGAGTTCGGCAAAGGGCAGTACGCGGTTGATGTCGCGTTCGCTCGCCTGGTGCCGGAATGCGGCAGCAAGGCCGCGGGCGGTGGATATCGCCTCCTCTTCACTTTCGATGCGATGCGCGGGAGGCCTTTTTCTATCCTGAAACTGCGATACCGTTCCCATCGGTCACTCTTTCCTACGGCGCTCTGCGTCTTTTCGGATGGCGAAGAACGCTGCAACAGTTTGACTCGGCGCCTCGTGCCTTCCGAAAATCGCTCCAATCGTCGGGCCGATGGCAGGCATACAGGAGTGAGGGATCGGCCCTCGAATGATAAGGCCGGTTTTTCTACAAAACTCCAAGGCTTTGAATTTTCTTACCAGCTTGATTGCCTTGTTTTCGCCTCTACTTACCGGCAAGTGGGGCTTCCTTGATTGAGAAACATGATGAGCGATACTCTTGCTCGCAACGGCGAGGTTTCGAAAATGGCACGCCAGTCGAGACCACGTCTGACGCTGGATATTGCCGCGATCCCAACCTATGCGATCGGCGACATTCATGGGCGGTTCGATCTGCTTGCGAAAGCCGAGGCGGCGATCCTGCGCGATGCCGCGCGGCTGCCGGGGCGTAAACTGATCGTGACGCTTGGCGACTATATCGACCGCGGACCGGCATCGGCCCAGGTCATCACCCATCTCATGGCGCCGCCGCCGGATGATTTCGACCGTATCTGCCTTGCCGGCAATCATGAAATCGCCATGCTCGACTATATCGACGGCTGGATTTCCTATGACGAGTGGATGCGGATGGGTTCGGCGGAGTCGCTGAAATCCTACGGCCTCGATCCGGAGCATCTGCCGCTGGTCTTTCCTTCAGGCGCAAAGCTCGATTCCTTCCTGCGCCAGTCGCTGCCGCGCACGCATATCGATTTCATGCGGGCGATGCCTGTGATGCTGGAGACTCCAAATGTGATTTTCGTGCATGCCGGCATCAATCCGAAGCTGCCGCTCGACGAGCAGACGGACGAGGATCTGGTCATGATCCGACAGCGGTTTCTCGAAAGCCGGGTGCCGTTGCCGAAGCTCGTCGTTCACGGTCACACGCCGAACGACGAGCCCGACATACGGCCGAGACGGCTCAATCTCGATACGCGCGCCTACCGCAGCGGCAAGCTGACCGTCGCCCGCCTGTGGCAGGGTCAGGTGCATCTGTTTTCCACCTGACTTCCGCCTTCTCGGCCTCCCGCCGGAGCGGATCAGACCGTTTCGCTTTCAACCGGGACGGCCTCCACCGTTTTTTCCGCCGGCTGCTTGCGGCGCCAGCCGCGCAGCACGACGTAGAAGACCGGCGTCAGGAACAGGCCGAAGATCGTCACGCCAAGCATTCCCGAAAAGACGGCGGTGCCGAGCGACTGGCGCATTTCCGCGCCGGGGCCGGTCGCGATGGCAAGCGGTAGAACGCCGAAGATGAAGGCGAATGCCGTCATCAGGATCGGGCGCAGGCGAAGATGGCTGGCCTCGATGGCCGCTTCCACTGGCGACTTGCCCTCGTCTTCCGCCTGCCTGGCAAACTCGACAATCAGAATGGCGTTCTTGGCCGCAAGACCGATCAGCACGATCAGGCCGATCTGGGTCAGGACGTTGTTGTCCATTCCCCTCAGCGAGACCCCGATCAGCGCCGCGAGCACCGCAAGCGGCACGATGAGAATGATCGCGAGCGGCAGAACCCAGCTTTCATATTGTGCCGCCAGCGCCAGGAAGACGAAGACGACTGAGAGGGCGAAGATGTAGACGGCGGTGTTGCCGGTATGGGTTTCCTGATAGGCGAGTTCCGTCCATTCGAAGGTTGTCCCCTGCGGCAGGATCTTCGCTGCCAGCGCTTCCATCTTTGCGATGGCGTCGCCCGTCGATGTGCCAGGCGTCGGATTGCCCTGAAGCGGCACCGAGACGTACATGTTGTAGCGTTGGACAAGTGCCGGGCCGCTGGCATCCTGGATATCCATTAACGTTCCAAGCGGAACCAGCGCGCCGGTCGCCGATCGAACCTTCAGGGCGAGGATGTCTTCCCTGTCCATGCGATATTGCCGGTCGGCCTGCGCGCGAACCTGGTAGACGCGGCCGAACGCATTGAAATCATTGACGTAAGCGACGCCCAGATTGATGGAAAGCGCGTTGAAGATATTGGGGATCGGCACATTCAGAAAGCGTGCCTTGTCACGGTCGATCGCCAGGAAGTATTGCGGGCTTGCATCGGAGAATGTCGTAAAGACGCCGGTCAGCCCCTCGGTGGTGGCCGCGGCACCCATCATCTGGCGGGCGAGGCCGAGCACGCGCGTCATGTCGGCGTTTTCAAGATCGGAAATCTGCATCTTGAAGCCGCCGGAGTTGCCGACGCCACGCACGGACGGCGGCGGGATGGCAATGATGAAGGCTTCCTGGATGCTTTGCAGTTTGCCGTAAAGCTCGCCGATGATCTTGTTGGCGTTTTCTCCGCCTTCCTCACGTTCGGCAAAGGATTTGAACGGCACGAAGACGACGCCCGAATTCGAGGCATTGGTGAACGTTGCCCCGCTGAAGCCGGCAAATTGCACGGCGTTGCCGACACCCGGCACGGTCCGGGCGATATCACCCACCTGTTTGACGACGGCGTCGGTACGCGCCAGCGAGGCGCCGTCTGGAAGCTGTATGACGACGATCGCGTAACCCTGGTCCATGGTCGGGATGAAGCCCGCGGGAACGCGCGTGCCCATGTACCAGGTTGCTCCGAGCAGGCAGACGAAGGCAATCATCGCGGCTGTCAATCCGACCCAACTACGGACCAGATGCCGGACGATCCATGAATAGCCGGAACTCATCCTGTCGAAGCCGCGATTGAAACCGTCCGCGAGACCTCTGCCAAACCGTGCGGCGATATTCGCGCGCCGGGTTTCGTGGTCGTGGGTTTTCAGCAATATGCCGGCGAGGGCGGGCGACAGTGTTAGCGAATTCAACGCCGATATCGCGGTGGTGACCGAGATCGTCACGGCGAACTGCCTGTAGAACTGGCCCGATATGCCGGGAATGAAGGCTGTCGGCACGAACACCGCGATCAGCACCAGCGAGATGGCGATGACGGCGGTTCCGACTTCGTCCATCGTCACATGGGAAGCTTGCTTCGGTGTCATGCCGCGCGCCAGATTGCGCTCGACATTTTCCACGACCACGATCGCATCGTCGACGACGATACCGATCGCCAGTACCAGCCCGAACAGAGTGAGCATGTTGAGCGAGAAGCCGAACGCCAGCAGGATGGCGAAGGTGCCGATCAGCGAGACCGGAATGGCGACGATCGGTATGATCGCGGTTCGCCAGGATTGCAGAAAGACGAGAACGACGATCGCCACCAGGATGGCGGCCTCGGCGATGGTTCTATAGACCTCGCTAATCGAATCCGAGATGAATTCGGTCGTGTCGTAGACGATGCGATATTCCAGCCCCTCGGGGAAATTCTGGGAGATATCCTTCATCAATGTCTGGACCTGATGGGCCGTATCCAGTGCATTGGTTCCCGGCCGGGCGAAAATGCCAAGGGCGACCGCCGGGTCGTTGTTGAGGTAGCTGTTGGTGACGTAGTCCTGGGCGCCGAGTTCGATACGGGCGACATCCTGCAACTGCACGAGCCGGCCGGCGCCCGTCGATTTGACGATGACGTAGCGGAACTCGCGGACGTCGGAGAAGCGTCCGTCCGTTCGCACCGTATATTCGAAGGCGTTCTTGCCGGTGACAGGCGGCGCGCCGATCTTGCCGCCGGAGACCTGGACGTTCTGGTCCCGCAAGGCGGAGACGACGTCGTCCGAGGTCATGCCGTAGGCCGAGAGCTTTTCCGGATCGAGCCAGATGCGCATCGAATACTGGCGCTCGCCGAAGAGCTGCACGTCGCCGACGCCGTCAAGGCGAACGAGGACGTCGCGGATGCGGTTGCGGGCGTAGTTCGAGACGTAAAGCTGGTCATAGCGGTGCGACGGCGACAGCAAGTGCACCACCATCATCAGGTCCGGAGAACTCTTGTCGGTGGTGACGCCGAGCCGCTGCACCTCTTCCGGAAGGCGAGGCAGCGCGATCGAAACACGGTTCTGGACAAGCACCTGGACCTTATCGAGATCGGTGCCGAGCTTGAAGGTGATCGTCAGCGACATGGCGCCGTCGGCGCTGGAATAGGACGACATGTAAAGCATGTCTTCGACGCCGTTGATCTGCTGTTCGAGTGGGGTCGAAACGGTGTCGGCGATCGTCTGCGGATCGGCGCCGGGATAGGAGGTGCGCACGACGATGGTCGGTGGCGCGATCTCCGGATATTGGGAGACCGGCAATTGCGTATATGCGATGCCGCCGACGACGAGAAAGAGAATCGAGATGACGGCCGCAAAGATCGGCCGGTCGACGAAGAAGTGCGCAAATCTCATTGTCCGTTCTCCGCATTGGCGGCTTCAGGCGGGGTGTCCTGGCGCTCCTGCGGCAGTTTGGTCATCTGAGGCGTGATCGTCGATCCCGGGCGGGCGCGCATCAGGCCGTTGACGATGATCGTCTCGGTGCCGTCGAGGCCCTCGCGGATCACACGATAGCCGTAGAGCCGCGGGCCGGGCCTCACGGGCTTGGTCGAAACCTTTCCTTGCGCGTCAACCACATAGACGACGCGTTCATTCTGGTCCGAGCCGATTGCTTCGTCCGGGACGAGAATGGCCTGGTATGTGTTGGAGGCTTCAACCTGAATGCGGCCGAAGAGTCCGGGCTGAAGGACGAGATCGGGGTTGGGGAAGCGGGCGCGCAGACGAATGGTGCCGCTCTCATTGTCGACCCGGTTCTCAGCGAAGTCGAGTTTCCCCTTGAATGGCTTGGCAGAAGGATCCGAGATGGTGACGGATACATCCAATCCGCCGCCGCCCTGCTGAAGTTCCTTACCCATTTTGCGCGCCGTGTCGGCGAAATTCAGCAGGCGGCGCTCATCGACGTCGAAATAGAAATCGATCGGGTCGAGCGATACGATGGTGGTCAGCACGGTCTGGTCAGTCTGCACAAGGTTGCCGGCCGAGATCAGCCGGCGGTCGATGCGGCCGCTGAGCGGCGCTTTGATCTCGGTATATTCCATGTCGAGAGAAGCGCGATCGGCGGCGGCCTGCGCACCGCGGACATTGGCCTCGGCCGAATCGAACTCACGGCGGCGATCGTCCAGCGTCTGCGCCGCCTGGCTGCCGCTCGCGGTGAGCGATTGTGCGCGCTTAAACTGCGCATCGGCAAAGACCAGAGCGGATTGCGACGCTTCGAGCGTCGCCTTCGCCTGGCTAAGAGCGGTGACGAACGGCCTCTGGTCGATGACGAACAGCAGGTCACCCTGCTTGACCAATGCGCCGTCCTGGAAATGGATTTCCTGCAAGTATCCACCGACACGCGAGCGAACGGAGACTTCGTCGACCGGCTCGAAGCGGCCAATGAACTCGTCGCTGTCGACGACATCGCGAACGACCGGCTTGGCAACGGTGACGGGAGGAGGGGCGGACGGTGCGCCCTGTGCCATGGCGGCCAGGGGCATGAACGTGGTGATGCAGCCGAGCATCAATATCCGTCGAAGCACGTAAGTCATACCGGTCCCTCCAATCGCGACGGCCGATAGACTGCCGCCGAACCTAAGATAAGGTGATGTTATTTCATGTTTTGCTGCTTTGAACGAAGGCGTGGCCCCCGCGATTTCCCCCGGCGTTCAATCCATAGGAGGGAAGGCCGGCACGCAATGCACATCGGAAAAATCGTAACTTGTGGAACCGGATATAAACGGCAGCGGCGAAAAATAGCAAATGCCAATTGGCCGGGATTGCGAAATCCATCAAAACTTCATGGATGGCGTCAGCTCTCGACGATCTCGTCGCGGCCGGGCGGCAGGACGGCGAGTTCGGCCCAGTCGAGCTCCTGTTCCAGCATGTGAAAGACATCGTCGTCGATCTCGTCGGCGCGGCGCATCGCTGCCAGTTTGCGGCGTTTGGCGGCAATGACGCTGCGGCGCTGCTTATCGAGGCTGCTGACTTCGCGTGGATGTTTCCCGTCGGCGGTGATCTCGCGCTCGGAGGTGTAGACGTCGCGCAGGATGCGCGTGGATTTACCCTCGCCGCCGGCAAGTTCGGCCAGTGCCGCATCGATCAACGCGACCCGGGCTCTGGTGAGGTTGCGGTCGAGCGAGGTGTCCGGCTCGAATTTCAGGACGCTGATCAGCGGTCCGAGCGTCAGGCCCTGGACGATGAGGGTGCCGAGAACGACGGCCAGCGCACTGAGCAGAATGATGTCGCGATCGGGGAAGTCGATCGGCAGCGCGAGTGCAGTCGCCAGCGTCACGAGGCCGCGCATGCCGCACCAGCCGGCAAGCAGGCTGGTCGCAAAGGTGGGAACGGCCTGTCTGGTGTAGCCGCGCTCGGCGAGGAAGGTGATCACGCGGTTATAGAGGAGCACCCAGGCCAGGCGCACGCCGATGACAGTGACGAAGACCGCGGCGGCCAGGGTGATTGCGAAATTCAGCCGGCCGGGATCGAGGTCGAGGACGATCTGGCGGACCTGCAGGCCCATCAGCAGGAAGGCGAGCACGTTGAGCAGGAAGACCGCGGCTTCCCAGACCGAATAGGAATGAATGCGGTGGCGGGCGGTCTGGCGCTCGGGCATGTAGCGGGCGATCACCATCGCATAGACGACGATGGCGAGAATCGCCGAAAGGTGCAGCCGCTCGGCGATGATCCAGGTGCCGAAGGTGGCGACGAATTCGAGCAGGGTGCCGCCGAGCGTGCCGGCGAGCTTCAACCCGATCACCATGTACAGACGGCCAAGGAGATAACCGAGGATGAGGCCGCCTGGCACGGCGAGCGCCAGCTCCGCCAGGGCGCCGGTGAAGAAGGCGGGGCTTGCGGCGGCCGCCACCGCGGCGCTGAAGATCAGGAGCGCGACGGCATCGTTGAGAAGGCTCTCGCCTTTCAGGATCACATAGGTCTGGCGCGGCAGGTCGAAACGGTCGAGCATGGCGGTCGCCGCCGCCGCATCCGGTGGTGCGACGATAGCGCCGAGTGCGACGGCTGCGGCGAGCGGCAGGCCGGCCATGGTCACGCTGACGGTGGCAACGGCAGCGGTTGTCAGGACCACGGCGATGGCGGCGAGCGAGAAGAGCGGCAGCCAGTTGCGTCGCAACGTTCGCGGCGGCAGGTCATAGGCGGCGTCGAAAAGCACCGGCGCGATCAGCAGCGCCAGCGCCAGCTGAGGATCGATCGCGACCTCGGGTGCCCAGGGGACGGCGGCGACGATGATGCCGGCGATCGCCAGCATGGTTGGATAAGGGATGCGGAATTTCCTGGAGAATTGCAGGAAGACGATCGCCACCAGCAACAGCGTCAGCATGCTTTCGAAGAACGCCATCGAACCCTCCTGCGCACCTCCGGCGGAGGCGATGTCTGCCCGAAACTAGGGCTGAAGCCGGGCTGCCGCCACTGGACGGAAGTCTTGCACGGACAAGAGTGGCGAATTGCGAGCCTTCCGGTCGCAGCTGCGGCATTTTGGCTGCGCTTGCGAAATCCTGCGACCGTGCCCTTGCGCGCTCGGCATGCTCAATATATCTACCGATATTATAAGTATGCTTATAAATTAATGATCGCAGGTCTTCATGAGCGCTACTCCGACCCTCGGCTTCCTTCTCCACGACGTCGCACGGCTGCTGCGCAAGCGGTTCGAGCAACGTGCGAAGTGCCTTGGGCTGACCCGGTCGCAATGGCAGACGCTTGCCTATCTCTCGAATAACGAAGGCATCCATCAAGGCGGCCTTGCCGAAATCCTCGAGGTCGAGCCGATCACGCTGGTGCGCATCCTCGACAAGCTCGCCGAACGTGGGCTGATCGAGCGCCGCCAGCACCCGACCGATCGGCGGATCTGGCTGCTCTACATGCGCGACGAGGCGCACCCGCTGCTCGCCGAAATGCGCGAGCTTGGCGACACCACCCGCGCAGAAGCGTTGCAAAGCATTACGGCCGAGCAGCGCGAGCAGCTTTTCCACATCCTATCCGTAATGAAGACGAACCTGGTTCAGGCATGCCGGAGCCCGGTCGACGAGAATGAGACGAACGATGGCTGATCAATCCCCCCTCCGCGTCGTTGCCGACGCCAATGCCAAGACACCTGTCGAAGAAAACCAAGCCAAACAGCAGGAAACGGTAGCCGAAGCGCCTCCATCCAATTCAGCGCCGGCTGCTGCCGTGGCTGCGCCTGGCGGCAACAAGGTCCGCCGCCGGCGCAGTCTCACGCGGCCGATCCTGTTCGCCCTGCTGCCGGTCGCGCTCGTCGTCGGCGGCTATTATTACGTCAATGGCGGCCAGGTGATGTCGACCGACAACGCCTATCTCCAGGCCGATATGGTCGGGCTCACCACCGATGTCTCAGGCATCGTCGAAAAGATCGACGTGCATGAGAACGAGGCGGTCAAGGCAGGGCAGGTGCTCTTCAGCCTCAGGGCCGATTCCTTCAAGATCGCGCTCGATGGCGCCAAGGCGCAGCTCGGCGTGCAGCGCAACCAGATCATGAACCTCAAGGCCAGCTATCAGCAGTCGCTGGCCGAGATCACGCAGGCGCAAGCCGACCTGCCCTATTACCAGGATCAGTTCGACCGGCAGCAGAACCTCGTCAACAATGGCAGCGCGACGCAGTCGGCCTATGACGAGGCCAAGCACAATCTCGAAGCCGCGCAGCAGAAGGTTGCCGTCGCCAAGGCGGAAGCTGCAACCACGCTTGCCCAGCTCGGCGGCTCGGCCGACCAGCCGATCGAGGAGAACCCGCTCTACTTGCAGGCCAAGTCGAATGTCGACAACGCCCAGCGCGAACTCGACCACAGCGTCGTCAAGGCGCCGTTCGACGGTATCGTCACCAATGTCAACGCGCTGCAGGTCGGCTCCTACCTGCAGGCTTCGCAGCAGGCCTTCTCGCTTGTCGCCACCGATCACCTTTGGATCGCCGCCAGCCCGAAGGAAACCGAGCTCACCTATGTCAAATCAGGCCAGACGGCCGAAATCTATGTCGACACCTACCCGGGCGTGATGTGGAAGGGCAAGGTCGAGAGCATCAGCCCGGCCTCCGGCTCCAGCTTCTCGCTGCTGCCGGCGCAAAACACTACGGGCAACTGGGTGAAGGTCGTCCAGCGCATTCCGATGCGCGTCAGCATCGAGGACAGCGAAGGCAAGCCGCCGCTGCGCGTCGGCATGAGCACGGTGGTCGATGTCGAGACCGGCCATGCCCGCGGCCTGCCCGACTTCGTCAACAAGCTTCTGGGTCGGCCTCAGGGCAAGGATGATGAGTAACGCTTCTGCTTCTCCGGCGAGCCCGGTTGCCAATCGCGGTGCGATCACGGCCTGCGTCATTCTCGCCGTCATCATGCAGGCGCTGGACACGACGATCGCCAACGTCGCGCTGCCCTATATCCAGGGCAGCGTGTCGGCCTCTGCCGACCAGATCAACTGGGTGCTGACTTCCTATATCGTCGCGGCGGCAATCATGACGCCGCCGTCGGGCTTCCTCGCCGCCAAGTTCGGCCGCAAGCGCGTGCTGCTCGTTGCCATCGCCGGCTTCGTGGCGGCCTCCGTTCTCTGCGGCCTGGCGCAATCGCTCAATCAGATCGTCGCCTTCCGCCTGCTGCAAGGGCTGTTCGGCGCATCGCTGGTGCCGCTTTCCCAGGGCATCCTCCTCGATATCTATACGGTCGAGGAGCGCGGCTCGGCCATGGCCCTCTTCGGCGTCTCGGTCATGGTCGGACCGGTCCTCGGGCCCGTCATCGGTGGCTGGCTGACCGACAATATCAGCTGGCGCTGGGTGTTCTACATCAACGTGCCTATCGGCGCGCTTGCCTTTGCCGGTATCGTCGTCTTCGTTTCGGAGACGAAGAGGGATGTGCTCGCCAAGCTGGACTGGTTCGGTTTCGGGATGATGAGCCTGTTCATCGCCTCGCTGCAGCTCTTCCTCGACCGCGGTGAGCAACTCGACTGGTTCTCCTCCGGTGAGATCATGCTGGAAGCGATCATCTGCGCCGCCGCCTTCTATCTGCTTCTGGTGCATACGCTGACGGCGGAGAAACCCTTCGTCAATCCGAAGCTGTTCCTCGACCAAAATTTTTCGATCAGCATGGTCTTCATCTTCGTGATCGGTATTACCTATCTCGCCTCGCTGGCGCTGATGACGCCCTATCTGCAGACGCTGATGGGCTATCCCGTCATTACCGCCGGCATCGTCATGGGGCCGCGCGGGCTCGGCACCATGCTCTGCATGTTCATCGTCGGGCGGCTGGTCGGCAAGGTCGATACGCGCGCCTTGCTGGCGCTGGGCCTCGGGCTCACCGCATGGGCGATGTATGACATGACCGGCTGGACACCCGACGTCTCGCAATGGACGATCGTCTCGGTCGGCTTCATCCAGGGCGCCGGTCTCGGCTTTCTGTTCGTGCCGCTGACTACGATCGCTTTTTCCACGCTGCCCCCCCATATGCGCGGCGACGGCACCGGTCTCTACAACTTGTCGCGAAACATCGGCTCGGCGGTCGGCATCTCGATCGTCTCGGCGCTGATCGTCGAGAACACGCAGAGCAATCATGAATCGATCGCGGCCTATGTGACGCCGTTCAATCACGCTTTCAATGCGGTGGCTGCGCAGGGGCTCAGCCCGGTGACTGCGGCCGGCCGCGCCTCGCTCAACGAGGTCATCACCCTGCAAGCGACGATCATTGCCTATATGGACGATTTCAAGCTGCTGATGCTGATGTCGCTTGCAGTCATCCCGCTGGTGCTATTGCTACGCAAACCGAAGGCAGCACCTGCCGTCGACCACAGCGCCGTGATGGAATGAACTCCAGGCGTTGCCGCACTTCTGGACGGAAAACTGCGTCACGCTTTTCGGCATCATGCTCTAGCGGAACGGCTTGCTGAGATAACGCGATCCCTGAATGCCGAAGCGCCATAGTGCTTCGGCATTTTTGGTGATGCCGATGCGTTTTCCCGAGACGATCGGCACCGGTGCGGACGGCGTGATCGCATAGGGCGGGCGATCGAGCAGCCTGTCATTGATCTCGATATCGATGCCGAGTGCCTGGCAGAGCTTGCCGGGACCACTGCAGAGCGACGTCAGCATATCGGTGCCGCGCCGCTCGATCATCACAGGAATTCCCGTTTCTGGCTCCAGGGCGCGGATGAGTGCAGCCGAGCCCGGATGGCAGACGAAATTCAGGCACCAGTACATGCCGTAGATGCGGTAGATATAGACGTTGCCCGGCTTGCCGTACATGGCGAGGTTGCGCTTGGTCGGGCCGCGGAAGCTGTGCGAAGCCTCGTCATCGGGGAAATATGCTTCGGTCTCGGTGATGCGTCCGCCGACGCCGTCCACGGTCAGATGGCAGCCGAGCAGGTCGCGAGAGACGGTGATCGCATCGCGCTCGAAAAACTTCCTGAGGCTTTCGCCGGTGAGCGTGCCGGTGCCGATCCCACCTGATATCGTTCCACCATCGGTCATATCAGACGCAGATAACATTCAACGCGCCTATCGTCATCCCAAAACCGTTTCATCTGTTTGCGCGACAGGGGTCAGCGGCCGGCGCTCGGATCGCGCATCGGGATCGAGGATGATGTGACCGAGACCGGGTCGCTCGCTGGGAAGGAGTCTTCCAGGCCCTCCTCCAGCTCTTCCTCGAGCAAAGCGGGGTCCTTGCTGCGCGCGCCGTCGCCATGGGCAGGTTCGATCGCTGCGGCAAGCAGGGCCTTGGCACGCAGGACGGCGTTTTCCGACGTCAGCTCAGGCGTGCTGCGCAGCGTCACGGCAATGCTGTCTTCGCCTTCGCCGCCGAATTCGACGACGAAGCCGTCTTCCGTCTGGTAGACGGTGATATCGTTGAGTGCCATGGCCGTTCTCCGCGGGCGCTCATATTAGCAAGGCGCATTTTAGTGAAGCGCGTTTTCGGAATTTTGTCGAGCGAAGACCTTTACCAGCCAGTCGATGAAGACGCGCACGCGCGGCGAAAGCTGGCGGTTGCGGGGGTAGAGCAGGGAAACCGGCGTGGGGGTCAGCGGAAAATCCTGCAGCACGCGGACCAGCGTGCCCGCGGCAAGGTCCTTTTCGGCGTGATAGCGCGGAATCTGGATCATGCCGAGGCCCATCCTCGCCGCTGAAATATAGCTTTCGGCGGCATTGACCGCGACGGTGGCGGGAATGGAGATGTCACGCACCGTGCCGTCGACGATGAATTCGAGCGGCAACAGACTGCCGGTGCTGCTGGAGCGGAAGCCAACCATGCGATGGCCGTCAAGCCGGTCAGGGTGCTGCGGCGGGCCATGGGTGGCGATATATTCAGGAGAGGCGAGTGTCACCTCATCGAGCAGGGCAACGCGCCGGGCGACCATGTCGCTGTCTTGCGGCGTGCCGACGCGCAGCACGCAATCGATGCCTTCGCGCACCAGATCGACCAGCCGGTCGCCCTCGCTCATGTAGAATTCGATCTCGGGATAGGTCTCTAGAAAAGACGGCAGGCTCGGCAGCACGAAATGCCGGGCGAGCGTGCCGTGCACATCGACGCGCAGCAGGCCCTTCGGCTTGGCGCCGGCGAAAGCGCCTTCGGCATCTTCGATATCGGCAAGGATCGACAGGCAGCGCTGGTAATAGGCTTCGCCGTCGAGCGTCGGGCTGACATGGCGTGTCGTGCGCTGGAGCAGACGCACGCCGAGGCGGGCTTCGAGCTGCTTTATCGCATCGGTGACGGTCGAGCGCGGCAGGCCGGTGTCTTCGGCGGCAAGCGTGAAGCTGCGGCGTTCCACGACGCGGCAAAACACGCGCATGGCATCAAATCTGTCCATCTAGTTGTTCGTAATTCCCGGATAGTGATGCCGGATAATGCCTGATTATCCGCAGAATGAACAGGTGCATCTTCTCCTCATTGAAAACGCGCTGCGGCGCATGATGAAGGAGAAGGACAATGGCTTCCAAAGAAAACGGCAAGGTGGCACTGGTCACCGGTGCTTCCCGCGGCATTGGAGCGGCAGTCGCCCGACGCCTCGCCAAGGACGGTTTCACCGTCGTCATCAACTATTCCGGCAATGCCGCTCCGGCCGAGGAATTGGTCCAGGAGATCGAGCAGGCCGGCGGCAAGGCGCTGACGGCGAAAGCCGATGTCAGCGACGCCGAAGCCGTCCGCCGCATGTTCGATGCCGCGGAAGCCGCTTTCGGCGGCGTCGATGTGCTTATCAACAATGCCGGCATCATGATGCTCTCTTCGCTTGCCGAGGCCGATGACGCCAATTTCGATCGGCAGATCGGCGTCAATCTGAAGGGCACCTTCAATACGCTGCGAGAAGCCGCCAAGCGGCTGCGTGACGGCGGCCGGGTCGTTAACTTCTCGACGTCGGTCGTCGGCCTGAAGCTCGAAACCTATGGCGTTTACGCTGCCACCAAGGCTGCCGTGGAAACATTGACGGCGATCATGGCCAAGGAGATGCGGGGCCGCAACATCACGGTCAACGCCATCGCACCTGGCCCTGTGGCCACCGACCTCTTCCTCAACGGCAAGTCGGACGAACTGATCGCCCGCATGGCGAAGATGAACCCGCTGGAACGCCTCGGCACACCTGAAGACATCGCCGCTGCGGTTGCCTTTCTTGCCGGTCCGGATGGCGGCTGGATCAACGGCCAGACGCTGCGCGCCAATGGCGGCGTGATCTGATGAAGGGCTGGCGGCTGTCTCGATGCCGCCGCCAATCTCAAGCTTCCACTTCAACCAAACCCCAATCCCAGAAGGAATAGGATCATGAGCAAGCAAGTCATTATCATCACCGGCGCTTCCAGCGGTTTCGGCGCTCTTACCGCCCGCGCCCTCGCCAAGGCCGGCCATACCGTCTATGCCGGCATGCGCGCAACGGAAGGCCGCAACGCTCCGGCCGTCGCCGACGCGGCTGAATTCGCCAGGGACAATAACGTCGATCTGCGCTCGGTCGAACTCGATGTCGCCTCCGACGCCTCGGTTGTATCCGGTATCGCCCGGATTATCGCCGATGAGGGCCGCCTCGATGTCATCATCCACAATGCCGGCCATATGTCCTTCGGCCCGGCCGAAGCCTTCACGCCGGAACAGTTCGCCGAACTCTTCGACATCAACGTGCTTTCCACCCAGCGCGTCAACCGCGCGGCACTCCCCTATCTGCGCAAGCAGGGTACAGGCCTGCTGGTCTGGGTATCGTCGTCGAGCAGCCGCGGCGGCACGCCTCCCTACCTCTCGCCCTATTTCGCCGCCAAAGCGGCGATGGATTCACTTGCCGTCTCCTATGCCAGCGAGCTTACCCGCTGGGGCATCGAGACCTCGATCATCGTGCCCGGCGCCTTCACCAGGGGCACCAACCACTTCGCCCATTCCGGTTCGCCGGATGATACCGCCCGCGCCGCCGAATATAATGAAGGACCCTACAAGGGTGTGCCGGAACAGGCGCTGCAGGGCCTGGCAGCACTCGAACCTGCTGACGCCGATGCCGGCACGGTAGCCGTCGCCATCGTCGATGTCGTCGGCAAGCCGTTCGGTACGAGGCCGTTCCGCGTCCATATCGATCCATCCGAGGACGGCGCGGAGATCGTCAACGGCATCGCCGACCGTGTCCGGGCGGAATTGTTCCGCCGCATCGGCCTCGGGGACCTGCTGAAGCCGGCTGCCAGGAATTGAAATCCCGCCCGCCGCTGGCGCGGGAACATGGGAGCCAACCCGTTATCGCAATTCTGTGAACGTGATTGCGGAATTTTTCCTTACAATCGTGCGGGGAGTGCGTATATCTGTTTTATCGCGAGAGAGTGGAATTCCCTGCCGCTCTCTTCCGGCCTCCAAAGCCTGCTGCGCCCTTGCTATGGTGCGACAGGCTTGATGTTCAAAGTTGTACATTGCGGCCCGTCGAAGGTTTCCCCTGCCTTCCGGGCCGTATTTGTCTTAACGCTCAGACGTCGTTCAATTTCGCCTCGACCAGAAGCTTCACCAGCCAGTCGACGAAGACGCGAACCTTGTTGCTGAGATGGCGGTTCGGGGGGTAGACGACGTAAAGCGGTAGCGGATCGCGACGCCAATCCGGCAGCACGCGGACGAGTTCGCCCCTTGCCATTGGCTCACGCGCCATGAAGATCGGCACCTGCGCGATGCCGAGACCCGTCAGCGCAGCTGTCAGATAGGTACGGCTGTCGTTGACCGAGGCGATGTAACGCGGACTGGTCTCGATCACCTCGTTGTGCCGACGAAATTCGAAAGGCAGTGTTCGGTTGTTCTGGGCGCGGAAATAGTTGACCGAGTAATGATCGGCCTCCAGATCCTCCGGCCGCTCGGGCATGCCGAACTTCTGGATGTAGGTCGGCGAAGCACAGGTGATCATCTCGACTTCGGAGACACGTCGGGCGATCAGCGACTGGTCGGTCGGCGTGCCGGCCCGCAGCGCGCAGTCGACATTTTCCGCAAGATAATCGACGGTGCGGTCGCCGACGCCGAGGTCGATGCGGATATCGGGATAGCGCTGATAAAAATCGCAGAGTGCGGGAACGACGATCCAATCGGCGAAAGCACCGGCCATTTCGACGCGCAGCCGCCCGCTCGGCAGGCTTTGCGAATTGGAGAGGCTACCGTCGAGTTCCTCCAATTCCGAAATGATCTGGGCGGCGCGTTCGTAATAAAGCGCGCCGTCCGTGGTCACCATCACCCGGCGAGTCGTGCGATTCAAAAGCTTGGTGCGCAGATGCGCCTCCAGGCCCTGGATGAGATTGGTGACCGTCGCCTTGGGCATGGCGAGCATGTCGGCGGCGCGGGTGAAATTGCCCGTCTCCACCACGCGGATGAAGACGCGCATTGCCGAGAGCTGATCCATCGGTTTGAAATCCGCAGTTTGCGTTGCACCATTGTTCGAGATCTGGAACAGTGTAATCGCGATATCGCTTCTTATTCCCTGAATGGAATAACAATATCTTTTTTGTACAAAATGCAAGCGGCAGGCGTTGCCTGCTTGTGGCCGACGCAAAAGAGACCGGAACATGACGGTGGCATGGAAAGATATGATGCTGGATAAGGTGGCCATCGGCCCCGTTTCCGCACGCATCTACCAGGGCGCCGATTACGGCAAGGGTCCGCCCATCGTGCTTTACCTGCATGGCGGCGCTTTTCTCGACAGCGAGACGAATGTCGACCGGCCGGTGGCAATTAGCCTCGCGAAGGCCGGCGCCATCGTCGCTGCCGTCGATTATAGCAGTCTGTCCGGCAATCTCTTCCCGAAGGCGCTGGAAGTTTCCTTCTCCGTTCTCAGCTATCTCGCCAACAAGCGCGCCGCCGGTCTCGGCGACCGTAAGTCGCTGCTCTTCGTCGCCGGCGAAGAGGCGGGCGGCAATGTCGCCGCCGGCGTGGCGCTGAAGGCGCGAGACCAGATGCCGGATGCGCTCGACGGCCAGGTGCTGATTTCGCCGCTGCTCGATCCCTTCATGGGCACCTCCTCGATCCGCAAGGCCGAGGCGATCGGCATGCGCCAGCGCTGGACGGAGGGCTGGAGCCATTACTTGAGCGGTGGTGGCTGCCACCCTTATGCGGCGCCTTGCCTCTGTTCGCGTCTTTCAGGCGTCGCGCCGGCACTGATCTTTACCGCCGAGGACGACCCTCTGCACGACGAAACACTTGGTTACGGTGCCCGCCTGAAAAAGGCCGGCGTCGGTGTGCGCCAGCATGTCCTTCCCGCCGGGACGGGCTGGCCCTCGCTTTATGGTGGGAAATCCGAAGGAGTGCCCGACTGGCAGGAACACGTCAGCCGTCATTTCGGAAGCTTCCTTCAGGACGTAAGCGACCAACCGCAATTGCATTGAAGATGATCTGATATTTCAGCGGCTTTGGGCCGCAAGGAGAGTACTGATGACGTCCAGAAGTAAGCGCTGGGCCCTGGTGGGCGCCGGCATGGGCCTTGTTGCGTCCGTTTCAGGCGCCGCATTGTTTTTCGAATTGCCGATGAGCACAACCGCCACGGCTGCTTCCGCTCCGGCGCAGCCGCCTGCCGTGCCGGTGACGGTTGCCGTCGTCGCGGCGCGCGACGTAACGGCCTGGGAGAGTTTCTCCGGCCGTCTCGAAGCGGTCGACCGTGTCCAGGTTCGTTCCCGCGTCGCCGGCGCCATCCTGTCCGTGGCCTTCCGGGAAGGAGCCCTGGTCAAGCAGGGCGACCTGCTCTTCACCATCGACCCGGCTCCCTATCAGGCGAACGTGGCGCAGGCTGAGGGCCAGGTTGCTTCGGCCGAAGCCAAAGTCAGCCTGGCGCAGACCGAGCTCGATCGCGGCCGCAGGCTTTCCGACAACCGCACCATCTCCCAGAGCGATCTCGATCAGCGCCACAGCACGCTGGCCGAGGCGCAGGCGGGGCTGCGTTCGGCGCAGGCCGCATTGCAGTCGGCCCAGCTCGATCTCGATTATACCGAGGTGCGGGCACCGGTTTCCGGCCGCATTGGCAAGATCGAGGTGACCGCCGGTAACCTGGTTGCCGCCGGCTCGGCCTCGCCGGCGCTGACGACGCTGGTGTCGGTCGATCCGATCTATGCGAGCTTCAACGCCAGCGAAGAAATGGTGACACGCGCGCTTGCCGAGCTTCCGCAGACCGATAGCGCCCTGCCGCCGGTCGAGCAGATCCCGGTCGAGGTCGGCACGCTGGCCGACAGCGGGACGCCGATCAAAGGCAAGCTGCAGCTGATCGACAATGAGGTCGATGCGGCAAGCGGCACGATCGGCGTACGCGCCGTCTTCGACAATCCGGGCGGTCGCCTCATCCCCGGCCAGTTCGTGCGGGTGCGCATGGGCCAGCCGAAGGCCGAGAACAAGATCGTCATCAGCGACCGCGCCGTCGGCACCGACCAGGACAAGAAATTCGTCTTCGTCGTCGATGCCGAAAACAAGGTTGCCTACCGGCAGGTCCAGCTCGGCACGCTTTCCGACGGCCAGCGGGTAGTCGAAAGCGGCCTGAACGCCGGCGAAAAGATCGTCGTCAACGGTCTGCAGCGCATTCGTCCGGGCGCGGTCGTCATACCGCAGATGGAAGAGAAGGTCGCGACCGCTCAATAAGTCTTCGCTCTCCCTCGCGGGGGAGGGCCAATACCCGAAATAAATGACCCGCCGGCGGCTCCAACCGCCGGAGAGGGACGTTGCATCCATGTTCACCCCGGAGAGGGCTTTGATATGAACATCTCCAGATTCTTTGTCGACCGACCGGTCTTTGCCGGCGTTCTTTCGGTCCTCATCGTGGTTGCCGGCCTGATCGGCCTCAGGGCGCTGCCGATTTCCGAATATCCGGAGGTCGTGCCGCCGTCGATCGTTGTGCGCGCCACCTATCCCGGCGCCAACCCCTCGGTCATCGCCGAAACGGTGGCCACACCGCTCGAAGAGCAGATCAACGGTGTCGAGGGCATGCTCTACATGTCCAGCCAGGCGACGTCGGACGGCGTGCTCAACGTGACCGTCACCTTCAAGCTCGGCACCGACCCCGACAAGGCGCAGCAGCTGGTGCAGAACCGCGTTTCTCAGGCCGAACCACGGCTGCCGGCGGAAGTCCGCTCGCTCGGGATCACGACGGTCAAGAGTTCGCCTAACTTCATCATGGTCGTCAACCTCGTCTCCGACGGCGACAATCACGACATTACCTATCTCCGCAACTATGCGACGCTGAATATCAAGGATCGGCTTGCCCGCATCGCCGGCGTCGGTCAGGTGCAGGTCTTTGGCGCCGGCGACTATTCGATGCGTGTCTGGATCGACCCCCAGAAGGCTGCTGAGCATGATCTCGCCGCCAGCGACATCAGCAACGCCATCAGTTCCCAGAACGTCCAGGCCGCGGCCGGCATCATCGGCGCATCGCCGAGCCAGCCGGGTGTAGATCTGCAGCTCAACGTCAATGCCCAGGGCCGCCTGCGCACGCCTGAGGAGTTCGGCAATATCATCGTCAAGACGGGCGCCAGTGGCGAGATTACCCGCCTTCGCGACGTTGCCCGCATCGAGCTCGGCGCCGCAGACTATACGCTGCGCTCGCTGCTCGACGGCAAGCCGGCCGTCGCCGTTGCCGTGCTTCAAGCGCCCGGTTCGAATGCGATCGAAATCGCCGACAATGTGCACGCCACTATGGATCAGCTGCAGCTCGCCATGCCCGAGGGCGTCAAATACGAGATCGTCTACGATACGACGAAATTCGTGCGTGCCTCGATCGAGAAGGTCATCGACACGCTGCTCGAAGCCATCGCGCTCGTTGTTCTCGTCGTCATCCTGTTCCTGCAGACGTGGCGCGCCTCGATCATTCCGCTGATCGCGGTTCCGGTATCGATCATCGGCACCTTCGCGGTGATGTACGTCTTCGGCTTCTCGATCAACGCGCTCAGCCTGTTCGGGCTGGTGCTGGCGATCGGTATCGTCGTCGACGACGCGATCGTCGTGGTCGAGAACGTCGAGCGCAATATCGAACAGGGGCTGTCGCCGCGGGCGGCCACCTACAAGGCGATGAAGGAAGTCTCCGGTCCGATCGTCGCGATCGCGCTGGTCCTCGTCGCGGTCTTCGTGCCGCTCGCCTTCATCTCCGGCCTGTCCGGTCAGTTCTATCGCCAGTTCGCACTGACGATCGCGATCTCGACCGTCATCTCGGCCTTCAACTCGCTCACCCTGTCGCCGGCGCTGGCAGCCCTTCTGCTGAAGGGTCATCATCAGCCGAAAGACTGGCTGACGCGGTTCATGGATGCCATCTTTGGCTGGTTCTTCCGCGGCTTCAACCGGGTCTTCGGCGCCGGCTCGAATGCCTACGGCAAGGGCGTCGGCGGATTGCTGTCGCGTAAGAGCATTGTCATGGTGATCTATCTGGCGCTGGTCGGTGCGACCTACAGTCTGTTCAGCACGGTCCCCGGCGGCTTCGTGCCGTCTCAGGACAAGCAGTACCTGATCGGCTTCGCCCAACTGCCGGATGCCGCAAGCCTCGACCGCACGGAAGATGTAATCAAGCGCATGACCGATATTGCGCTCGCCCAGCCGGGCGTTGCCAATGCGATCGCCTTCCCTGGTCTGTCGATTAACGGCTTCACCAACTCGTCGAATGCCGGCATCGTCTTCGTGACGCTGAAGGACTTCGAGGAGCGCAAGACGCCGGATCTTTCGGGCGGGGCCATCGCCATGGCGCTGAACCAGAAATTCGCAGCCATCCAGGATGCCTTCATCGCCATGTTCCCGCCCCCGCCGGTCAACGGCCTCGGCACGACGGGCGGATTCAAGCTGCAGATCGAGGACCGCGCCGGCTTGGGCAATCAGGCGCTGGACGAGGCAACCAAGGCGGTGCTTGCCAAGGCCTATCAGACGCCTGAGCTTGCCGGGCTGTTCTCCAGCTTCCAGATCAACGTGCCGCAGCTCTATGCCGATCTCGACCGCGCCAAGGCCGAGCAGCTCGGGGTTTCCGTCACCGACGTCTTCCAGACGCTGCAGATCTATCTCGGTTCGCTCTATGTGAACGACTTCAACGCCTTCGGCCGCACCTACAGCGTCCGGGTGCAGGCCGATGCGAAATTCCGCGCCCAGCCGGAAGATATCGGCCAGCTGAAAGTCCGTTCGGCATCGGGTCAGATGATCCCGCTTTCGGCCCTGCTGAAGGTAGAGCCGAGCACCGGTCCCGAGCGTGCGAACCGCTACAACGGCTTCCTCGCTGCCGATATCAACGGCGGTCCGGCGCCGGGCTTCTCGTCCGGCCAGGCACAGGCGGCGATCGAAAAGATCCTTCACGAGACCCTGCCGGCAGGCATCGACTTCGAATGGACGGATCTGACCTATCAGCAGATCCTTGCCGGTAATTCGAGCGTCGTCGTCTTCCCGCTAGCACTGTTGCTCGTCTTCCTGGTGCTGGCCGCCCAGTATGAAAGTCTGACGCTGCCGCTTGCGATCATCATGATCGTGCCGATGGGTGTGCTGGCTGCGCTCACAGGCGTCTGGCTCACCGGTGGAGATAACAACATCTTCACCCAGATCGGTCTTGTGGTGCTTGTCGGACTATCGGCGAAGAACGCGATCCTGATCGTGGAATTCGCCCGCGAACTGGAGTTCGAGGGCAGGACGCCGCGGGAGGCCGCGATCGAGGCCAGCCGCCTTCGTCTTCGCCCGATCCTGATGACCTCGCTCGCCTTCATCATGGGTGTTGTGCCGCTCGTCGTCTCCACAGGCGCCGGCGCGGAGATGCGCGCGGCCATGGGTGTCGCGGTGTTCTCGGGCATGATCGGCGTGACTTTCTTCGGCATCTTCATGACGCCTGTCTTCTACGTGCTGCTGCGCCGGCTGACGGGCAACCGTCCGCTCGTCCAACACAAGCCGGACGAACACAAGGACGAAGAGGCGGAGGTCATCCGGCTCGCGGCGGAATAACGGAATTCAACCTTCCTTTGTCGAGTAAATCGGGCGGGAACTTCGGTTCTCGCCCGTATCGTTTTCGAGCCGATGCGTCATCAAAACGGTTGCAACGATGGGTGAGGGGGTTATCAAAGACGAACAACAGTTGGGAGGACTGAATGACAGGTTCGAGCAGAGGTCATGACGGCAGGCGGATCGCCTTTCTCGGCACCGGGCTGATGGGCGCGCCGATGGCTCGCCGGCTGCTGGGCGCGGGTTTTGCCGTCACCGTCTGGAATCGCGATCGCAGCAAAGCCGAGGCTCTGGCGGGAGACGGCGCGATCTGTGCAGAGACACCCGCGGATGCTGTTTCGGGCGCCGACGTCGTCATCACCATGCTGACCAATGCCGAAGCGGTGAAGGACGTGCTGTTCGACCGCGGAGCGGCCGATGCGATGACCTCAGCGGCCACCGTTATCGATATGAGTTCGATCGCCCCGCATTTTGCCCGCGACCATGCTGCCAGGCTTGCTGAGCGCGGCATCGCTCATGTCGATGCGCCGGTTTCCGGCGGCGTCGTCGGGGCCGACGCCGGTACGCTCGCCATCATGGCGGGCGGCGAGAAAGGTGTGATCGACGCACTTGCAGATATCTTTGCGCCGATGGGGCGCGTTACCCGCGTCGGTCCAAGCGGGGCGGGCCAGCTTGCCAAGCTCGCCAACCAGCAGATCGTCGCGGTGACGATCGGCGCCGTCGCCGAAGCGATGATGCTGATTGCCGCCGGCGGCGGCTCGCCGGCGGCCTTCCGCGACGCCATTCGCGGCGGCTTTGCCGAGAGCCGTATCCTTGACCTCCACGGGAAACGCATGGTCGATCGGCAGTTTACTCCAGGCGGTTCGTCCAGCAACCAGCTGAAGGATCTGAACGCCGCCATGGAGACGGCCAATGCCCTGTCGCTGACGCTGCCCCTGACTGCGGCGGTACACGCCGAATTCGGCGAATTCGTCGCAAACGGCAATGGCGAAAAGGATCATAGCGGCCTGCTCCTGCACCTCGAAGAGAAGAATGCTCTGCCCGGAGGCAAGAGGTGACCGACAGCCAGTCTCCGAAGCGGCGCCTGCGTTCGCAGGATTGGTTCGACAATCCAGATCATATCGACATGGCGGCGCTCTATCTGGAGCGTTTCATGAATTACGGGATCACGCCGGAAGAGCTGCGCTCCGGCAAGCCGATCATCGGGATTGCCCAAAGCGGCAGCGATCTTACGCCGTGCAACAGGGTGCATGTCGAACTTGCCAAGCGCGTCCGTGACGGCATTCGCGATGCCGGGGGCATTCCGATCGAATTTCCGACACATCCGATCTTCGAGAACTGCAAGCGCCCGACGGCGGCACTTGACCGCAATCTCGCCTATCTCGGCCTCGTTGAAATCCTCTATGGCTATCCGCTCGACGGCGTCGTGCTGACGACCGGCTGCGACAAGACCACGCCGTCCGCGATCATGGCGGCGTCGACGGTCGATATTCCGGCGATCGTGCTCTCCGGCGGGCCGATGCTCGACGGCTGGCACGAGGGAGAGCTGGCCGGTTCCGGCACGGTGATCTGGCGGATGCGGCGGAAATATGCGGCAGGTGAGATCGACCGGGAGGAATTCCTGCAGGCGGCGCTCGATTCTGCCCCCTCCGTCGGCCACTGCAACACGATGGGCACGGCTTCGACGATGAACGCCCTTGCCGAGGCGCTCGGCCTGTCGCTGACCGGATGCGGCGCCATTCCGGCTGCCTACCGCGAGCGCGGGCAGATGGCCTACCGCACCGGGCGGCGCGCCGTCGAGATCGTCTTCGAGGATCTGAAGCCGTCGGATATCTTGACGCGCGCGGCCTTCCTCAATGCCATCCGTACCAATTCGGCGATCGGCGGTTCGACCAATGCGCAGCCGCATCTGGCGGCGATGGCCAAGCATGCCGGCGTCGAGCTTCATCCCGATGATTGGCAGGTGCACGGCTTCGACATCCCGCTGCTGGCGAACGTCCAGCCGGCCGGCGCCTATCTCGGCGAACGTTACCACCGCGCCGGTGGTACGCCGGCGATCATGTGGGAATTGCTGCAGGCCGGAAAACTGGATGGCGACTGTGATACGGTGACGGGCAGGACGATGGCCGAGAACTTGCAGGGTAAGGAAGCCAGCGACCGCGAGGTTATCCGGCCATTCGGCGAGCCGCTGAAGGAGCGGGCCGGCTTCCTCGTTCTCAAGGGCAATCTCTTCGATTTCGCCATCATGAAGATGAGCGTGGTCTCTGAGGATTTTCGCCGGCGCTACCTTCAGGAGCCCGGGCGGGAGGGCGTCTTCGAAGGCAAGGCGGTCGTTTTCGACGGGTCGGAAGATTATCACAAGCGCATCAACGATCCCGATCTCGACATCGACGAGAATACCATTCTGGTCATCCGCGGCGCCGGGCCGCTCGGCTGGCCGGGTTCGGCAGAGGTCGTCAACATGCAGCCGCCCGACCATCTTCTGAAGCGCGGCATCAGCAGCCTGCCGACGATCGGGGACGGCCGCCAGTCGGGCACGGCCGACAGCCCCTCAATCCTCAACGCCTCGCCGGAGAGTGCGGCCGGCGGCGGCCTTGCCTGGCTTCGCAGCGGCGATATCATTCGCATCGACTTCAACCATGGGCGTTGCGACATGCTGGTCGACGAGACCGAGATCGAACGGCGCAAGGGCGACGGTATTCCGCCGGTGCCCCCGGATGCGACGCCGTGGCAGCAGATCTACCGGCGCTCGGTCACGCAACTGTCAGACGGCGCGGTTCTGGAAGGGGCGGCGGAATTCCGCGGGATTGCCAAAAAACCGCCACGGCACAACCACTGATCTTGACTGTGTTACGGACTGCAAGTCCTTTGATCCAAAAAGGGAAAATCGTAACGGACAGTTCACCTAGTGACTAGTTCGATCATCGCAACAAGGCTTCATTAATGCCGGCCTGAGACCATATTGCGATTATGGAAGCTTCTAAGGCTGAGACCGCGTTGCCAGAAAATAGACCCACGCGATCCGAACAAGAGTTTCAGGATCTTCTGCGCCGGCTCGAACTCGCTCTCGATGCATCCCGGATCGGTGTCTGGGAGCACAGCATCGCAACGAGCGAGATCTTGTGGGATGCGCAGATGCACCGTCTCTACGAGACCGGCGAGACATGCCGGGAAGTGCCGGCATGGTTATGGTCGAATGCGATCCATCCCGACGACCGCGAGCAAGCCGAATACGACTTCGACCAGGCGATCGCCACCCGAGGCGCCTATAATTCGCAATTTCGGATCGTGCTGCCGAGCGGCGAAATCCGCCATCTGCGGTCACGCGCACATTTCTACGTGGATGCGGAGGGGCTGCCCTCCTTCATCGGCGCCGAATGGGATGTCACCGCCGACGTCCTGCTCAACGCTGAACTCGCCGGCCAGAAGATGGTGGCCGAGGCGAGGGCGCTGGCGCTCGAGGAAAGCAATGCGCGCATTGAGCATGTCGCCGATCACGACTATCTCACCGGCTTGCCGAACCGGCGCCTTCTCGACAAGCGGCTCGCCGAGCTGCCGGCCGACAGGAGCATCACGACGCTTGGCGTCCTGCATCTCGACCTCGACCAGTTCAAGCAGATCAACGACAGTCACGGTCATGCCGCAGGCGACGCGGTTCTGAGGGCCGCAGCCCTTCGCATCACCGCCGCCATTCCCGCAAATGGCATGGTCGCCCGCGTCGGCGGCGACGAATTCGTCATTGTGCTGGTTAATTTCAGCGATCTCGCCGAATTGAAGCTGATTACCGACGACCTTCAGCGCCGGCTGCGGAAGAAGATCCGCTTCGGTCAGGAGATGCTGCAATCCGGCGCCTCGATCGGCGTTTCCTGGAGCGGCGATCGGCGGGCGCGCAACCTGCTTGCCGAATCCGATCTGGCGCTCTACCAGGCCAAGAAGCTCGGGCGCAATCGCGTCGAATTCTTCACGCGGCAATTGCAGGAAGATCTGCGCGCCAAGCGTCGCCTCGCCGAAGAGCTGAAGCTCGGGTTGGAGCGCGGCGAGATCGTTCCCTATTATCAGGTGCAGCTCGATGCCCGGACGCGGGAAGTCATTGGCTTCGAGGCCCTGGCGCGCTGGAAACACCCGGAGAAGGGCGTGCTCGCCCCGGGGATATTCCTAAAGATCGCCGACGAGCATGGGCTTGCGGCGGAGATCGATGCGGCGATCCTGAAAAACGTTCTTGAAGACCGGCTGTTCTGGCTGTTGCAGGGATTTGCGGTTCCGCGCATCGCCGTCAACATCTCGGCGTCGCGCCTTGCCGATCCGACGTTGCTCGGCAAGCTGAGGAAACTCGACATTCCGCCCGACGTGATCGTCTTCGAACTGGTCGAGACGATTTTTCTCGACGACAGCGACGAAAAACTGCTGGATCATATCGGCGATATCAAACAAATGGGTATCGACATCGAGATCGATGATTTCGGATCCGGCCATGCCTCGCTCATCGGTCTCGTCAAGCTGCGGCCAAAGCGGCTGAAGATCGACCGGCAGCTCATCGCCGAAGTCGTCAGCTCCGCCGAGCAGCGGCGCGTGGTGGGTTCGATCGTGGAAATCGCCAAGGCGCTCGACGTCGAGGTGATCGCCGAGGGCATCGAGACCGAAGCGCATGCCGTCGTGCTGGCGCAGCTTGGCTGCGATGGCCTGCAGGGTTACGCGTTTGGTTATCCCGCACCGGCGGCCGAGACGGCTCGTCTTTTCTCACCTATGGCGAACGGGATCGAAAAGCAGAAGGCGGCGGTCGGCGGAACGGCCCGGTGATCCGTCGGTGGGGACCGCCGGCAGGCTTTCGCGGTCGTGGAGAGATAATTGGCGCAAGTAATTTTCTTGAGCTTGCATCGGCATTGTTTCATGCTAATGCGGAAACCAAGCTTTCTGCATTGCATCGAAAAATGATTATACGCGTGGTCAAGATCATGAGCGCGACTTTCCATCATTCGCAGCTGCAATCGGGGAACTGGGGACCTGACAATTGCTTTGCCGTTGCCGGGATGGACTTGCGGGACATTCAATCTGGGAAAGTCGCATGAATTCGGAATTTGCCGTTCGTTCCATGCGGCCCGGCGAACTGGAACTCGTGCTCGAATGGGCGCGTCAGGAGGGCTGGAACCCGGGCCTCGACGATTCGCTTGCATTTCTTGAGGCCGATCCGTCGGGATTTTTCGTCGGCGCAGTCGGTGAAGTCCCCGTCGGCTCGATCTCGGTCGTCAAATACGGTGAGAGTTTCGCCTTTCTGGGCCTCTACATCGTCCATCCCGATTTCCGGGGCAAGGGTTACGGCAAGGCGATCTGGGAGACGGGCATATCAAGCGCGGGGGACCGCACGATCGGCCTCGACGGCGTCGCAGCACAACAGGACAACTACCGCAAGGCCGGCTTCGAACCCGCCTATTCCACCATTCGCTACGGCGGCGTCGCCACCACCTTGCCTGTCTCGGCGCTTGCCGCGCACCCGGTCATGGATTCGCGCCTCGCAGGCCTGCAGCGTTTTGATTCGGCGATCTTTCCGCAGCCGCGGGATGCCTTCCTTGCCGCCTGGTGCACCGCTCGCAAGGGCCGCCGCTCGGCTGTGGTGCGCAAGAGCGGCAAGATCCGCGGTTACGGCACGATCCGCCGCTGCTACGAGGGTTACAAGATCGGGCCGCTCTTTGCCAACGATGCCGACAGCGCCGCAGCGCTGCTTGCCGAATTGATCCCCGAAGCGAAAGGGGCTGCTCTCTTCATCGATATCCCCACGGAGAACCACGAGGCGGTGGCACTCGCCGAGGGCCTCGGCCTTCGACCGGTGTTCGAGACGACGCGCATGTATCGCGGCCCGGCGCCGGCCACCCCGCTGAAGCACGTCTTCGGCGTGACGACGCTGGAGCTTGGTTAGAGCCTTTCCTGGTTAGATTGAAGCATTCGGCCGGAGCCGGTTTTCGTCAGGGCAGAGGCGATTGGCGAAGGGCATGCCCGTTGGTACGCTCGAGCCGATCGCCTCTGATCCTGGCGGAGAGATGCCCGGCCCACCGGCCGCACCGCTTCGCCGTGGCGAAGCGATAAGTGCGTCCGGCGATTCCCAAGTCTTGCAGATTTGCCTGGCAAATCTGCGGGAGGGTTGGCTGAAACGGGCGGCTGATCGACCGGCCGGCTTGGCCGTAGAGCTGGGCTACGACGCGCACCAGCCGGTCGACCATCCGACTCCGTTTGCGCCAACAGAATGCTTCAATCTAACCAGGAAAGGCTCTAATCCACAGGTGAGGCTGGAACGGTCGGAGCCGAAGCTTTCGGCCGGCCTTTTTCGGCGATCGCGATGCCGCCTAAGGTCAGTGCCAGCGCGACAATGTGGAAGGACTGCAGCGCCTCGCCGATCAGGGCGACGGAAAGCAAAGTTCCGAATACCGGCACGAGATTGATGAACAGGCCGGCGCGATTGGCGCCGATCGCCTCGACACCCTTGATATAGAGGATCTGCGCCAGCAGCGACGGGAAGGTCGCCGTGTAGAACGTGATGACCCAGCCGGCCTGATCCGGCCACAGCGCGGCACCCCGCCCGGCTTCCCAAAGGAGCAGCGGCGCCGAGGTCAGCATGGCGCCGAGCGCGGGGAACGCCATCAGCGTGCGCCAGTCGACGGGCGGCTTCCAGCGCAGGAAGATGGTGTAGACCGAATAGGCGGCAATGGCGATCAGCATCAGCCCGTCGCCGCGGTTGAGGCTTAGTTGCAGCAGTGTTGCTAGGTCGCCGTGAGCGGCGGTCAGTGCGACGCCGATCAGCGTCATGCCGAAGCCGAGACATTGCGCCAGCGAGATGCCGGTGCGGAAGAACATGAAATTCAACAGGAAGATCAGCATCGGGATGCCGGCCTGCTCGATGGCGACATTGATCGCCGTCGTATATTGCACGGCCGAATAAAGCATGGCGTTGAAAAGCGTGTAGCCGATGACGCCGTAGAAGAAGAGCAGCGGCAGGTTCTTCCGGGCCACCGGCCAGTCTCTTTTGAGCTGCGGCACCGAAATCAAGGCGATCAGGGCCACGGCGATGAACCAGCGCAGAAAGGTCAGCATCATCGGGCTGATATGGCCGACTGCGAGCTTGCCGGCGACGGAGTTGCCGCCCCAGCAGAGGGTGGCGATAACGAGGCAGATGTAGGCCGTGGCTTGCAAGAGCGCTTTTCCCGTCTTTCCGCGACCGCCGAGCGGCGTTTTGTGACGGGCAATAGCCTGCCGGCTGCTGATTTGTCACGTAAAAAGCCCAATCACCTGTGACAACAGGGTCGCTTTCCCAAAAACAAAGCTTTATAGATGCGCGGGTTTGAGCAGGTGCGCGGTTTTCCGCCGGTAACAGGAAGAGTTGGATGACGAACGTAGTCGTGGTCGGTTCGCAATGGGGTGACGAAGGCAAGGGCAAGATTGTCGACTGGCTTTCGGAGCGCGCGGATATCGTTGTGCGCTATCAGGGCGGACATAATGCCGGCCATACGCTCGTCATCGACGGCACCAGCTACAAGCTGTCGCTGCTGCCCTCCGGCGTCGTGCGCCCGGGCAAAATGGCGGTGATCGGCAACGGCGTGGTCGTCGATCCGCATGCGCTGATCGCCGAGATCGGCCGGCTGGAAGCCCAGGGCGTGACGGTGACGCCGGACAATCTGCGTATCGCCGACAATGCGACGCTCATTCTGTCGCTGCACCGCGAGCTGGACGCGATGCGCGAGGATGCGGCCTCGAACAGCGGCACCAAGATCGGCACGACACGCCGCGGCATCGGCCCTGCCTATGAAGACAAGGTCGGCCGCCGCGCCATCCGGGTGATGGATCTTGCCGATCTCGACAGCCTTGCCGGCAAGGTCGACCGTATTCTCACGCACCACAATGCGCTTCGCCGCGGCCTCGGTGTCGCCGAAGTCAGCCACCAGACGATCATGGACGAACTGACCTCGATCGCCGATCGGGTGCTGCCGTTCCGTGACACCGTCTGGCTCTTCCTCGACAAGGAGCGCCGCAAGGGCTCCCGCATCCTCTTCGAAGGCGCGCAGGGCAGCCTGCTCGACATCGACCACGGCACCTATCCTTTCGTGACCTCATCGAACACCGTGGCCGGCCAGGCCGCCGCCGGTTCCGGCATGGGGCCGGGCTCGCTCGGCTATATCCTCGGCATCACCAAAGCCTATACGACGCGCGTCGGCGAAGGCCCGTTCCCGACGGAGCTGAAGGATGCCATCGGTGAGTTCCTTGGCGAAAAAGGCCATGAGTTCGGCGTGGTAACCGGGCGCAAGCGGCGCTGTGGCTGGTTCGACGCCGCCCTCGTGCGCCAGTCGATTGCCACCAACGGCATCACGGGCATCGCGCTCACCAAGCTCGACGTGCTCGACGGCCTTGAGGAATTGAAGATTTGCGTCGGTTACATGCTCGACGGTGAACAGATTGATCATCTTCCCGCAAGCCAGGGAGCGCAAGCTAGGGTCGAACCGGTCTATATCACGCTGGAAGGGTGGAAGGAATCGACCGTCGGTGCCCGCAGTTGGGCGGACCTGCCGGCACAGGCGATCAAATATGTTCGCCAGGTCGAAGAGCTGATCGGCGCGCCGGTCGCGCTCCTTTCCACCAGCCCGGAGCGGGATGACACGATACTTGTGACCGATCCGTTTGAGGACTAAGCTCACGGGTCACTATGGAGGATGGTTCGGTAGGGTGCCGGACTTCTTGAGAAAGTACTGATGGCGGATTTTATTGCAGTTATTCGGCGGGCCGTCGACGGCCTGGCTGAAAATACCCCAGAGATGCGGGTGAAGGTCTACGAACGTGCCCGCGGCGCAGTGCAGCGGCAGCTCGAGAACATGAAGCCGCGTCCGCCGGAAGCCATGCTGCAACGCCAGCTCGAAAAGCTCGAGGCCGCCATCCGCGAAGTGGAAGGCGAACACGCCGAGGCGCTGCCGCTCGATGAGCCGGTTGCCGCCGCCGTCGCGCCGGAATTCGCCGAAGAACAAGCGGTCCACGACGAAGGCGAACCGGCGCCTGCACCGGAGACGACCGTCGAAGAGCCGGTCGACGAAGCCTCTGCGGAACCGCAGGCGGTTGAGGCCGCCGCCGAGCCGGATCACGTAGAAGCTGCCGCGCCGCGGGAGCCCCAGGAAGAGTTCGCGGACGAGGAGCCTCTCTCCGAAGAAGCACCCAGCCTCCCCACGTCCGTTGCGGCCGAGGCCACTGCTCCCGCGCAGGCAGAGACACCGGCTCCTGCCGAAACATACTGGCATCCCTCGCATGAAGAGGAAGGGCCGGCCGAGGAATGGCATTCCGGTGAGCGACGCGACATCGCTGCCGAGGCTTGGCCTGCAGATGATGAGCGCTGGGGACCGCCTGCCGACCATCGCCACGAGGAAGCCGGCGAATATCATCCCGACGAGCAGCCTCCCGCAGAGGCAGAAGAACTCGCGGCCGAACCGGCGACGGTGGAAAGCGAGGAGCCGGCTGCCGAGAAGGCCTACGAGCCTATCGACTCGTCGCAACGCGTCGCGCGCGGCCTGGACCATGCTGCCCATCGGCTGGTAGAGCCGGTCGTCGCTGAGTTCGATCGTCCGGAGGAATTCGTTGAGCATAGCCGCGAGGAGCCGCTGCAGGCTGATGCCGCAGCGCATTTCGATCCAGTCTGGACCGAGCCCGCCGCCGAGACTCCGGCTCCGGCGCCGAAGGATGCGGAGACCGAATGGACGGAAGAGGAGCTCCGGCAGTATTCGCAGACGGCGCCGACCACCCCGGATACCTCGGCGCGCGCCTTCGAGGAGGTGATATCGAGCCTCGAAAAAGTCGCACCTGCGGCCGTCATGCCGGCGGCCAAGGAAAGTTTCTCCTGGGAGACCGCAGTCTTCGATGATCTGCCGCCGATCGAGGGAGACAACAACAAAAAGGCGGCGCCGGTCGCCTCGCATTTCGACGATGTCGATATCTTCGCGGAAGTGCATAACGGCAAGCCGGCCCCCGCAGGCGGCGCGCCGAGCGAGGACTGGCGCGAGGCGAAGGCGCTACGCGGCTACGACCGCCGCGGCTCTGTCGCGGCCGACGACGATGACACCAATCCGGCGATGGATATCGACCAGATGGTCGCTTCCAAGCTGCAGGGCAAGAATTTCCGGATGGAGCCGAAGCGTCGACGCTTCGGCATCGGCACCGTCATCACCCTCATCTTCGCGCTTCTCTTGATCGGCGGCGGCGCCTATGCCGGCTGGATGAACAGAGAGGCGCTGGTGGCGATGGTCGACGGGCTCGTCAGTTCGGCACCGTCGCAGGCGACCAGGAACGAGGCGGCGACGCCGCCTGCCGGCTCCGCAACGCCTGCCGAGCCGAACGCAGCGACGCCGGCCCAGCCGACCACACCGGGAGCGCAGAATACGCCAGCGGCGCCGGCTCCGCCGAACCAGAACCCGCAGGTGGCGTCAATGAACAATGACGGCGCCGCGGCCAATTCGAAATTCACCCAGCGGCTGCTGACCGATGGGACCGAGGTCGACAGCGGACCGGCGACGGTGCCGGGAACGCCGACCGCGGAAGGAAAATCGGTCGCCGAACAGAATGTCGCGGCAGCGGACACGCCGCCGGCGGCGACCGCGCAGGGCGATGTCGCACCGGCCGAAACGCCGACGCCGAACGGCCCGACAGCATCGCCGCAGCAAACCGCTCTCGTCGGCTCGTCGCAAAAGATGTTCCTCTATGAGGAGCGCATCGGCCAAAGCTCGCCGACGGCGATCGAAGGATCGGTGGTCTGGAGCGTGCAGCACGAAGCAGGCCAAGGCGGCCGGCAGGAGGCGACGGTGCAGGGCAACGTCACCGTGCCGGAGCGCAATCTCTCTGCTCTCGTCACCTTCAAACGCAATTCCGATCCGTCGCTGCCGGCAAGCCATCTCGTCGAGATCGTCTTCTCGCTGCCGCCGAATTTCGAAGGCGGCAGCATCGACAGCGTTCAGCGCATTTCGATGAAGCGCACCGAGCAGGACCGCGGCGACGCGCTGATCGCGGTTCCGGCCAAAATCACCGACGATTTCCACATGATCGCGCTCAACGACTATCCCGATGCGCGCAAGGCCAATCTCGACCTGATGTCGACCCGCAGTTGGATCGATATCCCCGTCACCTACCGCAACGGCCGCCGCGCGCTGCTGACGATGGAAAAGGGCAATACGGGAACGGATGCCTTCAATACCGCCATCAAGGAATGGACCGCGCTCGGGGACGTGTCGACGAGCCAGTGACGACTGGCCGTAATTCGAACTCTCGACCTTTGACGGGGTGCCGAGGTTGCGAACAGCAGAGAATCAGAAAGGCGGGCCGCAAGGACCCGCCTTTTCAATTTCTCATAAGCCAGGTTTATGCTGTTGCTTCGACGACGCGGACGGCCTTGGCGCGTTCCTGGGCTTCCTTGCGGACAGCGTCCTGCACCTTCTCGAAAGCGCGGACCTCGATCTGACGGACGCGTTCGCGGCTGATGTCGAATTCTGTCGACAGGTCTTCCAGCGTCACCGGATCCTCGGCGAGGCGGCGAGCCTCGAAGATACGGCGTTCGCGCTCGTTCAGCACGCTCATCGCTTTCGCCAGCATGCGCCGGCGGGTGTCGAGTTCGTCCTGTTCGATCAGCACGTCTTCCTGGCTGTCATGGTCGTCCACCAGCCAATCCTGCCATTGGCCGCTGTCGCCTTCGGCCGCCTTGATCGGCGCGTTCAGCGAGGCGTCGCCGGACAGGCGGCGGTTCATCGAAATGACCTCCTCCTCCGAGACCTTCAGCTTGGTGGCGATTTCGGAGACGTGCTCCGGCTTCAGGTCGCCGTCATCGATCGCCTGGATGCGGCCTTTCAGCCGGCGCAGGTTGAAGAACAGGCGCTTCTGGTTGGCGGTCGTGCCCATCTTCACGAGCGACCACGAACGCAGAATATATTCCTGGATCGAGGCCTTGATCCACCACATGGCGTAGGTGGCAAGGCGGAAGCCGCGCTCGGCATCGAACTTCTTGACGGCCTGCATCAGGCCGACATTACCCTCGGAAACGACTTCGCCGATCGGCAGCCCATAGCCGCGATAACCCATCGCGATCTTTGCGACAAGGCGAAGATGGCTGGTGACGAGCTTGTGGGCGGCGTCACGATCGCCATGCTCGGCATAACGCTTGGCGAGCATGTATTCCTGCTGCGGCTCGAGCATCGGAAACTTACGGATTTCGTCGAGGTAACGATTGAGACCGGCTTCGCCGGCGGTAATGGACGGCAAGGTATTTCGGGCCATAGTGCACCCTCCTAAAGTGAATTCCGGTTCCCGTTGGAAACGCGCCCTCGCGTTAAAAATGGCAAACCGGGACGTGCGGCTCTGCTGCGAGCCCGCACTAAGTCAATATACAGATAAGTGTGGCAAAACAGCGGTTCAAGGTGCCGCTCACGCAGCTGTGAGAGGGGGCGGAGACGAGCCCCTATCCCCGCAATGCCTCGACCAGTTCCACCATATCATCCGGCAGCGGCACTTCGAAATGCATGATTTCGCCGGTGCGGGGATGCTCGAACTGCAGCATGAAAGCATGCAGCGCCTGGCGGTTGAAACTGTTGACGACCTTGCGGATTTCTTCGGGCAGGCGGTTGGCCTTGGTCTTGAAGCCGGCGCCGTAAACCGTGTCGCCGAGCAGCGGATGGCCGATATGGGCCATATGCACACGGATCTGGTGGGTGCGGCCGGTTTCGAGGTGGCACTCGACCAGCGAAGCAAGCGCGGTCGCGTCCGGGTTCTCCTGGAAGCGCTCGATCACCTCATAATGCGTGATCGCCTCGTCGGCGTCATGACTGTCGGGCCGCTTGACCGCGCGGCGTGTGCGATCGCCGGTAGCGCGGCCGAGCGGCGCATCGACCGTGCCCGTCAGTGAGCGAGGACGGCCCCAGACGACCGCCTGATAGGCCCGCTCCAGCGGCATGGTGCGGCCATGATCGGCAAACTGGAGCGAGAGGTGGCGATGGGCAATGTCGTTCTTGGCGACCACCATGACCCCTGTCGTGTCCTTGTCGAGCCGGTGGACGATGCCCGGGCGGCGCACGCCGCCAATGCCAGAGAGCGTATCGCCGCAGTGATGGATCAGCGCGTTGACCAGCGTCCCCGTCCAGTTGCCGGAGCCGGGATGGACGACGAGACCGGAAGGCTTGGAGATGACGATGAGGTCTTCATCCTCATGGAGAATATCGAGCGGGATATCCTCACCCTGCGGCGTCGGGTCTTCCGGCTCGGGCAGGGTGATCTCGAAACTATCGCCGTTGCGCACCTTGCGCTGCGGATCGGTGACGGGTTCGCCGCGCAGAGAAACCTGGCCGTCCTTGATCAGCGTCTTGATGCGGCTGCGCGAAAATTCCTCGCCGACCTGTGCCGTCAGCCAGGCGTCGAGCCGGCCTTCGGCCGTTTCATCGGCGGTCAGGACTTTTCTATTGCCGGCTGCTTGTTTAAAGGGGTCGCTCAAGACGCTTCTTCTCCGACGTATTTTTTTAGAACGGGACGCACAGATGACAGCAATCGAGCCAGACGACCAGGAAGAGAAGCCCCTTGATCCGGCAATGGAAAGTGTCCGGCGCAAGATGGTCCGCCTGCAGATCGTTTCCGGCGCCATCATGTTCGTGAGCCTTATGGCGGTCTTCGGCGCGGTTGTCTATAAGACGATGCACAGCGAACCCAAGGAGACGGCGGCGACCGTTTCCGCCGCCGGCGTGCCTTCGGATGCGCCGCTTGCGGCGACAGTTTCCCTACCGCTCGGCTTCAAGGTACAGTCCACCTCGTTTTCGGCGGGGCAGATCCTGTTTTACGGCGAAACGGCCGAGGGCAAGAGCAAGGCGCTGGTCTTCGACCTCAGGACCGGCCGCACCGTCGCCGACGTCAGCGTCGCGGGCAATTGAGGCCGGCATGGCCGCCGTCCCGATCGCCATCGACAGCGCCGACGATCCGCGCATCGCCGAATTCCGCAATATTCGCGAGCGCGATCTGACGGGCCGGGAAAACCGCTTCATCGCCGAAGGCACCGTCGTGCTGCGCATGCTCGCTGAGGCGCATGCGCAAGACCGCGGCTTTTTCGCCGAGAAGATCCTGCTGCTGCGCAACCGCGTCGACGGCGTTATGCCCATCCTCGAGCGGCTGCCGGCCGATGTGCCGGTCTATGTCGCCGAGGCCGATGTGCTTGACGGCGTCGTCGGATTCCATCTGCATCGCGGCGTTCTGGCGCTCGGCCGGCGGGAAGATCGCGGAGAGGCGGCCCTTCTCGAGGCGCTGCCGGAACGGGCGCTGGTGCTCGTCGGCTGCGGCATTTCCAATCATGACAATGCCGGTTCGATGTTCCGCAATGCAGCCGCCTTCCGGGCGGATGCGGTGCTGCTCGACGAAACCTGCTGTGATCCGCTCTACCGCAAGGCGCTGCGTGTCTCCGTCGGTTCGGTGCTGAGCGTTCCGCACCGGCGCGGCGGCAAGGCGATGGATGTGCTGCTCTCGCTTGCCGATCGCGGCTTTGCCATCTGGACGCTTTCCCCGCACGGCAAGACCGATATCCGCGCTATTCCTGCCTCGGCACGCATGGCGCTTGTCATCGGCACCGAGGGGGAGGGGTTGCCGGAGGCGCTGCTGGCGCGCTTCCAGAGCGCCCGCATCCCGCAGTCGGAGGATCTCGACAGTCTCAACGCCGCGACGGCAACCGGCATTGCGCTGTTTTCGATGGCGTCGGCGATGGATCGGATCTGAATTGTGATCCTAAAGCGCGTCGCATAAGTGCGGGGGCGCTTCGGTCCTTTGTTTTGATGCATGTCGTTATCCCGGAACCGCGGCACGCTTCCGGGCGGTATGCGTTAGCGCTGGGGATCGGCGATGATGGCGGCCGCCCTGTCGGCAAGGCTGACGCGATCACTCGGGGTCTTTTCCGCCGCATTCGGCAAAAGAGTGCGGATCGGCGAGGAGGGCCCCTCCTTGAGTGCGGTCAGGGCCACCATGTTGGCGGCGATTGAGGCGATTTCCTCGCGGATCTCCCCATCGCGTCCGGTCACCGTCTTTGCATTCTGCAGGCGTTCGGCAAGGGCGGCGCTGCGCTTGCGGACATCTTCGCCGATCTCAGCCGTGACGACGGCGGTGTCGGGCGTGGATGTTGCCGGGTCTTCGGCCGTCGATTCCGCCGGCAGCTCCGCGGCCATCCCGGCAAGGCCGGCGTCGCGCAGCACGCGATTGACCTTGCGGATCTCGGCATTGGCGGCCTTCAACTGTTCCTTCACCTTGGCGATCTCCTGCTGGCGGCGAGCGACCAGGGCTTCCTTTTCGGCGGCGGAAGCGCTGTCGCGCGCGGCCTTGTCCTCCAGGCGGATCACCATGTGCTGCTGTTGCGTCAGTTTCTGTTCGGCATCCTTGGCGCGCTTCTGCAGCAGGTTGACGTCCTGGCGCAACGTATCTCGTTCGTCGCGTAGCGCGTTGACGCGGGATTTCAGGCTCTCCGCCTCGGTTTCGCGTGCGGCCAGATCGATCCTCAGCCCATCGGTCTGTTCACCGAGCTTGCTCAGCCGCGTCCGCATCGTTGCCAGTTCGCTCTCCTTGTTGGCCGCGGACTGTTCGGCAATATGCAGATTGGTCTTCAACTGACTAATATAATTCTCATCCTTGCGCAGACGCGAGCGCTGCTCGGCGGCCTCGACATGCATCTCGCCGATCTGGGCCTGCAATTCGCCGATCTCGGCGGCAAGCCTGCCGGCATCGACGGCGAGCGCGTCGTGGCGAAGCTGGAGCGACAGGGATTTCTCGCGCTCACGCAGCAGGTCCTGGGTGGTGCGGGCGTTTTCGGCCGCATAGAGCGCGCGCACCATATCCTTCTGGGCGCGAACCTCCTGCGGGCTGAGCGGCATGGTCGCCTTCAGGCGGTTCTCTGTATACCAGACGATACGGCGGTGAACGGCGGGCGAGACCAGAAAGACCAGGAAGGCCGCGGTCAGGAAGCCCAATCCGAACAAGAGAGCGTATTCGATCACGGCGCGGCCATCGATTCGAAGGTTGATAAGAGGTCAGCCGCGATGATTAAGCACGCATGACGCATATGGGCAAGGCCGCCGATGCGAACGGCGGCGCTTTCCGGCGGCTTTGCGGTCTCAGAAGGGGTTCCAGGTCGGCGCCTGAGTGATCTTGAGATAGCCGACATTGACACCCAAGCGGGCGCCGACGCCGGTGCGGATCGGCACGACCAGCACGTCGTTGTTCTTGAGAAGGGTCATGCCGAAGCCGGCGATAACATAGGCCGAGCCGCTGACGCCGCCGAAGCGGGCATAGATGCCGTTTACCGAGGGCAGGTCGTAGACCAGCATCATCACGCGTGAGCCTTGGCCACCGTAATCGAGGCCGAGCGAGGGGCCCTGCCAGTAGAGATTATGTTCGCCGGCGTTCTTGGTGTTCAGCTGGCCTTCGCCGTAGGTAAGGCCGGCGATGAACGCGCCGCCGCCTTCCTGTCCGAGGATGTAGCCATTCGGCAGGCCGTATTTCTGGAAGGCACTCTCGACGACTTTGGCAAGTCCGCCGCTGGCGGAGCCGAAGAAGGAGTGGCCGGCATCGACGATTTCCTGCATCGTGTACTGGCCGTTGTCCTGGGCGGAGGCAGGCCCGACGACCATCAGCGAGGAAAAGACGAGGGCCGAAAGCAACCTGCAGAAGCCGATGAATCGGTGCGGAAATCGAGGGCGCATGGTGTCATCCGTTCGTCGTTTGGCTGGGAGCGGGCAACCGCTCGCGGCGATTGGTGCATTTTGCGCCGATGATCTTAACAATCGGTTTACCAAATATGGTGTCATTATGGCACCGAGTACGATCGCAAACTTCGCGCAATTTTGATGAAGCATATTCCCGGGCGCGATGAACTTGCCGCCCCTCAGGAGACGATGATGTCCAAGAACCCCAATCTCACCTTGTCCGGCCCGGATCTGGCCGCGCTTCTTTGCAGCCGCGTTTGCCACGATGTCATCTCACCGGTCGGTGCGATCAATAACGGGCTGGAGCTGCTGGATGAGGGGGGTGCCGACGCCGATGCGATGGACCTGATCCGCACCAGCGCGCTCAACGCTTCCGTCCGTCTGAAATTCGCGCGTCTCGCCTTTGGTGCCTCGGGTTCTGTCGGCGCTTCGATCGATACCGGCGAGGCCGAGCGTGCGGCCAAGGATTTCGCCATCGCCGAGAAGAAAACCGAGGTCATCTGGAACGGGCCGCGCGCCATCGTCGCCAAGAATCGCGTCAAGCTGCTGCTCAACCTGTTTCTCGTTGCCTATTCGGCAATTCCGCGCGGCGGCGTGCTCGAGGTAACGCTTGAGAATCCCGAGTTCGATGCCAGGTTCAAGCTCACGGCCAAAGGCAAGCTGATGCGCCTGCCTCCGAAATTCGTCGAGATCTCGACCGGCACGATCGAGGAAGCGATCGACGCCCATTCGATCCAGCCCTATTACACTGTGCTTCTGGCGCAGGAGTGCGGAATGACGCTTGATCACAGCGCCAGTGCCGAAGAACTGGTGTTCACGGCGGTGGCCGCGGCGGCGGCCTGATTTCGAGATTGGACGGGTGTCTTAGCCCGTCCGGTAACGATTCGTTAGCCTGATGGACCTATTCTCCAGGGTTGTAAGAGGCCTCTTGCTGCGACGAATGCGAGGGGCAAAGGAGCGCCCATGCAAAGGTTCATGATCACCGATAATTCGGATATCGTCCGCAAGGTCGGCAAGCGCATTCTCTCCGAACTCGATTTTCTCGTCAGCGAGGCCTCCAACGCCGGCGAGGCGCTGCAGCGCTGCCAGACGGAGCTGCCGGAATATTTGATCGTCGATTCCGGCATGGAGGGCGCCCTCGACCTCATCGCCGCCATCCGCGCCATGGACGGCGGCAAAGACGTCAAGATCTATTACTGCGTCGTCGAGGCGGATCTGAAGAAGCTGATGGCGGGCAAACGGGCCGGCGCCACCGACTTCTTGCTGAAGCCGTTCGACCGCAAGATCCTGACCGCCGTTTTCGGAAACCGCGCGATCGCTGCCTGACGCCAGGTCGCCTTTCCATGCAGCCTCGCCGAACGCGTAAGCACGTTCGGCCGCCCGCACTCCGTTTTCTTGATCGCAACGGAGAAGGTTCGACCGCTTATCCAGCCTCACATCTCTTTTATTAAGGCCTCTTCTCGTTGCCAGGCAGAAACGAAAAATCCCGCCGGAAGGGCGGGATTTCGTTATCCGATAAGGGGGATCGGAAATATCAGGCGGTTTCGGCGTATTCGGCACCATCCGGCTCGCGCAGAACGTAGCCGCGGCCCCAGACGGTCTCGATGTAGTTGGCGCCGCCAGCAGCGTTGGCGAGCTTCTTGCGGAGCTTGCAGATGAAGACGTCGATAATCTTCAGTTCCGGCTCGTCCATGCCGCCGTAAAGGTGGTTGAGGAACATTTCCTTGGTGAGGGTGGTGCCCTTGCGGAGCGAAAGCAGCTCCAGCATCTGGTATTCCTTGCCCGTCAGGTGGACGCGCTGGCCACCGACTTCGACAGTCTTGGCGTCGAGGTTGACGATGAGTTCGCCGGTCATGATGACTGACTGGGCATGGCCCTTGGAGCGGCGGACGATGGCGTGGATGCGGGCAACGAGCTCGTCCTTGTGGAACGGCTTGGTCATGTAGTCGTCAGCGCCGAAGCCGAGGCCGCGAACCTTGTCTTCGATACCGGCCATGCCCGACAGAATGAGGATCGGTGTCTTGACCTTGGACAGCCGGAGCGTGCGAAGCACTTCATATCCGGACATGTCGGGCAGGTTCAGATCCAGCAGGATGATATCATAATCATACAGCTTGCCCAGATCGACGCCTTCTTCACCGAGATCGGTGGTGTAGACATTAAAACTTTCTGATTTCAGCATCAACTCGATGCTCTGCGCCGTCGCGCTATCATCCTCGATGAGTAGTACCCGCATAATTATCCCCTTTACCGCCGCCGAAAGGTGGTCTGGCCCCCTACACGATACCGAACACGCTACGTAATTTGGAAGCTGCCACGAAATGGTTAACAAATTCTAATTCACTCTGGCAAGGAGTATCGAATTTATTAAATATTTTTTCCATTTCTCTGTTTTCCAATAGGAATCTCAAATGGCGCTCTTCATCTTCAACATTAGGAAAATGCGCTAAGTGATTCATCCGACTCGCCAATGAAAAGGTTCGAACTTAATGCCGCGGCATTTACCGACCCTTAAATCATCGGGCCTATCATTAACGATGCCCGTAAACGAAAGGTTACCAGCGGTAGGTATTTGTTAATATCGCAGGAAATTTTTTAGCAAACCGTGTCAAAGCGGCGCGCAGGGCGGTTTCAAGTTGAGCCGGGGTCTCGCATCACGGGAGTAATGCGTATGAAGTCGCGAGAGAGTCTCGTTCGCCTGAAAGAGTTTCAGGTGAACGAAAAACGACGTCAATTGCAGCAGTTGCAGATGATGATGTCCGAATTCGAACGGATGACGAAGGATCTGGAGAGCCAGATCGTCGTCGAGGAAAAGAAGTCCGGAATCTCAGATCCGAATCACTTTGCGTATCCGACCTTCGCCAAGGCCGCGCGTCAGCGGGCCGACAACCTGCAGGTTTCGATCAAGGAACTGAAGATGCAGGAAGAGTCGCTGGAAATGGCGCTCGAAGAGATGCAGGCGGAATATGCAAGGGCGACGGCGCTGGAAGAACGTGACACCAGCGCCCGCGCAAGGGCGTAAAAAAAACGGCGGGCGCCGGCTGCGGCGCCCTGGGATCGCCACTGAGAAGCCATGTATGACGGGCGCGCTGTCCGTCATACATGGCTTTTGGTGTTTCGCCGTTTTACACTCTATCACCCACCCGGAAATCGCAGCCGTCTGAGCCGCAAAGATCAATTCACGACATCGTGCCATTCCGGATGGCGTTGCGCCTGTGCCTTGAAGAATGGGCAGAGCGGGATGATCTTCCAGCCGCCGGCCCGGGCCGCCTCCACTGCGTGCAGCGCCAATGCCTGGCCGACGCCCTTGCCGCGTAGCGCATCGGGAACGGCGGTGTGATCGACGATGACGAGTTTCGCCGAGGTGCGCGAATAGGTCATCGCCGCCTCGTGCCCCTCGACCTCGGCCGCATAACGGCCGCCGGATGCGCCTTCCTCGTTTCGAATGTCCATTGTCTTTCCTCGCTGAGGGATGGGGATATTGTCGTCGGCGACGGTGACACGGCGACGCGATCGTGCCAAGCCGGCAAGGCCATGGCTGGAGGAGACGGAGTGTTCATGAAAAATGTCGGGTCGGCGCGAGGTTCGGGCCTATGAGGGCGCTTTCGATGATCCGCCCCGTCCTGCTCGTGGCCGCGCCATTCCTCCTGGCGCTCGGCCTCATCCTGCCGCTGGTCCGTTTCGAGACGCTGTATTTCTTCGATCAGACCCCGTCGCTCATCGAAATCGTCGTCTCGCTCTGGCAGGGCGGGGATAGGCTGCTGGCGGCGATCGTCGCATTGGTCTCGATCGTGCTTCCGCTACTGAAGATGGTCGGGATCTCCGCGGAAGCGGCAGGTGCCGGCGGCGGGGCCGGCAGCCTGTTTTATCGTCGCGTCGTGCCGCATCTGTCCAAGTGGTCAATGATGGACGTGCTGCTGGTGGCGATCGTCATTGCGGCGGCGAAGACAACGGGGTTGGCGGATGCCTTCACGCAGCCGGGCCTTTGGTGCTACGCAGCCTCGTCAATGATTTCGGGCCTTCTTCATTCCCTGATGGGAAATGCGTCCGGCCCGAAATAAATCTCGATGATGGCGTACGATCAGTGGCGATATTGCTGGATGCGCGTGGTGCGCAGGCCGGCGAGACCGTGGCTGTTGATCGACGATTGCCAGGAGAGAAACTCTTCGACGGTGAGCGTATAACGCTCGCAAGCCTCTTCCAAGCTCAACAGGCCACCGCGAACAGCCGCGACAACCTCTGCCTTCCGACGGATCACCCAGCGCCGCGTATTGGGCGGCGGAAGATCCGCGATCGTCAGGGGGCTGCCATCGGGGCCGATGACATATTTTACTCGGGGACGTATCATTTCGGTCATTGGACTCTCTACACAACGCAAGACCACGGACGCCACTCTAGCCTGCCACATTTAAAAATTGCCTAAGCTCATCGTAAGACTTTGATAACAAATTTAGATGCCCTGGGCCCCCCGGCCGATACGGGATGGCCATCTTCCGCTCCGTCAACTTGGGGCGGCGTGAATGGGGGCTTGCCGAATAAATATGACTGATTTCCCGTGATAAGTTTTGTCGCGCGGGGCATAGGAATGAACGTGAGACATCGTCTCTGTTCTTCCCGCTGGTTCAGTCCAGCGCGCGCTTTTGATGCTTGGTGTGCTTGGCATGCGAGAGCAAAAGCCATCTCTGTCGATGCCCCGGCACAGGGCCTCTTACTACCGACGGCGAGGCCAGACTGAAGCAGACCCGTGGCGTGAGGATGAAAATGGATGAGCATGCGCGCGGTGATTGCGCTGAGCATGCTGGGTTTTTTGTCTTCGCAGTCAGGTCGCGATGGGATCTCGCCAAACGGCGGCAGGGAGCGGTTTGGCAAGATCGCGAGATTTGCGGGCTTCGATTTTTATCTGGGCTCAGCTTTCCCAAGAGGCTGTCGCACGGCTTTCACGGAAACCAGCTGACTGGCCGGAAAGCTTAATCGGTTTTTTCACCGGGCCGGCGATTTTCTTGTCTTGAGGCAGATGTGAGCGCGAGAAGGCGGACGATCGAGGCCGATTTTCAGTGAGGCGGGCGGCGGCGCCAAAAAAGCACCTTCAATCCGTGTTCAGATGTACGCCTCGAACAATATTTTCGCCTTCGCGCCCACACAGCGCTGACCTGAAACAATACATCTTCGCTTTCGGACGGATGTTTCATGCCGGCATGGCCGCAGGCGATGGCGCGCCTGGCGCGAAATCGTATGCCTGCGCTGGTCGCCGGCAAAGCAGCGACGAGATTGCGATCATTCTCGAATTCTCGTCGCATATGGGGTCGGGTTATTTGAAGTGCGCGATGCGCAAGCTCGATTCGGTCAGCCGCAGGAGGCGGTCACCGGAGCGGTCGGGTGCCGGCGGCTCTCGCTGCCGGCCCCTTTCTTAAAAGCTTAGAAGCCTTTTCCGCGGGTCAGTTCCGACACGACGGTGCCGGCAATGATGCGAATATCCATCCCGATCGAAAAATTTCCGACGTAGTAGAGATCGCTCACAATGCGGGCACGTGCCTTAGCCGGACGATCGGTCGGGCCGCGCAGGCCGCGCATCTGGGCAAGACCTGTCATGCCGGGGCGCATGGCGTGGCGCTGGTGGTATTCCGGGACGAGCTCTTCGTAGAGCATGCCGCCGGCGCGCATGCCGATCGCATGGCAGCGTGGACCGACGACGGACATGTGGCCCATCAGCACGTTCAGCAGCTGCGGCAGCTCATCGACATTCGTGCGGCGCAGGATGGCACCGACGCGGGTGATGCGCGGGTCGTTCTTCACCGTCTGGGCAACACCCGAGACATCGCAGAGATCCGTGCGCATCGAGCGGAACTTGTAGACCTTGATGGTCTTGCAGTTCTTGCCCCAGCGGGTCTGCTTGAAGAGCACGGGTCCCGGGCTGTCGAGCTTGATCAGCAAGGCGACGAACAGAAGGAAAGGCGCAAGGACGAGGAGGGCGCTCAACGACGAAACGATGTCGAACGCCCGCTTCAGGGCAAGATCCACCCACGACGCCTGGGACGCGTCGCTATGGATAACGGGAGTCTGGATCTTCAGGCTCGGCTGCTGGCGGCGGCTCGGCCGGAAGGACTCAGTCGAAATGCTGTTGTTTAGTTCCGTGATGCTCAAGGATCGTACTCTGTTGTCTTCGAGGGGTGCGGCGGCAATAGGCGATCAATGGTTTACCCTGTCACCAGGGCTGCACTCAGGTCTTGGTAACCCTACTAAAACGGAAAAATGCGACAATTGTGTAATGCTGTCCAGAGAAATATCGCATCGCAATAAATCTTTCGCATCTGCGTTAAGTTGAGGCAACCTCATGATATTTCGTTAATAATTGGAATTTCGTCAAGGTTTTTAGGCCTTTGGCGAGGGCTTCCGGGGGTGGTGCGACGTGTTGTTTCGGCACGCGACCGACCATCGTCCGGCGGTATGTTAACGAGTTCCGACACCAAATTTTTCTGGCTGGGATGCTCGATCGTTCCCAAACTGTGTCACAATATGACAAAATCAAGGCGAGATGGGTAACGATCCGGCGCGGGAAAATGGAAAAACGGGGTTCAAATCGAGAATCACCGGCCGTTTGCGAATCACTCTTAGTGCTGGCCGCCGAGGCCCGGCCGCGTGGATAGAGGCGAGTTCGGCGATGCGGCGGGTAGTTACACCGGTTCGAGGACGCGTTTCGTGCCGCCCCAGGAGATGAAGTTCGGATTGGCGAAGTCGAAATCGGCTGCAGCGCCCGTCTTGCCGTAGGTCAGTGGCGCTCCGTCGAGCGTCACCGTGGAGCCGCCAGCAGCGCGCAATACCGCATCGCCGGCCGCCGTGTCCCATTCCATCGTGCGGGTGAAGCGCGGATAGACGTCGGCCTTGCCTTCGGCCAGCAGGCAGAATTTCAGCGAGGAGCCGATATTGGTGCATTTTGAGATGGCGTGGTGAGCGAGGAAGCTTCCGGTCTCGGGACTGTTGTGACGGAGACTGGCAAGCGCCAGCCTGTCCTCCGGCTGTTCGCGCACGGTAATTGCACTGCGGGCGCCGACGGTGAAATCGTCGGTGACTACGAGCCTTTCGGCATGGCCGCGTTCGCCCAAGAAGGCAAGCCCGAGTGCCGGGGCGTAGACGATGCCGGCCACCGGGACGCCGTTCTCTATATAAGCGATGTTGACGGTGAATTCCTGTCGTCCGTCGACGAATTCGCGCGTGCCGTCGAGAGGATCGACCAGGAAGAAGCCGCGGCCGGCGATGTCGGGCACTTTTCCGGCGGCGACCGATTCTTCCGCCACGACCGGTATTTCGGGATAATCTCTGTCGAGATGAGCGAGGATGATGCGTTCGGCCTCCTCGTCGGCGACCGTGACCGGACTTGCATCCGCTTTCATGGCGACCGGGAAGCCTTCGCGCAGGACCGTGATAATGGCCTTGCCGGCTTCGAGCGCCGCCCTTTCAAATGTCCTCAGCATTGTCCTTTTGCCGTTCGCCGCGCGGGCCGAGCACCCCACTGTCGCTCGTCCGCAAACCATCCCTGTCACCAGATCCTCGATATGGTGTTTCCCGTCGCGCTCTGCATCCCCTAACGCAGTGTCATGAAGCTACCATAAGTTTTTAGCCTTGTCAGACGAAGAAGGAGTATCTTGATGTGAAATGGTATTCGCAAAATTGGTGGAGTTCGGGTGTGAATTTGCGCCATCTTCCAATTCTATGGAATAGCTTACGCGCCAAGCGGACAAGGGAAATCGCCGACCAAATCTCCGAATCGTTAACTCAGTGGCGGTTTCTGATCAAAAATAGGCCTTTCTTTGCCGATTTTCTGTGGATTTTGGTTCAAAATGCGCCATTTAGGCCTGTTCGGACAAGAATTTGTCGGAGTAAATCCTTTTTGTCTTCACATTTCCACCGAAACCGGTATGCATTCGGCCTATGAGGTTCTCTGAAACGGGGAACCGAAGAACCAAAAAGAGATGCAGCCCGTGTGGTTCGCATCCAGGGGAAAACGACATATGGAGTATTTCGTCCAGCAGCTCTTCAATGGGCTGACGCTCGGATCCATCTATGGCCTAGTGGCTATTGGCTATACGATGGTTTACGGCATTATCGGCATGATCAATTTCGCCCATGGCGATATCTTCATGCTCGGTGGTTTCGCCGCTCTTATCGTCTTTCTCGTCCTCACATCCATCTTTGCAGGTCTCCCGGTGGCAATTCTGCTGCTGGCGATGCTTGTCGTGGCGATGCTGATGACGAGTTTGTGGAATTGGACGATCGAGCGGATCGCATACCGCCCGCTGCGCGGTTCCTTCCGCCTGGCGCCGCTGATCACGGCGATCGGCATGTCGATCGTACTGTCCAATTTCATCCAGGTGACGCAGGGTCCGCGCAACAAGCCGATCCCGCCGATGATCAGCTCGGTCTATCAGTTCGGCAACATCTCGGTGTCGCTGAAGCAGATCGTCATCATCGTGATCACGGTCGTGCTGCTCGCCGTCTTTTGGTACATCGTCAATCGTACCGCACTCGGCCGTGCCCAGCGCGCCACGGAGCAGGACCGCAAGATGGCGGCGCTGCTCGGCGTCAATGTCGACCAGACGATTTCCATCACCTTCGTCATGGGTGCGGCGCTGGCTGCCGTCGCCGGCACGATGTATCTGATGTATTATGGCGTCGCTTCGTTCGCCGACGGCTTCACGCCGGGTGTGAAGGCTTTTACCGCAGCCGTTCTCGGCGGCATCGGCTCATTGCCGGGTGCCGTTCTCGGCGGGCTGATGATCGGTCTGATCGAATCGCTGTGGTCGGCTTATTTCACCATCGCGTACAAGGATGTCGCGACCTTCGCCATCCTCGCTTTCGTGCTGATCTTCAAGCCGACGGGCATTCTTGGACGGCCGGAAGTCGAGAAGGTATAACGTCATGGCAAACATTGAAAATTCTGCAGGCAAGCCCGATGCCGGACTTGTCCGTAAAGGCCTTACCGAAGCCCTTTTCGCCGCCGTCCTTTCGTTCGGCATGTTCGTTCTCTATGTCGGCCTCAAGACCGACCAGAACATCAATAATGAGTTGATCATCGTCCAGCGCTGGGGGCTGCTTGCGGTCTTCGTCGCTGTCGCCGCGATCGGGCGCTTCGCCACGGTGGTTTTCCTGCGGCCACATCTCGACAGCCGCAAGCTGGCAAAGGCGAGACAGGGCGAACTCGCCATCTCAACCGAGAAGAGCTTCTTCCACCGTCATTTCCTGAAGATCGCGCTGATCGCGCTGCTGCTTTATCCCATGGTGGTGGTAGCGATCAAAGGTCCGCAGGGGTCGCTGACATATGTCGACAATTTCGGCATCCAGATCTTGATCTATGTGATGCTTGCCTGGGGGCTGAACATCGTCGTCGGCCTCGCCGGTCTTCTCGATCTCGGTTATGTCGCTTTCTATGCGGTCGGCGCCTATTCCTATGCGCTGCTTTCGAGCCATTTCGGCCTGTCCTTCTGGGTTCTCCTCCCGCTCTCCGGCATTTTCGCCGCACTTTGGGGCGTTATTCTCGGCTTTCCGGTGCTGCGCCTGCGCGGCGACTACCTCGCCATCGTGACGCTCGCATTCGGCGAAATCATCCGCCTCGTGCTTATCAACTGGACGGATGTCACCAAGGGGACTTTCGGTATCTCGAGCATTCCCAAGGTGACGCTGTTCGGCATTCCCTTCGACGCGACGGCCGGCGGCTTCGCCAAGCTCTTTCACCTGTCGATGTCCTCGGCTTACTACAAGATCTTCCTTTTTTACCTCATCCTGGCGCTCTGCATGCTGACCGCCTACGTGACCATCCAGCTGCGCCGCATGCCGATTGGGCGCGCCTGGGAAGCGCTGCGCGAAGACGAGATCGCCTGCCGCTCGCTCGGCATCAATACGGTGACGACCAAGCTCACGGCCTTTGCGACGGGAGCGATGTTTGCCGGTTTCGCCGGCTCCTTCTTTGCTGCCCGTCAGGGTTTCGTTTCGCCGGAATCTTTCGTGTTCTTGGAATCGGCTGTGATCCTCGCCATCGTGGTCCTCGGCGGCATGGGTTCTCTGACCGGGATTGCGATCGCCGCAATCGTCATGGTCGGCGGCACCGAGTTGCTGCGCGAAATGGACTTCCTGAAAGTAGTTTTCGGGCCGACCTTCACGCCGGAATTGTATCGTATGCTGATCTTCGGCCTCGCCATGGTCGTGGTTATGCTGTTCAAGCCGCGCGGTTTCGTCGGTTCGCGTGAACCGACCGCCTTCCTCAAGGCGCGCAAGGCAATTTCCGGAAGCTTCATCAAGGAGGGCCATGGTTGATGAGCCCCGTCACCAACACCATGTCGAGCGACACGCTTCTCAAGGTCGAACACCTGTCGATGAAGTTCGGCGGCCTGATGGCCATCAACGACTTCTCCTTCGAAGCCAAGCGCGGCGATATCACTGCGCTGATCGGCCCGAACGGTGCCGGCAAGACCACGGTCTTCAACTGCATCACCGGCTTTTACAAGCCGACGATGGGGATGATCACGCTTAACCAGAAGAGCGGCAAGCAGTATCTGCTGGAGCGTCTGCCGGACTTTCGCATCACCAAAGAAGCCAAGGTGGCGCGCACCTTCCAGAACATCCGGCTGTTCTCCGGCCTGACGGTTCTCGAAAACTTGCTCGTCGCCCAGCACAACAAGCTGATGAAGGCGTCGGGTTATACGATCCTCGGCCTCATTGGCATCGGTCCCTACAAGCGGGAGGCGGCCGCATCGATCGAGCTTGCGCGCCATTGGCTGGAGAAGGCCGATTTGATCGACCGGGCCGACGATCCGGCAGGTGATCTGCCCTACGGAGCCCAGCGGCGTCTCGAGATTGCCCGTGCCATGTGCACTGGCCCCGAGCTGCTTTGCCTGGACGAACCAGCCGCCGGCCTGAATCCGCGGGAATCGGCAACCCTCAATGCGCTGCTGCAGAGCATCCGTGCCGAAACCGGAACATCTATCTTGCTCATCGAGCATGACATGTCGGTGGTCATGGAAATCTCCGACCACGTCGTCGTCCTCGAATACGGCCAGAAGATTTCCGATGGCACACCGGATCACGTGAAGAACGATCCGAAGGTCATCGCGGCCTATCTCGGTGTCGAAGATGAAGAAGTGGAAGAGGTGATCGCAACCGTCGAGCAGCTCGAAGGAGGCGCAAATTGATGGGCGATGAAGTAATGACGGGTCAACCGCTCCTTCAGGTGAATGGCGTCGAAACCTATTATGGCAATATCCGTGCGCTGGCCGGCATCGATGTCCACGTCAACAAGGGCGAGATCGTCAGCCTGATCGGTGCCAACGGCGCCGGCAAGTCGACGCTGATGATGACGATCTGCGGCAGCCCGCAGGCCCGTACCGGCTCGGTCGTCTTCGAGGGTCGCGACATCACACACATGCCGACCCACGAAATCGCCCGCCTGCGCATCGCGCAGTCGCCTGAGGGACGCCGCATCTTCCCGCGGATGACGGTTCTGGAAAATCTTCAGATGGGCGCAGGCCTCGATAATCTCAAATACTTCGCCGAGGACGTCGAGAAGATCTTCACGCTCTTCCCGCGCCTGAAAGAACGCCACGCCCAGCGCGGCGGCACGCTTTCGGGCGGCGAGCAGCAGATGCTGTCGATCGGCCGCGCGCTGATGGCGCGCCCGAAGCTGCTGCTTCTCGACGAACCATCTCTTGGTCTTGCGCCGCTGATCGTCAAGGGCATCTTCGAGGCGATCCGCAAGCTTAATGAACAGGAAGGTCTCACCGTTTTCCTCGTCGAGCAGAACGCATTTGCTGCGCTGAGGCTTTCGCACCGCGCTTACGTGATGGTGAACGGCAAGGTGACGATGAGCGGCTCCGGCAAGGAGCTGCTCGCCAATCCTGAAGTCCGTGCCGCCTATCTCGAAGGCGGAAGACACTAGCTCGAAGGGAGTTTGACATGCAGGGACTTTTCTTCGAAAGCGATACCGGTGCCCGGTTGATCATCCGCGCGATCGTCGTGCTGATCGGCTTCTGGACGGCCTGGCGCGCCGGCAAGGCGGTTGCCGAAGGCTGGAACAACTACCCGCTGACTGTCGTCTACACTTTCCTGCTCGCCTGGGCGATGCAGTTCCTGCACCACGCCCTGTTCGATGGGCCGATGCTCAGCGCTCTCTTCTACGGCATCGATTTCGTGACGCTGCTGGTCTTCTCGACCGCCGGCTTCCGCTTTCGCCGCACCAATCAGATGGTCAACAACTATTACTGGCTGTACGAAAAAACTTCCGCGTTTTCGTGGAAGGACAAACATTGACAGTCCGTTGAAACTAGGCATGAATTGCCTTCAGAGTGGAACAGCTTTCCTGGCGCAGTCAATGGTGGGTAGTGCGCTGGGCCTTGGACCGGAACCCGCCCAAAAATTGGGAGTAACAATATGAAGAAGTCTCTTCTGTCGGCGGTGGCTCTGACGGCGATGGTCGCCTTCAGCGGCAACGCATGGGCCGACGTTCTCATCGCTGTCGCTGGTCCGCTGACCGGCCCGAACGCTGCGTTCGGTGCTCAGCTCCAGAAGGGCGCCGAGCAGGCGGCCGCCGATATCAACGCTGCTGGCGGCATCAATGGCGAGCAGATCAAGCTCGAGCTCGGCGACGACGTCTCCGACCCGAAGCAGGGCATTTCGGTCGCCAATAAATTCGTTGCCGACGGTGTCAAGTTCGTCATCGGCCACTTCAACTCGGGCGTTTCGATCCCGGCTTCGGAAGTCTATGCCGAAAACGGCATCCTCGAAATCACCCCGGCCGCTACGAACCCTAAGTTTACGGAACGCGGTCTCTGGAACACTTTCCGTACCTGCGGCCGTGACGACCAGCAGGGCGCCATCGCCGGCAAGTATCTTGCCGATCACTTCAAGGACGCCAAGATCGCGGTCGTTCACGACAAGACACCTTACGGTCAGGGTCTTGCCGATGAAACCAAGAAGGCGATGAATGCCGCCGGTGTGACGGAAGTCATGTATGAAGGCATCAACGTCGGCGATAAGGACTTCTCGGCCCTCATCGCCAAGATGAAGGAAGCCGGCGTCTCGATCATCTATTGGGGCGGTCTGCACACCGAAGCCGGTCTTATCATTCGTCAGGCCGCAGATCAGGGCCTGAAGGCAACGCTGGTTTCGGGCGACGGTATCGTTTCGAACGAACTGGCCTCGATCGCTGGCGACGCCGTTGCCGGTACGCTGAACACCTTCGGTCCTGATCCGACACTGAACCCGGCCAACAAGGAACTCGTCGAAAAGTTCAAGGCTGCCGGTTTCAACCCGGAAGCCTACACGCTCTATTCCTACGCTGCGATGCAGGCGATCGCCGGTGCCGCCAAGGCTGCCGGTTCGGTCGATCCTGAAGCCGTTGCCACGGCCATGAAGGAAAAGGGTCCGTTCACGACGGTTCTCGGCGACATTTCGTTCGACGAAAAGGGTGACCCGAAGATTCCTGGGTACATCATGTACGAATGGAAGAAGGGCGCAGACGGCAAGTACACCTACGTGCCGCAGGGCATGTAAGCTTGCCTTCCCTTTTTGCATGAGATTGAAGCCCGGTTTCGACCGGGCTTCTTTGTTTTGCGGAGGTTTCAATCTCGGGCTGCCGCGGCGAGGGCGCTGTGCCGCCCGACTTTGCTCAGATCTCGTGCAGCACGTGTGTGGCTTTTACCGCAGCTGACGCCCGGTTCTCGACGCCGAGTTTCACGTAGATCTGTTCGAGGTGTTTGTTGACGGTGCGTGCCGACAGTCCCAATATTTCGCCGATGTCGCGGTTGGCCTTGCCCTTGGCGATCCAGAGCAGCACTTCGGATTCGCGCTGGGTGAGCGAGAAGCGCTGGCGCAGCATCTCGTCGTCGCTGCGCTGATTGGCGGCGGTGAGGCGGAAAAGATATTCGTCCGGGCCGATCGCGCCGAGAAAAGCAAGCTGCAGCGCCGCCTGGCCGGCATGGGCGATCGAGATGATGCCGTCGCGCACTGCGGCCGCGCGGTCGCGCATCCAGCCGGCTATATGGCGGACGACGATTTCCATGCCCTCGTCGCTGCCCATGGCGGCATTGACCAGCCGTGTTGCCTGCGGCGTAGACCAATGGATTGCCCCGTCGCCCTTGACCGCCAGCAGATGGCGGCCGGCGGCGTCGAGTGCAACCCGGGCGCTCTGCGCCGAGCGGGCATTGCGCAGATGCACACGGATGCGGGCGCGCAACTCGTCGATATTGATCGGCTTGGCAAGATAGTCTACACCACCGGATTCCAGCGCGTGCACGACATGCTCGGTCTCGGTCAGGCCGGTCATGAAAATGACGGGCACCTGCGCCACCGCCGCATTCGCCTTCAGCCTGCGGCAGGTCTCGAAGCCATCCATGGCGGGCATGACGGCGTCGAGCAGGATGAGATCGGGCGTGATGCGCTCGACGATGCCAAGTGCCGCCGCGCCCGATGTGGCGATCAGCACGGAGAAGCCAGATTGTTCGAGCGCGTCGGTCAGGAAGCCGAGCGCTTCGGGCGAGTCGTCGACGAGCAGAACGATGTCGCGGGGCAGGGCCGGCTCAGCCAATGGGTTCCACCTTTTCGTCGAAGTCATGCAGGAAGGTCATGAAGCCGGCGAGATCGAAGACGGCGACATAGGCGTAGAGTTTCTCGGTGAATGGCTGATTTTCTTCCACCTTGGCAAGATCCGAAAGCTTGGCCTCGATGCCTCTGATATAGCCGATTTCGCCGAGCCGCAGCAATTCCTGCACATGGGCGGCACCCGGGCTCAGCATCGGCGCTTCGGTCTTAACAGGAACGGCTGCTGCTGCGTCGGCATAGACCCATTTCAGGCCAAGATGCAATGCCAGCTTGTCGCGCAGCTGGCGGATGTCGACCGGTTTGCCGATCGCATCATTGTGGCTGTCGTCGCTGTCGCTGAGCACGGCGGCATCACCGATATTGGCCGAAAGCATCAGCATCGGTGCCGTCTGGCCGGCCTCGCGCAGACGCGAGACGAGCTGCCAGCCGTTCATGCCGGGCATCAGGATATCGACGAGGAAAAGATCAGGCATGATGCCTTCGATCAGCGTCAGGCATTCGGCGCCGCCCGCCGCCGTCAGAACGATGAAATCGAGAGGCGCCAGGATTTCGCGCATCATCTCGCGATGATCCTCGTTATCGTCGACGACAACCACCGTGCGGCGCGGGCCATCATATCCGGCGATGCGCTTTTCCTGGGGCGCGGCGGCCACGGCGCGCATGACCGCCGACAGCATGAGGCGGACGCGGAACGTCGAGCCCTCGTCCTTGATGCTCGAGACCGCAATCTCGCCGCCGAGCGTGTTGGTTAGAAGCCGGGTGATGGTGAGGCCGAGGCCGAGGCCCGGCATCGGCCGCACGCTTTCGGCCTCGCCGCGCTGGAAGGGTTCGTAGATGCGCGTCAGATCCTTTTCAGCGATGCCGCGGCCGGTATCGGTGACGGTGAAGGTCGCAACCTGGTTGCGATAGGCGACATCGAAGGTGACGCTGCCTTCGTCGGTAAATTTGATGGCATTGGAGAGCAGGTTGACGAGGATCTGGCGCAACCGCTTTTCGTCGGTGCGGACAAATTGCGGCAAGGCCGGCGCGCGGTCGTGGATGAAGGCAAGCCCTTTTGCCTGCGCCTGCGGGCGGAACATGTCGACGATCTGGTCGAGGAAATCCTGGATGTTGATCTCGTTGGAATAGACCTGCAGCCGGCCCGCCTCGATCTTGGAAATATCGAGCAGCCCGTCGATCAGGCCGGAGAGATGCTCGGCACTGCGGCGGATGACCTTGATCGAGGATTGGCGCGGCGCCGGGATGGTTTCGTCGCGCTCGAGGATCTGGGCATAGCCGAGCACGGCGTTCAACGGCGTGCGCAGTTCGTGGCTCAACCCGACGACATAGCGGCTCTTGGCGCGGTTGGCCGCCTCGGCTGTCTCCTTGGCGCTCTGCAAGGCGGTATCGGTCTTCTTGTGGGCGGCGATCTCCTTGAGCAGCAGCGTGTTTTGGCGCGAGGATTCCTCCTCGGCGACGACGCGGCTGTCATGGGCGAGCACATAGAACCAGCAGACGACGCCTGAAATCACCGAGAAGACGAAGAAGACGATCAGGATGGTGCGGTTGACGACCTCAGCCGTCTCGGGCGAGGCGGCGGCGACCTGATGAGCGATCATCGCCAGGATCGCGCCGATGGCGGTCAAGGCCAGCACGACGGCGATGCCGTAGCGGCCGAGGCGCGTCGTCAGCTTGCCAAGCACGGTTTCCGGCAGCAGCGCCTTGGCGACGGTGCCGACCTGGGCGTTGAGACGGGCGGCAGGCTTGCACATGTCGTGGCAGCGGCTGTCGAGCGAGCAGCAGAGCGAACAGATCGGCGCGGCATAGGCCGGGCACCAGGCCATATCCTCCGGCTCGAAAGGATGCTCGCAGACGGAGCAGGTGATGCTCGTCAGGTTCTTCCAGCTGTGGCGCGGCTTGCGGGCGAGGTAGAACCTGCCTTTCGTCGCCCAGGCGAGCGCGGGAGAGGCGATGAGCGCGATGACGAGGGTGATATAGGGAGCGAGCGAGGCGGCCGTCGCGCCGAAGGCGCCGAAATGGGCAATCAGCGATACTGTCGCCGACAGCGTCATGGCGCCGAGCCCGACCGGGTTGATGTCGTAGAGATGGGCGCGTTTGAACTCGATGCCGGGCGGCGCGAGGCCAAGCGGCTTGTTGATGAAGAGATCGGCGGAGATCGTGCAGAGCCAGGCCATGGCGATGATCGAGAAAATGCCGAGCGTCTCCTCCAGCAGCCGGTAGATGCCAAGTTCCATCAAAAGCAGGGCAATCGCGACGTTGAAGACCAGCCAGATGACGCGGCCGGGATGGCTGTGGGTCAGCCGCGAGAAAAAGTTCGACCAGGCGAGCGAGCCGGCATAGGCATTCATCACGTTGATCTTCAGCTGCGAGACGACGACGAAGGCGGCCATTAGCAACAGCGCGGCATTCTGCCAGGGGACCATGTAGCCGAAAGCGGTCAGATACATCTGCGCCGGGTCGGCGGCGCGATCGACTGGCACGCCCGAGGCCAGGGTCAGCACGACCAGGAACGATCCCGCAAGCAGCTTCGGCGCGCCGATGACGACCCAGCCGGGGCCGGCGAGAAAGACAGCGAGGCGATGGCGCCACTTGCGCCGCGGCTCCGGCGGCAGGAAGCGCAGGAAGTCGGCCTGTTCGCCGATCTGTGACATAAGGGCGAGGATGACGGCGGAGGCGGCGCCGAACTCCACCAGATCGAAATCGGCGACGGTGCCGGGCGGCCCTGAGGCATGATGGATGCCGGCAAAGGCGCGCCAGAGATCGAATTTCTGCCAGTCCATGAAGGCGATGAAGATGAAGGGCAGAATGTTCAGCACGATCCAGAAGGGTTGTGTCATCAACTGGAACTTGCTGATCAGCCGCACGCCGTGCGTCACCAGCGGGATCACCATGACGGCGCTGAGGATGTAGCCGATCCAGAGTGGGATGCCGAGGGTGAGTTCCAGCGCCCCGGACATAATCGAGGCCTCGATCGCAAACAGCATGAAGGTGAAGCTCGCATAGATCAGCGAGGTGATGGTCGAGCCGATGTAGCCGAAGCCGGCGCCGCGCGTCAGAAGATCGATGTCGACGCCATGGCGGATGGCGTATCGGCTGATCGGCAGGCCGATCGCCAGCATGGCGATCGAAGCGACGATGATGGCATAGAAGGCGTTGGTGGTGCCGTAGGAGAGGGTGATGGCGCCGCCGATCGCTTCCAGCGCCAGGAACGAGATCGCGCCGATCGCCGTCTGGGCGATGCGCTGCGAGGAGAAATGACGGGCGCTTTTTGCGGTGAAGCGCAGCGCATAATCTTCCAGCGTCTGGTTGGCGACCCAGCGATTATATTCGCGTCTTACCGGAATGATGCGTTGGCGGGCTGCCATGTCTTCCTTCCGGCATTCCGGTTGGCCTATCGTCTCGAAACAGTTTTGGCGGGATGGGTGAGAAAGGCAAGGGCGGAGCACTGGCAGATTCACGGAACCGCCATATTTTTGAAGCCGGTCTGTCACACCAAGCCTCTAACTCTCCCGCCGTTCCTTCAACCATTTCAGGTATCACCTATGTTTGTTTCAAGCTTTTTCCGCCTGAGCACCGCCCTCGTCTGCCTCGTTTCGATCGTGCCGTCGCTCGCCGTCGCAGAGCAGGCCACGGCGGTAGACGCGCCTTATGCCGAGACCGGAAACACCAACAAGCGCGGTGACGCCTGCTTCTCGACGGTGGACACCAATGCCGCCGTTCACCTTCTCTCCGGTTTCCTCGAAGTCTGGACGCCGCGCACGCCTTTCGTTGATGCGGGCGTCGAAGCGCCGGCCAAGGACAATTGCCCGGCGGTTGCCAAGACGGATTGGGATGGCATTCCGCTCAGCAAGACCGATGGTCAGGTCATCAACAAACTCGTCCATGATGCGAACATCGCCTATGTCGTCAAGGTGACCAAGGCGCGGACGGCCGATCAGGCCGTGGCCGCCTATCTCGACGACCGGCGGGGCAAGAATGCCAGCATCGTCGATGGCCTTGGTCCGCTGACCGACGCCTGGAAGGCCGGCTCCAAGCAGACCACCACGATCACCGCGGTGGCCGCCGATGCGACGACCGTCAAATATGACGACAAGGGCAACAATCGCGGCGCCGGCAGCAAGCCGGACACCGAAAACAAGACCGATGCCAATCCGGACATGGGCCTCGCAATCGACTTCATCAACGCCGCCAGCGGTGACGGCTCGACGGAGCCCGCCAAGCGCTACTTCAAATATGGCCGTCCCTACCGCTGGAGCCAGGACGTTTCGGTCGTCCCGACGCTTGAGCCTGCCAAGAGCGGCAAGCCGGTCGAGGACGGCGGCTTCCCAAGCGGACATACGGCGGAAGCCTGGCGGGATGCGCTCGCCATGGCCTATCTCGCGCCGCAACGCTTCCAGGAAATGATCACGCGCGCCAGCGAGCTGGGTGAGGATCGCATCCTTGCCGGCATGCATTCCCCTCTCGACGTGATGGGCGGCCGCATGCTTGGCACCGCGACGGTCGTCTACAATCTGAACAAGGCCGACAATGCCGGGTTGAAGAGCGATGCTTATGCCCAGACACAGTCCTGGCTCATCGCCAAATCGGGCGTTGCCGACGCGGGTGCGCTCGAAGTTGCTGCGCATGCGGCGCCGACCGCCGCAGACCGTTTTGCCGATCATGACGCCAATCGCGCCTATGTGCTGCAGCGCCTGAGCTACGGCCTGCCGACGATCCATCCGACCGATCAGCCGCCCGGCGTGCCGGAGGGTGCCGAAGCGCTTCTCGAAACGCGTCTGCCCTATCTCGATGGCGAGCAGCGCCGCGACGTGTTGAAGACGACGGAGATCGCCTCCGGCTATCCGCTCCTCGACGACGCGGAAGGTTATGGCCGCCTCAACCTGTTTGCCGCCGCCGACGGTTACGGCGCCTTCGATCAAGATGTGACCGTGACGATGGATGCTGCAAAGGGCGGCTTCAGTGCGATCGATAGCTGGCGCAACGACATCGGCGGCAAGGGCAAGCTGGTGAAGCGCGGCAGCGGCATTCTCGGACTATCCGGCGCCAACAGCTATGCCGGCGGCACCGTGCTCGAAGAGGGCGCGCTGGTGGCCGGGTCGTCCTCGGCTTTCGGCTCCGGCGGACTGATGGTCGATGGCGGTTCGCTCGTCGTGGCGGCCGACAAGCCGTTGGCCGTAAGCGGGGACTATCAGCAGTCAGCCAATGCGACGGCGAAACTGGCGCTCGGTGCAAACGGCGCCGGCACGCTGGCGATCGAGGGCAAAGCAGCGCTGGCCGGCGATCTCGACGTGACGCTTGCCGATGGTTTTGTCCCGGCGACCGGAACGAAGATCGAGATCCTGAAGGCCGGCACCCTTTCCGGCACCTTCGGCAAGCTCACCATCTCCGGCCATAAGGCGAGCCTCTCTTACGGTCCGACCTCAGTCACACTGACGATCGAAGGATAATTTTCTTTGCGAACCGAGAGGGCATTCCCAACTGCGGGGATGCTCTTGGCTTTCCGGCCTGCTCGTTTGCCCCCTGCACCTACGTCATTTTGCGTATGTGTTTTTGTGATGCAGCACCCGATAGTCCCCTCGGCAACAGTTAAATTCCGTTTCCGGCCTGTTGCGGAACAAGAAGAGGGGCTCAACCAGATGAATCTCAGATCCACGATCACCGGCGCTGCGCTCGGTGCCGTCATGGCGGCATCGGCCGCCTTCCAGGGCGCACTTGCCGCCGACGACACGATTAAAGTCGGCGTGCTGCATTCGCTTTCCGGCACCATGGCGATTTCCGAAACCACCCTGAAAGACGCCATGTTGATGCTCATCGACGAGCAGAACAAAAAGGGCGGCCTTCTTGGCAAGAAGCTCGAGGCGGTTGTTGTCGATCCGGCTTCCGACTGGCCGCTGTTTGCCGAAAAAGCCCGCGAACTGATCCAGAAGGACAAGGTTGCCGCTGTCTTCGGTTGCTGGACGTCCTCGTCGCGCAAGTCCGTTCTGCCGGTTTTCGAAGAGCTGAATTCGCTGCTCTTCTACCCCGTGCAGTATGAGGGCGAAGAATCCTCGCGCAACATCTTCTACACCGGTGCTGCTCCGAACCAGCAGGCCATTCCGGCCGTCGACTACCTGATGGAAAAAGAAGGCGTCAAGCGCTTCGTTCTTGAAGGGACCGACTACGTTTATCCGCGCACGACCAACAAGATTCTCGAGGCATACCTGATTTCGAAGGGTATTCCGAAAGAAGACATCATGACCAACTACACGCCGTTCGGTTTTTCCGACTGGCAGACCGAAGTTTCCAAGATCAAGGAATTCGGTTCGGCCGGCAAGAAGACCGCCGTCGTCTCGACGATCAACGGCGACGCCAACGTTCCGTTCTACAAGGAACTGGGCAACAAGGGTATCAAGGCAACCGACATTCCCGTCGTCGCCTTCTCCGTCGGCGAAGAAGAGCTTGCCGGTCTCGACACCAAGCCGCTCGTCGGCCATCTCGCTGCCTGGAACTATTTCGAGTCTGTGGAAAGCCCGGCCAACAAGAAGTTCATCAAGGACTGGCACGCTTACACCAAGAACGACAAGCGCGTGACGAACGATCCGATGGAGGCTGCCTATATCGGCTTCAACGCATGGGTGAAGGCCGTCCAGGCTGCCGGCACGACCGATACCGACAAGGTTCTCGACTCCATCATCGGTGTCAGCGTTCCGAACCTCTCGGGTGGTTATGCGACCGTCATGCCGAACCACCACATCACCAAGCCGGTGCTGATCGGTGAAATCCAGGCCAACGGCCAGTTCGAAATCGTCCAGCAGACCCCCGCCGTTGTTGGCGACGAATGGTCGGATTACCTGCCCGACTCCAAGGACCTGATCTCCGATTGGCGCAAGCCGATGTCCTGCGGCAACTTCAACGTTGCCACCGGCAAGTGCGGCGGCAAGGGTTCCTGAGTACGACCCCGATCAGATGATTGCCTGAAGACTTCCGTCCGGTTCAACACCGGGCGGAAGCTCCGTCCCAGCGATTGTGCCGCGAGGCCAACACTATCAAGGGCGAGAAAGCCGATGTATCGCGCCATAAAGATTTTCCTCATCACGCTCTGCCTGACATTCTCGGGCCTGACATTTATCGGCCTCGCGGTTCCCGGCCTGCCAACATCGAGCGAAGTTCGCGCCGAGGACGATATCCACGTGCTCATCGATGCGCTCGGCGTCGGCGATTTTCCGGAGCGCGAAGCGGCCATCAAGACGCTGGTCGCCTCCAAGGACCCGCATGTCGGTCAGATCCTGGAGCAGTTGAGCGAGGGCCTTCTCTACGTCAATTCCGACGGCGGCCCGGTGCTCCTCCAGGGCGGCACCGATGACGAACCGACCTATTCCGATCCAATCACCGGCGAAGCCGCTGCCGATGTCGACCCTGACATGATGATCAAGGTCAAGATCAACAATGCGCTTCGCGGCGTCATCGGCGCCGCCACCAGCCAGCTGACGCTGATGAGCCCGGACCGCTCGGCGCGGCTCGCCGCGGCACAGGGCCTGCTGAAAGATGCCGATCCCGCCAATCTCGACCTGCTGAACGCGGCGCTTGCGGCTGAAAAGGACGCCGAGATCAAGAATACGATGGAAGCGGCGCGCGCAGTGCTGCTGCTGAAGACCGATGCGAGCGTCGAAGACAAGAAGGCTGCGATCGATACGATCGCGGCTCGCGGCAATCGTGATGCGCTGACCATCCTCACGACCACGCTCGAAACCGCGCCTGACGATTTGAAGCCGGCGATCCAGGCCAATATCAGCACCATCAATCGCAGCCTGGCGTTGTGGGATGTCGCCCAGAACGTCTGGTACGGCTTGTCGCTCGGCTCGGTGCTGCTGCTTGCGGCGATCGGCCTTGCCATCACCTTCGGCGTCATGGGCGTCATCAACATGGCACATGGCGAGATGGTGATGATCGGGGCCTATACGACCTATGTCGTGCAGGAATACATCACCTCGGCCTTCCCGGGCGTGGCGGATTATTCACTTGCCTTTGCCGTGCCCGCCGCCTTCGTCTTTACCGGCTTCGTCGGCCTGGTCATCGAGCGCGCCGTCATCCGCTATCTCTACGGCCGCCCGCTCGAAACGCTGCTCGCCACATGGGGCGTGTCGCTGATCCTGCAGCAGGCCGTGCGCAGCATCTTCGGCCCGACCAACCGCGAGGTCCGCAATCCAACCTGGATGTCCGGCGTCTTCGATCTCGGCGGGCTCTCGATCACCTGGAATCGACTGTGGATCATCGTCTTTTCGATGGTTGTCTTCGTGACGCTGCTCCTGCTGCTCAAGCGGTCAGCCTTCGGACTGCAGATGCGCGCCGTCACGCAGAACCGCCGCATGGCGTCCTCGATGGGCATCCGCACCGGCTGGGTCGATGCCTTCACCTTCGCTCTCGGTTCGGGCATCGCCGGTATCGCCGGCGTGGCGCTCAGCCAGATCGACAACGTCTCTCCGAACCTCGGCCAATCCTACATCATCGACAGCTTCATGGTCGTCGTCTTCGGCGGTGTCGGCAATCTCTGGGGCACGCTCGTCGGCGCGCTCTCGCTCGGCGTCGTCAACAAGTTCCTCGAGCCCTTCGCCGGTGCCGTGCTCGGCAAGATCCTGGTGCTCGTCCTCATCATTCTTTTCATCCAGAAGCGTCCGCGCGGGCTCTTCGCACTCAAAGGAAGGGCGGTGGAAGCATGATAACGGCCTTCCTTCTCCGGTCACTGGATCGCAAGATCGTCATTGCCATCGCGCTGCTGCTTCTGGTCGCCGCTCTCGTGCCGGTCCTCAACCTGATGACCGGGCCGACCAATCCGCTGCATGTGCCGACCTACATCATGTCGCTGTTCGGCAAGTATCTGACCTATGCGCTGCTGGCGCTGGCGCTCGATCTCGTCTGGGGCTTCTGCGGCATTCTCTCGCTCGGCCACGGCGCCTTCTTTGCGCTTGGCGGTTATGCGATGGGCATGTATCTGATGCGCCAGATCGGCACGCGCGGCAGCTACGGCGACCCCATCCTGCCCGATTTCATGGTGTTCCTGAATTGGAAGGATCTGCCCTGGTTCTGGTACGGCTTCAACCATTTCTGGTTTGCGGCGCTGATGGTGCTCGTCGTGCCCGGCCTGCTCGCCTTTGTCTTCGGCTGGTTCGCCTTCCGCTCACGCGTCAATGGCGTCTATCTCTCGATCATCACCCAGGCGATGACCTACGCGCTGCTGCTGGCTTTTTTCCGCAACGACATGGGCTTCGGCGGCAATAACGGCCTGACCGATTTCAAGGATATTATCGGCTTCAACGTCCAGGCTGACGGCACGCGTGCAGCCCTCTTTGCGGCAACCGCGGTCTTGCTGGCGCTGTCGCTGCTGCTTGCCTCAGCGATCGTGCGCTCGAAGTTCGGCAAGGTGCTGGTCGGGGTGCGCGATGCCGAAAGCCGCACGCGCTTCCTCGGTTACCGCGTCGAACACTTCAAGCTCTTCACTTTCGTCGTCTCGGCGATGATGGCGGGCATTGCCGGCGCGCTCTATGTGCCACAGGTCGGCATCATCAATCCCGGCGAATTCGCCCCCGCCAACTCGATCGAAGTGGTCATCTGGACGGCGGTCGGCGGGCGGGCGACGCTGATCGGACCGATCATCGGCGCGATCCTCGTCAACGGCGGCAAGACGATCTTCACCGGCCTCTTCCCGGAGTTCTGGCTGTTTGCGCTCGGTGGTCTTTTCGTCGCCGTCACGCTGTTTCTGCCGAAAGGTGTCGTCGGCACGATCGCTCAATATCTCGGCAGGCGGAAAGCCGTCTCCAAGGCTGCCCCACCGGTGGCGCAGGAAGACGTCATCGAACCGAAAATCCAGGCCGCGGAGTGAGCGCCATGATCCCCGACGTCAAACCCAACAGCGTGCTTTACCTCAACGGCGTCTCGGTTTCCTTCGACGGCTTCAAGGCGCTGAATTCGCTGTCGATCGTCATCGAGCCCGGTGAACTGCGCGCCATCATCGGCCCGAACGGGGCCGGCAAGACGACGATGATGGATATCATCACCGGCAAGACCAGGCCCGATGAGGGCGAGGTGTTTTTCAACGGCACGATCGACCTCACCAAAAAGGACGAGGCGGATATTGCCGAGCTCGGCATCGGCCGCAAATTCCAGAAGCCGACGGTCTTCGAAAGCCACACAGTATGGGACAATCTGGAACTGGCGCTGAACCGCCGCCGCGGCGTGTTCTCGACGCTGTTCTATCGCCTTTCGGGCGAGGACAAAGCACGCATCGAAGAGATCCTCGAAACGGTGCGGCTGACGCATCGGCGCGACGAATTCGCCGCCAACCTCTCGCATGGGCAGAAGCAATGGCTGGAGATCGGCATGCTGTTGGCGCAGGAGCCGAAGCTGCTGCTGGTCGACGAACCGGTTGCTGGCATGACAGATGCCGAAACGGCGGAAACGGCAATCCTGCTCAAGGACATCGCCCGGACCCGCTCGGTGGTCGTCGTCGAGCACGACATGGGCTTCATCCGCGACCTCGGCGTCAAGGTGACGTGCCTTGCGGAAGGCTCGGTGCTGGCTGAGGGATCGATCGATTTCGTCAGCTCGGATCCGAAGGTGATCGAGAACTATTTGGGCCGGTGATCCATGCAACTTAGAGGCTTGAACCTGACAAAAGAAAACGCTCTAAAACGGGCGGGGTTTTTTGTGGGGTTTCATCATGGCTTTTCTCGGTATTCTGGTCGCGGCGGTCAGCGGCGCGGTCATCTGGTATTGGCGTTTTAAGATGGTGCGTGAGGCGGGAAGCGAGATCATCGATTCCGTCGAGCGGATGCGGGGCGCCTATAAGCGTGGAAAGTTGCGCAAGCAGGCGGAGGCAGCGCCGCTGGCCTCGATCGCCGATCCGGCGATTGCGGCAGTGGCCTTCTTCTTCTGCCTCGCCAAGGAGAAGCCGATGTATCTCGACGCTGCGAAGGATGTGGTCCGCAGCCGCATGAAAGGCATCATTCGGCCGGGCGATATGGAGGAGGTGCTGGTTTTCGCCGATTGGGCGTCCAAGAACGTCACCAGCCCCGAAGACCCGATCCGCCGGTTCCGGGATCTCTGGATGAAGGCGCTCGATATGCAAGAGCGTCAGCAGTTGATCGGCATTGCCGAGGACGTGGCCGTTGCCGGCGGCGAGAAAACGAAGGAACAGGAGTACGCCCTGCAGATGCTGAGGCGGACGCTGATGAACTGATGGGGAATGGGTGAACGGATGCTGACAGTCGACAACGCGAATCTGCATTATGGCGCGGCGCAGGCACTGCGCGGCATCTCCATCAAGGCGGAGATGGGCAAGATCACCTGCGTGCTGGGGCGCAACGGCGTCGGCAAGAGTTCGCTTCTGCGCGCCGTGACCGGCCAGCATCCGCTGTCGGCCGGCACCGTCACCTTCAACGATACCAGGCTGAACGGCCTGCCGCCCTTTGCCCGCGCCAAGCAGGGCATCGGCTATGTGCCGCAGGGGCGGGAGATTTTCCCGCTGCTGACGGTCAAGGAAAATCTCGAAACCGGCTTCGCCCCGCTCGGCCGTCGCGACCGGAATATCCCCGATGACATCTTCAGCCTCTTCCCGGTGCTGAAGTCGATGCTGTCGCGCCGCGGCGGCGATCTTTCCGGCGGCCAGCAGCAGCAGCTGGCGATCGGCCGCGCTATGGTGACGCGGCCTCGGATTCTCGTGCTCGACGAGCCGACCGAGGGCATTCAGCCGTCGATCATCAAGGATATCGGCCGGGCGATCCGTTATCTCCGCGATTCCACCGGCATGGCGATCCTGCTCGTCGAACAATATCTCGACTTCTGCCGGGAGCTTGCCGATTACGTCTACATCATGGACCGCGGCGAGATCGTCCATCAAGGCCTCGCCGAAACACTGGATACGCCGGAGGCCCGCCGTCATCTGACCGTCTGATCGGCAACTGCTGCATTTTTCGGCAGGTGGCGCAGCGCCTTTCAAATTTGCCGGGTCCGTTGCGGGTATCCTAGGACGGCATGGGAATTGCTTGCTTTCCGTCACCTGCGCAATCGAACGAACCGGTGGCGCGACCGAAAGGGACGTTATGATGATTGCGGCGGCAGGCACGCGACCGCAAAGAGCGGAAGGACGCGGGCATCTGGCGGCAAAGCTGCTCGACGGCCGCACGCGTCTGCGTGAGCTCTATCAGGAGGGCGCGGCGAAGATCCGCCTGCCCGATACCTTCGATGCCTCGATGGAAGCCGTCATCATTAACACCGCTGGTGGACTGACCGGCGGCGATCGGATGGATTGGAGCGTTGAGGCCGGAGCGGACACGCGCATCGACGTCACCACTCAGGCCTGCGAGAAGATCTACAAGGCATCGGCCGGCACAGCCGAGGTGACGACCAATATCAATGTCGGAGCCCAGGCCCGCGTCGACTGGCTGCCGCAGGAAACGATCCTCTTTGATCGTTCCGCACTTTTTCGCCGGCTGGATGTCGATCTCGACAAGAGCGCAGAATTTTTGGCCGTCGAGGCCATACTGCTCGGCCGCAAGGCGATGGGCGAGACGGTGACGACCGGGCTTTTCCGGGACCGCTGGCGCATCCGCCGCTCGGGTCGGCTGATCCATGCGGAAGAACTGAGGCTTTCCGAAGGGGTGGCCGCTCTGGCGGCGCGTCAGGCGGTGCTCGGCGGACAGGTGGCTTTTGCGACGCTGCTTTATGCCGGGCCGCTTGCGGAAGCCTATCTCGGCAAGGTGCGGCCGCTCGTCGAAGGCGCGATGGGCGGTGCGAGCGCCTGGGACGGCAAGCTCGTCGTCCGTCTTGCGGCAGCCGACGGCTTTTCGCTGAGAAAAATCCTGATCCCGGTCATTTCCGCCTTGCGCAATGGTGCGCCCGTGCCGAAAGTCTGGAATCTATGAGTTCAATAAGCAGGTAGAAGATGAACCTCACTCCGAGAGAAAAAGACAAGCTGCTGATATCGATGGCAGCGATGGTGGCCCGGCGGCGGCTGGAGCGCGGCGTCAAGCTGAACTACCCGGAAGCGATTGCGCTGATCAGCGACTTCGTCGTCGAAGGCGCCCGTGACGGTCGTCCGGTCGCTGAGCTGATGGAGGCCGGCGCTCATGTGATCGGCCGTGATCAGGTGATGGAGGGGATTGCCGAGATGATCCATGACGTGCAGGTGGAGGCGACCTTTCCGGACGGAACCAAGCTCGTTACCGTACACGAACCGATCCGGTAGGGAGACCGATATGCTCGAGCTCAGGCCCAATTGCGAATGCTGCGACAAGGATTTGCCGCCGGAGAGCGCGGAGGCACGGATCTGCACCTATGAATGCACCTTCTGCGCCGATTGCGTTGATCGCGTGCTGAAGGGCGTCTGTCCCAACTGCGGCGGCAATCTCGTCGCCAGACCCATCCGGCCGGCTGATAGGCTCGCCAAACATCCGGCGTCGACGAAGCGTGTGCTGAAGGCCGAGGGCTGCGCGCCCAGGGCTGCTTAAGGAGATAAGATGATACCGGGTGAGATCATTGCCGCAAGCGGCGACATCGAACTGAATGCCGGCGCGCCGACGGTGACGATGGAGGTTTCGAACACCGGTGATCGGCCGGTGCAGGTCGGCAGCCACTATCATTTCGCCGAGACCAATGCCGGACTCTCCTTCGATCGGGCGGCGGCGCATGGCAAGCGACTGGATATTCCGGCGGGAACGGCGGTGCGCTTCGAGCCGGGACAGACGCGCTCGGTGACGCTGATCCCGCTTTCCGGCAAGCGCGAGGTCTATGGCTTCCGTCAGCTGGTGATGGGCAAGCTCTAACGGGAGGGATGCATGCGTTTGAACTTCTGCCTCATCGGGGCGGCGATGCTGCTGATGGCTGGTAGCGCTTCCGCTCAGGATGTCGATTGCCAGAATCCCCAGACGCAATCCGATATGACCTCTTGCGAGGCGGCGCGCCACGAGACCGCCGACAAGGCTTTGAATGTACAATACAAGAAGACCCGCGCCGCCGTGGCGGCGGTCGACAAGGATCTCGACGGCGACATGAAGGGCGCGGAGCAGGCGCTGGTCAAGGCGCAGCGCGCCTGGATCGATTATCGAGACGCCGAGTGCGACGCCTTCGGTTTCCAGGCCCGCGGCGGCACGATGGAGCCGATGCTGGTCGCCGGGTGCCTCGCCAACATCACCGACAAACGCACGAAAGAGCTGAAAGAGCTCGAAGACACGATGAGCAACTAAGGTGATCAGGAAAATCGTAATCGTCGGCAATGGCGAGGTCGCGGAGGCGGAAGCAGGCGTGATCGATGCCGCTGATTTCGTCGTCCGCTTTAACGATTGCCGTTCCTATGGGACCGGCGGTAGCAGGACGGACGCCGTCGCGGTGTGCAATACCGGCCGGCCCGCAAAGGCGATGCTCGGTTCCCTACAATGGCGCACCCATCCCGGCGTGGTTTCGGCCCGCGAAGTCTGGAGCGTGCGCGACCCGGAAAAATTCGCCGCGATGCGGGCGCCGCTTGCCGTCTCGCATCCTGATCTCGACGATTTCGGCGACGACTATACGGAGGCATTCGGCGCCTTCTGCACAGAGACTGGCAAGACGCACGTCGTCATCGACAAATCGATCCACGAGGTGGTCGATGCGGCGCTCTCGGCTTTCGCGCCGGCACCCTATGTCGTGCCGAGCAGCGGCATGATCGTTATTGCCGAAGTGCTGAGCAAATTTCCCGAAGCCGAGGTGATGTTGGCCGGCTTCGGTCACGTCGGCTGGGAGTGGCACCCGTTTGCGGCCGAACGACAGCTCGTCGATAGTTATATTGCCCTGGGCCGCCTCAAGCGGCTCGGCGGAAAAACGCTTGTCTCTTCCTCCTACGGAGCCTGATGGATGCCCTACAAGATCTCGCGCGCCGCCTATGCCGGCATGTTCGGACCGACCACCGGCGACAAAGTGCGCCTTGCCGATACGGAACTCTTCATCGAGATCGAAAAGGATTTCACCACCTATGGCGAAGAGGTGAAGTTCGGCGGCGGCAAGGTGATCCGCGACGGCATGGGCCAGAGTCAGGTGACGCGAGCGGACGGCGCGGTCGATACCGTCATCACCAATGCGGTGATCGTCGATCACTCCGGCATCTACAAGGCCGATATCGGGCTGAAGGACGGGCGCATCGTCGCCATCGGCAAGGCGGGCAATCCCGATATGCAGCCCGGCGTCAATATCATCGTCGGCCCGGGCACGGAGGCGATCGCCGCCGAAGGCAAGATCGTCACCGCTGGCGGCATGGACAGCCATATCCACTTCATCGCGCCGCAGCAGATCGAGGAAGCGCTGATGTCGGGCATGACCTGCATGCTCGGCGGTGGCACGGGACCGGCGCACGGCACGCTCGCCACCACCTGCACGCCCGGTCCCTGGCATCTCGCCCGGATGATCGAAGCGGCCGACGCCTTCCCGATGAACCTTGCCTTTGCCGGCAAGGGCAATGCCTCGCTGCCAGGGGCGCTGACCGAGATGGTGCTGGCCGGCGCCACCTCGCTGAAGCTGCATGAGGACTGGGGCACGACTCCAGGCGCCATCGACTGCTGCCTGTCGGTCGCCGACGAATATGACGTGCAGGTGATGATCCACACCGATACGCTGAACGAAAGCGGCTTCGTCGAGGATACGATCGGCGCCATCAAGGGCCGCACCATTCATGCCTTTCACACGGAAGGGGCGGGCGGCGGTCACGCGCCCGACATCATCAAGATTTGCGGCCAGCCGAACGTCATCCCGTCGTCCACCAATCCGACGCGGCCCTATACTGTCAACACCATCGCCGAGCATCTCGACATGCTGATGGTCTGCCATCACCTGTCGCCGTCGATCCCCGAGGATATCGCTTTCGCCGAAAGCCGCATCCGCAAGGAGACGATCGCTGCCGAAGACATATTGCACGATATCGGCGCCTTTTCGATCATTTCGTCCGACAGCCAGGCCATGGGTCGCGTCGGCGAGGTGGCGATCCGCACCTGGCAGACTGCCGACAAGATGAAGCGCCAGCGCGGCCGGCTGAAGGAGGAAAAGGGCAATAACGACAATTTCCGCGTCCGCCGCTATATCGCCAAATATACGATCAACCCGGCGATTGCCCATGGGCTCAGCCACGAGATCGGCTCTGTCGAAGTCGGCAAGCGCGCCGACCTTGTGCTGTGGAATCCGGCCTTCTTCGGCGTGAAGCCCGACATGGTGCTGCTCGGCGGCTCGATCGCGGCAGCACCGATGGGCGATCCGAATGCCTCGATCCCGACGCCGCAGCCGGTGCATTACCGGCCGATGTTCGCCTCCTACGGCCGGAGCCTCACCAATTCCTCCGTCACTTTCGTCAGTCAGGCCTCAGTCGATGCTGGCCTGAAGGGCCGGCTCGGCGTCGCCAAGCAACTTGTCGCGGTGAAGAATACGCGCGGCGGCATCTCCAAGGCGTCGATGATCCACAACGACCTGACGCCGGAAATCGAAGTCGATCCGGAGACCTACGAGGTCAGGGCGAACGGCGAGTTGCTCACATGCGAGCCGGCGACGGTGTTGCCGATGGCGCAGCGCTATTTCCTGTTTTAGGCCACACGGCCCTCTGTGCGACGGATGGCGCCGATGATAACAGGCATCCGCTGGCTGTTGCGGGCCGTGTTTCTGCTCGTGTTTCTGGCGGCCTGCGGGACCTTCGTTCCCCGGCCGCTGATTGCCACCGTCGGGGCGTCGTCTGCGGCGGCGACGCATCGGATTCTGCTGCTGTCCGGACCGATCCATACTGATATTGCCATTCCGCTCGACGAGGAGACGCGAGCTGCCTTTTCCTTTCTCGCCGAGACCGGTTTTCCGCTCGGCCATCCGGATGCGGAGTGGCTCATCGTCGGCTGGGGCGGCCGCGCCTTCTATCTGGAAACCCCGAGCTGGTCGGAGCTGAAGCCGCTGCCGGTGCTGCGGGCGCTGACGATGGACCGTTCGGTGTTGCATGTCGATCTTGCCGGTCGCATCGCTGAGCCGCAGCCGGCCGTTGCGGCGTTCAATATCGGCGACGATCAAATGGCGCGGCTGCGGAATTTCATCGCGGACAGCTTCGTTCGAAATGGGGGCGTGGTGGCGGGCATTCCGGATGCGGGTTACGGCGAGATCGACCGGTTCTTCGAGGCCAACGGATATTTCAACGCGCTCTTCGGCTGCAACACGTGGACGGCTGCCGCGCTCCGCTCGGCGGGACTTAGGACCGGCTTATGGAATCCGCTTCCACAATCATTGCGATTGTCTCTCGGTGTCTACAATTGAGCCAATCGCCAGGCGATCCGCTCTTAAAGTGAATTGTGTATCATACTCTCCGTTCGGTTGTAAAAATCGGTGGAAAAGCCGGTATTTTACTCAGTTAGGCCATTCTGGGACAGCTCCATCTTCTTGGTTGATAAAGCTGTTTTAAATCAAACGGCTAACTGTCTCATCGCCCTGTCCGATTCAGGGATTGGAGGGCTGCATCTCCTGCTAGAAAAAATCTGTCCACCGAAAGGTCCGAAACCGTTCGAATTTTAACGAGTCGATTAAGACACCCGCAGCAATTTGGCTCCTATCAATGCCTTGGAACGCCGGGCAGGAAGGTCGATTCTCATGAGAAACTGGATGTCGCTGCAGGCCGATTTCGGCAATTTCCAATATCGCGGGAACGTCTATGTCTTTGCATTGAAGATGAGCTTTCTGACAGTCCTTCTCTCCGGCATCATCATGGCAGTGACGATCCCGCCGCTCGATTTTCTCGGGCTGCTGCCGGTGACGCTTTCGAACGCGATCGGCTTCGGCGTCATTTTTTCCTGGCTTGTCGGCGGGACGGTTTCCGGCATGCTGTCGCTGGCCGCCGGTTTTGCCCTGCACGAACTGACGCTGTCGCGGGCGGAGTTCGAAAAGCTCAGCCGAACGGACACGCTTTCGGGACTTTTGAACCGGCGCGCTTTCACAGAGGCGCTCGAGTACACCGAAGGCGACGCCTCGCTTGTTATTTTCGATGTCGACCGCTTCAAGGCGATCAACGATCGCTTCGGCCATGGCTGCGGCGATGCCGTCATCACCGCGGTCTCGGCCATACTCATATCCGCCTTCGATGAAATGTCCGTCGTCGCAAGATTGGGCGGGGAGGAGTTCGGCATCATCATCTCCGGCAAGCCGCTGGAGGCGCGGATGGAACGCATCGAAGGTGTCCGGGCCCGGATCGCAAGCGGCGCCATCGCGGCCGAAGGGCACGATATCCGTATTACCGTTTCCGGCGGTGTTGCCGATCTCGCCGCCGGCCGCAACAAGCAGGCGGTCTATGCGTCGGCAGACCGCGCGCTCTATCTCGCCAAGGCGCTCGGGCGCAATCGCGTCGTACACGAGCGGGAAGGCCTGCATCATGCCTGGCACGGGCTCGCCGATAGTGGCCTCGAGGCCAAGGGCAGGGGAACCGAGAGCGACAACGTGATGCAGGCTTACGGAATATAAAAGCCCGAAGCGGGCACAAAGGCCATTGGTGCTTGCATCGGGAAAGGCTATTTTGCATGGTCGCCTCAGCAAAACGGACATATCATGCAGCGCGTTACCTCCTATCTTCCCGCCGGAACCCCGTCCTCCCATCCGATCGCCCAGGTCAAGCTGCCGCACGATCTGCGCCATCTGCGCCGCAAGCTGCTGCATCTGGAAAATGGCGAGATGGTCATGCTCGATCTCAAGGCCCCGGTGCTTTTCGCCAATGGCGACCTGCTGGTGCGCGACGACGGTGAACTGATCGAGATTCTCGCGGCCGATGAGAAGCTCTTCGAAATTCGCGGCCGCGATCGCACACATCTGGTCGAGCTTGCCTGGCATCTCGGCAACCGCCATCTCGCGGCGCAGATCGAGGAAGACCGTATCGTCATCCTGCGCGACCACGTCATCCGCAGCATGCTGCAGGGGCTCGGCGCTACCGTCCTCGACATCGACGAACCCTTCCAGCCGGCGCGCGGCGCCTATCATTCCCATGACGCGCATTCGCACGATCACGGTCATGCGGCGCATGACCACGGGCATGAGCCCAAAGATGATCACGGCCACGAGCATGTGCATGGGCCGGGATGTGATCACGGCCATGACCACGATCACGGGCATCATCACGACCATAAACACGACTGAGGCTCGATGACTGGAGATCGTGAGCTGCACGCATTGTTGCGCCTGACGGCATGGCTTTCGCCGGCCTTTCCGGTCGGCAGCTTTGCCTATTCGGGCGGGCTGGAGCGGGCGGTGGCCGACGGGCTGGTCACCGATGCCGCCTCGCTGGCGGCCTGGATCGGCACGCTGATCGGCCATGGCTCGGTTTGGAACGATGCGGTACTTTTGGCCGAAAGCCACAGGTTCCAGGAAGAGCCTGAGCGCCTTGCCGAGATCGCTGCGCTCGCGGAGGCGCTGTCCGGATCGCGCGAGCGCCATCAGGAAACTATGCTGCTCGGCGAGGCCTTCCTGACGGCGGCACGCGCCTGGCCGGATGGTGTGTTCGAAAGGCTGCCTGACAAGGCGGCCTATCCCGTCGCGGTCGGGGCTGTCACCGGCGCGCACGGCATCGGGGCTGAGAAGGCGCTCGCCGTCTTCCTGCATGCCTATGCCTCGCAGGCGGTTTCCTCAGGCATCCGCCTCGGCTTCACCGGCCAGAAGGACGGTGTTGCCGTGCTTGCCGGTCTTGAAGAGAGCATCACCGAGGTCACGCGGCGGGCAGCGGTCTCGTCGCTCGACGATCTCGGCTCGGCGACGGTGCAGGCTGATATTGCCGGCCTGCGGCATGAGACGCAGGCGACGCGGCTGTTCCGTTCGTGATGGCGTAAATTATCCGAGCATCTGCGTCATTTGACGGTGGCGTGTGGCCTCGGCGTCGCTATCATCGGGTTCGATTGGAGTAAGGCATATGAAATCAAGAAACGGACCTCTGCGGGTCGGCATCGGCGGACCGGTCGGTTCGGGCAAGACGGCGCTGACTGAAAAGCTCTGCAAGGCGATGCGCGACGACTATTCCGTCGCCGTCGTCACCAACGACATCTACACGACCGAGGATGCCGAGGCGCTGGTGCGCATGCAGGCACTGCCTTCGGACCGGATCGTCGGCGTCGAGACCGGCGGCTGCCCGCACACCGCCATTCGCGAGGATGCGACGATTAATCTTCAGGCGATCGCCGGCCTCAACCAGCGGATCCCGGATCTCGACGTGGTCTTCATCGAATCCGGCGGCGACAATCTGGCGGCGACCTTCTCGCCCGATCTTGCCGATATCACCATCTATGTCATCTCCGTCTGCCAGGGCGAGGAAATCCCGCGCAAGGGCGGGCCCGGCATCACCCGGTCGGACCTTCTCGTCATCAACAAGAAGGATCTGGCGCCCTATGTCGGTGCCGATCTCGAGGTAATGGACCGGGATGCGACGCGCATGCGCGCAAGCCGCCCCTTCGTCTTCTCCGACATGAAACGCGGTGACGGCGTTAGCTCGATCGTCAGTTTTCTCAGGGAGCAGGGCGGGCTCTGACGAGAAGACCTGCCGCTGTCGACCGACGCTGCGGATGGCGGCGCGAACGGCAAAATGAAACGGGCCGGGAGATCACTCCCGGCCCGTTCATGTTCTGAGTTTTGCTCATTCTGCTGCGAAAGGCGGCAAGCGGAGCACGTTGGTGTCTTTGGCGCTCTTGCGCTTGCTTTCCGGCTTTTCGATTGCGGTCAGCCGCTCCTCCAGCGAGTCGATGTCGCCGCGGTTCTCGCGGGTAACACGGGTGAGTTCCTCGCGCGACAGCGGCAGTTCCTCGTCGTCCTTCCGGCCGACCAGGCGTCCGAACATCCAGCCGAGCAGGCGGGACAGATCGTCCATGATCAGGAAGAAGGAGGGCACGACGACCAGCGATAGCACTGTTGAGACGATGATGCCGCCGATCACCGCGATCGCCATCGGCGCGCGGAACGAGCCGCCTTCGCCGACACCGAGCGCCGAAGGCAGCATGCCCGCCGACATGGCGATCGAGGTCATGATGATCGGCCGGGCGCGCTTGCGGCCGGCTTCGACCATGGCCTCGACACGAGCCATGCCCTGATGGCGCATCTCGATCGCGAAATCGACGAGCAGGATGGCGTTCTTGGTGACGACACCCATCAGCATCAGAATGCCGATCATGACGGGCATCGACAGCGGATTGCTGGTGATGATCAGAGCCGCCGCGACGCCGCCGATGGCAAGCGGCAGCGAGAACAGGATGGTGAAGGGCTGGATCACGTCCTTGAAAAGCAGGATCAGCACCGTCAACACCAGCAACAGACCCATCAACATGGCGTTGACGAAGCTCTGCTGCATCTCGGTCTGCACCTTGGTGTCGCCGCTTTCGGCAAGGTGCACAGAGGCCGGGATGTTGGCTGATTTGACGATCTCGCGGAAACGGGCCGAAGCCGTGTCGAGGGCTACACCCTGCGGCAGATCGGAGCCGATTGAGACGACGCGGTAACGGTTGTTGCGCTTGATCGAGCTTACGCCCTCGGAGTAGTCGATATTGGCGACGCTCGCGAGCGGAACTGTGCCGCCGCTGGCGGTCTGGATCTTCAATGCGCGGATGGCTGAGAGATCGCGGCGCATGTCAACTGCCGCCTGCACCCGAATCGGGATCTGGCGATCGTCGAGCGAGATCTTGGCAAGGGCGGCATCGACATCGCCGATGGTGGCGACACGGATCGTCTCGGAAATCTGCTGCGGCGTGATGCCGAGGCGTGCGGCTTCGTCCTTGCGTGGATAGACCTGCAGTTCCGGACGAGGCAGGGCGCCGTCGGCGCTGACATTGGCAAGCAGCGGATCGGCGCGGAGCTTGGATTCCAGGATGCCGACGGCGTCGTTCAGGTCCTTCTCGTTCTTGGAAAGGAAGTTGAAGGAGAGGTCGCGTTCGCCGCGGTCGTTAAGCTTCAGGATATGAACGTCGGGAATGTCGCGCAGCTTGGCGAAGACTTCCTTTTCAATATTCCATTGCGGACGCTCGCGGCCGTGGACTTCCACTTTCGGCAGCATCGGGCCGATGAGGGGGATGTGGCCGAGCCCGTCGTTGACCATCTTCTTGATCAGCGATTGGTCGAGCTTATGGAGTGCCAGCGTGATGGTTGCACGACGCAGTTCGAGGTCGCCCTTCGGAGATGCGCCGCCGAGGACGAAGACGCTTTCGACGCCGTTGATATCCTTGACCCTGTCATAGATCGCATCCGTCGTCTTCTCGGTGTCGTCAAGCCTTGCATTGGGCGGCAATTCGACGGAGAGAACGATTCGTGAAGCGTCTTCGGGCGGCAGGAAGCTGCCCGGAACCTGCATCAGCAGCAAAACCGAGCCGATCAGGAAGCCAAACGCGACAAGCAAGGTCGCATAACGGGTGTACCAACGCCCCGTCGTGCCGCGGATGAGTCGGGTGTATCCACGCATCAGCAGGCTGTCATTGTCATGATGGTCGTCGACGCCATCTTCTGCACGCATCAGATAGGCGGCCATCATCGGGGTGATGAGGCGTGCGACCATCAGCGAGAAGAAGACGGAGAAGGCGACGGTCAGGCCGAACTGGATGAAGTATTGGCCGGGAATGCCCGGCATGAATGAAACCGGCACGAAGACGGCGATGATGGTGAAGGTGGTGGCGATGACGGCAAGGCCGATTTCATCGGCCGCCTCGATCGCCGCCCGGTAGGGCGTCTTGCCCATCTTGATATGGCGGGCAATGTTCTCGATTTCGACGATCGCGTCGTCCACCAGAATACCTGTCGCCAGCGTCAGGGCGAGGAAGCTGACGAGGTTCAGCGAGAAGCCCATCATGTCCATGACCCAGAAGGTCGGGATCGCCGAAAGCGGCAGGGCGATGGCCGAAATCAGCGTCGCGCGCCAGTTCCGGAGGAACAGCAGAACGACGATGACCGCAAGCAGCGCGCCTTCGAGCAGCGTGTGGATGGCGGCTTCGTAGTTGCCGTAGGTGAAATAAACCGAATCGTCGATCAGTTCGATCTTCACGTTCGGGTTTTCGCTGCGGACCTTGTCGAGGCTCTGCGCGACGGTTTCGGCGACGCTGACTTCGCTGGCGCCCTTCGAGCGGAAGACGCCGAAGGTGACAACAGGCGTATCGTTGAAGCGCGAGAAGGATTTCGGCTCCTCGTAGGTGTCCTTGATGACGCCGAGATCGGACAGCTTGACGAAACGGCCGTTCGGCAGCGCAATGGTCGTATCGGCAAGTTCGGCGACGTTGCGGGCGTCGCCGAGAACGCGGATTGCCTGTTCGCTGCCGGCCACCTGGCCGCGGCCGGAGCCGAGATCGACGTTGGTGCCGCGCAGCTGTTGGTTGACGCTGGCGGCGGTGATGCCGTGTGCATCGAGCTTGCCGGGGGTGAGTTCGATGCGCACTTCGCGCTCGGCGCCGCCGTAACGGTCGACGCGGCCGATGCCGGCCTGACCCTGCAACGCACGCTTGACAGTATCGTCGACGAACCAGGAGAGTTCTTCCAGTGACATATCGGGAGAGGACACTGCGAAGGTCTGGATCGCCTGGCCCTCGACATCGACCTTGGTGACGATCGGTGCCTCGGCGGTCGCCGGCAGATCGCTGCGAATGCGGTCGATCGCATCCTTGACGTCCTGCACGGCCTGTTCCGTCGGCACTTCCATGCGGAACATGACGTTGGTCTGCGAGCTGCCGTCGGTCACCGTCGACTGGATTTCGTCGATGCCGGTGATGGAGGCGATTGCGTCTTCGATCTCCTTCGTCACCTGCATTTCGAGTTCGGCCGGCGAAGCGCCGCTCTGCGTGACGCTGATCGAAACAAGCGGAACGTCGATGTTCGGGAAGCGCGTGATCGGCAGCTTATTGAAGGACTGCATGCCGATGAATATCAACAGGCAGAAGGCCAGCAGCGGCGCGATCGGGTTTCGAATGGACCAGGCTGAAAAATTCATCGGATGGTCTCTTTAGTTGGAAGCCGGGGGCTGTTCACGCACCGGCGTGATGTGGTCGCCGTCACGGACGTAAGCGCCCGCCTTGGCCACGACCTCGTCGCCGCTCTTCAATCCATCGACGATCTCGACATAGGCACCGTCCTGGATGCCGGTCTCGACCTTGGCGAATTTCACCACGCCATCCTCGACCTTGCGGGCCGACGAGCCTTCGTTGCCGGTGAGCACGGCGGTCAGCGGAAGCGATACGCCCTCCGTCTCGCGAACGATGATCTCGGCGCTGCCATACATGCCGGAGCGCGCCTTGCTGTCGTCGTCGATCGAGATGTGGACGAGACCGAGGCGGGTGGTGGGATCGACGGTCGGCGATACCAGGCGCACGGCGCCAGATAGCTTCTCGCGGCTGCCGGAAAGCGAAATCGCTGCCTTCTGGCCGGCCACGACCCTGACGATGTCGCTTTCGGCGACCTCTGCGACAAGCTCGACATCGCCGTCGCGGATGAGGGTGAACAGCGGGTCGCCGTTGCCGGCGGCAATGGCGCCGACCTTGGCGTTCTTCGCCGAGACCGTGCCGGCCACCGGCGTCTTCACATCGGTGCGCGCCAGCTTCAGATCCGCATCGGCGATCTGGCTGTCGAAGACCTTGAGATCGGCCTCGGCAACCTCGATCGCCTGTTCGGCGGAGACGACGCGGGCATTGGCGGCGGCGGCCGTCGCATCGGCCTGCTCGACCTGAGCGGTGGAAACCGTACCCTTCTTGACCATTTCCTGGGCGCGGGCCTGCTGCTGCCTTGCTTGTTCGGCATTGGCCTGCGCCTCGATGAGCTGGGCGCGCAGCTGGGCGAGGCTTGCCTCACCCTTGGCTTTCGTCGCCATCATCTGGCTCTTCTCCAGCACCAGCGCGTCGTCGTTGAGCGTCGCCAACGTGCTTTCCGCCTCAACCTTGTCGCCGACATCGGCTTTCAACGTACGGATCGACAGGCCTTCGACCTGCGGTTGAATATAAACTTCCTCGACGGGCTTGATCGTTCCCGTGCCGATGACACGGTCGACGAGCGTGCGATTCACAGCCTTGGTGACGACGATCGCCGGCAGATTCTGCTGCGGTTTTTCGACCGGCTTTTCCTGCGAAAATGCCGTGGATGCAGCGAGAGCTGCTGCAAAAAAGGTAGCGGCGCCTAGAATTTCAATCGGCTTGCGTGCCATGCGTCTTCGTCCAATCTTGTAACAAGCTTAGCCGAACTCGCGCGTCTGCCACTCAGCTCGCGACCAGGCCACTGCCTTTCCTGCATTCTCAGGGGTATCCGCACAATTGCCGTCTTCGTCCCTCGCCGGCAAATCGGCTTTTAATTGGTATCGATTTGCTCGATATGCAAGCCCGGCAGAAAACAATTCCCCATGAGCCGATAATAATTACCATCGAAACCTGAATCAATCACCGGAGGGTTATGTGAACATGACGATGATTGATCCTGTTCCCCTATGACGTTTGACGCCCGACAAATGCGACAGTTGCAAGGTGTTTTTTATCAGGTGGATAAAAGAAAGGCGCGGAGATCTCCCGCGCGTTTCGTTTTCGCATTGTTTGCCGCGATTACTTGGCTGCGGCGTCGGTAATGTCGTGCGTCCAGGCGCCGGAGGGCTCCTTGTTGATGATCTTCTGGTCGAGCAGCGCCTTTGTGGTGCGGGCATAGAGCGCTTCGTCCAGCTTGCCTGAGCCGTCACCGACCAGCTTGGCGACTTCGCCCATCATCCGCTTCTGGTGATTGTCGTCCTGACCGCCATTGTCCATGACGATCTCGGCGGCTTCGTCCGGATTTTCGGTCGCATATTTCCAGCCCTTCATTGAGGCGCGGACGAACTTGACCATCTTCTCCTTGAAGGCCGGATCCTTCAGCTTGTCTTCCATCGCATAGAGGCCGTCTTCCAACAGGTCGTTGCCCATCTCGGTATAGTTGAAGACCGTCAGTTCCTCCGGCTTGAAGCCAGCATCGATCGCCTGCCAGTATTCATTGTAGGTCATCACAGAGATGCAGTCGGCCTGCTTCTGGACGAGCGGCTGCACGTCGAAGCTCTGCTTCAGCACGGTGACGCCGTTCGCGCCACCTTCCGTCGACAGACCCAGCTTGTTCATCCAAGCGAAGAAAGGATATTCGTTACCGAAGAACCAGACGCCGAGCGTGTGGCCCTTGAAGTCGGCTTCGGTCTTGACCGGGCCATCCTTGCGGCAAATCATCTCCAGGCCCGATTTCTGATAGGGCTGGGCGATGTTGACGAGCGGAACGCCCTTTTCGCGGGCAACCAGGGCGCCGCCCATCCAATCGACGATGACATCGGCGCCGCCGCCGGCGATCACCTGCTCAGGGGCGATATCGGGGCCGCCCGGCTTGATATCGACGTCGAGGCCTTCTTCCTTGTAGAAGCCCTTGTCCTTGGCAACGTAATAACCGCCGAACTGGCTCTGCGTGACCCATTTCAGCTGCAGCACCACCTTGTCGGCGGCCATCGCCTGGGCAGCGGCAAGCGTCATCGCGCTCGCCATCATTGCAACCATCAACTTTTTCATTTTCTTATCCTTACCCTCTGAAGTTATGCCCGTACCCCATTTGCGAAGCCCGGGCGCGCCTAGCCACCACGGATAGACGGATGCCAGAACGTCACCGCCCGTTCGGTCAGGGCGATGATGCCATAAAAGATCGATCCGGCCAGCGCCGCGATAGCGATTTCCGCCCAAACCATGTCGACATTCATGCGGCCGATCTCTGTGGAGATGCGAAAGCCCATGCCGACGATCGGCGTTCCGAAGAATTCGGCAACGATGGCACCAATCAGCGCCAGCGTCGAGTTGATCTTCAGTGCGTTGAAAATGAAGGGCATGGCGGCCGGAAGCTTGAGCTTGAGCAGCGTCTGCCAGTCGCTCGAGGCATAAGTGCGCATCAGGTCGCGCTCCATGCTGCCGGAGGCGGCAAGGCCGGCGACGGTATTCACCAGCATCGGGAAGAAAGTCATGATGATGACGACGGCTGCTTTCGACGGCCAGTCGAAGCCGAACCACATGACCATGACCGGGGCCACGCCGATGATCGGCAGGGCCGACACCATGTTGCCGATCGGCAGCAGGCCACGGCGCAGGAAGGTGATGCGGTCGGCCAGCACCGCGACGGCAAAGCCGCTGAGGCAGCCGACGATATAACCGATCAGCACCGCCTTGAAGATCGTCTGCCTGACATCAGCACCGAGGATCGGCAGAGAGGCCATGATACGGGCGCCGATGGCGCTCGGCGGCGGCAGGATGATGAAGGGAATGCCGGCGCCGCGCGTCGCGGCTTCCCAGAGGATGAGGATCCAGGCGCCGAAGATCGCCGGGATCAGCAACTGGAGCGCCGATTTGCCCAAAGCAGTGACGGGCTGCAGTTTCGACAGCTCGGTTACGCATCGCCAGGCAAGCAGCCAGCAGGAAAACAACAGCAGGAAATAAGCCCGCGTTGCCATGCCCTCATTGCCGGAGAGAGCGGAAAGCAGCATCCAGGCGGCGCCATGCGCGCCGATGAACAGCACGGTGGCGCGATAGGCCGGCGGCTGCGGTGCAAAGGACAGCAGGGCAGCCGCCATGACGATGGTGAAGACAAGGCTTGCCGTGCCGTCGGTGAAGGGCTGCGCCGCGCCTTCGGCCAAAAGCGGCAGGGTGACAAGCGCTGCCATGCAGAAGAGGAGGGCGGTCACGCCCTGCCAAGAGAAGGTCAGATGTCTCATGCCGGCCTCCCGCCCATGGCACGGTCGACGATCTTCGCCGCAAGGCCGACGATCGCAACCAGGATGCCTGCCAGCAGCGACCCGGCGACGAGAGCCGCCCAGATATCGATGGTCTGGCTGTAATAAGAGCCGGCCAGCAGCTTCGAGCCGATGCCGGCAACCGCACCTGTCGGCAGTTCGCCGACGATGGCGCCAACGAGGCTGGCGGCGATCGCGACCTTCATCGAGGTGAAGAGGAAGGGGATCGAGGCCGGAACCCGCAACTTCCAGAAGGTCTGCATCGGGCTCGCATAATAGGTGCGCATCAGGTCGAGATGCATGATCTCAGGTGACCGCAAGCCCTTCACCATGCCGACGGCGACGGGAAAGAATGAAAGGTAGGTGGAAATCAGCGCCTTGGAGACGAGGCGGGAGGCGTCGGAATCGAGGTTTAACAGATGCGCAAGCGCATTGTCACCGGTCAGCACATTGTAGGAGATGATGACGATCATCGGCGCGATGGCGAGGATCGGGATGGTTTGGCTCGCCACCAGCCAGGGCATCAGCGAGCGGTCCATGGCGCGGTTGTGCACGATCAGCACCGCAAGAAGAATGCCGAGCAGCATGCCGAAGCCGAAGCCGAGCAGGGTGGAGGAGAGCGTCACCCAGCTGTGATAGACGAGGCTGCGATTGCTCGAAAGGCTGCGCAGGACGGTGTTCTCATAAACGTTCTGCGCCACCTGATGCGGCGCCGGCAAGATCGGCTTCGGCTGCGCCAGCGTCTTGCCGATGAATTCGAGCGTCGTCGGTGTGGCGCCGGCGCGGCTGTCCATATCGCGCTGGAACGGCGCATTCATGAGAACGGCTGCGACATACCAGATGGCGATAAGAGCAAGCAGGATGGTGGTGACGGGGACAATCTTGTTTTTGAGGGTGTCGGGTGTCATAGCGACTGCCCCCATTTGAGGTCGAATGCGTAGCCACCTCCCTCTGCCCTGCCGGGCATCTCCCCCACAAGGGGGGAGATCGATATGCGGAAACGGCTTCTCCAAACAACGAAGGGCCCCTGATCCAGCGTGGAATCAGTGACGACCGACGTGCTATCCTCTTGCCGATCTCCCCCTTTGTGAGGGAGATGCCCGGCAGGGCAGAGGAGGGTAAGCCTCGAACTCAACCGCCTAAACCTCATGGCTATGCCCCGTCCTCAACCCTTCGCGGACACGATGGGCGATCTCCAGGAATTCCGGGGTGTCACGGATATCGAGCGGGCGCTCGGCCGGCAGCGTCGAGTCGATTACGTCGGTCACGCGGCCGGGGCGCGGCGACATCACCACAATCTTGGTCGAGAGGTAGACCGCCTCGGGGATGGAATGGGTGACGAAACAGATGGTCTTATTGGTGCGGGCCCAGAGTTTCAGGAGCTCTTCGTTGAGATGGTCGCGGACGATCTCGTCGAGCGCGCCGAAGGGCTCGTCCATCAGCAACAGGTCGGCGTCGAAGGCCAGCGCGCGGGCGATCGAGGCGCGTTGCTGCATGCCGCCGGAAAGCTGCCAGGGAAATTTCTTCTCGAAGCCGGTGAGGCTGACAAGATCGAGCGCCTCAGCGATGCGCCTCGTCCGGTCGGCGCCGGAATAACCCATGATCTCCAACGGCAGGGCGATATTGTTTTCGATGGTGCGCCAGGGATAGAGCGCCGGTGCCTGGAAGACGTAGCCGTAGGCGCGGGCCTTGCGGGCTTCTTCCGGCGTCATGCCGTTGATCGAAATCTCGCCCGAAGTGCTCTTTTCGAGATCGGCGATGACACGCAGGAAGGTGGTCTTGCCGCAGCCGGAGGGGCCGATGAAAGAGACGAAATCGCCCTTGCGGACATCGAGATTGACATCGCTGAGAGCCCGCACCGGGCCGTCATTCGCCTGGTAGGTGAGACAGAGATCCTTGGCGGATACGACGGAGGGTGCTTGCATCAATGCGACCGTTCTTGTTTTCGCCGCGGGGAGGCGGTTTGCATGTTACCATCGCCGCAGGCCATGCCGGCGGCACATTTTATGGAGGAAGAGAATGGACGCGACATCAAAACCCACCTGCCACATCGTTCGGCCCAACCATGCCTATGACGGCAAGCAGGGGCTCAGCTATTTCCAAGGGATCGCGGCCGAGACGGTGGGCGCCAAGGGCATCTGCATGCACCTGCTGACGATCCCGCCCGGCGTGCGCGCCAAGGCGCATCTGCACGAGGCGCATGAGACGGCGATCTACATGCTCTCCGGCGAGGCTCATACCTGGTACGGAGACCGGCTCGAGCAGCACGTTATCGTCCATGCCGGCGAACTCTTCTACATCCCGGCCGGCGTGCCGCATATGCCGGCAAACCTCAGCAGCACGCCGTGCACGGCGATCATCGCCCGCACCGATCCGAACGAGCAGGAAAGCGTCGTGCTGCTGCCGGAGTTGGATGCGCTGGTGCCGGCATGAGGTCATCGACATGAAGGCGCCGTTCTCCGGTTGATGGCGGTTTGGTCATGGAGCATCGTCACACGCCGGTCGCAGGAATGCCGCTGCGCGTCACCTTGCGGGGGGCGGTGATCTCCTTCCAGGTGGAGAGTGCCTTGCTGACGGCCGTCACCGGTTCGCGCCGGACGAATTCACCATGGCCCTCCTGGGTCTTGATGGTGCTTTCCTCGATCGCGACGACGCCGCGCGTCAGCGTGTAGCGCGGCAGGCCGGTCACTTCCTTGCCTTCGAAGACGTTGTAGTCGATCGCCGACTGCTGGCTCTTGGACGAGATGGTCTTCGATCGCTTCGGATCCCAGACGACGATATCGGCATCGGCGCCGACGAGGATCGCGCCTTTCTTCGGGTAGATGTTGAGGATCTTGGCGATGTTGGTCGAGGTGACGGCGACGAACTCGTTCATCGTCAGCCGGCCGGTGTTGACGCCGCGGGTCCAAAGCATCGGCATGCGGTCTTCAAGGCCACCAGTGCCGTTCGGGATCTTGGTGAAATCACCGACGCCGAAACGCTTCTGCGCCGTGGTGAAGGCGCAGTGATCGGTGGCGACCACCTGCAGCGAGCCGGAGGCAAGCCCGGCCCAGAGTGAGTCCTGGTGCTGCTTGTTGCGGAAGGGCGGCGACATGACGCGGCGGGCGGCGTGGTCCCAGTCTGGATTGGAATATTCGCTCTCGTCGAGCGTCAGGTGCTGGATCAGCGGTTCGCCGTAGACACGCATGCCCTTGGCGCGAGCACGGCGGATCGCTTCATGCGCCTGCTCGCAGGAGGTATGGACGATATAGACCGGGCAGCCGGCCATGTCGGCGATCATGATGGCGCGGTTGGTGGCCTCGCCCTCCACCTCGGCGGGGCGGGAATAGGCATGCGCTTCGGGGCCGTTGTTGCCCTCGGCAAGCAGCTTTGCCGACATCGAGGCGACGACGTCGCCGTTTTCGGCATGCACCAGCGGCAGCGCCCCGAGTTCGGCGCAGCGCTGGAACGAGGCGAACATCTCGTCGTCGTCGACCATCAGCGCGCCCTTGTAAGCCATGAAGTGCTTGAAGGTGTTGATGCCCTTGTCGCGGACGATGGTCTCCATCTCCTTGAAGACCTGCTCGCTCCACCAGGTGACCGCCATGTGGAAGGAATAATCGCAATTGGCCCGCGTCGACTTGTTGTCCCACATGGTCAGCGCTTCCAGCAGCGACTGGCCGGGAGCGGGTAGGGCGAAATCGACCACCATGGTCGTGCCGCCGGAAAGCGCCGCGCGCGTACCGCTCTCGAAATCGTCGGAGGAATAGGTGCCCATGAAGGGCATTTCGAGATGGGTGTGCGGATCGATGCCACCCGGCATGACATAACAGCCGGAGGCGTCGAGCGTCTCGTCGCCCGAGAGGTTCGGACCGATCTCGACGATCTTGCCACCGTCGATCTTGACGTCAGCCTTGTAGGTGAGGTCGGCCGTGACGATGGTGCCGTTTTTGATGACTGTTGTCATGATCGTTCCCTATCCTTGATCTGTGAAGCGGCTGGCGAAATAGAAGTTCGGCAATTCGGAGCTGAGTTCGAGTCGGCCCTGCAGTGCTGCCAGGATTGTTTCCAGGACCCAGCGCCGCTCACGCGAGATTTCCTGATTCCAGAAGCGCAGCACGGAATAACCATTGGTATTGAGCCATTCCGTTCGGCGTTGATCGGTCGCGCTCTCGGCATCCTGGAAGCCATCGACTTCTACAATCATCCGCTCTTCGCGACAGAGGAAATCGACGATGAAGGGGCCGACCGGAACTTGTCGCGCGAATTTGTAGCGGTTCAGGCGTCGTGCGCGTAAGTCACCCCAGAGGTGGTATTCCTCTTCGGTTTCGTTGCGGCGAAGCTGGCGGGCTTGTCCGGTATTCGCTGGGCGATGTTTACGGATATCCTGTTTGATAATTCTAGTCGCGCCCGGAGCCCCCTCATCCGACCCTTCGGGCCACCGTCTCCCCGCTGGGGAGAGGGGAGCGGCTGACGTTGCGGCTTCCCCCTTCTCCCCTCGGGGAGAAGGTGCCCGAAGGGCGGATGAGGGGGCTCCGGGCGCGACGTTAGACATCACACCACGATCTCCGCCGTCTCCACGACGGCATGGAACAGCACGTCGGCGCCCGCCGTCGCCCATTCCTTGGAAATCTCTTCCGCTTCATTGTGCGAGAGGCCGCCGACGCAGGGGCACATGACCATGGTCGCAGGCGCGACCTTGGCGGCCCAGCAGGCGTCGTGGCCGGCGCCGGAGATGAGGTTCATGTGGGTGTAGCCGAGGCGTTCGGCGGCGGAGCGAACTGCGGTGACGAGCTTTTCGTCGAAGGTAACAGGCGCGAAATGGCCGATCGCCTCGACGGAACAGCCGACACCCAGCGCATCGCAGATGCCAGGCGCTTCGGCCTCGATCTTTGCCCGCATGCGGTCGAGCTTGGCCTTGTCGGGCGAGCGGATGTCGACGGTGAAGACGACCTTGCCGGGCAGCACGTTGCGGGAGTTCGGCGAAAAGAACATCTGGCCGACACCGCCGACGGCGCCCGGCTGCTCGCCCATCGCCACGCCTTGAACCATTTCCAGGATGCGCGACATGGCAAGACCGGCATTGACGCGCATGTTCATCGGCGTCGAGCCGGTATGGGCTTCCTTGCCGGTTAGCGTGAATTCCAGCCACCACAGGCCCTGACAGTGAGTGACGACGCCTATCTGCTTGTCTTCGGCCTCAAGGATCGGGCCTTGCTCGATGTGATATTCGAAATAGGCGTGCATCTTGCGGGCACCGACCTCTTCGTCACCGAGCCAGCCGATGCGTTTCAGTTCGTCGCCGAAGAGATTGCCCTCGGGATCCTTGCGATTATAGGCAAAGTCCAGGCTGTGCACGCCTGCGAAGACGCCTGAGGCCAGCATGGCAGGGGCAAAACGCGCGCCTTCCTCGTTCGTCCAGTTGGTGACGACAATGGGATGTTTGGTCTTGATGCCGAGATCGTTCATGGTGCGCACGACTTCGAGGGCAGCCAGCACGCCGAGCACGCCGTCATATTTGCCGCCGGTCGGCTGGGTGTCGAGATGCGAACCGACATAGACGGGCAGGGCATCGGGATCAGTGCCGGGGCGGGTAGCGAACATCGTGCCCATCTGGTCGATGCCCATGGCGAGGCCCGCGTCGTCGCACCATGTCTTGAAAAGGCTTCGGCCCTCGGCATCCGAATCCGTCAGCGTCTGACGATTGTTGCCGCCGGCAATGCCGGGGCCGATCTTCGCCATGTCCATGAGACTGTCCCAGAGACGGTCGCCATTGACGCGCATGTTCTCGCCTGGTGCTGCCACCATTCTTCAAGCCCTCACCTGTTTGCGGCAGCCATGTGAAGTGGCATGCCCGCCTGTTCCCGTGGTCTATTCCAACGCCTCTTATTGGTTTTGTCGAGCGCCGGAAAATCGCCAGTTGCCTTTGTTTTTCATCTGGCGGATAATTTGACCGATTGGTAAACATTACAACTTCCACCGCCGGGCTCAAGACGAAAATCACGAAAATTGCCGATAAAAATACGGGCAGTTGCTCAAGAAAGCGGCAGGGGTTCCTCCTGCTAAAACTTGAGCGAAGAAGTTGAATTTCAAGGGGAAACGACAGCCTGTGACCATACCGAGAGCAGCGAAAACCCTGAGGCGGACGCGAATTCAGGAGGAGAAGGAAGAGCAGATCCTGGAGGCGGCGCTCGACGTGTTTTCGGCAAGCGGCTTTCGCGGCTCGACCATTGACCAGATCGCCGAAGTGGCCGGCATGTCGAAACCCAACCTGCTCTATTATTTTCGCACCAAGGAAGCGATGCACCGGGCGCTGATCGATCGCGTGCTCTACACCTGGCTGGAGCCGCTGCGCGCCTTCGACGCCGAAGGCAATCCGGAAGAGGAAATCCGCAGCTATATCAGACGCAAGCTGGAGATGGCCCGCGATTTTCCGCGTGAAAGCCGGCTCTTCGCCAATGAGGTGCTGCAGGGCGCTCCGCATATCGAGGACGAGCTGAAGGGGCCGCTGAAGGAACTGGTCGACGAGAAGGCGGAGGTCATCCGCGCCTGGACGAAATCAGGCAAGATCGCCAAATGTGATCCCTACCACCTGATCTTCTCCATCTGGTCGACGACGCAGCATTACGCGGATTTCGACGTCCAGGTGCGTGCCGTGCTCGGACAGGAGCATTCCGGAGAGGGGCGCTTCGAGGATGCTGCGCGGTTTCTGGAACAGCTCTTCATCGGCGGGCTCCGCCCGGATCGCTCCGAGAGTTGACGTTTATTGCTTTTTCAGAAGCGGCAGACGGGCGAGGGTGTCTGTCACACCGTCCATCGTATAGGGCTTCTGCAGCACGGGCGCGTCCGAGTGGCTGTTTGCCTGGGCAATGCCTTCCCCATAGCCTGTGGCAAAAGCGAAGGGCACGCCTTCAGCTGCCAGTCGGTCGGCTATTCCGAAACTCGTCTCATCGCCGAGATTGACGTCGAGAAGCGCCAGGTCAAAGGACTGGCCGGCCAGGATCTCCATCGCCTCGGCGACACTGGGCGCCGTTGCCACGTCGGCGCCGAGGCGGCGCAGGATGTCCTCTCCATCCATGGCAATGATCAGGTTGTTTTCCACCAGCAGGACGTTCAGGCCGGAGAGCGGTCGATGATCGCCGGCAATCGTCTTATGATCGGCCGCGCCGGTCGCAGCCGGATCTGACCGTTCGCTCGTCGCTGTGACAACATATCGGGCCGGAATAGAGAAATCTGCTTCGACCCCATTTCTGTTGTAGCGAACTTCCGCCTTGCCGCCGAGGTCATAGGGAATCGAGCGGCGGATGATCGTCGAACCGAAACCGTGGCGTTTGGGTTCGACGACCGGCGGACCGTTCTTTTCCCGCCAGGTAATGTGCAGATTGCCTTCGTCGTCGCGGTGCCAACCGAGTTGGACGGTGCCGCTGCCGGTGCCGGAAAGGCTGCCATATTTGGCGCTGTTGGTCATCAGTTCATGGAAAACAAGGGCTGCAGTGGAGAAGGCCTGCGGTTCCAGCAGCACGTCCGTTCCGCTCAACTGAATACGTTGGGCGTTCTTGCCGAGATAGGCGGCCGTTTCGGCCAGCAGCAATTGCCGCAGCGAAGCCGGCGCCCAATGATCGCGGGTGATCTGGTCATGAGCGCGGGCGAGCGACTGGACGCGGCCCTCGATCTGGCGGATGTAATCGCCAACGCTGACCGACGTCGCCTGCGATTGCCGAATGATGCCGGTAATGAGGCTCAGTATGTTGCGGACACGATGGTTCAGTTCGGCGATCAGCAGTTCCTGGCGCTCGTTGGCGGCTTGGCGCGCCATGCTGGCCTCGTCGGTGAGGCGCAACACCACTTCGATCAGCGTGATGCGGATCGTTTCGGCGACCCGGCGCTCGGCCTCCGTGAAAGGCAGGGAGCGGCCGCGCACCAGTTCCGACCAGGCTTCGAAACTCTTGCGCGGCGTCAGGCGCGGGCCATTGGGACCATACTCCACCGGCTTATGCGGGTCGCCGCCCCAGCGGACGGTGCGCACCAGCTCCTGGCGGAAAAGCACGACATAGTCGCGCGGCGAGCGCGAGATCGGGATGGCGAGCATGCCTGCCACCGCTTCGTCGAGGTCGAGATCTGGATAGGTTTCGGCGAGCCTGTCGACGGAATAGATGCGGCCGGCGGCATTGCGGTTGAGATGGCGGACAAGGGCCGCGAAGCTTTTCTCATTCGGCCCGATGCCGGCAAGCGCCAGCCGGCCGTTGATCCAGACGCCGATGCCGTCGGCAGGAATGGCGTCGGCAAGCGCTTCGATCAGCCAGGCCGGATCGTCGAGCAAGCTGGCATTGTCGGCCACGGAGGTAAGAAGCCGGTCGGCGATCCGGCGTGCCTTGGTCTCATAGTCAAGCGCCAGCCGCCGTTCGCGGCTTTCAAGTCGCGACGCAAACATCTGGCCGAACAGTTCGGCGGTCGAGCGGCTTTGGGCCGAGGGCAGGCGCGGACCGTAATGATGGCAGGCAAACAGGCCCCAGAGCCTACCGTCAACGACGATCGATATGGAGAGCGAGGCGCCGACGCCCATGTTTTTCAAATATTCGATGTGGATCGGCGAGACCGAACGCAATACCGACATAGAGAGATCGAGCGGCTGTCCGTTCTCGTTGAGTTGCGGCAGGATCGGGACCGGAGCGGCGTCGACATCGGCAATGATGCGGAACAGGTTGCGCAGATAGAGCGCCCGCGCCTGCACCGGAATGTCGGATGCCGGATAGTGCAGTCCGAGGAACGAACCGATGCCGGCCCGGGCGGCTTCGGCCACGACTTCGCCGGAGCCGCTGTCGTCGAAGCGATAGACCATGACCCGATCGAAGCCGGTCAGGGCGCGCGCCTGTCTTGCCCCGTCGCGAAAGAAAGCCTCCATCGTTTCCGTGTGGTCGAGACGGGACATCATGCTGCGCATGGAAAGGGAGGGGGCGTCGTGCCTGTCTTCCTGACAGCGCTCGCCTTCGATGATGACCCCGCTGTCACTCATGTGCACGGCAAGATCGAACCTGTCATGAGCGGATGTCAGGGCGATCCCGAAAATGCGCTCGACGACGTCGGAACCGCGCAGCGTGGTCAGCTTGTTGCGGATTGTGTGGAGCGACTCTGGCGTGATCAGCGAGGTGACAGGACGACCGAGCGCGTCGGCCTGGGTAATTCCGAGGAACTCCGCCAGATTTGCCGAGGCGCGCGTGACAATCCAGTCCGAGGATATCGCCAGCAGAAAGCCGAAGGGCTGAACCGCGCCGAGCTGATGGATCGGCTCGCGGTCGCAGTTGGTGAGGTCGACCGGTTCAAACGTGCCGCTCATGGGACGGATTCCAGTTCGAGTTGCCCGGCTTTGAAAAAGAGGCCGAAAACATCGCGGGCAGCGGAAATGGCGGCCGCGGGATCGTCTATGCCGCTGGCATCGAGACGATCCATGAAGATCCTCGTGGCGCCCTTCGGACCTTGCGGTGTGAGGTAGCTGCCGGGCAGGTGGTCGGGCACGGATTTGGCAAGCAGGGCGCCCCCGAGCTTGGAGCCTTCGAGCACGTAGAGGGCGCCCCAGAGCGCTGCCTCGCCGTGCAATGCCGGCGGCGGAAGGAGCGGGGGCAACGGATCGCCGAGTTTCCGGATATCGGCCAACAGCAGCTGCGTGCGCCGTCGTTCCGGCCAGTCGGGCAGCAGGCCGATGATCCCCGCATCCTCAAGGGCATCTTCGGTGGCCGGCACGATCCGGGCATGGGCGCGAAGGAATGTCCTGTATTGCTGTCTATGGGAGAGATCGAACGTGCCGAAAAGCCTGTCTACCTCGGCGTGGCAATCTGCTGTTTGTGCGCGGAGTACGCTGCGAAGTGACATGCGGACCGTGTTCTAAGGAATATGGCATAGGATGCCGTTCATGCCGGATGGCAAATTGGCGATATATTGCAGCATCGCTGTATTTCCAGACAAACCCATAGAAAAACATGGGCTTCCCCTCTTCTTCGCAGCTCGTTGTTCGCCTCCTTCGAATGTTGAAAAGGCGCAGCCGGACGTCAGCCCATCAGGCGCGGTAGATCGGCCGCCAGCATATCGATGGCTAGGCGCACCTTCGGCAGCATGACGGGCGATCTCGGCCAGACGGCATAGGCGTCGAAGATGCTTGGCGGCCTATCGGTCAGAACCCGCACAAGTTCGCCCGACAAGACCCTGTCGCGCACCAGCCAGCAAGTCAGCCAGGCAAGCCCTCGGCCTGCGACAGCGGCGTCGGCTATCGAGGCGAGATCGTCGAGCCGCAGTCGCGATTTCGGCAGAATTTCGCGTGCAGGCCCCGCGACAGCTGGAAAGGTCCAAGCTTTGTCGTTATCACCCCGGCGATAGACGATGCCCTGGTGATGGGCGATATCGTCCAATGTTTGCGGCACCCCGTATTTTTCCAGATAAGCGGGCGAAGCGCAGACGGTCATGGGCTGTCGGGCGATCGCCCGCGCCATCAGGTCGGGATTGTCTTTCAGCGGGCCGTTGCGAACGGCGAGGTCGAAACCGTCTTCCAGAAGATCGACGACGCGATCGCTGAAGGAGAGGTCAAGTTCGAGATCCGGATGGTCTTCGAGCAGGCGGGCCAGGATCGGGGCGGCGCAATGGCGGCCAAACAGCATCGGCATCGATACGCGCAGACGGCCGCGGACTTCGCGCTTGCCCGATTCAAGCTGGGCCTCGCCGATGCGGATTTCCTCGACCGCTCTCAGACAGCGCTCGTAGAAGAATCGGCCTTCGTCAGTCAGGTTCTGGGCACGGGTCGTGCGGTTGAAGAGCCGGACGCCGAGCCGTTCTTCCAGCCTTGCAATCGTCTTGCTGACCGCCGAGCGGGTGAGATGGAGCCGGTCGGCGGCGGCAGAGAAACCGCCAGCCTCGACAGTCTCGACAAAAATCGAAATTCCCTTCAACTGCTCCATCTTTGTTTCCCAAACGGCACCATTCTGACGATTTAATATCGCAACTAGAGAGGAATATTCAACGATATATCTGCTGCTCCGCCCATCGAGAAGGAGCATAAAAATGCAGAAGACAAGACAATGGCAGACCGATGCCATCGGCCCGCTGGCCAATCTGAAGATCGGCGAGGGTAGAATTCCCGAGGTGTCAGGCGCGATGATCCGGGTGCGCACGCAGGCCGTCTCCCTCAATTTCCGCGACAGGCTGGTGCTTGAGAGCGGCATGGGTCTGCCATTGCAATTCCCCTTCGTGCCGGCCTCGGACATGGCAGGCGTGGTCGATGCCGTCGGGCCTGAGGTCACCCGCTTCAAACCCGGCGATCGGGTGATCTCCACCTTTTCCCCGGATTGGATCGACGGACGCGGGCCTGGTACTGCCCGCAACCCGCCTTACCAGACGCGCGGGGGCTTTTATCCTGGTGTACTTTCCGAGCACACGGTGCTTTCCGAGGAATGGTTTTCGCTTGCACCGAAAACGCTCGATGCGGCCGAAGCAAGCACATTGCCGTGCGCTGGACTGACGGCTTGGTTTGCGCTCGTCGAATGCGCCAAGCTCAAGGCTGGCGACAAGGTGGTGGTCCAAGGGACCGGCGGTGTAGCGCTCTTCGGTCTGCAGATTGCCAAGGCGCATGGCGCCGAAGTCTTCATCACATCAGGCAGCGGCGAAAAGCTCGAACGTGCATCGGCCCTCGGCGCCGATCATCTGATCAACCGGCACGAGGGCAACTGGGTGGAGCAGCTCTATCAACTGACCGGCGATTATGGCGCCGACCATGTGCTCGAAATCGTAGGCGGGCCGCATCTCGGCCAGGCGCTGAAGGCTGTGGCGGTCAACGGCCGCATTTCGGTGATCGGCGTGTTCGAAGGTTTCGAAGTGTCGGCTCCCGTGGCGCCATTGCTTCTCAAAGCGCCTGTCGTGCAGGGAATTACCGTCGGCCATCGCCGGGCGCTGGAGGATATGGTGCGGGCTGTCGATCAGACCGGGCTGAAGCCCGCGATCGACAGGCGCTATTCTTTCGAGGAATTGCCGCAGGCGCTCGATCATCTCTATCGCGGCCCGTTCGGCAAGGTCGTCATCGAGTTCTGAGAATGCGCTCCCTTCCCTCAGAGGGGAGCGGTTTTCTATTCGGCGGCAACGGCTTGGCTTTCGAAGGCGAAACCCTCGTCGGCCCAGCCGGTCATGCCGCCGATCATCAGCTTGGCCTTGAGGCCCAACCTGGCGAGGCGGAAAGCGGCCTTGTCGGCGCCGTTGCAATGGGGACCGGCGCAATAGACGACGAAGAGGGTGTCCTTTGCCCATTCCGACATGCGGTGCGCGGTCATCTTGCCGTGCGGCAGGTTGACCGCTCCCGGCAGGTGGGACTGCGCAAACAGTGCCGGCGAGCGCACGTCGAGGAGAATGAAATCGACTTTGGCGCCGGCAAAGGCGGCGTGGACATCCGAGCAATCGGTTTCGAAGGCGAGCTTGGCGGCATAGTGGGATGCTGCGAGATCAGGCTCGGCGGCAGGGATTTCGGCGACGGGGCTTGGCATCGGTCTTTCCTTTCCATGTTGGAGTTGCCGCCTGGTATCGCCGATGCTAGAGCTTTGCGAAATTGGCCATCATGACCGACAGCGTAAAGATCATGCCAAACTTTTCACCACAGCAGACGACAGGACCGTTGGTCGCAGCCCTTGCCTATGACGGGCTCTGCACCTTCGAATTCGGCATCGCCTACGAGGTCTTCGGCCTGCCGCGCCCGGAGATGGGCGAAGGCTGGTATCGTTTTCTTGTCTGCGGCATCGAGCCCGGGCCGCTTCGCGCTGCAGGAGGGCTGACGGTCGGGGTCAACAATGGCCTGGAGGTGCTTGATGAGGCGGATCTGATCGTCGTGCCAGGCTGGCGGGCGATAGATGCGCCGGTGCCCGAGCCGCTCGCCGCAGCGCTGAGGGCAGCGCATCAGCGCGGCGCGCGCATCATGTCGCTCTGCTCCGGCATTGCGGTTCTGGCCGGATGCGGACTGCTTGCCAACCGCAAAGCGACGACGCATTGGCGCTACGTCGCTCCGATCGCCGCGCGTTATCCCGATATTGCGCTCGATGCCGGCGTTCTCTACATCGATGAAGGCAGCCTGCTGACGGCCGCGGGCAGTGCTGCCGGCATTGATCTCTGCCTGCATGTGGTGCGTGGCGATTTCGGCGCGGAGGCGGCAAACAGCGTCGCCCGCCGCCTTGTCGTGCCGCCGCACCGCGAAGGCGGACAGGCGCAGTTCATCAGCGCGCCGGTTCCTGAAGAGCGTGAGGGCATTCGCTTGGGACCGCTGATCGAATGGATGCGTGGAAATCTTTCTAAGGAGCAGCCGATCAGCCTGCTTGCGAAAAGAGCGGGCATGAGCATGCGCACCTTCCAGCGCCGGTTCGAGGCGACGACGGGTCTCAGTGTCGGCGAATGGCTGCTGAAGGAGCGGCTGCGCCATGCCCGTGACCTTCTCGAGAAAGAGCTTGCGGTGTCGCTCGACGACATCGCGATATCAAGCGGCTTCGGCACGCTGGCGACGATGCGGCATCATTTTCGCAAGCGGCTCGGGACGAGCCCGAGCGCTTACAGGCGGTCGTTCGGTCTTTGACCCACCTCACGCTTGCATTTCTGTCTCACTTCGCGACCTGAACGCGGCAATAGACGGCGCCCTTCGATGGAGGGCGCCGTCCACGTTCAATCGCGGTCTCTAAAAATAGTGATCCCTTTCGATGCCGTCAAAGCGGCCGGATCGTAGGCAGCAGTTCTTGAAGCCGCCTCCTGGAACCGCAGGGGCAGGGATCGTTGCGGCCGAGTTTTTCGATCAGTTCAACGTCGCCATGAATGATCTGCGAGCCGGTCTTGACCCGGGCTTCGGACGGGAAGGATTTACGTCGTTTCGACGTGACCTCAAAAGCTGAAGTCGGTGAGGTGTTTGCGAGCCATGGCTGCCTCCTCTGCGGTTACACGCTGCGATCGTGCAGCATGAACCCCCTAACTCTATTACCGGCTCCGGGCAACGCCGCGGAGTGGTTTTCTCCGCGGCGTGTCAGACCGATCACTCCGCCGCCTGGCGGGCCATCGGGTTGTTCGGGTGTGTCGTCCAGTTGGCGTAGTTCGGGTCGACAGTACGGCCGGTGCGTTTGTCGAGGGTGCCGGCGGCAAGCGGCTCCATGGTGATGCAGTTCTCGACCGGACAGACGTTGACGCAGAGATTGCAGCCGACGCATTCCTCCTCGATCACTTCGAAATGGCGCAGGCCGTTGACGACGTTGGTGATCGCCTGGTGGGAGGTGTCCTCGCAGGCGATGTGGCAGCGGCCGCATTTGATGCAGGCGTCCTGGTCGATCTTCGCCTTGGCGATATAGTTGAGGTTCAGATACTGCCAGTCGGTGACGTTAGGTACGGCGCGGCCGGTGATATCGTCGAGGCTGCGATGGCCTTTTTCGTCCATCCAGTCGGAAAGACCGGAAATCATCTCCTGCACGATCTTGAAACCGTAGGTCATCGCCGCGGTGCAGACCTGGACGTTGCCGGCGCCGAGAACGAGGAATTCGGCGGCGTCCCGCCAGGTGGTGATGCCGCCGATGCCGGAGATCGGCAGGCCGTAGGTTTCGGGATCGCGGGCGATCTCGGCCACCATGTTCAGCGCGATCGGCTTGACCGCCGGGCCGCAATAGCCGCCATGGCTGCCCTTGCCGCCTACTGTCGGGTTTGGGGCGAAGTTGTCGAGATCGACCGAGACGATCGAATTGATCGTGTTGATCAGCGAGACGGCATCGGTGCCGCCGGCCTTGGCGGCGCGGGCGGGGCGGCGGACATCGGTGATATTCGGCGTCAGCTTGGTGATGATGGGCATGCGGGTGTACTGCTTGCACCAGCGCACGACCATCTCGATATATTCCGGCACCTGGCCGACGGCGGAGCCCATGCCGCGCTCCGACATGCCGTGCGGACAGCCGAAATTGAGTTCGACGCCGTCGGCGCCGGTCTCTTCGACGAGCGGCAGGATCGATTTCCAGGCCTGTTCCTCGCAGGGCACCATGATCGAGGCGATCAGCGCCCGATCAGGCCAGTTCATCTTGACCTGTTTCATTTCCCTGAGATTGGTGTAGAGGTCGCGGTCGGTGATGAGCTCGATATTGTTGAGGCCCAGCAGGCGGCGGTCGGCGCCCCAGATCGCGCCGTAGCGCGGGCCGTTGACGTTGACGACGGGCGGGCCTTCCTCGCCGAGCGTCTTCCAGACCACACCGCCCCAGCCGGCCTTGAAGGCGCGCTCGACGTTATAAGCCTTGTCGGTCGGCGGCGCGGAGGCCAGCCAGAACGGGTTAGGCGACTTGATGCCGACGAAATTATTGCGGAGATCAGCCATTTTTCATTCTCCCCTTCAGGCAACCGCGACAGCCGGAGCGGCTGCTGCGGTGAGGGTGCGATGGATGGATTCAGCCGCGTCGCGGCCGTGAGCGACGGCGGAAACCGTGAGATCGTCGCCGCCGAAGACGCAGTCGCCGCCGGCCCAGACACCGTCGAGCGAGGTGTGGCCTTCGGCATCGACGGCGATGCGGCCGGATTCCATGCGCAGCGAACCGAGGCCGGAGGCATCAAAGCTCTGGCCGATCGCCTTGAAGATCTGGTCGGCGGCGATCACGCCGGTTTCGCCGGTGCCGATGAGGCGACCTTCGAGGATCCTGGTATATTCCACCTCGATGGCGGCGACCTTGCCGTCCTGCGAAAGGATCGATTTCGGCGCCAGCCAGTGGCGGATGATGACACCCTTGGAGCTTGCCAGATCCTGCTCATATTCCGACGCGTTCATGTGCTCCTTGCCACGGCGGTAACAGATCGTCACCTCCTCGGCGCCGAGCAGCTTGGCCTGGACGGCAGCGTCGATCGCCGTCATGCCGCCGCCGAGGACGACGACACGGCGACCGATGGCGATCTGGCTCTTGTCTTCGGCTTGGCGCAGTGCGGCGATGAAATCGACGGCGTCGTCGACGCCGGCGAGGTTCTCGCCGTCGATGCGCAGCGCATTAACGCCGGCAAGGCCGATGCCGAGGAAGACGGCGTCATATTGCGCCTGCAGATCGGCAAGCGAAAAATCGCGGCCGAGAAGGGCGCCGTGGCGAACCTCGATGCCGCCGATCGAAAGCACATAGTCGACTTCCGCCTGGGCGAAATCGTCGACCGTCTTATAGGTGGCGATGCCGTATTCATTGAGGCCGCCGGATTTTTCCCTGGCATCATAGATGACGACGGAATGGCCTTTCACGGCCAGTCGATGGGCGGCGGCAAGGCCGGCCGGTCCGGCGCCGACGACGGCGATCGTCTTGCCTGATGCTTCGGCCCTGGCGTAGAACTGCCTGCCGGCCTGCATGGCGGTATCGGTCGCATAACGCTGCAGGCGGCCGATCTCGACAGGGCGTTCTTCGGCCGTGTTGCGCACACAGGCCTGTTCGCACAGCTCTTCGGTGGGACAGACGCGGGCGCACATGCCGCCGAGGATGTTCTGGTCGAAGATCGTCTTGGCCGAGCCGATCGGATTGCCGGTCGAAATCTGGCGGATGAACAGCGGAATGTCGATCGAGGTGGGACAGGCCGTCATGCACGGCGCGTCATAACAGAAATAACAGCGGTCGGCGGCGACCAGCGCCTCGTGATTGTCGAGGCGCGGATGAAGATCGGAAAAATTAGCCTCATACTCGGCGGGCGAAAGCCGGCCGGCATGAATCCCAGTTTCCAGTCGTTCCATTGAAGTTCCCTCATTATTGGTAAACGGCCTGTGAGGGAAGCGTAACTCAGGTTTAAAAATTTATCAAACGGTAAAATTTTGACGGACTTGCCTTCGACGCATCGAGGCAAGTATCTGTTTTATCGCCTTAATTTATGCACGTGCCTATCGGTAAAATGATTGCGCGGGCGGCGGCAGAAGCACATCCGAAAAAAGATTCAAAAAAGTCCAATATTTTTGTCGGTGGAGGGAACCAATGTCGGAGGTCGTCGTTATTGCGATATCCGGATGGTGATCGCATCGACCCAACATGCGCGCCCCCAACCCACTATCCGGACGTACTCACGGTCCCCTCCCGGTGAGTGAAGACAGCCGGTGCGCCGCCCTCGCACCGGCTGTTTTTCCGTTCGGCAGTCCCGTTTCCTGGAGCATGTCGCGCAAAAGTGTGCAGCGGTTTTGCGGCAACGAGATGCGTAAAAACAAAGAGCTAAAGCGCGTCGCATGATCAAATTTGACGCGACGCGCTTTAGGCGTCAGGCTTTCACACGCGCTTGAAGATTTCGAATTCGGTTTCCGGAATAGTCAGACGATATTCGATGCGGCCGGGAACGAGATTGAGCTCCGCCTTGCCGTTGACCGACGAGGGCACGACACGCTCGAGCACGGTGCGGCCGAAGCTGTTGTCGCTGAATTCGTGGACTTCCGCCTGGTTCTGCAGCACCTCGGCCCAGGTGACTTCAATCGCCTTCCTGTCGCCGATCATGGCGTCGCGGCAATTCAAGGTGATCGAGGCGGCGCCACCGGATATCGCGCCATAGGAGGCGGAGTTAACGATGAGTTCGTGGAGGGCGAGCCCGAGATGCACGGCGGCATTCGGTGTCAGATGGGCATTGATGCCGTAGATCGGCATGGAGCCGGCCGTTTCCGGCCAGTAGGGAGCGAATTGCTTTTCGGCTAGTTCGAAGAGATAGGCACCGCGCCAGCTTGAATCGGTGATCAGATCCTGCGAGTTGGACAGCGATTGCAGCCGTCCGCGGAATTTGAGCAGGAAGCTGTCGAGGGAGAGCGTGTTGCGCGCCGTCTGCGTGGCGATGCCCTGGATGATGGCGAGAAGGTTCTTGGAGCGGTGCGAAAGTTCGCGCAACAGCGATTTCAGGACTTTTTCACGATGCCGGCTTTCGGTGACTTCCGCCATCACCGACAGAAGTCCATGGGTGCCGCGTTTGCCGGTGCGCTGGATCTTCAACTCATAGGTGCGCATTTCGCCGTCGACGTCGATTTCGACCTCGGCATTGTTGGGCATACCGGTTTCCAGCACCTTGTATTTCAGCGCCGTCAGATACCGGCCGTGCGCGTCGCCGAACAGGGCAGCATCACCGTCGCCGGGCGTGAAAAGTGCAGCGAAATGAGGCGGCAGATTTTCGGCATAGAAGATTGCCAGCCGGGCATCCTGGCAGAGGATTGAAATCCCGGCGCTGCCGAGCGCGCGCTCCATCATTGCGGCTTTGCCCTCGAAGGTAAAAGGCATGCCGGACAATGGTTCAGTCGTACTCACTCGGCCGCCTTTCCTTGTGACATCTTGAACGTTGCTGAAGGAAGCGCCCATAGAGACGCCGCCCGTCAACTTTAGAACAAAGCGCTGCAAAAACCGTTAAAGCAGCGGAGCGTCCCGGTAGCACCGGAACGTCTGCTTTGGCGATTTGGTTCCGAAGGCCGGAAAATTGCGTCTCAGGCGGCCACTCTGGTCGATTCGTTGAAGAAAAGAGCTTGGCTGATCAACGCCTTGACCATGTCTGGGTTGAACGGCTTGGTAACAAGGAAAGTCGGTTCCGGGCGCTCGCCGGTCAGAAGCCTTTCCGGGAAGGCGGTAATGAAGATCACCGGCACGCTCGAGGTCTTGAGAATGTCGTTGACGGCGTCGATGCCGGAGCTGCCGTCGGCCAGTTGGATGTCGGCCAGCACCATGCTCGGTTTGGTCTTGTTGTAGAGCGCCACTGCCTCGGCATGGGTGCGGGCAATGCCGGTGACGCGATGGCCGAGGCTTTCGACCATTTGCTCGATATCCATGGCGATCAGCGGTTCGTCCTCGATGATCATGATGTCGGTCGCGACCTGACGGGAAATCTCCTGCGAGGCCATGTCGAGCAGACGCATGACGTCCTGTTCGTCGAGTTCCAGGATTTCGCCGATCTCGGCGACGCGGAAATTCTCCACGGAGGCAAGCAGGAAGGCCTGTCTGGCGCCCGGCGAAACCTTGGATAGGTTCAGGGTGGCGCGCTGTTCCCAGGCATAGGGCGAAGTCGGCTCTGGAATCTGGACGGCGGTGGAACCAAACAATTGTGTAAACAGTTTGTAGAGTGCCACCCGGTCATTCGCCGTATCCGGGAAAATGGTGAGATCGGCGATGATAGCTTCGAGGACGGCGGCGACATAAGCGTCGCCCGAAGTCTGAGTGCCGGTAAGGGCGCGGGAATAGCGGCGCAGATAAGGCAGGTGCGGCGCAATTCGAGTGGAAAGTGTCATTAAGGGCTCCCGTATGCAGGCCGGTCATTGGCTCCAATGACCGATTAACGCCGCCTTGATAAAAAAGTTCCGGAACGGCAGGAACTTTTTTTGTCGCGCCGCATTATCAAGCCGACGAAGAAAGGGCGTAGCGTTTTGACCCATCCAGCAAAATATGCCAGCGACATCGACAAGCGAAGGCTCGGTGTCGATGGTTGAAATCGCGATCAGCCCCGTGCGCGCCTCAACAGACAACCGGCGAGAAGACGAATTGATGACGACACGCAAGAAAGATGCAGCCGATCAGCGCAAGCTGGAGCTGCGGGCAAGCGATATCCTGGACCCGAACAATCAGATCGGCGTCAGGCTACGGTCGCTCTATGCCTCCGCGCAGGAGGAGGCGATTCCCGATCGTTTCCTCGACCTTCTCGAAAAGCTTGACCATGCCGAAATGATGGCTTCTGCCAAGATGGCCGAATAGGATCATGCGCATGGAAGATAAAGCGCAACCCAGCTTCAAGCGGGAACTGCTGGCGGCCCTCCCAAGTCTCCGCGCCTTCGCCATTTCGCTGATCGGGCGGCATGATCGTGCCGATGATCTCGTCCAGGACACCATCATGAAGGCCTGGGCCAAGCAGGATCATTTCGAGATGGGCACCAATATGAAGGCTTGGCTCTTCACGATCCTGCGTAACGAACTCTATAGCCAGATGCGCAAGAGCGGCCGCGAGATCCAAGACAGCGACGGGCTGTTCACGGAATCGATGGCGATGCACCCCTCGCAATACGGCGCCCTCGATCTGCAGGACTTCAAGAAGGCGCTCGACCAGCTGCCGCCGGATCAGCGCGAGGCGATCATCCTCGTCGGTGCCTCGGGTTTTTCCTACGAGGAAGCGGCCGAAATCTGCGGCTGCGCCGTCGGCACCATCAAGAGCCGCGTCAACCGCGCCCGCCAGCGGCTGCAGGAATTGCTGCAGATTTCAGGCGAAGCCGATTTCGGCCCGGATGCTACCTCTGCACCGCTGACGTCGAAGGCGTTTGCGTTTTGAGCAAGCCGGTTGCCCTGTTAGGCTCCGGCTTTTCTGGCGTTGTCGGTTGCCGAGCAGAACGAGCATCTGCTTGGCCGACGCCATCAGGGCACTCCCTCTCCAACTAATTCCTGTGCTCGTCACAGGAATCCAGCGCGCCCAAGTCCTTGGGCGCGAAAGACTTTTTTCGGTGATCAATTCATTCACGGCGCGGACGCTCCGTGGCTGGATCCCTGTTACGAGCACAGGAATGAGGGAGGATGGGCTGACCGTCCTTGCCTATTTTTTCACTGGCGCACGAGGAGGAGTACCGGCGTTCATGAGCAGTTCTCCACGAACTGTTAAACCGCATACAACGTGGCATAGCCAATACCCACTCGAGATAAAACTCTCCCGAGGGGCTGGCAATCGGAGTGTAGAGCAGCTATCCGGCTCTGGCCTGCCCCAGACTCCTCCGGCTTGATGCTCAACGGCCGACGCATGAGTGGACTTCGCGCGCCGCTCCGGACAGCAGGAAACTGAAGGCTGGAGAGATGGGATGAACCGTTAAAGCATCCATCCCATACCAATTGAGTGGTCTTCTCCCTGGTTTTGGCAAAGGGGTCAGGGTGGACGCCTTGTCCCAGCCGTCAATCCTCCCGCTTCGTCCCCACCAGATTGGCCGCGACGATGGCCGCCAGTACGCCGGCGGTCAGGAGCGGCTGGGCGCGGATTAGGCCGAGGCCGACTGCTGCCATCGATTCCAGTGCGGCGCGGCGCTCGCGGGCGCGACGCTTTTCCCGGGTATTGATAACCGCCATCACCACTAGCGCAATGATGGCGATCAGCAGTGCGCAGGCGGCGAGAAAGAGAACCGCGCCTAACGCGCCGTAGATGCCGGCGAGCCAGATGGCGCCGGCGGTCACAGCCAGCGCATAGGCGGTGAGGAGAAAAAGCGCGGCGAGCGCGACGATGATGCTATTGCGCTTGGCGCGTGCAACGGTTCGGTGCACGCTTGCGCCCGTCACGAGACTGAGGATCGACGGCATTGCGCTTCCTCAGCGGCGGGCTAGGAAGGCGATGGCGAGGCCGAAAGCGGCTGCCGCACCGAGGGTTGCCAGCGGATGTTTGCGCACGGTGTCGCGCATTTCGGTCGTGCCGCGCTCATAGCCGTGCTGCAATTCGCGTAAGAGATCCTCGCTGCGGCTGAGCAGTTCCTCATAACCGGCGCCAGCCTGGCTGCGGATTTTCTCGCTCTGGTGACGTGAATTCTTGCCGACCAGGCGCGTCAGTTCCGCGAGTTCGTCGCGCAGCGCCTCGACCTGCTCCTCGATGCCGGATTCCAGATTGTGAAAGGTGCCGTTGCGGCGGCTGCGGCCGGACTGGAAGATAGAATAGCTCATGGCTGTCTCCATTGGCTGGGGCGCGCGCAAGCCCGCCTATTTCGCACTGGGGTCACCACCGTCCGTTGCATGAAAGATATCGCGCGGCATTGACCCAAATCACTGCCGAAAAACGTCCCGGGCGGGCAAAAGTTCCGCCGCGCGGGCGGTCAGCGCTGGGAAACGGCGCTGTGGGCGAGTATGAAGGGCGTGCCGTCGGCCGGCACCTGGTTGATTCGTAGCGCGCAGCCAAATACCGAGAGCATGTTCTCGTCCCTCAAAACGTCACCGATGCCGCCGGCAACGGCGAGGCGGCCGGATTTCATCAGCACGATGCGGTCGGCGAAGAGCGCTGTCAGGTTGAGATCATGCATGACGGCGATGACGCCGCCGCCGCGTTCGCAGAAATTGCGGGCAAGCGTCATGATCGTTAGCTGGTGGCTGATGTCGAGACTTGAGACCGGCTCGTCGAGCAGCAGCCAGCAAGGTTTGCCGTCGACGACAGGCTCGGCGATCTGGCAGAGCACGCGGGCAAGCTGAACGCGCTGCTGCTCGCCGCCGGATAGTTCTTGATAAAAACGGCCTTCGAAGCCGGTCAAGTCGACTGATGCAAGTGCGGCGGCTGCCGTCTGCTCGGCCTTGTCGGGATTGAGGTTGATGCCCGATGTGAGGCCCATGCGGACGATCTCGCGCACGGTGAAGGGAAAGGAGATGGTGCTTGCCTGCGGCAGCACACCGCGAATGGCGGCAAGCTGCCAGGGTTTCAGCTCCTTCACCTCGTCGCCGCCGATGCGCACCGAGCCACCATAGGTAAGCTCGCCCGATATGGCTTTCATCGTCGTCGTCTTGCCGGACCCGTTCGGCCCGGCGATCGCCGTCAGCTCGCCGGCCTTGGCCGTAAAAGTGACGTCGCTGATGATGGTCTTGCCGGAAAGGCGCACGGAGAGGCCGGACACTTCGATCATCTCGTCACTCACGACAGCGCTCACAGGGCAAGGCGCGAACGCTGCCTCAGCAGAATCCACAGGAAGAACGGCCCGCCGACTGCCGCGGTGATGATGCCGATCGGCAGCTCGGCCGGGGCGACCAAGGTGCGCGCCAGGACATCGGCGAAAATCAGCAGAGAGCCACCGAGCAGAGCTGCGGCCGGCAGCAGGAAACGATGGTCCGGGCCGATCGCCATACGCAGGATATGCGGCACGACGATGCCGACGAAACCGATGCCGCCGCTGGCGGCGACGGACGCACCGGTCGCTGCGGCGACGCCGACGACAGCGACATTCTTCAGCCGCTGCACCGGCACGCCCATATGAAAGGCGGCGGCCTCGCCGAGCGTGATGGCATTGAGGCCGCGAGCCATGAAGGGCAGGGCGGTGAAAGACAACAGGATGATCGGCACGGCGGCGGCGATCTTCGTCCATGTGGCGCCGGCCAGCGATCCCATGCTCCAGAATGTCAGGTCGCGCAGCTGCTGGTCGTTGGCCAGGTAGATCAGCAGGCCGGTGAGGGCGAGCGTGAGCGCGCCGAGCGCGATGCCGGCCAGCAGCATCGTCGCCACCGAGGTCTGGCCGTGACGTGTAGCGATCCTGTAGAGCAGCAGCGTCGTGAAGAGACCGCCGCCAAAGGCGCCCGCCGGCAGGGCATAGATGCCGAGAAGTGCCTGAAGCGGCGCTGCAAGGCTGCCGCCGAGCACGATCATGGTGACCGCACCGAGGCTTGCGCCTGAAGAGACGCCGACGAGGCCGGGATCGGCTAGCGGATTGCGGAACAGCCCCTGCATCACCGTGCCGGAAACGGCCAGCGAGGCGCCGATCAGGAAGCCGAGGATCGCTCTTGGCAGACGGATGTCGAAGATGATGATCCGGTCACGTGTGCTCAGTGCTGCCTCGGAACCGGCCATGTTGCCGACAACGTCGAGGATCGAGGCATCCGAGGCGCCCGTCGTTACCGAAAACAGCATCGAGAAGACCGAGCCGATAACGAGCAACACGATGACCAAAGAGGAGAGCCTCGTTCTGTCGCCCGCCTGCCGGTTTGCGCTGATCTCCGCCATCGGCAGTGGGCGCCTTTGTTCCATCATGGCTTGCGGCAGCGCCATGATCAGCCCCCGTAGATCGCCGCGTTGAGCTCACGCGCGGCGGCTGCGGTGCGCGGGCCGAAGCCGAGCAGGTAGATGCCGTCCATGCGGATGATCGCCTTCTTCTCGCCAGCCGGCGTCAACGCGATCGCCGGCTGAGCCAGCAAGTCCTCGTTCGTGGTGCCGGCGCCATCGCCGCGGTTCATCATCAGGATGATGTCGGGCTTGGCTTCGATGATCGCTTCGTCCGTCAGCGGCTTGTAACCTGGGAATGCGCCGATGGCGTTGATGGCGCCGGCGAGCTTGACGATGCCATCGGCCGCCGTGCCGGTGCCCGATGCCATGATCCGGCCGTTCTGGGCGCTGAGGATGAAGAGAACGCGCTTGCGTTCGGCCTCCGGGCGCTTTTCGGCCTCAGTGATCGCCGCATCGAGATCAGCCGCTACATTTTCCTCAAGCGTCTTCGCCTTTTCGGGCACGTTAAGCAGCGCGCCGACGCGATCGATCTTGGCGATGATGCCATCGCGGGTAAAAGGGCTCGGCACGGTCTCGAAGGGCACGCTGGCATTTTTCAGGACGGCCAGCGCCTCCTTCGGGCCTGACCCCTCGACGGCGATGATCGCCGTCGGGTTCATGGCAAGGATGCCTTCAGGCGAGAGCGCCCGCATGTAACCGAAGTTGGGCAGCTTCAGCGCCGCCTCCGGATAGGTGCTGGTCGTGTCGCGGGCGATCAACCGGCTTTCCTCGCCGAGCGCATAGACGATCTCGGTGATATCGCCGCCGACGGAAACCAGGCGCGAGGTGTCGAGCTTCTTTTCCTCGGCGTGGGCGGGGCGGACGAAGGCGAGGCCTTTGAGCGCCGGTGCCGACGGGATCAGCGGCAGTGCCATGACGGCCGCCGTCAGGGCCAATTGCCAGGGGCGGATCCGGCGCAGATTGTTACGCATCGTCATCGTTGCAATCCTTTATGCGGCGACACTTGCTGCCCGCGGCAGGTTTTCCATGATCTCGCGCCACTCGGCGTGTTCGTCGGACCCTTCCTTCCGTTTGCCGAAGAACTGGATGATCATCTCGCCTTGCATATTGTAAGCCTCAAGCGAGGTGACGTGGCCGTCCTTGGTCGGCTTGCGCACCGCCCAAGTCTCGGCGATGTGATCCTGGCGCAGATGCAGATGGAAGGTCGGGTCCATGATATTGATCCATGGGCCCATGGCCTGAACGTTGAAGATCGGGCCGGAATGGATCTGGACGATGCCGTCATTGGCGACGAAGCACATGATCGGCAGGCCGGATTTCACCGAGGCATGCATCATCTCCGCGGTCGCGCTGTTATCGAGCTTCCAGGCATAGTCGTCGCCGACGCTGCGCACGGCCGCCTGGCGGCCGATCTTCAGGCGCTTCAACATGCCGAAGAACTCGTGCGTGTCAGTGAGCCTGCTCCAGTTGTCGCGCAGCTCGTCGCGGCTGACGTCGGCGGTTTCATCGACGGTCTCTGAGGTCTCGGCCTCGACGAAGTCCTGCGACTGGTCTTCCAGCTTCAACGCGGCGATCAGCGCGTGATAGGCCTCGACATTCGAATTGGGGCGCAGGTGCACCTTGTGCACGGCGTTGCCCGCCTTGTCGAAATATTGCAGGCTAAGGCGCAGCTGATCGCCATCCTTCTTCGATACGGCGAAGCCATGTTCCCAGCGGCTCGGGAAGATGCGCAGGTCGATATTCTCGCCGAGAACGATTGCGGCCTGTATGCCGCTTTTGATGTTTTCGAAGACGCCGATCTTTTCGTGCACGGCACTTTCGTTGCGCGACAGCGCCATCACTTCGCCGAGGCTCGCGACGCGTTCGAGAAATTTCAGCGCACTGCCATCGATGCGGGTGACGCTGATGCCGGTTTCGGCGGCGACGAGGGCCGCCTCGGAAATCTTCAGCTGGGCGGCGATATCGCGCTCGCGCATCTTCGGATTTTTGGCGCGAAACGCCCGGATTTCGGCTGGCGCCGGTCTTGTCTGTTCGGTCATGTCTTACCTACTATTGGCCTTACTTATTGAGAATGAGCTTGCCCTGACGGGTGATCTTCAGGCGATAGGTCACGCCCTCGTGTCTGATCATGATCTCGTTCGTGCCGCGGAAAAGATCTGCGCTTTCGAGGATCCGGTGCTGCGCCGCGGGCTCGCTCGGCAGCGGCACGTGCTTAAAGTTATCTGGCTTTTCAACCATCATTTCGGTTGGCAATTCCGTGAGGCCGGGGATCTGAGGCCCGGTTGCGATGACATTTATCTTGACTTTCTTACTCATAGTTTTTTAAAGATGCAATAGGATACTATTACGGTCAAGTTTTCGAAATTGCTGATAGGAGCTGCCTGCGGGCGGCTCGGGCCGATGACGGAGAAGGTTTTATGACAGGTAGGTTTGCGGCTGTTGCAGCCGGCATGGCGATGGCGATTTCAAGCGTATGTCAGGCGCAGGAGGCGGCACCGGCATCTTCCCTCGATGTCGAACTCAATGCGCTCGCGCCCTCGCAAAAGGGCTGCATGATGACCTTCGTGGCGCTGAATCAGTTGCCCGCCGCCATCAACAAGGTCTCCTTCGAGCTAGCCTTCTTCAACGACAAGAATGCCGTCGACCGCATCACCGTGCTCGATTTCCGCGATCTGCCGCAGGGCAAGAAGCGCGTGCGCCAGTTCGATATGCCGAATGTCAAATGCGAGAGCGTGACCCGCATCCTGATCAACGACACGCCAGTCTGCGACGGGCCGGCTGCGGGCGAATGCATGAAGGGTCTCGTCACCCGCTCGCAGATTTCGGTTCCCTTCGCGGGCTAAGATAACGCCGGGGATGATCTCCGGCGGACATGTTTCAGGCTGTCTAAGGCGTACACAATGGCGATTTCAGCGAAGTCCAGATCGAGACAGGTGCTCATCGGGGAGGCGGACGCCGATAGTAGCCTGAACGACAATATGCCCGGCATGCATCCTGGCCATGAGCTTTCCGAACTGCGCAATGCCCAGCTGCAGCCAGCCGGCGAAACGGTGATCCACTACACGCGTTTTGCGCAGATATCCTCCTTTCCCGACCATCCGGAAACCGCACCGGTCGCTCCGCTCTCCGCGCCGCCGATGGATGCGGCGGTGGAAAAGCAGGATGACGAGAAGAAGCCGGTGCGACGGCGGCTGACGCTGACCTGCATCTGCTCCCTGATCTTCCATGTAAGTTTGGTGGTCGCTCTTGCCTTGGTCATGCCGCAGCCACCGACCGAAGTGATTGAAGACGCCGGGGAGGCCGTCAGCGTCATCGTGTATGGCGACTCCGATGTCGATCAGACTTCGGCAGGTGATCCAGAGCTGGAATTGAAGCCAGATGAAATTGCCGCGGAGGAAGTCAAGCCGGAGACGGTTCAATCGACGACTGAGACTGACGAACTTCAGCCGACAGAGATGCAGCCCGAGCAGGCACAACCAACTGAGATCGGGTCTGCAGAAGCGATTCAGCCTGCTCAAGAAGTAACGCGTGTTTCGCCTGAGTCAGCTGTGGCTGCGGAGCCGGAGATTCTTGTTTCTCAGAATCCCGCCGACACTTTCGTCGCTCAGCCCATGGCAACGGTGGTGCCGGAACAGCCGGTGCCCGATATCTTGCCGACTGCGGCACCAGAACAGACGGCGGTTGCGGTGCCGCCAACTGAAGTTCGACCAGAGGAAGTGAAGCCCGTCGAGACTGCCGAAGTTTCTCCCGAAGCCGAAGAAAAGCCGGAGCCGAAACCCAAGAAGGTCGAAAAGCCGAAGCCGGATGAAAAAAAGCCGTCTCGGAAAAAGGCGGAGCCTACAGGTGGAAAAAACGGCACGGACCGGCGGGATTCGGATAGAGGCGTAACGACTGGTCAGGACGCGCCTGAATTTAATGGCATGTCAACGACATCAGGCAGAGGTGATGGCGTTGGAAGCGCCGCTGTAGCCAATTATCCTGGCAAAGTGCAGAAGCGTATTCGCCGCGCAGTTCGAGTGCCTGACGAATACAAGAGGATGGGCGAGGCGATTTCGGTGCGTCTCAGATTGACGATCGATGGAACCGGCAGGTTGTCGTCAGTCTCCGTCGCCGGCAGCTCGGGTATTCCAGATTTGGACAAGGCTGCTCTCGATGGTGTGCGCCGCGCCGCGCCGTTTCCGCCGTTGCCGCCTGAGTGGGGTAAGGCCAGTTGGAGCTTTATCCAGGAGGTTCAGGTCACCTCGCGATAAATATGATAAAAATAATCAACTTTATACTTTACTCCAAAAATCAAGTTTAATAAGGTCCACCCGCACACGCAGGAATCGTGTGACGATCAACGAGTGAACGGGTGGTATATGGCTCGCAAGGGCAAGAAGGGATCGAACCGGGAGGTCCGCGACGTCGCGGGCGAGGGGGTTGCTCAGGCGTCCGCCGGGCGTTCCAAACTGGATGGCCGCAGTTTCCTCTATGTCGGCGGGCGTGATTGCCAAGTGGCGCATCTTCGCCAGATCGCCAGCAATTTTGGCGCCGAACTCCTTCATCATGACGGCGGCCTGCGCGAAGCGGTGTCCCGAATCGATACCGTGCTGCCTTCGGTCGACTGCGTCTTCTGCCCGATCGACTGTATCAGCCACGATGCCTGCCTGCGCGTGAAGACCGGCTGCAAAAAGTTCGGCAAGGCCTTTATCCCGCTGCGCAACGGCAGCAAGTCCAGCCTTGAGCGTGCGCTGCAGACGATGAACGAGCGAGACAATTCCCGATGAGCGACCAGCGTCCCGACGGCTTCACCATGATCGGCCTGCACAAGCTTGCCGCGCAGACGGGCGAGGGCCTCGTGCCCGAGCTCTACGAACTTTTCCGGCAGCATGCCGAACGCCAGGAGATCTACCAGAATGTGGCGCTGTCCCCGACCTGGGAAGCGCGCATGCCCGGAGAAGCGGCGACGAGGCCGCTTGGCCCGGCGGCGGCACACGGCGATAATGTTGTCGCCTTTCCCTCGTATGCGGCAAGGGCCGGCAAGAGGAAGGCGTAAGGAGATCGCATGTATATCGCAATGAACCGCTTCAAGGTCACAGCCGGGAACGAAGGTGATTTCGAGGCAGTCTGGCGCAATCGCGATTCCAGCCTGGCCAAGGTACCCGGTTTCGTCGAATTCCGCCTGCTGCGCGGCAAGGCCAGCGAAGAGGAGGGCTATACGCTCTATTCCTCGCACACGGTCTGGACGAGCGAAGCGGATTTCCAGAACTGGACGAAGTCCGAGAATTTTCGTGCGGCGCACCGCAATGCCGGCGACCGCAAGGCCATGTACAAGGGCCCGCCTGTTTTCGAAGGTTTCAACGTCGTCGAGGGCATATAACGGGGTTCGAGCGATTTTGCAGGGGGAAGGCGAGGCATTCCTCACCCTCCCTCATTCCTGTGCTTGTCACAGGAATCCAGCCACGACGCGTCCGCGCCGTGAATGACCTATAGGACCTGAAGAGGGTCTCCCGCGCCCAAAGACTTGGGCGCACATGTGACAAGCACAGGAATGAGGGAGGAGAGGTAGGGCTTCCCGAAACGCCAAATTTGCGGATGGCTACTCTGATGTGGCCCATCCTCAGAACCGGGAAGTCAAGCTTCCCAACTTCCTCAACGCCGTTCGCGCAAGACGGCGCCGGCGGCAACGGCCAGCCACCCCAGCATCATCGCCCAGCCACCGGTCGGGGCGGCATAGGAGAAGAGGCCGGCGCCGGTGAAACGCAGGGTCATGAGGTCGCCGGCAAAGAGCAGCGTTCCGACAATCATGAGCAAACCGGCCAGCCAGGCGGTTTTGAGCTTGGCGGTGCCAAGAGCCAATGCCAGCAGCGCAGGAGCGTGCGCGAGGCACATGGCGGATGCGGATGCCGCCAGGTTGGCTTCGCCGCCGCCATGGGCGGCAAGTGCAGCAAGAGCCACGCCGGCGACGCCGAACAGGCCGGCAAAAAGATAGAGCACTGGCTCCAGGCGCGCATTCAGGCTCATGGTCATTCCTTGTTCTGCATGTGATAGGCGAGCCGCTCCACCGGCGGCCAGATGAGGTCGCGCAGCGCCTGGCTTGATATCGTCTCGTCGAGGGCGCGGCGGAAGCAGAGCAGCCACTCGTCGCGCTCGACGGGGCCGATCTCGGCGACGAAATGGCGACTGCGCAGGCGTGGATGGCCGCGCTTGTCGGTATAGAGCGGCGGGCCGCCGAGATAGCCGCTCATATATTCGTAGAATTTCTCTTCGCTGCCGTGAAGGCTCGGCGGGTGCACGGCGCGGACGTTGCCTGCCTCCGGCAGCTTGTCCATCAGTACGTAGAAACGGTGCGTCAGCGCCCGCACCACGGGATCGCCGCCGATCGCTTCATATAGAGTGGTGACCTTCTCCGTCACGAAACCATCCCAAATGTCATTCCCCACAATCTCTTTCATGCACCGGGGGTAAAATGATCGCAACTGTCATCAAGCTGCCGCGGCATTTAGCACATAATGCCTGTAGCGCAGGGGTTTCGACCGATTCTCCTTGACAAAACCGTCCGGACGGTATCTTTTAATCGCATGTCGAACGCTCACCATCGCAAGAAGCAACCCGTCCTTGTGCGCCAGCAGTTGCTGGATGTCGCGGCGCGCCTTGCTGCCAGCGAAGGCATGGCCGCCGTCACGCTCGATGCGGTGTCCGCCGCCTCCAGCGTCAGCAAGGGCGGGCTGCTGCATCACTTCCCGACGAAGAATGCGCTGCTTGATGCCCTGTTCGAGAGCCTGCTTGAAAAGTTCGACGCCGATATAGAGGAACTGATGCGCGGCGATCCGCTGCCGCAAGGCCGCTTCACCCGCGCCTATGTGAGGGCCGTATCCGGTCTCAGGGATCGTCCCGACGATTCCAGGAGTTGGACGCAGGTGACGATCGCGCTTCTTGCCGAACCCCGGCTACGCCTTCGCTGGCGCCGATGGGTGCAGGTGCGGGCGGAGGAATATGTGGGCACCGATTCTTCCCTCGACGCACAGCTTGTGCGTTTCGCCGCCGATGGGCTGTGGTTTGCGGATACGCTGGAAAGCCATGATATCGACGGCGTTCTGAGACGGGATCTCATCGATCGCCTTATCGAACTGACCGGGAAATAATCCGAAGGAATTTCGCCATGAGCCAAACCGCCGTCTACGGGCTGTTGTTTGCTGCCATCGTGCTCGAGGTCATCGGCACGACCGCGCTGCAGCTGTCGCAGCAGTTTACCCGCATCGGGCCGACGGTGCTCGTCGTCGCCTGTTATGCGGCCGCTTTCTATTGCCTGTCGCTGACGCTGAAAAGCATCCCCGTCGGCATCGCCTATGCGATTTGGAGCGCTTTGGGAATCGTGCTGATTTCCTCGGTCGGTCTGGTCTTCTTCAAGCAGCGTCTTGATCTGCCGGCGATCGTCGGGCTTGGACTGATCATTTCAGGGGTGGTCGTCGTCAATCTCTTTTCCAAATCCGTTTCCCATTGATATTGCTGTGATATTGCGTGCAGCATTACCAGAATCCCACCGATAAATTTTCCCCTTTGTCAAATTCCTGACAAAGGTCTATGTGTTGCTGAGACGTGGAGGAGACGAGGCGCAGCCAGCGCTGTTTTCCAAAGCGCTTTGAATCCCGCCTTCCCGCCTATCGATACTTCCAGTTTCTGCAGGAGCACATCATGGCCATTCGCACCGTCGTCTGGGGAGAGAATATCCACGAGACTACCAATGCAATCGTCCGGGGGATCTATCCCGAGGGCATGCACACGACGATCGCCAATGCGCTGAACACCGATCCCGGCATTTCGGCGACGACGGCGACGCTGCAGGAGCCGGAACACGGGTTGAGTGAAGCCCGGCTTGCCGAAACCGACGTGCTGACCTGGTGGGGCCATAAGGATCACGGCGCTGTCTCCGATGTCGTCGTCGAGCGCGTCGCCAAGCGCGTCTGGGAAGGCATGGGCCTGCTTGTGCTGCATTCGGGCCATTTCTCGGAAATCTTCAAACGGCTGATGGGCACGCCCTGCGCGCTGAAATGGCGCGAGGCGGGCGAGCGTGAGCGGCTGTGGACGATCAATCCGCGCCATCCGATCGCCGCCGGCATCGGCGAGCATTTCGAGCTCGAGAACGAGGAGATGTATGGCGAGCAGTTCTCGGTGCCGGAGCCGCTCGAAACGGTGTTCATTTCCTGGTTCCAGGGCGGCGAAGTGTTCCGCTCCGGCCTGACCTGGCGGCGCGGCGCCGGCAACATCTTCTACTTCCGGCCCGGCCACGAGACCTATCCGACCTATCACGACGCCACCATCCAGAAGGTGCTGATCAACGGCGTCAAATGGGCGTACAACCCGCAAGGGTCGTTGACTGGAATTACCGACGCCCCAAATGTGCCGGTAGAAAGGGCCCTGGAGCCGATCGTCGAACGCGGCCCGAAACTGCATCAGGCCGGCGAAGCCGGTTACCGCTGAGGAGCATCCATGCGACTACTCGTTCTTGGCACCGGAGTGATGGCGAAAAACCAGCTTGCCCGCTTCTCTCTCATCGACGGCGTGACGGTGGTCGGCGCCGTCGACACCGATCCCGAACGGCTTTCCGCCTTCGCCGACAAGTTCAATATCGAAAAACGGTTTCTTTCACTGGACGAGGCGATCGCCTGGGGTGAATTCGATGCGGCGACGAATGTCACGCCCGACCGGATCCACCACCCGACGACCATGGCGCTGATTGCTGCCGGCAAACATGTATTCTGCGAAAAGCCGCTGGCGGAGAACTATGCGAAGGCGCTGGAGATGACGGAGGCGGCGGAAAAGGCCGGCGTCATCAACATGGTGAACCTGACCTACCGCAATGTCGCGCCGTTGCAGCGCGCCCGCGAGATGGTGCTATCAGGCGAGCTCGGCACGATCAGGCATGTGGAAGCCTCCTATCTGCAGAGCTGGCTCGTGTCGCGTGCCTGGGGCGATTGGCGCACGGAATCGACCTGGCTGTGGCGGCTTTCCACCGGCCACGGCTCGAACGGCGTGCTTGGCGATGTCGGCATCCATATCCTCGATTTCGCCGCCTATGGCGCAGCGACCGACATCGACCACGTCTTTGCACGATTGAAGACCTTCAATAAGGCGCCGGGCGGACAGATCGGCGAATATATGCTGGATGCCAATGACAGCTTCACCATGTCGGTCGATTTCGCCAATGGTGCACTCGGCGTCATCCACGCCAGCCGCTGGGCGACAGGTCATCTGAACGAGCTGAAGTTGCGCATCTACGGCGAAAAAGGCAGCCTTGAGGTCATCCACCGCCCCAGCGGTTCGGAACTGCATGGCTGCCTTGGGGAGGGTGTCGAAACCGCCACCTGGACGCAGATCGAGGTTGAACCGGTGGCGACCAACTACGAGCGTTTTGCCGAGGCCGTGGCAACCGGTGTCCAGCCGGACCCGAACTTCCGCCACGCCGCCAACCTGCAGAAGGTGCTGGATCTCGCCATGGTGACCGAGCGCGAGCGGCGCGAGCTGAAGGTCTGATTTGCGTTAGGATGAGGTGCAACGGGGCAAGGACAAGCGGGATGAAAAGCCTTCTGACAAGCTGGCCGCTTTGGGCGCTTCTTTCCGCGGGGTTTGCAGCGCTCACGGCGATTTTCGCCAAGGTCGGCGTCGAGAACGTCAATTCCGACTTCGCGACCTTCATTCGCACCATCGTTATCCTGCTGGCGGCGGGAATGATGGTCTCCATCACTGGCAACTGGCAGGAACCGTCTTCGGTGTCGAGCAGGAGCTGGCTCTTCCTGGTGCTCTCCGGCCTTGCCACCGGCGCATCCTGGATTTGCTATTTCCGGGCTCTGAAGCTCGGGGATGCTGCGCGGGTCGCCCCGATCGACAAGCTATCCGTCGTCTTCGTGGCCGTCTTCGCGGTGCTCTTCCTGGGTGAACGCCTGACGCTTCCCAACTGGCTCGGCGTTATCATGATCGCCGGCGGCGCCGTGCTCGTCGCTTACAGGGCATGAACCGGCGACAAGCATTAATGCGTTTCCGCAATCTCACGAAAAAGGGCCCCGCCGAGGCGGGGCCGGAAGTTGCCGAGCCGCAGCAGGCGGCTTCGGTTGCTTGATTATTCTATCACCTGAACCACACGGTGGGTGCGCGGCTCGACGATCACATGGCGATCATTGATTACGGTGTAGGCATATTTCGGATTGTCGGGCACCGGCGTCACGACGACATCAGCCGGGAGCGGCTTGCCGACGACGATGGGCTCCTGGACCACCACCGAGGCGGTCGGGGCAGGCTGCTGCTGGACATAGGTGACGACCTCGCGCGGCGGCGGATCGACAACGGCACCGGCGACACCGCCGGCCACGCCGCCAATGGCAGCACCCACGGGGCCACCGACGATCGCGCCGGTGATGGCGCCGCCGGCTGCACCGGTCACGGCGCCATCAGCGAACGCATTGGTGGCAAAAGACGACAGCGCAAGGGCGCTGGAGACAAGTAGGATCTTGTACATTTTGCTTCTCCTTTGCTGGGGTTGCGTTTGGGTAACGACCACGCCAATCCGAGGTTCCGGCAGGAGAATCACGCTTTGGCAGGCCGGTTCACATTCTGTGAGGCGACCGAAGCATGCGGCGGTATTGGATTATTCCAGGCGCCGGCGGAAGAGCCAGGCGGCAGCGCTGAGTGTGACGCCGGCGATCAGCGCCAGCGGGATCGTCTGGTTCACCACCTCGCTCAGGGGGATATCCTTGAGGAAAACGCCTTTGACGATCACCAGGAAATAACGCAGCGGGTTGATCAGCGTCACCGGCTGCAGCCATGCCGGCATGTTCTCGATCGGCGTCGCGAAACCCGAGAGCAGCATGGCCGGGACCATGAACAGGAAGGCGCCGAGGATCGCCTGCTGCTGCGTCATCGACAGCGCCGAAATGAAGAGGCCGAGGCCGGCTACCGAGCCGAGATAGAAAACCGCGCTGCCGTAAAGCAGGAATAGCGAACCGCGGAGCGGCACCTCGAACAGGAAGACGGCGGCCAGGATATAGACGGTGATGTGGAAGAGGCCGATCATCATCGGCGGGATCAGCTTGCCGATCAGGATTTCGTGCTGGCGCAGCGGCGAGACCATCAACTGGTCGAATGTGCCGAGCTCGCGCTCGCGGGCGATCGACAAGGCCGTGACGATCAGGCCAATCAAGAGCGCGATGCTGGCGATCAGGTTCGGCACCATGAACCATTGGTAGGTGAGGTTCGGGTTGAACCAGTTGCGCGGCACCGACGAGACAATGCCGGCGCCGGCGCGTCTGCCTGCCGGTGTTTCGGCGGCAAGGGCGCCGCCGATCTGCGAGAGGTAGCCGGCGACGATCTGTGAGGCATTGGAACGGCGACCGTCGAGCACCACCTGCAGATCAACAGGCGTTCCCGCCTCGATATTGCGCGAAAAGTCCGGGCCGATCTCGATTGCCGCGATGGCCGTCTGGTTATCGATCGCCATCCTGATATCCGCCTGGCTTCCCGCCATCGCGATCCGGCGGAAAGTCGGCGGGCCGTCGATACGCTCGATCAGCTCCTGGCCCCAGTGACCGCTGTCGCGGTTGAGGATCATCACGTCGACATTGCGCACTTCGAGTGTGGCGGCATAGGAGAAGACCAGAAGCTGGACGATCGGTGGGCCGATCAGGATGGCGCGGCCCTTGGGGTCGCGCAGCACGGCGAGCAGCTCCTTGATGATGAGGGCGTAGAGCCTTGTCCATCCCATCTCAGCCGATCCTCTTCCGGGTGCTGCGGGCCGCAAGCACGAACATGACGGCTCCGATCGCCAGCATGACGGCGATTGCCTTTGCGAACATCGGCCAGATGTCGCCGGCGAGAAACACTGTCTGTAGGCTGGGGATCAGGTAACGCGCCGGCACGATGAAGGTGATCCACTGGATAATCCTCGGCATGGAATTGATCTCGAACAGGAAGCCCGAGAGCAGGAAGGCCGGCAGGAAGGCTGATATCAGCGCCAGCTGCGAGGCGAGGAACTGGTTCTTCGTTGCGGTCGAGATCAACAGGCCTTGCCCCAGCGCCGGGATCAGGAAGGCGGCCGAAAGCGCGTAAAGGGCGGCGACGGAGCCGCGGAACGGCACGCCGAAGAGAAAGACCGCCAGTAGCACGCAGAGCGTCATCGAGGTGAGGCCGAGCAGGAAATAGGGCAGGATCTTGCCGGTGAGCAGTTCGACCGCTGTCACCGGCGTCGCCATCATCGCCTCCATGGTGCCGCGTTCCCATTCGCGGGCGACGACGAGCGAGGTCAGCAGCGTGCCGACGAGCGTCATGACGATGGCGATCGAGCCGGGCACGAGAAAATTGCGGCTCGTGAGCTCCGGATTGAACCAGAAGCGCTGCTCGACCGCGATGGCGGGACTACGGGAGGCGACGTCGGCCTGCCGCTGCTCTTCCCAGTTGGCGACGGCGCCCTGGGCGTAGTTCTGGACGAAATTGGCGGTGTTCGGGTCGGAACCATCAACGATCACCTGGATGGCGGGACGGTTGGCTGCAGTGTAACGCGTGGTGAAATCGGCCGGGATGACGACGATGCCGCGCACCTTGCCGAGTACGAGATCTTCCTCGAACAGTCGCCGGTCGCGGCCCATTGCAACATCGAAATAGCGCGAGGCCTGGAAGCTCGCCGACAGGTCCTGTGTCAGCGGCGTCAGTTCCTCGGTCACGAGGCCGATGCGGGTGCGGGTCGTGTCGAGCGAGACGCCGTAGCCGAAGAGAAAGAGCAGGATCAGCGGCAGCACGAAGGCAATGAGGATGCTGCTCGGATCGCGGATCGCCTGGAAACTCTCCTTGCGCACGAGGGCAAAAAGACGCCGACGCCGACCGGAAGAGGCGCTCATGCGGCATCCTCCGCTTCCGATTGTTGCACCAGGGCGATGAAGGCATCCTCCATCGTCGGGTCCGGTTGCTCTCTCGTTGCCACGCGCGCCTTCAATTCATCCGGCGAGCCGAGCGCGATCGAGCGGCCGCGATAGATCAGCGAGATTCGGTCGCAATATTCCGCCTCGTCCATGAAATGCGTGGTGACGAGCACGGTGACGCCCTTTTCGACCAGTGCGTTGATATGCGTCCAGAATTCGCGGCGGGTGATCGGATCGACGCCCGATGTCGGTTCATCGAGGAAGAGAGCGCGCGGTTCGTGCATGACGGCGCAGGCGAGCGCCAGGCGCTGCTTCAGGCCAAGCGGCAGGTCCTTGGCGGGCTCGCGGGCGTGGCGGCCGAAATCGAAAATGCCGGCCATCAGCGCGATTCGTTCGCGCTTGCGCTGCCCACGCAGGCCATAGACACCAGCGAAGAATTCGAGATTCTGCATGACGGTGAGATCGCCGTAAAGCGAGAATTTCTGCGCCATGTAGCCGAGCTGGTTGCGGGCTTTTCCGGCATCGCGGCGAAGGTCGAAGCCGGCGACGCGGCCTTCGCCGCCGGTCGGCTTCAACAGGCCGCAGAGCATCTTGAAGGTGGTGGATTTGCCGGCGCCGTTCGGGCCGAGCAGGCCGAAGATCTCACCGCGGCGGATATCGAAGCTGATATCCTCGGCGGCGGTGAAATCGCCGAAGCGTTTCGTCAAGCTCTTGGCCTCGATCACCGGCCGGTCGTCCTCAGCCGTGAGCGGCTCCTGCGCCTCGGCAAGGCTGGAGCGGCCGCCGGGGCCGCCGCCCAGCATGTCGACGAAGGCATCCTCGAAACGAGGCGGGGCGGGGCTAAGCGATGCGCCATCGCCCGCCTTGCCGATATCGGGCTTTTTGTCCTTGGCGGCCACCAAGCGGATCGCTTCGCCCTGGATCACGCCGTCGATGACGCCATCGGCCTGCAGGAGCTCGGCAAGCACCTGCCGGCGGCGCCCGGTGACATCGGACACCCTGAAGACCCGGTCGTTGACGCGCTCGGTCATCTCCGCGGGTTTTCCCGAGAAGAGCAGCTTCCCCTGGTTCAGCAGCAGGACATGGTCGCAGGCTTCCGCCTCGTCGAGATAGGCGGTTGACCACAGCACACCAATGCCTTCCTTCGTCAGGTTCTCGACCATCTTCCAGAGGTCGCGGCGCGAGATCGGATCGACGCCGACGCCCGGCTCGTCGAGCAGCAGCAGGCGTGGCTTCTTCAAAAGCGCGCAGGCAAGGCCGAGCTTCTGCTTCATGCCGCCGGAGAGTTTGCCGGCGAGCCTGCCGATGAAGCGCTTGAGGTCGGTGAAGGTCAGCAGTTCGTCGAAGGCGCCGGCGCGCTCGCTTTTCGGCAGGCCGCGCAGATCGGCATAGAGATCGAGATTTTCCTGCACCGAGAGGTCCTCATAGAGGCCGAAGCGCTGCGGCATGTAGCCGATTGCCGCCTGGATGCCGGCGGCGTTCTTCCTGGTGTCGAAGCCGAGAACCTCCACTGTCCCCGCATCGGGCAGCATCAGCCCGGTCATCAGACGGATCAGCGTCGTCTTGCCGGCGCCGTCAGGGCCGACGAGGCCGGTGATCGCACCGCCACCGATGATGCCGGAGACGGCGTTGAGGGCTGCGGGCGCTTCGCCGAAGCGTTTGGTGACGCCGTCGATCCGGACGAGCGGCTTGTCGTCCCGCTCTGTCTGGGGGGCGGTTTCGGCGGCGGTCATCGTCCGTCTGCCGCACGTGTCGGAAGACGCACCGTGACCGGCATGCCCTGGCGCAGATCCGGGCCTGGTTTGTCGATGACGATCCTCAGGCGATAGACGAGATCAGTCCTGAGTTCCGGTGTCTCCACCGATTTCGGGGTGAATTCGGCGACCGGCGAGATGAAGCCGATCGTGCCGTCATACGGCCTGTCAGGCGCCGTATCGGAAGCGACGGAAACCTTCATGCCAGGGTGGATGCGGCCGAGATCGGGCTCGGCGACATAGCTGCGCACCCAGACGGGTTCGGTCAGGGAGAGCACGAAGACGGTATCGGCCGGCGAGACGATGGCTCCATTCTCCCGCACACGCGAGAGGATGACGCCGTCGTTCGGTGCGCGCAGTTCGGTATCGGCAAGCGATGTGCGGGCCGAGGCCAGCGTTGCCTCCGCAGCCTTTAGCTGTGCATCGGCGGCGGCGATATCCTCGACGCGCGAACCTTCCTGCAGCAGTTTCAGCGCCTCGTTGGCGGACTCGGAGCGGGCGGCGGCCATTGCCTTTGCAGCGGTCGCCTGGTCGAGCGTCGCTTCGGAAATCGTGCCCTGCGGACGAAGCTGGCGGGCTCGGTCATAGGCGAGGTTGGCATTTTCGAGATCGGCGAGGCTTTCGTCATAGGCGGCGCGCGCCTGGGCGATCTCGGTCGGGCGGGGACCCGCCTTCAGCTTGTCGAGAGTCGCCCGAAGGGCCGCGGCGTTGGCCTCGCCCGAACGCACGGCGAATTCATAGGGTGCGGCATCGAGCTTCGCCAGCACCGTACCGCTCTTGACAACATCGCCTTCGTCGACGCCGAGGTCGGCGAGGCGGCCGCTGACGCGGAAGCCGAGCGAGACCTGGCGGATATCGACATTGCCGTAAAGGACGAATTCGCGGCGGGCCTCAGGCAGCCAGCCGAGCTTTTCAGGCAGACCGTACCACCAGGCGGCGGCGCCTGCCGCAACGAGGAGAAGGAGGGCGACGGGGACGAGGCGTTTCATGCCGCGCCTCCCTTCGTCGATGGACCGAGCATATCGACCAATTCGGCGGCGAGGCCGCGCAAGGTTTCCACCTGTTTCGGACCGACTGCGTCCCATTCCATCTGGGCAAGCACGGCCGCGTGAGTGACGCGAAACACAAGGATGCTGCCGATAAGGTTGAAGGTGCGCAGGCGCACGTGTTCCGAGGCGGGATCTTCACTCAGGATGGCGCCGATCAGCCGCCGGCCCATCTCGATCATCGGCCGCATGATGCCCTGATAGATCCGTGCGAAGGCTTCGGTCGGCTCCATCTGCTCGCGGATCAGGAAGCGCGCCCAGGATTCCGATTCCTTGCCGACGAAAAGCGTCACCATCGTCTGGAGAATTTCTGTGAGGAACAGACGGGCTTGCGTTTCGCCAAGCCTTTCGCCGGCGGCGTCGAGCGCCATGAGGCGCGTGCCGATGCGCGCTCTCATGTCGCCGACATGGGTATCGATGCGGGCCATCAGATATTCGGCGGTGGCGATATAGAGGCCTTCCTTGCTGCCGAAATAATAGGGGATCGCCTGCAGATTGACGCCGGCGGCTTCGGTCAGCTGCCGTGTCGAGGCGCCGTCAAAACCGTAGCGGCCGAAGACGTCGAGAGCGGCGGCCAACATCTTCTGGCGCGCGGCCTCGGCGCGGGCGGATGCTGGCGGGTTTTGGGTGTCGTGTTCCTGACTCATGACACTTTTATAACGCCGATTGCGAAATAAGTCAATCGATTGATATACTTTTCGCCAAGCTCGATATATCGGGGATGTCAGCCGCCTGCGGTAAATGTCGGTAAAAAAGCAAAGAGGCCCCTGGCGGAGGGACCTCCGAGGGCTCTCGAGCCTCGGGGTTGGCTGCTAACAGTAGCCAAAATTCGCGCGATACTAATATGTCTGATGCCAAACGCGCGGGGAAAAAGCCCGCCGATTTTTTCTATTTTCGCGGTCATTTTTTGACACAAAACTGCCTTGCTCTTTCCGTATCGCCGATGAGATGCGTATTCAAATTTATATTATTGCGCTGCTCCTGAGCGCCATCATGTGGTCGATCTCGTTCGATGCGGCGCGCGAATCCTATCATGCCGCGCAAAGTGCGGGATTGATGCCGAACCTGCATATCAACAAGAAGCTGGATCGCGTTCTCTAGATTGCGGTCAGCGTCCCTCGTTATTCCGCCGATCTTGCCTTGGCGACCTCGGGGCGTTTCCCGTGTGCCCTATCGGGACAGAAAGCCGAATTTCATAAAATTTGACTGATCCGCTTAAAAGCCCTGCAAATACTGATGTGTAGAGTGGTCTCATGAAAGCGACCGAAGCGTGGACAGACGCGTCGATCGTTTGGAGACGGGCAAAGCGAAGCCCGCCGATCCGCAAACGGGGACTTCGACATGCACAAAATTCTTGCCACCATCGCTTTGACTCTGAGCATCACTGCTGCCGGGCCGGCGCTCGCCATCGGCCCCGCCAGCCTCGGCCGCGACCTGATGTACACCTCCGCCATTGGCCATTCGCCGGAAATTCCATTGACGACACGCGCCGGTTTCGTGCGCCCGGGCGTTCCTTTCGTCCTGCGCAGCCCTGCTGAAATCGGAGGCGAGGGTTATCAGCTCAAGACCTACTCGCAGAAGCTGACCGTTGTCGTCGACTATGTGTTTTCGAAGGCGGTCGACGCGGTTGCGGCGGTGACGTTTCTCCCCTGATATTCCCGGTTATGGGAACAATTCGGGTCGGCGTTGAGGTAACCCAATTAGGCGTCGAGTTGGCCGCGGACGTCGAGATACCAGTCGACGAAGGCCTTGACGCCGACATCCAAAGTCGTGTCCGGCTTGTAACCCGTCAGCGCAACTAGCAGATCGGGGGCCGCGAAGGTGCGCGGCACGTCGCCTTTCTGCATCGCCAGCATCTTGCGGATGGCCGGACGGCCGAGTGCCTTCTCCACCGTTTCGACGAAATCCATCAGGCTGACCGGCTGGCCGCCGCCAATATTGACGACCCGAAAGGGCGCCTGGCGCGAAAGCGTTTCGACAGCCACGTTGTCCAGACGGTTATCCTCACCAGGGGCGATTGCCGACAGCCTGACGATCCCCTCAACGAGATCGTCGATATAGGTGAAGTCACGGCTCATATTGCCTTCGCCGTAGATCTCGATCGGCTGTCCCTCAAGCATGTTCTTGGTGAATTTGAACAACGCCATGTCGGGACGGCCCCACGGCCCGTAAACGGTGAAGAAGCGAAAGGCCGTCGTCGGGATTTTATGCAGATGGGCATAACTGTGCGCCATCAGTTCCATCGATTTCTTCGTCGCCGCATAGATGGTCAGTGGCTCGTCGGCGCGATCGGTCTCGTGAAAGGGAACGGTCGCATTGGCGCCGTAGATCGATGACGTCGAGGCCAGCATCAGGTGACGGATTTCGACGCGCCGGGCGATTTCCATGATGTTCCACGAGCCTTCGACGTTCGATCGAAGATAGGCCTCGGGATTTTCCAGGCTGTATCGCACGCCGGCCTGGGCGGCGAGGTGGATCAGGATGTCCGGCTTGGCCGCGACAACCGCTGCCTCAAGCGCTTCGCGATCTTCGAGCATAGCGATGACCGGTTTGAAGGCCGGGAACTGGGAGAGTGCTGCATGGCGCATCTCCTTGAGCTTGACGTTGTAATAGGGAGTGAGGCCGTCGAAGCCGGTGACCTCGTGGCCTTCCTGCAGCAGGCGCCTGGCCAGATGAAAACCGATGAAGCCGGCCGTCCCGGTAATGAAGTAGCGCATTCCCACCTTCTCTCGGCTCGCTGCCGACGGCAAAAGCCGATTCCGTATCGCGTGACCCCACTTACAAGATAAGAAGACGCCGAGTCGATAGATCTTTGAAAGAGAAGGCGGCGGCGGCCTTTGCTGCGGTTGACGGCATTTTGCCCGCTGCCCTGCAGGATAACGCAGGGCCGCCGGTATCGTCCAAAGCCCGGCCGCGGCCATCGGCCGTTATGCTGCGTTGCAACATCCCGGCCTGCATGTTATGGCCGGCGGGTCGTCTGCAAGCAGGTCAGGATCGATGAGAGAGATAATTTATTGGATTCTCTGCGCGTTTCTGACCGTTGCAATCGCGATCGTATCCTTGCGCTATGTCACGAACTTCTGGCTGCTGTCCTTTCTCTACAGCTTTCAGCTTCACCTCGGTGTCCTCTTTGTTGCCGCCAGCCTTGTGATTCTGGCTGTCAGGCGACAGATTTACGGCTTCGTCCTTCTGTTCGTCTCGCTTCTTCTCATCGCTCACGGCGTCATCATGCTGGGCGAGTTTTTGGAGGACGGTAGAGGCACGGACAGGCCGCCGCTTTTTCGTCTGATGTCGTTCAACATCGCGATCGACAACTGGAAAAACTCGACTGCCATTACCGACATGGTGATCGCGTCGAATGCCGATGTCGTCAATTTGCTTGAAGCAAAGCCGCTGGCCTTCCATCTGCAGCAATTGTTCAAGGCCTATCCCTATCATATCGGTTGCGACACCGGGAAGGATACGTGCGATACGCTGGTGCTGTCCAAACGCCCATTCCTCAACCAGCAGGTCGTTAGCATGGGCAGTCTGCGGAAAAACAGGCTGGTTATATCGAGCGTCGACTTCGGCGGCGAAACCGTCAATCTGGTATCGGCGCATCTGAGCAAACCATATTTCGACGATTTCCAGATGGCTGAATTGGAAGATCTCGCGAAAACGCTCGGCTCGATCGACGGCCCTGTGGTGCTGTCAGGCGATTTCAACTCTTCGTCGATTGCCCCGAGCATCCAGGCTTTCCTGCGCAAACAGGGACTGAAGACAATCGTGCCCGAACCGGCGACATGGCCGATTGCTGCCGGCTCATTGGGGATCGCCATCGATCACATATTTGCGCGCGCGCCGCTTCATCTGACATCGCTGAAACGTCTCGATGACAATCTTGGCTCGAACCATTCCGGTCTGATCGCAGAATTCGTTCTCGACAGGGACGGTGAAACTTCACCGGCAAAATAAGCTGCCGGTCAAAGTCAAAACTTCGTCCTGCCGCCTTTCTTGTCGATCATCTGAAATTTCTCGCCGTCGGTCTTCACACTGACGCAGTCGGTCGACTTATTGGCAAACCGGACGCACACTTGGCCATTGGTTATCTTGTAGCCATTGCTGTTGCCCTGGCGATATTCGTAACCGTTGCTGCTTTCTTTCAGCTCCGACGTGCCCGGCAGGTGCTCGCGGATTTCAGCTTCGCTTGCGGTTCGCATCTTTCCGGCTTCGGCAAACGCCATTGCCGGGGCCATGATTAAAAGAAATCCGGCGAGGGCGGGCAGGATGCGCATCAGGGGATATCTCCGGTCATGTCTCTCGGTGCGTCCATTCTACGAGAAGTCCGATAGAGAATTCAACAGCGATGGCGGTCGCGCCGGAAAAGGCGGCATTGTTTGGGCCTCGAGCATGATGCCGAGTGTGAGTGGGTTTCTCATGACATCATGCTCTAACTCTTAAATTTAGACAGGATTCAGATTTTAGGCCAACCGAACCTAAGATTATCCTATTCGAGGCGGCCGTTCGGCTGCGACCTCATGTTCTTCCGAACTCATCGACGATGCGGATGATGTCGTCCTCGCCGAGATAGGAGCCCGTCTGCACCTCGATCAGTTCGAGGAGGATCTTGCCGGGGTTGGCCAGACGATGGACTTCGCCGAGCGGAATATAGACGCTCTCGTTTTCGCGCAGCATCCGCACGGTTTCTCCGACCGTCACCTCGGCGGTTCCCTTGACGACGACCCAGTGTTCGGAGCGATGGTGGTGTTTTTGCAGCGAGAGCTTCTTGCCCGGCGTCACGAAGATACGCTTCACCTGGAAGCGATCGCCGTTGAAGATCGAGGTATAGCCGCCCCAGGGACGATAGGATGTCGGATGGGTTTCGGTGAATTTCGCCGTGGCGGAAGAGGAGGCCAGCATCTTGACCAATTGCCCGACATTCTGGCTGTCTTTGAGCGGTCCGACATAGACGGCGTCCTCGCTGGCGATGACGGCGACATCCTCCATGCCCTGTACTGCAAGATGCACGCCGTGGGTCATGACCAGCGAGTTGCGCGTGTTGACGACGGTGGTGTTTGCGGCAGCGACATTGCCGTTGTCATCACGCACGCCAGATTTCCAAACGGCATCCCAGCTTCCCATGTCCGACCATTTGAACGGCGAGGGGACGACAGCGGCCTTGGAGGTCTTTTCCATAATCGCGTAGTCGATTGAGATATCGGGGCTCTTGGCGAAATGGTCGGCGTCGAGACGGGTAAAGTCGAGGTCGCGGCTTGCCTTGGAAACGGCTTTGCTCGCTGCTTTCAGCACATCGGGCGCATATTCCTGCAGCTCGGCGATGAGTTCCTCCACCGGGAACATGAAGATGCCGGAGTTCCAATAGAAGCCGCCGTCGGCAAGCATCTGCTCGGCCGTTTCCAATGCCGGTTTTTCCACAAAACGGCTGACCTTGTGGGCGCCATTTTCAAGCGCATCGCCGATTTCGATATAGCCGTAGCCGGTTGCCGGCTCGGTGGGGCTGATGCCGAAGGTAACGAGCTTGCCGTCGGCTGCAGCATTCCGGGCGATGCGGATGCAATCGAAATAGCTCTTGTCGGCGAGGATCTCGTGATCCGAGGCGAGCATCTGGATGATGGTGTTCTTGCCGAAAAGCTCGGCGGCAAGGGTAGCGGCGGCGGCCACCGCGGCGGCGGTGTTGCGGGCGACCGGCTCAAGCAGCACCGCGGCGAGCGGAATGCCCAGCGTACGGGCCTGCTCGGCGACCAGGAAGCGAAATTCCTCATTGGTGACGATGATCGGGGCTTCATAGAGCTCCGGGTTGGAAACGCGTTCGAGCGTCTCCTGAAACAACGTCTTATTGCCGACGAACTGGATGAACTGTTTCGGGGCGGTGGCACGGGAAAGCGGCCAGAGCCGCGTGCCTTTGCCGCCGGCCATGATCACGGGAACGATTTTCTGCGTCATAGGCGGGTTCCTTGAAAAAAGCTTGTTCGTGGCATGTTCAGCGGGCGTTTGCCCAGTGCATTATTCGGGTGAGCCCAGCCTTCAGCAGATCCAGGGCTGCGGTTTCACTGCCGGCTTCGACGTAGCAGCGCATTTCGGGCGCATTGCCGGAGGGGCGAAAATGAATGATTCTACCGTCTTTCAGCGTCACGCGAAGTCCGTCTATGTCGGATTTCGCCGCCACCTCGCCGATCGGCTGCAGGAAAGCGGCAAGGTTTTCACCGGAGGCGCGCAGATGCTCCATCAGCGCAGCACTCGTCTCCAACGGAAAATTCTCCAGGCGATCGGCGGCGGCAAAGGGCAGATGGTAGGAGGCGGCAACGGCCGAAAGCGGCTGCCTGCGAAGGGCGGCGAGCGACAGGATTGCAAGCATCGGGAGAAAACAGTCGCGCGTCGGCAAGGCGCGCACGGATCTGCCGTTGATATCGAAAGGGGTTGCGGTCAGCAGCCCGCCATTGGCTTCGAAGCCCATGACATGATCTTTGCTGGCGGCTACGGCCTCTTCCATGCCTGCGATGACGAAAGGCGAACCGACGCGGGTGCGCTTGACAGCGAAAGAGCCAGCGGCCTCGATGCCGGAATTGGAGGTCACGGGCGTCACGACCGTGCCGGCGCCGAGAAAATTGGCTGCGACAAGGCCGAGAAGGTCGCCGCGCAGCGGCATGCCGGTTTCGTCTGCCACCAGCGGACGGTCGCCGTCGCCATCGGTCGAGACGATCGCATCGAATTTGTGCTCGGACGCCCAGCGTTTCATTAGCGTGATCGTCTCGTCGGAAACGGCTTCGGTGTCGACGGGAATGAAACTCTCCGAACGTCCAAGAGCAATGATCTCGGCGCCATAATGGGCGAGAACGTCAACCAGCATATCACGCGCGACGGTGCTGTGTTGGTAGACGCCGATCTTCAAGCCGGACAGTGCGCCTTGCGGCAGCAGGTCGGCGTTGCGTTGGAAAAACAACTGACGGCAGATCGCCTCATGATCTTCGGTTTCAGCCGGGGCCTCTGCAACGGTCTCACCTGTTCGCTCGATCTCGGCCGCCGATGCGGTGATATGAGCCTCGTCCGATTTGTCGATCTCGCCGTCCGGGCGATAGAACTTGATGCCGTTGCGGTCTGCCGGAATATGCGAGCCCGTCACCATCAGGCATGCAGCGTTGCTCTCGAGGCCATAGAGGGCAAGGGCGGGTGTCGGGACATTGCCGCAGTCCAATACCCGGAAGCCGAGTGCGGTGAGTGCGCCGGCACAATTTCCCGAAATATCGGGGCTCGAATCGCGAAAATCGCGGCCGATCAGAATGGCGTCGCCGAGTTGCGCCTTGCCGGTCTGCAGCAGATATCTGCCGAACGCCGTCGCATAAAGCGCAGAGGCGCGTCCCTTGAGATCCACTGAAAGTCCGCGAAGGCCGCTCGTGCCGAATTTCATTTGAAGACATGTCTCCGGTTTATCATAAGGTTCTACTCAGGCTGCCAGCCGGCGTAAATACCAAAGCCGTCATATAGTTAAACACGGACGGCCGTGCCTCGGACAGCCATCGCAACCTTCTTTCGCCGATTCTATCTGCCTGGACCCATTGCCGAGCCGACAGGCATTGCAGCGTAGATCGATTTTGTTAGAACCGTGTGTCCGTTGTTTCGGCATATGCGAAGGGTTTGCTGGATGAGCGATACATCAGTCAGTCTCGAAGAGAGCTGGAAAGCCGCCTTGGCGGGGGAGTTCTCAAGCCCCTATATGCAGCAGCTCAAATCCTTTCTTGTCGCGCAGAAGCAGGGCGGTAAGCGCATTTTCCCCCGGGGCAGTGAATATTTCCGCGCCCTCGACCTGACGCCGATCTCCAGCGTCAAGGCCGTCATTCTCGGGCAGGATCCCTATCACGGGCTGGGGCAGGCCCATGGGCTGTGTTTCAGCGTGCGGCCGGGCGTGCGCATCCCGCCCTCCCTCGTCAATATCTATAAGGAGATGCAGACGGATCTTGGCATAGCGCCGGCGCGTCACGGTTTTCTCGAACATTGGGCAAGGCAGGGCGTGCTGCTGCTGAACAGCGTGCTGACTGTCGAGGAAGGGCAGGCGGCCGCCCATCAGGGCAAGGGGTGGGAGCGCTTCACCGACGCGGTCATCCGCAAAGTCAACGACGAGTGCGAAGCCGTCGTCTTCATGCTCTGGGGCTCCTATGCCCAGCGCAAGGCGGCTTTTGTCGATACGACACGGCATCTCGTGCTCAGGGCGCCGCATCCTTCGCCGCTTTCGGCCCATAACGGATTTTTCGGCTGCGGGCATTTTTCGAAGGCGAATGATTTCCTGCAGTCGCGCGGGCGGTCCCCGATCAACTGGCAGTTGCCGGCCGATCCCCAAGATGTCGAGGTGTGAACGTCAACGCATCTTCGTTCACTAAAAGAAGACAATGCGTTTTGATCTGGGGGTCTGTTCCCCCGGAGGTTCAGCGCGCATCTTAGCCTCATCCAAAGCCTGCGCACTGCAGGCAAGAAAGGGGTTTCACATGCTCGATCAGATCAAGGGTCTGCACCACGTCACGTCGATGGCGGAGGACGCCCGAACCAACAATCAGTTCTTCACCAATGCGCTTGGGCTGCGCCGCGTCAAGAAGACCGTCAATTTCGACGCGCCTGATGTCTATCACCTCTATTATGGCGACGAGACCGGTGCGCCCGGCACTGTCATGACCTATTTCCCGTTCCCGAAGATGGCGCAGGGCCGTCCCGGCACCGGGGAGGTCGGCACGACGGTGTTCTCCGTTCCGCAAGGCTCGCTCGGCTTCTGGAGCGATCGTTTCAGCGCGTTGAATATTGGCGGGCTGAAGGCCGAGGAAAGTTTCGGCGAGAAGCGCCTTAACTTTTCGGGTCCTGACGGTGACGGCTTTGCGCTGGTCGAGGTCAAGGACGATGCGCGTCAGGCCTGGACCCATGGCGGCATCAGCGAAGACCACGCCATCCGCGGCTTCCATTCCGTGGCGATGCGGCTCAGGGATGAAGGCGCCACCGCCGAACTCCTGAGGTTCATGGGCTACGAGGTCGCCGAGGAACGGGATCGGGTCAAGCGGCTGATCAAGCCTGACGGCAACGGCGCGCATCTCATCGATCTCGAGACTATGCCGAACATTGCCCGCGCGCTTCCCGGTGCTGGCTCCGTTCACCACGTCGCCTTCGCCGTCGAAAACCGCGAGAAGCAGCTCGAAGTGCGTAAGGCGCTGATGGACACCGGCTATCAGGTGACCCCGGTGATCGACCGCGATTATTTCTGGGCGATCTATTTCCGCACGCCGGGCGGCGTGCTGTTCGAGGTCGCGACCAATGAGCCGGGGTTTAACCGCGACGAGGATACGGCCCATCTCGGCGAAGCCCTGAAGCTGCCCCAGCAGCACGCCCATCTTCGCGCGTTGCTCGAGCAGCACCTGCAGCCGCTCGAAGCGTAAGGAGAGGCGCTATGACCGAAACTGGATATGTGCGCCGGCTGCATGCCGGTGCACCTTATAGACCCATCCTGCTGGTGCTGCATGGCACCGGTGGCGACGAGAACCAGTTCTTCGATTTCGGCCGGCGCCTGCTGCCCGAAGCGACGGTTCTCTCGCCACGCGGCGACGTTTCCGAACATGGTGCGGCGCGGTTCTTCCGGCGCACCGGGGAGGGGGTCTACGACATGGCCGACCTCTCACGGGCGACGGAGAAGATGGCCGCCTATGTCAAGGCATTGGCTGAGAAGCACCAGGCTTCCCAAATTCTCGGTCTGGGTTTTTCGAATGGCGCAAACATTCTCGCCAATGTGCTGATCGAAAAAGGCATATTCGACGCCGCAGTTCTGATGCACCCGCTCATTCCATTTCAGCCCGAAGCTCAGGCAACTCTTGCGGGGAGAAAGGTGCTGGTCACGGCCGGGCAGCGCGATCCGATCGCTCCCGCCCCGATGACCGAGGCGCTGTCGGAACATCTGAAGGATCGCGGCGCTGATGTCAGAACGGTCTGGCATCCCGGCGGCCATGAGATTGCGCCGCTCGAGATCAATGCAGTTCGCGATTTCTTCAGCGGCTACTGATGGAATGTGCCGCGGTCGGTGACGCTGATTTGCGGGACCGGTGATGCCGGTCTCGCATTTTAGCTGAAATGAAGATCACATTAGGGGCGGGGAGGATATTTGCCCCTGATTGCCGTCATATAAAAATTTCCCGGGGATTCCGCCATCGTCAAGCCGACGACAACGCCCTTGGGGACGCCTTCATATTCCCGCCTCTGACCGTTTGTCAGATAGACCCGTAGATGCCGGCTGTCTTCGTCGTAGCTGATCGCCTCGATAAGTTTCGAATCAACCGCAGTTTCCACTTTGCACCCCGCAGTTTTGGATCTGAGAATCCCGGTAAAGAATGTCATTCACGCTCGCAATGCGCCATCATCATGCGCCGGTGCAGTAGCGTCAAGCGTGATAAGCTTAAGCGTTCATTTTTTTCTACAGGCTCTCGCTATAGTTGATTTATGCAGCTTTTTCGGAGGTGTCGCCTGTGGAAATCCGATCGCCGGAAGTTCTGTGGTTTGGAGAACTAGCGGCCGACACAGCCGCTGCTGGAACGAATAATACGGCTTAACGCTCAATTAACCCTCATCTACCAAAATACAGCGCGATGTTGACCGTGATGTCCTTCTAAAACGGCCGAATACAAATTGCGTTTCTCGCAATCATAATTTCGCTGTCGCGGGGACGTTGCGTCAGGGGCAGCACGATGTGCCTGCGAAAGCCGCTCCGCATGAAAGCCGGAAGGGATCAAGTGAGGATTGGGTGATTCGACGCGAGGCTCAGTGTTCGGTGCGGAGGAGACCGTTCCGGCAGCGATCGACGACGCGGGAAAAGTGCTGTCGATTCACGAGCGACGGCCCGATAGCCTCTTCACGCGGGGTTCCGGTTACAATTTCGCTGAGGCCGTGATCGGGCCAATTTTTTTTGAACACTGAGCCTGATACCCATGCAAGGATGGGCAGGAACTGGAGCTTTTCCGACACCCTCGAGGGCTCGGACCTCATATATGGGTTACATGTTTAACTATCTCGGGCCGTGGCGACAACAGATACGGATACTGGCCGGCAACCGCAAAGGACGCGCTCGGCTGACGTTTGCCGAGGGCGAGTTCGCTGCGGTCTATGCGATGAGCGATATACACGGATGTTATAAGGAGCTCGTCGAGGCGCATCGCCGCATCGAGGAGGACGCAGCGCGCATTCCGGGGCCGAAACTTATCGTCATGCTCGGCGATTATGTCGACCGCGGTCCTGATTCGAGCGCGGTGCTGGAGTTCCTGAGCAAGAGCCCGCCGCCGGGGTTTCAGCGTTTCGCGCTTTGCGGCAATCACGACGCGGAACTGGTGAAGCTCTATCGCAAACCGGCGCACATTCTTGAATGGCTCGGTTTTGCAGGGACCGAGACACTGCACTCATACGGTATCGATATCGAGCACTTGCTGCAGTCGGCGGCCGGAAGCGAAATGATTGCCCGGGTCATTCGCAACATGATCCCCGAGCGGCATATCCAATTCCTGGAATCGCTACCAATAATGCTGCGGATGGGAAGGGTGGTCTTTGTCCATGCAGGCGTCAAACCGGGCATCGACCTTAAGAAACAGAAGGACAGCGACCTGATGTGGATTCGCCAACCCTTCCTGGATAGCGGGCCGCAGCTTCCCGTCCTAATAATCCATGGGCATACCCCGGCGCGAACCCCGACATTCGGTCCGCAACGGATCGGCATCGACACCGCGGTCTCGGCGACGGGCCGGCTGACCGTGCTGACGATAAAAGGAACGCGGGTCGGGCTTCTCAACTAAAGCGCGTTCAGGCCTTTTGGCGCAGTGCGCCAAAAACCAAAACGCCGCGGGATTTGCTCCGCGGCGTCAGGACGATTACCGGTTCACCAGAACCTGTCAGGCGTTTGATTCCTGATAGAGATTGGTGCCGATGCCGGTGTAGGTAAAGCCGTATTTGCGGACCTCGTCGCTGCGGTAGATATTGCGCAGGTCGACCAGGACCGGGGCGCGCATCGACTGCTTCAGGCGATTGAAATCGAGCGCGCGGAACTGGTTCCATTCGGTGACGATGACAAGCGCATCCGCATCGGCGGCCGCTTCATAGGGACCGCTCGCATATTCGATGTTCTCGATCACCTTGCGGGCGTTCTCCATGCCCTCGGGATCGTAGCCGACCACCTTGGCGCCGGCGTCCTGCAGGGTCTGGATGACGGCAATCGCCGGGCTGTCGCGCATGTCGTCGGTGTTCGGCTTGAAGGTCAGGCCGAGAATCGCGATCTTCTTGCCGCGAATGTCTCCGCCGACGGCCGAGATGACTTTGCGTCCCATCGCCCGCTTGCGATTGTCGTTGATCGAGATCGTCGTCTCGATGAGACGGATCGGCGCGTCATAATCCTGCGCCGTCTTGGCAAGGGCAAGCGTATCCTTGGGGAAGCACGAGCCGCCGTAACCGGGGCCGGCATGCAGGAACTTGGCGCCGATACGGCCGTCGAGACCGATGCCGCGCGAGACGTCCTGGACGTTTGCGTCGACCCGCTCGCAGAGATCGGCGATCTCGTTGATGAAGGTGATCTTCATCGCGAGGAAGGCATTGGCCGCATATTTGATCAGTTCCGAGGTGCGGCGGGTAGTGAAGACCAGCGGCGCCTGGTTGAGGTAAAGCGGACGATAGACCTCGGTCATGGTTTCGCGCGCCCGGTCGTCATTCAGCCCGACGACGATACGGTCAGGACGTTTGAAATCTTCGATCGCCGCGCCTTCGCGCAAGAATTCCGGATTGGAAACGACGGCCACATCCGCCGCAGGATTGGTTTCGCGCATAATGCGCTCGACTTCGTCGCCGGTGCCGACCGGCACCGTCGACTTGGTGACGATAACGGTGAAGCCTTCCACGTAAGTGGCAATCTCGCGCGCAGCGGCGTAGACATAGGAAAGATCCGCGTGGCCGTCGCCGCGCCGGGATGGCGTGCCGACCGCGATGAAGACGACATCGGCGCTACGGACGCTTTCACCGACATCCGTCGAAAACGACAACCGGCCGGTGCTGGTATTTTCGGCGACCAATTGTTCCAGACCCGGCTCGTAGATCGGAATGCGGCCTTCGCGAAGGGCTTCGATCTTACTCAGATCCTTGTCTACGCAGATGACGTCGTGGCCGAAATCCGCAAAGCAAACGCCTGAAACGAGGCCGACATAGCCTGATCCAATCATCGTGATGCGCATAATTCCCTCAAATCATTAGAGTAGGACATCATGCTGCGTCGCAGCATGGCGTCCGTCATACTTAATCTGGGCGAAAAGACAATATCGAAGATCGCTTGATACCCACACCGGAAATCGAACTTGGGGCGCCGCAGCTCTGTGTCGGTGGCCCTGCCGATAGCAAAAAGCATAGGTTTATGTGGGCGATATGACAAGTCGAGCCGCCCATCAGAGCGGCTCGACTTCGATCTCGAGGAGGTGCGTTCGGTTTATTTTGCTGCGTCCGCTATTACAGCCGGTACCAGACATAGGGGTCTGTTCCCGATTGAATCTTGTCCCAGCGCAGATCGGTGTCCCGCCAGTTCTTGATGCTGCTTTGCCTGTTGTCGAGCACGAGGTCGCCCTTATCAGTCCTCACCACCAGGACGGCATGCCCTTCGCCGGAGGGCGTATAGGCGGTCGCAATCCGCAAAGCGCGCGACGACCAGCCCATCGCAATCAGCCGGCTGCGCTTGGTGAGGGCGAAATCTTCGCAGTCGCCGCTGCGGACGTTCACCTTCCAGACGTCGCCGTTCAATTCGCTGCGGGAATCGTTCCTGCCGATCATCGTACGATTGACGGCGCCATTCACGGTTTTCAGCTGTAGCATCTGCTCATCGGTGAGCGCGATGACCGAGACACCGTTGTTGTCACGGCATTCGGCCGGGTTCTGGGCGCAGAACAATACCTGGGCGAAGGGCGGAATGATCTTGCCCTTTTCAGAGATATAATTGACCGCAGAATTACCATTAAGGCCGCGGGCAAAACCTGCGGGACCGGCGGCAAATGCCGAGCAGGCATTTCCTGCTGTAAAGGCCAGTGCCAGAAGTGTAACGAATGTTTTCTTCATCTGTTAAATCCCCTCAGGGCAACCGATTGAGATCAGGCTTGCATTTTGTCCCAGTCAATGGCATGGCGATTTAGTGATCTGCCAAGTATTGACCGCAGAACGTCTGTCCCGTTCCTGCTGCTTGACGGAGCATAGCCGGGCCTTGTCTCGATTGGCTTAAGTCTTTCGCGACAATTTTAAACGATGTGAAATTCTGTTGCACTTTAACACGCAAGCCATTGATATGCAATTTATGTTAGTACGTGCATATTAAGCGCGTTGGTTGCAATTCCGTTATTGCTGCCCGCTGATGAGGAAATCGAATGTTATCCAACCTCATCAATCGGCAGGTCTTGCGAGAAGCTCTTCTGCTCGCCTTTATCGGCCTCGTTATACTGACGCTCATTCCGTTCGGGAGCGTTACGCCCTTTCCCTTCGCCTTTGCCGCGATCGGCATGTTTGCCCTTGGCGCCATTTCGGCACTGCTGTTCGGAGAGCCGAGACAGAGCAGATGGGTCTTCAGCAGCGCTTTGTTGGTGCTCGTCGTGGTGACAGGCTGCACGTTCATCCAGACCATCGAACTGCCTTCCAACTGGCTGGCAAATCCGGCCTGGGGGCCTGCTCGTGACCTGGCAGGTGTCGAGTACGCGGCAATCTCGGTCGCGCCGGCCGACACGCTGGCTTCGATCCTCTCGGTGGCGCTGCCTTTCGTCACCTTCCTGACGGGGCTTCTCTTATGCGATACTGATCGGCGCGCAAGGAAAGTGCTGACCGTCCTCGGGCTTTCAGCGGGCATCATCGCTGTGTTCGGCCTGATCCAGTTTACACTGTTCCCAAACATCCTGATCGTCGTGGAGAAACAGGCCTACCTCGACAGCCTGACCGCGGTCTTCGTCAACCGCAATACCGCGGCGACTTTCCTCGGGCTTGGAACGCTGCTGATGCTGACCCTGGTCAGAGACATCGCCCGTTCCTGTTCAAACCACCCGCCCGGCGAGCCGGGCCGAAACACGCTTCTGTTAAAATCGTGGATCTACATGCTGCTCTTTTGCGCATGCTTCACCGCACTGATGCTGAGCCGCTCGCGCGCCGGCATATTCGCGACCTTTATTGCCGCCCTCATTTATTTTCCATGGCTGGCCATGAATTGGAACGGCTCGCGGCGTTATCTGAAACCGGCGCCGCAATGGCGTTCGATGCTGAAACTCCTCTCGGCGATCGTTTTCATCGTCGTGCTGCTGTCGGTGTTTGCAGGGCAGGCGATTTTGCGCGCGCAAGAGCGTCGGCTCGAGGATGATGATCGGTTCTGCATTCTGCCGGGCATATGGCGTGCTATTTTGGATCATTGGTTGACCGGGACCGGCCTCGGAACCTTCCGGACCGTATTTCCTGCCTACCGCGACTCGGCCTGCGGAATTTTCGGGATCTTCGACCGAGCGCATAATTTCTATCTCGAAGGATTCCTGGGCCTCGGGGTATTGTTCCCGGTCACGGCAATCCTTGCCTTCGCGGTCCTTGCCAAGGTGTTTCGGCAGGGGTTCGCCCAAAGGCGGCGTCTCAGGCATTTTGTGCTGCTTGGCCTGGCGGCAACGGTACTGGTCGCGCTTCATGCGGCCGTCGATTTCTCGCTGCAAATACCGGGTTTTGCCGTGTTTTATTCCGCCTTCCTCAGTGCGGTCGTCGCCATAAGCCTTGGGCGGAGCAACGGAGACGCGGATGTGGCATATGAGCGGCCGCTCAGCCGCTAAAATTTAAACAGATGGTTTATGAAGGTTTTTGAAAAATAGCGATTGTGCAGGTGCGAACTGTTGACTCTGAAACGCAAGAAATTTTATAGCGGGTCTAGCCCTCGGGTTCTTACGGCGCCAGAAAAGTTAAACTGGGTCGTTATTCGCTTCCTCAGAGGCTCGGCGTTGCCAGCCTGCCACAGTTAGGGGAATGTTAATCGGCTTTCAGTGTTATTGATCGGGGTTTGTCTTGTATTTTGTCAGATTGCGGGGCAGTAGCTTCAGGGGCGTCAACACAGGTTATTCTATGGGTTGTTCTCGTATCGGTAGTACACGCGTCGCCATTGTTGTAGCGCTAACCACTATATTGGCAAGCTGCACATCGTTGCCAAGATCCGGTCCCGATCACAAAGATGTTGATCGAGATGCGGCAGTGAAAGTGACAACGAAGGAGCGTCGTGTCGGCATCGACTACGCCCTGATCGATCTCAGCAAGAACGTTCTGCCCTATTTTACCTCTGCCCAGCCGACGTCCTTCAAAGGATTTGGCGGTGGTCGCGGCGGGGCGCCTGAAATTCCGCTTGGTTATGGCGACGTCGTCCAGGTTGCCATCTTCGAAGCTCAGTCCGGCGGTCTCTTCATTCCGTCCGATGCCGGCAGTCGACCCGGCAATTACATTTCCTTGCCAGAGCAGACCATCGATAGAAATGGGACGATTACGATTCCCTATGCCGGTCGCGTTCCGGCCGCCGGTCGCCTGAAGGAGACCGTGGAGCAGGATGTCGAGGACCGGCTGGCGAGCCGCGCGATCGAGCCTCAGGTGGTCATCACGACGACGACCAACCGCTCCAGTCAGGTGGCGGTGCTCGGTGACGTCAACAATCCTCAGCGCATCACGATCAGCCCGGCCGGAGAGCGTGTTCTCGATGTCATTTCCGCCGCCGGCGGTTTGACGACCAACAATATCGAAACGAATGTTACGCTGCAGCGTCGCGGCAAGACGGCAACCGTCGCCTACAATACGCTGTTGAAGAATCCGGCGGAGAATATCTATGTCGCGCCGAATGATACGGTCTCGATCGATCATGAGCGCCGCACCTATCTCACGCTCGGCGCCGCAGGCGTCAGCGGCCGCTTCGATTTCGAAGAATCCGACCTGACCCTCGGAGAAGCGATCGCCAAGGCGGGCGGTTTGCGCGACGACCGCGCCGATCCGGCTCAGGTCTTGCTCTATCGCTTGGTCCCGAAGAAAACGGTTCAGTCGATGAACGTCGACACGACGAGATTTGCGGGTGAGACGGTTCCAGTGATTGTCCGTGCGAATCTGCGCGATCCGGCGACCTTGTTTGCCGTTCAGCAATTCAAGATGGAAGACAAGGATATTATCTATATTTCCAATTCGGACTCGGTTGAACTGGTCAAGTTCCTTGACATCGTAAACTCGGTATCGTCCACTGTGGCAGGCGTGACCGACGATGCGAACGATACTCGCAACGCGGTCCAGGATCTCGGAAATTGATTGAAATATAGGCGGCGTTGCTCGCAGATGACCAACGCCGCGTGGTATTTTCCATAGCGGATTTGATGAAGGAACCACCGATATGGCAAGGTTTGGTGTTTATCGTAAGCTTGCATATAGTGGACTTGCCGTTGCGATGTTTGCCGGCATGAATTCAAGCGCCTTGGCGGCCGCTTGCGTGCGCCTCGCAAATCTCACTACCGTCGATGTCAACGCGTTTACGGCTAATCCGGCCATTCTGCTCGACATGTCTGATCCGCTGGTTCTATCGTCACTCGTTCGTGCGCTGGTCGGCAGTAGCGGCGAGGCTCTATTACCGGTAATCGAGCAGGCCAAGACAGCCAATGCCGCACAGATGGCGGCCATCGGCTCGGGTCTTGGTCGGGCTGCAAACAGCTGTCAGGTGACGGACCCGCTATCCAAGCTGGCGATCGAAAAGGCGGTCGCCGAGGCTGCGAGCGCCGATCCCAATCTTGCCCCGCTACTCGCCGCCTTTGCAAAGGTCCTTGCCGAAGGCGGGACCGCGGCGCTCGGTCCAGGTGCAAGCTCCGCCGCTGCCGCATCTGGCATCGGCAATGACGGGCAGGTTGGCCAAACTGGCCCCGGCGCTGACGATGGCACGCCTTTTGACGGCGCCGCGACGACTGCGGGTACGCTGAAAGTTTCGAATGCCGGCGACGACTCGTCTTCGAGCACTATTACGATTGTCAGCACAAATGGGGGAGGCCAATCCTCCTCCGACACGACCCAGTCGACGAGTCCGAGCGTCGCGGTCATACAATAGCTGGAATTGCCCTTAGATCTTAGCGCTTGATTTGTTGGAGATCGAAATTGCTATCGCCAGATAAACTTACCCCGCGTATCGACCCCTCCCGCGATGCAGGAAACGACGCTGATTTCATCGATTTCGACAAGCTCATCGCGATTGCCCGCCGACAGTGGCGGATGGTTGCGGCATGCGCGTTCGCCTTCGCCATTCTCGGCGTTGTGTATGTGCTGACGTCGGTGCCGGTCTACACCGCCGATACAAGCGTGCTGATCGACCGCAGCGATAACCAGGTGATCAACCAACTGGCGGCTTTCGGCCAGATGGACGATGACGAAGGGACCGTACTCAGCCAGGTCGAGCTGTTGAAGTCCGACACGATCGCCTATGCCGTGGTCGATAAGTTGAAACTGGTCGACGATCCGGTGTTCAACGCCCAGCGGAATTCGCTGTTTTCAGTCGCGACGCTGAAGTCGATGGTGAATTTCAAATCATGGTTTGCCGACGCCGCAGCAGTCGCGCCCGATCGGGAAATGCTGCGGCGGTACGCTGCGGAAACTGTAGCCGGTAATATCGATGTCGAACGTGTCGGCAAATCCTACGTTCTCGATGTCAGTTATACCTCGCAGTCGCCCGATATGGCGCGTCAGATCGCCGCGGCCATTGCCGACGTCTACCTGGTCGACAAACTCAATTCGAAATACGAGGCGACACGCCGGGCCGGCGAATGGCTTCAGGAGCGTATCGAAGAGCTGCGGCAGCAGGCGCTTGATGCCGACCTTGCGGTTCAGAAATTCCGCAGCGAGCATGGGCTTGTCGAGGCCGGATCCGGTACCCTGATCAGCGAGCAGCAGCTTTCCGAGATCAACACGCAGTTGATCAATGCCCAGGCCGAGACGGCGAAGGCCGAGGCAAAGTATGCGCGCGTCAAATCGATCATCGACGCCAAGCAAACCGACGCGATCGTCACCGACGTGCTCGACAGCTCCATTTCCAACGACCTGCGCAAGAAATATCTCGAGGCGTCCAAGCTCGAGACCGAAATCGAGGCGCGACTTGGTCCCGATCACGTCCAGGCCGTTCGGCTTCGTGCGGAGATGGAAGAATATAAGAGACTCATGTTCGATGAGTTGAACCGCATCGCCGAGAGCTATCAAAGCGAGCTGCAGGTCGCGCAGTCACGGGAAAACTCTTTGCGTGACAGTGTCACGAAGGCGACTGGCGTTGCCGCGACGGCCGGTGAAACGCAGGTGCAGGTTCGCGAACTCGAGCGCACGCGCGACACCTACAAGAATCTTTATCAGAGTTTCCTGACGCGCTACCAGGAAGCCATTCAGCAGCAGAGCTTCCCAATTACCGCTGCGCGCATCATCACCATGGCAGAGACTCCGACGAAGCCGAGTGCTCCGAAGAGAGCCCTTGTCGTCGCTTTTGCGATGTTCCTCGGATGTGCGGTCGGAAGCGGCATAGGCGCTTTCCGAGAGTTCCGCGATCGGTTCTTCCGCACCGGTGATGACGTCAAGGAAGTGCTCGATGTTGAATCGCTTGGCGTCATGCCGCTGGTTGACGATAACATCGATGATCCTACGCTCGTCGATCCGAGCAACCCGCGAAGCATCGCCAGGGGTAGCAAGACCACGACCTACGTCGAGGAGCACCCGCTCTCGGCGTTTGCCGAGACGCTTCGAAGCGCCAAGATTGCGATCGACCTCAGTGCGGCCGATCAGCGCTGCAAGGTCATTGGTGTGGTGTCGAGCTTGCCCGGCGAGGGGAAGTCGACGACATCAATCAATTTTGCCAAGCTTCTGGCAATGCAAGGTGCCCGCTGCCTGCTGATCGACGGCGATATGCGCAATCCCGGTGCGACCCGAGCAATTGGTCGTCATGCCGAGGCCGGCTTGCTCGAGGCGATCGTCGATGGCCGTCCGCTCAAGGATCTAATCCTTCTTGATCCCAAGACAAAGCTTGCATTTCTTCCGACGGTTGCAAGGTATCGTGTCCCGCATTCGTCGGAGCTGCTCGCGTCACGCGGCATGGACCAGCTTCTTGAAATTGCGCGTCAAAGCTTCGATTACATTATCGTCGACCTGCCGCCTTTGGCGCCCGTCGTCGATGCGCGCGCTATCAACTCGAAGCTCGATGCAGTGGTTTTCGTTATCGAGTGGGGAAAGACATCGCGCAAGGTCGTGCAGTCGACGCTGCTGTCGGAGCCGGAGCTCTATGCGAAATGCGTCGGCGCTATATTGACCAAGGTCGATCCGTCGCAGATGAAGCTTTACAGGACATTCGGCTCCAGTGAGTATTATTATAAGCGTTACTCGCGATACTACACTGAAAGCTGATGCCTCGCGGCCCGTTCGTTTCGGTCACACGGATTGTTTTCCTTGTCGTCACCGCAGTCTTTGCGTTGCTGGCCGGTAGAGAGCTGTACGCTTCGATAAAAACCGCCAGTATCTCTATCGTCGCTGAAAGGCTCGAGCACGGCGAGACTGTCACCGATGATGTTGAAGCCAAATATGCGGCGCGGACCATCGATATTGTCGATAGACATTATTGTCGGTCCGACATTGTCTCCGCCGGTGTGACACTTGTCCTGGCGCAACTCGATCGGCAGAACGTCAACGTCAATTACGACGCTTGGGCTGCCGCGGCATCGAGGGCCCGACACTACCTGCAACATGCGCTCTCGTGCATGCCGACGAACAGCAATTTTTGGCTTCGTCTCGCCGCCGTCCAATCCGTGATTGCTGAAGATCCGCTTTCGGTTGCGGAAATGATGAAGCGGTCCGTCGCTCTGGCGCCCCACGACGAGTCGATGATTCTGACGCGGTTTTACTTCTGGAACGATTTTACGAATGCAACGCTATCAACGGCAAAGGCTGCGCTTAATAGCGATCTCGTGACGATGCTGAAACTTGGCGATCGTTGCAGGGTCAACGCCGCTATTAGAGAGATCAGCCCACAACTCCGCCCTATCTTCGATCGAACCTGGGCAGGGCTTGGGGATGGAGCGACAGCCCGATTCCGGCAGCGCTGCAGCAAGTAATCGTCGGCCGTTCTAAGGAGAACAGCTGCAGAGTCAGAACTGCCGTCAACCAGGGCTTTAAGGGCAATAACGCCCGCCGCTCGCGCGGCGGGCGTCGTCTACTGATTATCTGGTGAACGATTAGACGCTGGCGCCCGAGACAAAGTCCGTGCCCGTGATATTGAGCGTCAGAACGCCGGCATCCGTATGACCTTCGCCGTCGGAGATCTTGTAATATTGGATGGTTTCCGTGACGTGATCGCCCGGAGCGATATCCGCTGCCAAATCGTAGGTGAATGAACCGTCCGCCTTGACATGGAACGTGCCATAGGTCCCGGCGACGTCGGTCGTTGCGCTCGGATTGCCGTTGACGTTCGTGCCGGCGAACTGACGGAGGAAGAGATGTCCATTGTCGCCGGGAATGTCGTTGTCGAGAGCATTGCCGGCGATGGGGCTGCCTTCGGTGAAGCTGTAGTGGTCGTCGACAGCGATCGGCTTGACCTGGGTTACGCCCTGAATGTTCAGGGTGAACAGGCCGACATCGGTATGACCGCTGCCGTCGGAGATCTTGTATGAGACCTTTTCCTGGAGCAATTCACCATTGGTGAAGTTGACCTTGGCAGCATCGCTCAGGACATAGGTGTAGCTGCCGTCCGGTTTGACGAAGAAGGTGCCGTAATCGCCCTGGATCTCGGTGACCTGGCTGTTGCCCTGCTTGGCGCCAACGCTCTGCTGGTCGAATGCGCGGAGGAATAGGTGACCGTTGTCGGATGAATCGTTGCTGAGCAGATTTCCAGAGATGACATCGGTTTCTAGAAATGTGGCAGTATCGTCGGTTGCGTGAATAGCCATTGTTGTCTCTCCTTGAATTGATCTTCGCTGGCCAATTTTAACCTTAGCGACGGGTGCGATTAAGGATATATTAATACAGAGAGTCAAGGCTGAGATTAACCTGAGATTAACATTGGAGTGCCCGGTGTGCAATAATGGCACACATACAATCGGAGTAATTGGGCGAAACGCCGGCTGATCGGCGCATTAATAATAAGTGAATACGCGGCATATTGGAAAATTGAACATATTTCTTCACAAGGTAAGAAGTTTTATTCGGAAGCAATCAATAGGAATACAGGACGTCACTTCCCCGCAGATGAAATTGTCAAATAATCACATCGGGCTAGCAATCTCTTTTGGTGATTTTGTCATGTTTTCTCGATAGCCTCTCTCACATCCTATTAAGGTCATCACTGTCATTCTCATAGTTGGGGTAGGCTGAGGAACAACCTGCCTGGTTGTAGCAACATGATCACGGCAATCCGTCGGTTACGGAAAATGGGCTTCCATCGAATTGCTTTCTAGTAAAAATACATTCTTGTCATGCGTTGCAACTTTAACGCCATAGAAATACATCGGCGACGAAGAAAATGCGTCTGACGATGAAGAATAACGGCAGATAGAAAGAATTTTAGTGTTTCATTTTAGCCGCCAGAGAGAGGTCCACGCTTAGAAGATTCCCATTACCTTGGGGAGATCAAAGCATGACCGTCTACTACGTGAACTCAGCGACAGGATCCGATCATAACAGCGGAACCACGGAGAACTCAGCTTTCGCGACATTGTCCGCTGTCGAATCCCTGAGGCTGAACCCCGGCGACAGTGTCCTGCTCGCTGCCGGAAGCGTGTTCAATGAGCAATTCGATTTGAAATACTCCGGCAGCGTTGCGGCTCCGATCACCATTGGCAGCTACGGTCTTGGCGACGCCCCGGTCATTCACAGCAGCAATGACGGCATCCATGGTTCCAAGGCCTCGAATATCGTTATCGAGAATATCAAGATCGCCGACACTGGAGCGAACGCGATATATGCAGGAAACGTGTCGAACTGGGTCGTACGGAATGTCGAGGTGACCAATACCGGCCTTGCCGGAAAGCCCGGATCCGTCAGCTTCCAAAGCAGCCAGAACATCACCATCGAAAACAGCACGCTGACCGGTGTCCATTCCGACGGGATCTGGATGGAAAAGGTCAAGGGCGTCACCCTGATCAACAACACCGTCACCAACAGCCAGGGAAGTGCCGCAGACGCCATTCAGCTCAACGACAGCAGCAATATTCTCGTCAAGGACAATCATCTGGAGCAAACGCAAACCAACAGCGCCAAAGGTGTTTTGGTACTGGTCCGAGCTCAAGATGCTTTGGTCGAGGGCAATACGCTCGTTGGCGGCGGCTTCGGATTGAGCGCACAGGCTGGCACCAACATCGCCATCCACGACAACGACATCTCGGGATATGGCGGCTACAGCTGGTCCTACGGCATCGGCCTTGGCGATCAGGGCGATGCGAAGAACTACGATATTAGCGGGAATTATGTCCATGACGGGGTGTATGGGGTTCTGGTCAGCGCCGCCGGCAATCCCGTCTATATTCGCGAGAATATCGATGTTCATGACAATGTCTTTGACGATCTGTCCTCCTCGGCGCTTAAGGTCGACCGGCCAGCATCGGGCTCCTTCTATGACAATATCATCGACAGCGATGTATCGACGCTGACGATGCCCGCCACAATCGCTGCGCAAAACACGTTCTTTGTCGGCGACAACAAAACATTCGAGCAAGCGCAGGCCGAACTCGACAGCGCCGGCGGCACGAATAGCGATACGTCAACGAGCCATGAGCAGCCGCCTGTTGCACCGGTCGTCGAACACCCTGCGGAAATGCCGGCGCCGCAGACTACCACTCCAGTGCCTGCGACCGAAACGCCGGTCGCGACCACGCCGTCGGTCGCCGCCCCAAAAATTGTCGCTGTCCACGACAACTTGAAGATTTCGGCCGACACCGGCAGCGCATATCATGGAAACCTTCTTGAAAACGACAGTGCTGCCAATGGCAGTGTGCTGCTGCGTCGCTTTGGCGACAATGCCGTGGATAAACATGGGCTGACGGTTACGGGGAAATACGGTGTCATCCATATTGAGAGTGATGGCGATTACACCTACACCGTGGACGCGGCAAAACTCGTCGGCCTTCACGGGAACGTCAGCGAATCCTTCCAGTACAAAATTTCCGACGGTGCTTCGCACATCGACACGGACGCGCTGGGTATCTACATCAATGTCGATGCGTTTCATTCCAGCCAAGCATCGCACTTGTTGGTCTGAAGCCCGCCAACGCTGAGACAGCGTCAATCGATCGTGTTCGCCCGGTTGACGTTTCCCGGCTTCAATGCCGATGCTTGCTGCCAGGCTGTCGAAAGCGCGAGATGGCAGATGGCAAAATATGTCTGCGGGTCATAATCAGAACAAACTATAGACTGAATTTATAGTTAATCACCCAGTAAATCTCGCGTCTATGGGCGCGTCATGTTCATCTCTTTGAACCGTTATTGGGCGATTTGCGGTTTTCCCTTGCTTAGGCCGATATATTTAGCGTAGCGTTAAGCTAGGGCCTCTGAAATCATTCGCTATAAATGGGGATTTTCGGTAATTTTTCAGTGGGGTTCATGTAATAAGCTTTGGACTTGTCAGCGGGTTTCGGCACCAGTGTCGAACGTTCGAAGTAGCTATGTCATTGTCTGGCCTTGATAGGCCTGTAGCTGCGATATACGCAGGCTTATTTGTCTGTATGCGATGCGGTAGAGAGGGATTTAATTCGTGTTTCAGAGTTCAGCGACCGATGCCAGTGAGCCGTCCAAAGCCTTGCGGAAGTGCAAGGGGGGACTTGTCTTCATCGGCATAGCAAGCGCGCTTATCAATATTCTCTATCTTACCAGCTCGTTTTTCATGCTTGAGGTGTATGACCGCGTCATTCCGAGCAAAAGCATACCGACGCTGGCTGCCCTCGCGATACTTGCATTGGCTCTTTATGCGTTCCAGGGCGCGTTCGAGGTTCTCCGGAGCAGGATGCTCGTGCGCGTTGCCGGTGCGCTCGACGAGATGGTGAACGGACGGGTGTTCCGGGCGCTCATCAAGGCGCCGCTGAAGGTCAAAATCGGCGGGGACGGGCTTCAGCCGTTGCGCGACTTCGACCAGATAAGAACCTTCCTGTCCGGCATGGGCCCGACGGCGATGTTCGATCTGCCGTGGCTTCCCTTCTACCTCGTGATCTGCTTTCTGTTTCATCCGGCGATCGGATATATTGCGATCGGTGGATCGCTGGTTCTCGCCATCCTGACGTTCTTGACCAACCAGGGAACGCGGACGCTGTCAAAACAGCAGTCCGACGCCGCCAATATGCGCAATGCCTTCGCGCAGACCTCGATCCGCAACTCCGAGGTCATTCACGCCATGGGCATGGCGGGCACCATGGCTGAAATCTGGGACCGCAAGAACGAAGAATATCGGCTCATCACCCGGCAGGCGTCGGATGTCGGCAACGGATATGCGACCCTGTCGAAGATTTTCCGGATTGCTCTGCAATCGGGAACACTTGCGACCGGCGCGATCCTGGTCATTCAAGGGCAGGCCTCTTCAGGCATTATCATCGCGGGCTCTATTCTGACATCGCGCGCTCTGGCGCCTGTGGAGGCGGCGATCGGGAATTGGCGCGGTTTCGTTTCCGCCCAGCAAAGCTGGGCGCGGCTTGCGAACCTGCTGAAAACCATTCCGGAAATCCCGGCACCGCTGGCGCTCGCAGCGCCTTCCAAGCAGGTCACAGTCGAGGGGCTGGCAAGCGGGCCGCCGGCAGGCCAGCGCCTGGTTATTTCCGATGTCAGCTTCGGGCTGAGAGCAGGAAGTGCCCTCGGGGTTATCGGCTACAGCGCCTCCGGCAAGTCGTCGCTGGCGCGGGCGATGATGGGCATCTGGCCGACCGTCAGGGGATCCATTCGCCTCGATGGCGCAGCACTCGACCAGTGGGATGGCGACGCACTTGGCCGGCATATCGGTTATCTCCCGCAGGACGTGGAACTGTTCTCAGGAACCGTCGCACAGAATATCTGCCGTTTCGCCAAGGAGATGTCGCCGGAGGCAGTGGTCGCCGCGGCGCGGGCGGCGCGTGTTCACGATCTCATCCTTCGTCTGCCGAACGGTTACGAAACCGAAATCGGTGAAGGGGGTGCGGCACTTTCGGCCGGCCAGAGACAGCGTATCGCGCTTGCAAGAGCGCTTTACGGCGAGCCCTTCCTCGTCGTGCTCGATGAACCGAACTCCAACCTCGATGAGGAAGGCGAGCGGGCGCTGAGCGCCGCGATCATGAGCGTGCGCGCACGCGGCGGCATCGTCGTCGTTATCGCGCATCGGTCCGGGGTTCTGGCGGTCTGCGATTTCGTGCTGATGATGCAGGACGGCCGAATGATCGCATTCGGTCCGAAGGAGGAAGTTCTGGCACGGGTCAGCCGGCCGGAACCGGCGGCGCGTACGCCGATTGCCGATCGCGTGGCTCAGCTCAAGGTCGTGGTCGACGGCATGAATGCGGCTGAATAGGCCGGAAGGAAGATAGTGAGAAAAGTCATCAGTGAATCCAAGCGCTCCCTCAATCGCCATGTCGCCCTTGTCGGCGTGTTGTCGATAGCTCTCGTTTGCGGCATCGGTGGTTGGGCGGCGACGACGGAGCTGTCGAGCGCCGTCATCGGCGAAGGCGTGGTCGTCGTTAACGGCGACGTCAAGAAGATCCAGCACCTGACCGGCGGTATCGTGTCGAAACTGCTGGTCTCCGAAAATGACCATGTGACGGCTGGACAGATCCTGATACAGCTCGATGGCACGACGACAAAAGCACAGCTTTCGATCGTCGAAAGCACACTCGCTCAGCTTTATGCGCGCCGTGCCCGTCTGAAGGCCGAACGGATCGACGCCGAGTCATTCGATGTCGAGGAAAACATCAGCGATCTGACATCCAGCACCGCGGCGCGGGATCTGCTCGACGGCGAGACGAAATTGTTCGACAGCCGCAGGTCGGCGCTTGTGGGAATGAAGAGCCAGTTGGCGTCGCGCAAAGACCAGCTGGCCGAGCAGATCAAGGGGTTGGTCGTTCAGATCAACGCCACCAATGATTCCCTCAGCCTGATCGAACAAGAGCTCGAAGGCGTCGATACGCTCTACAAGAAGGGGCTGGTCACGCTGCAGCGTTTGAATGCACTCAAGCGCGCCCGCGCCGACCTTCAGGGCAATAGCGGCCAGGAAATCGCTGCAAAGGCCGAGGCCGAAGGCAAGGCAATCGAGATCGATCGCCAGTCGCTCCAGCTGGACGAGGATCGCCGTTCGGAGATCGCCAAGGAACTGACCGACGTCGAGGCGAAGATCGCCGAAAATGAAGAGCGCCGCGGAACCGCGCTCGATCAACTCCGCCGTCTCGACATTGTCGCGCCGCTCAGCGGGCGTGTCCACGAGCTTTCCATTCACACGGTCAACGGCGTCGTCAATCCGGGTGAGACCCTGATGCTCGTCGTTCCCGAAAATGAAGATCTTACCGTTGAGGCGAGAGTCGCTACGCGCGATATCGACCAGCTTCACGTCGGCCAGCCCGTCGACGTGCGGTTCAGCGCCTTTGATCAGCGCACGACGCCTGATGTACGCGGCGAGATCACGTCGATTGCGCCCGATGTCGTCAAGGATGAGCGGACGGGCATCAGCTATTATCCCCTTCGCGTCAAGCCGGAGGCTGCAAGCATCGCCAAGCTGAAGTCGATAAAGCTCTATCCTGGCATGCCGGCCGAAGTCTTCATCAAGATCGCCGACAGAACAGTTATTTCCTATCTGACGAAGCCGCTGACCGATCAGATGCAGCATGTATTTCGTGAGGAGTGATGGCGCGGCCGTGCCGCGTCACAAGCGGCGTGAGCGGTCATCGTCATGACATTGTCTCAAGGCGGCTGCAGCTTGGTTGAAGAAGGGCATGGCTGCCCGTCCAGCCGGAGTTCTGACGCGTGACCTACCGGTCCCGCTGAGATATGATTCCTCCATGACAAGTTTGCGGCTTTGGCGAATGCTGCCAATCGAGAGACGACCGACCTATGGATGGCTTCTGCTTTTGGCGTGTCTGGTGATGCTCTCGGCCCCGAAAAGCGGTTATGCCGAAAATTCCTCGCCGTTGAAAATAGTAGCTTTCGGAACATCGTTGACGGCCCGAGGAGGGTGGCAGCCCGCTCTCAAGACAAGGCTTGCAGCCTGCTTGCAGAGGCCGGTGAAAATCGAGAGCGTTGCAAAGAGTGGGGAGACGTCGCTCTGGGCTCTGACCCAGATTGATCGCGTCGTTGCCGAACAGCCGGATGTCGTTCTGATCGAGCTTTACGCTAACGACGCAGCATTGCAGCGGTTCGTGTCGCTTGCGCAAAGCCGACAGGATATCGGCGACATCCTCGACCAGCTTCGGCAGCGCCTGCCGCAAGCGCGGATCATCGTCATGGCGATGAATCCATTTTCGGGACTGCGTGGACTGATCCGTCCGTTTGTTGGCAGCTACATCTCGGCCCATCGGGCGGAAGCAGAAAAACGCGGTCTCGAGTTTGTCGACCACCGGCCGAACTGGCAGCGTCTGACGCCGGGGGATCTGGCCGCGGCAATTCCTGATGGCGCCCATCCCCTGCCTGACATTGCAGCCGAAATCATCGTGCCGGAACTTGTCAAACATATTGCCGGCGGCAATTGCAACGAATGAAAGCTCCCTGCTTGCCGATAGCGCCGTCCGCAAGGCGGCGAAGCTCGTTGCATGAATCAAATTTGATGCGACGCTCTTTAGCGCGTTGCCGGTTCAGACTGTCGCGAGATAGCCTTTAAGGTAGTTGACCAGCGAAGCCCGTCCAAGCTCGGACGGATCCTCGTGAGAGGGGCTGTCCAGATCGTCGAGAAGATAGTTCCTGAGATCATCGTCGCTATGCGCGACATAGATGCCTGGCCGGCCCGCGAGCTGGCCTACCGTGGCAAGCTGGTGATCGTTGCGATGCTCGCCGAGGGATGCCTGCCGGGGCACGAGAATGATCGGTTTTCCAAAACGTTTCGCGGTCAGCACAGTGCCGATTCCCGCATGAGAGACGATGACGCTTGCATCGAAAAAGACCCGGTCGAAGTCCGCCGGCTCGATATTCTTGATCCATTTCATATTCTGTGGCGTGTAGGTGCCCTTGCCGATCTGCGCCAGAACCGGTCTGGACAGTTCCTTTGCGAAAGTGTCGACAGCCTTGACGAGGCGATCGAACGGCAGCTGCGTTCCGACGGTGACAAGGATCAAAGCACAGCTCCTGCGTAGTGGGGGCCATCAGGCCGCGACAAATGTTGCCATTGCGTCAGCCACAGCGTCGCGATACGGCCAGCCAATTTCCCCGACAACGACAGCTTCTCGACATTGGCGACGCTGTCGATCCAGATCGTTCGCTTGCCCGTCAATTTGCCGGCAAGCAGGCAAAAAAGCCCGGGCGCGGCACCTGTGGAAATGACGACATCGGGCCTCTGCTTGATAACGATGGCGAAGGCGCTGAAAAAGCACCGGATCGACATGGTAATCGAGTCGCGGTTGCAATCGGGAAGGACCAGCCCGTCGCGAATATCATATTTGGCAAGCAATCCGGGAATGGTCGTTGCAAAGACGATATCGCAGCCCTCGAACGCGCCGCGCATGGCCATCAGCTGCTCCCAATGGCCGCCGCCTGACGAGGCAGCGAGAACCTTTAATCTTTTCTCAGTCATAGACAGGCATCTCCTATGATTGACCGGCGGTAAGAGAGAAAAACCGTTCTGTCCGAACAGCGGTTGTGTCACGATGGTTCAGCAGGAGTGTACCATTCTTCGCCCGGCTGGTTGAAGCCATCAAGTTCATCGATGTTATTAGGCATGATGCTTTTGGCTGAAACATAGTAACAGCCAGGACGTCTCCAAGAGCGCTTCCGCAAATAATATCAGTGGGCGGCATTGGGCTTGTATTCCTGATAGGCATGTCCGAGGATCCCATTAACCATGCCGGCGCCGCGCAGAACATGGGTGAGGGCGCGCATGCCCCAGTAAGGTGAAATCAAGATCGCCGGCAGCATGACCAGTCCGAGCACGACCCTCGTGGCGCCATAGGCGGCGCGATAGATCCGGCGCTTGAGGTTGCCATGCAGAACTTCGCTGACGGCGAAGGTGTTGCCTAGTCGGTACTGTCTTTGCAAGACCCATTTCCAGGTCATCCGGTTCGCGGGAACGATGTCATAGACAAGGGCCTTGTCAGCCCAGAAAATCTGCATGCCGCGGCGGATGGCCTGATTGAAGAACAGATAATCCGTGCCGCCGGTGAAGCGCATCTTTTCCTCAAAACGAAGATTCCATGAGCGGATCAGCGGATAGTCGAACATGACGTTGTTCGAGGCCGCATAACCGATGCGCTGGCCGTCGGTGTTCTTCCTGCGTTCGAATACCCTGGCCTTGATGAAATATTCCGGCGGGTTTTCGGGATAGACCGGCTGGACGGGGCCGTAGACGCAATCGGCGCGGTTTTTCTCGCGGGTCTCCAGCATGGCGTCCAGCCAGCCGTCGTCCGGCCATTCGTCATCGTCGAGAAAGCAGAAGAGGTCGGTGCCGGGCGGTGCCGAATCCAGCGCGCGGTTGCGCGCAAAAGGGATGCCCTGGTTTTGCTCGACGACGTAGATCAGGTCGTAGGCGCCTGTCTGTCCAAAGCCTTCCACCGTTGCCTTGGCGCTGCCGGCCGCATCATTGTCGACGATCACCATGGTGAGATGATAGGGGCGGGCCGGGTGCCTGATCTGGCGCGTCATGACGTCAAGCAGCTTGGCAATTCCGTCCAGACGCCGATAGGTCAGCACCCCGACGGCGATCTTTAACGGCGCAGCACCTGCCTGATCGGTGCCGACGGACGAGTGCGGGAAGGTTTCCTGCTGGTTCATGCCTGTCCTTTCCGCAGCATATTTGCCAAACGCTTGCGCGCCGCCATCAGGGCCACCTCGGTTGCGGCAGCATCGCCGAACGGACCGCCGGTCACCGTGTTGCGCGCTTCGCTCCTGAGCTTCAGCAGCGATGTCGTCTCGGCAATGCCGCCGGCCACCAGGCTCTTGCCGAGTGCCTGCAGCCCATCATATCGGCGCGCCAGTTCCAGGCCTGTCGCGATCATGATCCGCGGGCGCAGCGTTTTTGCCCGGCTTGTGCCCGTATAGCGGTTCGACGCATGAATGCGCTGGAAGGTCAGCGGTGTTTCGACGATGGCGCCGCGGCCGAGATAGGCTGCGGCAAACTTGATATAATTGTCGCTGAGGACGACGTCTGCCGCGACGGTCATTGGCAATATCTGGGCGAGCAGGCTGCGGCGGAAGCTCAGGCCCGATGTCGGCACCGGAAGCGAGGGAAAGCCGCCCTTGCGAAGCGTGTCCCGCTTGTCGAAGAGCGTCACTTGCAGTTCTGCAGAAGGCTGGTCGCCTTCCTCGGTCGTCACCCGGTCGAAACACCAGTCGATCTCGTTGCGATCGTAGATCTCGGCGATCCGCGCAAGTTTGCCGGGCAAAAACGTATCGTCGGCGTCGAGGAGAAAAAGGATATCGCCGCTTGCGGCAGCAAAACCTGCATTAAAGCTCGAGGCCTGACCGCCGTTCTCCTTTAATACAGCCAGAATCCGATCCCCGTAGGAGGCAAGAATCTCGCGGGAATCATCCGTCGATCCGTCGTCGACCACCACCACTTCGAAGTCAGGGTAGGTCTGCGACAGCACGCTATCGATGCATGGGCCGAGAAAGCGACCATAATTGTAATTATTGATGAGCACCGAGAGCTTCAAATTACCGCCTCCTGGATCAATCGATCACCGCGCCAGCGTCTGAGGCGCATATCGGCGAATTCCCGCACGATACCCCCGCATGTAGTAATATTTCCAGATAGCCCAGAAACGCTTCTTGGATTGCGGCAAGAGATAAAGCGTGCCTGCCCGGAATGCCCATTGCGCGCTTTCGATCCAGGTCGGAAGCGGAACGCCGCTTAACCTCACTCCTCCAGGCACCTCGTCGGGAAACAGCGCCGGCATGCCATAGCCAAGACGCTCGCCGCGTTTCTGCACCCAATCTTCGGTGACGCTCGATGCAGGAATCCAGTGATGAACCACGGCTTCGGCGCATCGATAGGATTTGGCGCCATTTGCCGCCAGGCGAATGATGATTTCCGCATCTTCACCCATGGCAAATAACTTTCCGGGAAGAGGACCGATATCTTCGCGGTAGCGCACGCTGGATCCCAGCAGTTCCCGCCGAATGATCGTATTCGGACCCCAGACTTTTGTCGGGTCACACGGCCCGCTCTGCGTTTCATCGACGATCGCAAAGGTGGAGCCCATAGGGATCCACTCGATGAAAGGGTCTTTTGGTTCTCTTTCCCAATCGGGGACGATTCTGCCGCCGAAGACGCCATAACCCGGGTGGGCGGCAGCGCAGTCGACGATGGCTTTCAGCCAGTTGGGTTCGGCGCGAACATCGTCATCGGTAAAGACGACGAGATCGCCCTTCACCCGATCCAGAGCGAAATTCAGCGCCCCGGACTTTCCCGGCTTGCGCTGCTGCAGGATCGTGATGGGGAGCTTGTCGCTATACGAGGTCAAAAGATCAAACGTGTCGTCATTGCTGTTGTTGTCGACAGCAATCAGTTCCCATCGATCATGCGGAAGCTCCTGGCGCACCAAGGAATCCAAAGTATGGCGCAGCCGGCGGCTGGCGCCATTGTAGGAGGAAAAGATTACGCTGACGAATAGATCCGACATCAGTGACCAACCCTCTTGGTGAAGTCGAAAGCGAAAAGTCTCATATTTTAACTGCCTGTGCGATGTTTGAACGGGATCGGCGCCTAAGCGGGGTTCGACCGTATTTTGCCGAAAAACTCGCGTCTGTGACTTTCACCGAGTACCCTCAGCTTGCGAAGATTGCGCAACCAGCGCCGCGGCTTAGTGAGCACGCCGCGGTTCAGGAAATACTGCCGCAGCAGGCTCGGTGCCTGGCTATGCGATCCGCCATGGGCAACCCGATAGACCGCCCCGCGAAAGGGAAGTTTCGTCAGCGGCGCTCCACGCTGGGACAGTATATTCGCAATGCGGACATGGCTGCCCAGCATCGATTTGATCCAGTCGAGCGAAGCATCCTCGAAGCGGCTGGGGAGTTCGTAAAGATCGGCCCGAATGATCAGTGATGTGCCGCAGAGATGGCTGAAATCATCATGGCCGAACAGGAAGTTGCCGCCATCGTCCCAGATATAACCATGGTCGATCGTCCACCCATTGGCGTCCCGATTTTCGGATGCGTGCTGCACGATCCGGGAGCTGACGAAATCATCATCGTCGACGATCATGAAAAAACGGCTATCGGCGGCGGTCAACATGCCGCTCAGGACGCGCCGGCCCTTGTCTGCCCGGAAGGCGTCAAGGAAGTCCTCCTTGCTGCCCTTTCCGAGTTCATGCAGGTCGTTCGGCGGAAAAGTCACGCGCACGGCGGAAAATTTCTCCGGCAGATCAGGCAGATCGGCGCCTTCGTTGGCCACGATGATTCCGCGCCAATCTCCATTGGTCTGGTTGGAAATGGAGGCCACGGTCTGGCTGAGATTCGCCTTCAGCTTGCTCCAGTCGCGGGCATTGTCCTGATGTCGGACCGGGATAATGAAGGTGACAAGTGGCATCGAATAACCCCCTTAAGCCCGCAAGCTCACAGCTTCTCTGTTATCGATACGCCGATTGGCTGCCTGGTGACGCGCCCACTCGATCCCGTCTTCGAGCGAAGTTGCCTTGTAGGAAAGATCCGTTCCGCCGGAGAACGCGTTCATGAAACGGCGGATCTTTCCGTAGCTGTTGTCGAGTACGGCATGCGGACGGCCGAGCAGCACCGAGCAGATATGGACGTGCAGGCGGTCGGTGACGATTGCGCGGGCACGCGAGATCTGGCTGATGCCGCGTTCGAAGCGGTTGTGCGCGGCCGCGTCCAGCCTGCGCAAGGCAACTTCGCTTGGCTTCCATGCGAGATAGGCCGAAGCTACTCCAAGCTTCTTGGCGATATTCACCTTCCGTTTTGATTCCGTGATCCAGTCTTCCACAGGAATGTCGGAAGGGATATTGCGATCAGTGCCGCCAACCCGTTCCGCATCCTCCCGCAGCATGGCGAGCACGGGAATTTGCGTCGCCCGTTCCGGAAGCGCGCCGATGGCGAAAGCCATATCGGGGCATAGGCGCACCGTGCAGTCGAAATGTTTCTCGGAAAATTCCTTCGATTCTTCGTCGCGCACGAGCAGCACGAAATTCTTGTGGCGCCCGATTGCGCGTTTGGACTGCTCGATGCGCTCAGCCGAACTGTAGTGGATCGACTGCGGGAACTGGATGATCTGCCGATCGGGGAAACGTTCCATGATCGCTTCACGGAAATCCTGATGGGCAACCCAGATGTCGCCGAAGTTGCCGCCACCGTGAATGAAGATCGGGCCTGTGGGAACGCGCCGTTTCAGCTCTTCCGCGGAGAAGTCGTATAGTCTGGAAACATAGTCCGGGCGCTTGCCGAAACGATCGTTGAGATAGGCCATCTCACCCAGCCAGATCGCCGAGTCGCCGCAATTGCGGATGTCGGGGAAGTCTAGGATCGCGAGCGGCTCGTCGCGCGAGACATAGTCCTTCAGGCAATCATGGATCATGCCATTGAGTTTTGCGATCAGCTCAGATCTGGATAGGCTGGTCATTCTGCCTCACTTGTTAATGTTCGTTTTAGCTTTAAGCCGACTTGGGAACGGCAATACGTTTGGCTTTTGACAGAAACTTGACGACGATACGCTGAACTTCGGTTTCCGGGCCATTTGGCTTCTTCATTGCGAGCCAAAGGACAAAGCTGGAACCGATATAGAGAATACCGCCAGTGACGACGAGGATGGCGAGGTGCAGGGCCAGCGCCGGCTTGTCGGTGGGGGTGTTCAGGATATGCGACAATCCCCAGACGCCTGCGGCCATCAGGGCGACGCTCGCAAGCGCGCGGAAATTAGCCGCCAGCTGCTGGAAGAACGGCAGATTGATCAGCCGCTTGACGAGAAGCATGTTGACCACGGTGGAAATCAGACCCGTGAACACACGCGCATACACGACGCCCGGAAGCCCGGCCATCATCAGGCCGGCGATGATGATGGGAATGCGAACCACCAGCATCTGCGTGTCGCGGATGAACAGCATCTTGGTATGGCCCTTCGCCATGCCCAGTGGCTGGACGAGCGAACCGAGCGTCTGCAGGGCGAAGACCGATGCGAGTGCCTGGACGATGAAGATGGCGGGAGCCCACTTCTCTCCCAAGGCCAACCGCATCATCGGATCAGCCACAACCGCCATGCCAATACCTGCCGGAAGCGCCACCGCAGCCAGAAGCGCCTGCGCGCGCTGATAGGCTGCGATAAGCCGGACCGGATCGTTGCGGACCTTGGAAAAGCCCGGATAAATCGTCTGGTTCAACGGCGCTGTCGCCTCGCGCGTCGGCAGCGTCGAAAGCGTGTTGCCGACGGTATAGTGACCAAGCTGCGTGGCGCCGAGCATCTTGCCGATCAGCAGATACTCGATCCGCCAGTTCAGCGTATTGACGATCTGTCCGGCCGTCAGCCACACCGAGAACGAAAACAGCTCCCGGGCATGGCGGAAGGTGATGCGCGGCCAGAACGGCAAAACGGTGTAGGAGACGATGATATTGGTCACCTGATAGGCAAGCGTGCCGATCACGAGCGCCCAATAGCTCTGGTAGATCGCAGCAATTGCCACCGTCACGATGAAGCCGACGAGCTTTTGCGAGACGTTGAGGACGAATTCCTGCCAGAAGATCAGATCGCGCTGGAGCATGACGCGGCGCGGATTGGCGAGACCGCTCAGCAGCAGGCTGAAACTCAGAGCAAGCATCACACTCGTCAAACGAGGTTCGTTGTAAAACTCGGCAATCGGATAGGACGCGGCGGCAAACAGCAGCGCCAATATGGCGCTTCTCGTCACGCTCAATGTCCAAACCGCGCTGAAGTGCGTTTCGCTCGGAGACTCGTGGCGGATGAGCGCCTGATTGAGCGAAAGCTCGGTGACCGAACTCAAGATGACCTGGATCGTCGTTGCAATGGCGACGAGACCAAAATCCGCCGGTACGAGATACCAGGCGAGGACAAAGGTGCTGAGTGCCGAAAGCCCGTTGACGATGGCGCGGGACAGGCTCAGCCACATGCTGCCTTGAATCAGTCGGTCGGTCACACTGCTCATGGGCGAACGGCTCCCGAGATCGAGGATATCGACCATTTGAGCGGACCACATGCACATTCAAGGTGCTTCTGGCCCTTGCGGGCGCAGAGGGTATTGAGGGAGTCGAAAAGCATCATGCCTTATTGCCTCGTCACGAAACCGGTTGCGATCTTAGAGGGCGCTTGCCGTTTTCTTGGAAAAATCTTGCTTCAGCCGGTTCAGTTCGACCAGCATTCTATCGTGTGCTCTTACGATCGACTCGTCTGTGCTGAGCTGGCCCGGCTTCTCCGCCACCCGCTGCAACGTCTTGACCGTCGATCCGAAGACGTAATTTCCGGTCAGTTGGCGAATGCGGCGGTGACGGAATGTAATGTTCTTCAACAGGGTGGTATTTTTCCGCACCAGCGACGCTCCGACCTCGACGAGGTTCGACGGGCCGATCGGGTCGAAATCGATCTCCAGATCGAGCGCACTCGCCCAGTCATACCACTTGGCTCTGTTCCCCGGCGCGATCGGGCGGATCGCCCGCCACGGAACGCGCAGCGCATCCGAAATAATGCAGCCATGCATCGCTTCCGACACAACCTTATGTGATGCGCTGATTTCGGTCAGAACCTTTTCCACCGACCAGCGCGGATCGATATAGTGAATACCGGCGAGATCGCAGACCTTGTCCCAGCTGCCGTACATGGCGCTTTCGTAGTGCGGCATGAAGGAGACCGGGTAGCGCTTCTCGATGCTTTTTGCATCCCAGCAACTGCGGGTCAGGATGCCCGAATCGCCGATGGCGTAGCTCGGATCGATGCCGAGGACTTCGGCGGTCTTCTTTCCACGCACGAAATAGAAGGTCCAGTTGCCGTCGACTTTCGGCGGGTTGGTGTAACCGCCATAACCTGAGCCGAAGACGATCTTCTGCATGTTCGGATCGAAATTGTCGTAGAGGATCGAACCGATGCCGAGAAAGAGCTGACCTTCGTCATCATCGAAGAAGTCGGGCAGCAGCCGCTCCCAGAGCCAATGGTTGAGCTCGTCGCCAAAATTCTCGTGTTTCCCGCGATAGGCAAACATCTTCATCGTGCTTCTCCAGTCGGCAAATGCGTGACGATCTGCGAGACCGCTTCGTCTTCGCGTGCCATGCGGCCGTAACGCGAAATGATCTTGATGTCGCTGCGGATGATCTTTGCCGGATTGCCCGCCACGAGCGAACGCGGCGGCACGCTCCTGGTCACCACCGAGCCGGAGCCGATAACGCATTCGTCGCCGATTTCAACACCGGGCAGAATGATGCTGCGGGCGCCGATGAAGCAGCGTTTGCCGATTCGCGTGTGAAGGTAGAGCCCGCGCGTGAGGTCATGCGTCAGGATCGCTGCCTCAAAGGCGACATAGGTTTCCGCGCCGATATGAAGGCCTTTCGGATTGGTCTTGTCGAACCGGACGCTTAGGGAAAAGCTCGCCGTCGGATCGATGTCCATACCCCAGAATTTCGTATAATAGAGCCACTTGGCCGTCACTATGCTGTTCCGCAGCGGACGAAATACGTTCAGTCCCCACTTCGGCTTCTTTCCTGTCTGCACCATCAAGTCCGACCCCGGCTGGAAAATTCGTCTAGCACGGAACTGTAATAGTCCTCGAGCATCCCCGTCTGACGACGTAAGTCGAAGCGCTCGGCCACCAGAAGCGGTGCCCGCGCGCTGAAGGCTGTCCACAGGGACTGGTCGTTGAGCAGCCTTCCGACGGCTTCGGCCATTCCTGCGACATCCCGCTCCTCCACGAGATAACCAGTTTTCCCCTCTTCGATCGCTTCGCCCACGCCTCCCGAGCGAAATGCGACGACCGGAGTTCCGACGGCTTCCGCCTCTAGATTGGCGAGGCCGAACGCTTCAGCGTGACCATTGTCGAGGGTCACGCTGCCATGAAGATAGAGCTCCGCACTGGCGAGCAGATCCCTTATCTCCGTCTGCGACAGATTTTCATGGATCGTGACGCTTGGCAAGGAACGACGCGCCAGCGCCTCGATTTCCTCTTTCAGCGGTCCCTGACCCACCATGACGAATTCGACCGGGGTGCCGGTCGCCGCCACGCGCGACAGCGCGTCGATCATGAAGCGGTGGCCCTTATAGTCGACGAAACGGGCAATGGAAACCACCAGTCCTTTTTTTCGGGGACGCGGTTCCATTTTGAAGAGGTCGAGATCGATGCCAATGTGGTGGCGGAAGACCCGGTCGGCGCGAAAGCCGAGCGCCAGCAGCCGGTCGCGGATGAAATCGGAGACGGCGATATTCCAGCTGTTCCAGCCGGCCATCTCCCGGCGTCCCTTGGCGAAGAAGCGCACTTGGTTGAAGCCGCCCGGCTTTTTCGGATCGCCGCCGTAGGTGGCGTCGAAGCCGTGGAATGTCGTGACCAGCGGCTTGCCGGCGGCGCGCGCCAGGGGCCCGATGACATAACCGTTCTTGCCGAAATGGGCGTGGATAACATCGGCATTGCCGATCGCGGGAAAGAGAAAGGGGAGGCCGATCTGGGGGATTTTCAGAAGCAGTTCACCAGCCCTCGCAACGGGAGACCGACGGATGTCATGAACCGGAACAGTGGATTTTTTGGTATGGGCGGAAGAAATTCGGGACCCGGCAAGAATTTCAGCTTCGAAGGAACGAAATGCCACCGCCTGATTGAGAACAAATGCCTGGCTGGCAGGCAAAAATTTTTCCACGTAAATAACGGCTTTTCTCATGAATCTGTCGATGTCTCCGTTGTCTTGCGCATCACATCGCCTCTATTGCCCGTCGGATGCCATCAACTGCACTTCTCGGCGTGTTGTTTTCGTCGTAAAGATTAACGCGCTTGGTGCAAGCCGCGTCGGGACCGGCCGCCTTCTCGTCGGGCTCGGCGTATTTTTCCGACATGCCCCATACCGTCACGCCTTTCAAGTCGCCACGCTCGGCCGCCACGGTGATCACGTCACTGAAAATACCGCCGTATGACGCCGGCGTGAAGCCTTTGTCGCGGTTGAGGAAGTGGCAGGACGCATCGAGTTCGGTGATGAAAACGCCGACCCCCATGTCCTTCAGCGCGGCGCAGAAGCGCCCCATTCCTTCCGGATCGATTCGGTCGAGGCCGGGCCGGAAATGCGCCTGCAGCCCGACCGCGCCGATCGGCGTTTTCCGGGCGACGAGGTCCTCGACGATTTTCAGGATGCGGGCGCGCTTCAGTTCGAACACGTCGGATTTTTTCTCCAGATGCGTTTCGTTGAGCACAAGCGTCGCGCCGGGATTGGCCTGATGTGCCATGTCGAAGCTCATACGGATATAGTCGTCGCCAAGAAGGCGTCGGAAAACACAATTTCGCAGATCCGGCGCATCATATTCCAACGGCTCGTTCACCACATCCCAAGCGTCGATCGAGTTCTTATAGCGAGTGACAACCTGTTTTATATGACGGTTCATCGTCGCCTGAATCGTCTTTGCGTCGGTGATCTCAGACACCCACTCCGGGACGCGATACCAGATCAACGTATGGCCATAAACCCTCATGTTATTTTTGCGTGCAAATGCAACCATAAGGTCGGCATTCTTGAAGCTGAATACACCCGGTCTCTTTTCCGTCGCATTCCATTTCAGCTCGTTTCGGGGCGTTATCGAATTGACGTTGTCGGTGTAGATCCCGGAAGCGATTGGGTCGTTTATGTCCTGCAGGTCGATTGCCGATCCGAATCGGAACGCCTTGCTGTCGGCAACGGCGCGCAACCCTTTCGCCGGAGGCACCTGTGCGAGGACGTCGCCCGCATTGGCATACAACAGAGCAAGCGGAATCGAGGCGAGGAAACGTCTTCTATTCATTCTATCTCTCACTGTTGGCTTTTTTCATGTCCGCGGCGGAATTTAACGGGCCAGGCTCGCCGGCAACGATCTATCGCGGGTCTGTGTTTCAATTCAGTAGAGTAATGCAACCTCAAATATACTGTCGAACTAGGGGATATTGTCGGTATCTGCTAGACTTTCCAGCTTGCTCCAAGATATAAACCGTTCTGGAGGGCGCCCGCGATGGAATATTGGTTTAGCTATCCGATGAGCTGTTTTCATATGGCATTTCAAAATGCCGCTTTTTTTATGGCGACCGTCCGAAACGACCTATTCCTTCTCGACGGCCGGCAGTTCACAGCCCTTGTCCTGGGTGTCGTCGGCATCATTCTCATCCTGTTTGCAGCACTGATCAGAACATCCTCGCGGTTGCGTCGATCGGCGGCAGCTATTCGCTCACTGAGCGATGAGCTTGCCCAGGTCACGCAGGACCTCAATGTCGAGCGTCTCTGGCGCCTGGCGGGCGGAGACGGCACCGAACGGCCGAGCGCGGAAAGTTTGAAAGAGCTTTACAGGAGACTGGCCACGCATCACGACGATGCAAGTTATATGGCGTGACAAACCGACGCATAATCTCCGGAGATCCTAACGCGGATGGTCCGCATTTCTTGCGGGTGCCTCGGCATCGGCAGGGGTGGATAGCTGTGCCGGTGGCACGTTGGGCTCGACCGTCGGTTCGGGCGATGGAAGCCATGTTCTGTCGGAAAAATAGCTTCTTGTTCTTTTCTGGGGCCCGGAGGTCGCATCCAGCGACAGCGTGAAATTATAGCGCCCGGGATTGAGCACCTCACGGGCGAAGTTGATGCTGGCTCCGAAACCGTCTTCCTTGATGTCTTTCAGATTCTTGATTGCGTTCAACGTCTCGTGAAAATCCAGCCATTGCGGTTGCCGCAACATGGTTTCGAAGATTCGCAGGATGGCGGGATCGAGCTGGCCGTTTTGCTCCGTCTCGGGATTGATGATTTTCACCCGCATATTGCTGATCACGCCGGCGGCGTCGCCGCGAACGATGACGAAGATGGAACTCGGAAGCTGATCCTTTTCCCGCTTGACGCCATGTTCGAAAAAGCATTCGAACGTATCGGCGTTGAAGCTCGCCGCCGCCCAATCGCTGGTTTCGATACCGGCATCGCGCAGAGCTGCACACATTGCGGGCCCGGATATTCGCCACGTGCGTAGAAAGGTCGACACGGTCTGCGCCACCGGCGGGTCGATAAGATGCAACGGAAGCGTAAAGGCGGCGGGCGGCGTCGGGCGGGGAAAGGCTTTGGGGGAGGGCGGCCTAATGACAGGGGGAAAGAGATCGAAGCCAAAATAATGGCCCACCGTCTTCAAGTGTTTCATGTCGTTGGAAAGAAGCACCGTTCCCATGACCAGCGACAGGGAGATCGTCAGCAGCAACCAGAAGACCACGGGAATCGTCGGTTTTCCCAATGGCTGTTTCGCATTTGCGGACGACGAATTATCGGGCAAGCTTGTCTTCTCCGGTCCGAGAAGGATTTCGATCGGGCTGTCTAAATCCAGCAGTATACATTTATCCGTTAAATATCTTTGGCTTCGTGTCGGCAATTGGGCGCCTTTATGCCCTCGCCATCAGGATGGGCGCGGCAAATTCGGTGAAGACGCAGCACCATCCAATCGGGAACAGCTCGTGCGGCTCTATGAAAGCAGTCGCCGCTGGTCTGGTGCTTTCGTAACTTCGAGATATTGCTTTTGATCGTTGTCTTGAATTCAATGAATCCATTGAATTATTTAAAGTATTTTCCGAGATTCTGTATTCTCTTGTGTATTTTGTTCGTCGAATTTTTAATATTTCGCGCATAGATTTTGTTTTTAATTATAAAACTCCGGATTATATCTTTTTATATCCTTGCTGTTTGGTGGATCTCATCAAATTTTGGACGTATTCTTCGATAGTGTCTGCCGCGCAATTGCGGAGGGGGACATGTCCGTCGAATTAGACGCAACTACCTATGTTCATGCCAAGCCGACAACCGCGCATTCCTACATCTTGCCCGCCGTGCTTGACGCGCTGGAGAGCCATTTCGACGGTTCTGCGAAAAACGACGTCTTTGATTTGGGATGTGGTACGGGCGGCGCGGCCGCTGCTCTTGCGGAGAGGGGTTATTATGTCGTTGGCGTTGATCCTTCCAGCGATGGTATTGCCAAGGCCAATATCAACTATCCCGAACTGCCGCTGAATGTCGGCTCGGCCTATGACGATCTTTCCCGGGAGTACGGCACGTTCAACGCCGTCATCAGCCTGGAGGTTGTCGAGCATGTCTACGATCCGAGGGCATTCGCCTCGACGGTGTACGATCTTGTCAAGCCGGGCGGCGTCGCCGTGATGTCGACGCCCTATCACGGTTATCTGAAGAACCTTGCACTCGCCACGATGGGGAAAATGGATGATCACTTCATGCCGCTGAAGGATCATGGGCATATCAAGTTCTGGTCGAAAGACACCTTGAGCATGCTGCTGCTGGATGCCGGCTTCGATAACGTCCGTTTTCGTTATGTCGGAAGAATTCCCGTCTTGGCTAAGTCGATGATCGCCGTGGCTCAAAAGCCTCTTTAGGGGCGGTTTCTAAGCGGCCGTCATTTCGAACAGCAGTGCGCGAGCGCAGGTTGTTTATACTGTGAGCAGCGCTGAAAAAAATCGTTACGAAATATTTACTTTTAGTTGCATTTTTGCTTAAACTCTCCATTATACGGCTGGCATGCTGATAAAGTGGGAGACTTATTCACATGAAGGCTAAATCCCCGAATTCGATCGACGTCTATGTTGGCAACCGCGTCAGGGTGCGGCGAAAGACGCTCGGGATGACCCAGCATGGTCTGGCCGAACTTCTGGGCATTACCTTCCAGCAGATCCAGAAATACGAAAAAGGAACGAACCGGATAGGCGCCAGCCGCCTTCAGCGCATATCCGAGATTCTTCGCGTGCCTATCGGCTTTTTCTTCGAGAACGGTGGCTCCGGACCGATCGAAGGCGAGACGAGCGAATTGAACAAGTTTTTGTCCTCGAAGGAGGGGCTGGCGCTCAACAAGGCGTTCATCGCTATCGAGGATCCGAATATCAGGCAAAAACTGGTGGCATTGGCCAAAAGTCTGGCCGTCGCCGGCTTGTCGGAGATCGACGGTGATTTGCAGGATCCGGTTGTAAACGGCTGAGGACGGATGGTGCATCGCCTGCAAACATTCGGCGATCTGCGGTTGATCGAGACGAATGGTGACTGCTCAGCCGTCCGGTCATGGGGCTGTTGATGACGGCCCATATCTATGCCGGGGCGCTATGAATTCAGCCCTACATCCGGCCCACTATTCCGACAGGATCATATCGCCGGGAGAGACTCTTTCCCGCGTCGAACCCTTTTTGGCTAGGTTCGGCATTACCAGGGTTGCGCGACATACCGGCTTGGATGACATCGGAATTCCCGTCTGGTGCGCCTATGCCCCGAATTCGCGGTCGATCGTGATTGCTCAAGGAAAGGGCCTGACCGATCTGGACGCCAAGGTATCCACTGTCATGGAGGCCCTCGAACGGGCTGTTGCCGGCGAACCCTTCGTCAAGCGCGTCCACGGTTCCTGTTCCCGCCTGCAGGCGATGGGCTACCAAGTCGACAGGTTGAGCTGCCTGACCGCCGTCCATAAACCCGATCTCGGGCCGGATGACGAAACCGAATGGGTTGCTGGTATCAATATCCTCAGCGGCGACGAAATCCACATTCCCTTCGAAGCGGTGTTGCTCGACCGGACGCGGGACGCGCGATACTGGATGTCGTCGGATGGCCTGGCTTCGGGAAACAGTGTCGAGGAGGCAATTTTTCATGGCGTCCTGGAGCGCATCGAGCGTGACGCTCAGGTGCTGTGGCAGGTGGGTGGGGAAGCCAATCTCTATGCCGGCTGCGTCGATCCCCGCGGCTTTGAGGATGGTGCCCTTAACGGGCTGGTCGACAAGATCGAAGCATCGGGATTGGCGCTCCGGCTGTTCGATATCACCAGCGACATCGCGATCCCCTGTTTCACCGCGATGCTCGGTCCTAGGGAGCTAATTCCAGGCTCCAGGCATGGTCACGCTGACAGGGACATTCGGCTCGTCGAGGTGACCGGCGGCACCGGGGCGCACCCGTCTCCCGTGCGGGCGGCCATTCGGGCGGTGACGGAAGCCGTGCAATCCCGGCTGACCTATATCAGCGGCGCCAGGGACGATATTTCTCCTGCCACTTTCTTAAGATCCCTTCCGTCGCTGATGCGACGGGCCTTCGATGCGGTTGCCGCACCGCCTGCCGGCCTCCGCCATGACGGCGCGGCAGGCTATCGGGCACGGAATCTGCCGGAGCTGCTGCAACAAGTGCTTGACGCTCTGCGCAACCGAGGGATCGCTTCGGTCATCCTAGTCCGCCTCAGCGACGACACGCTTCCCTTCAGCGTCGTCAAGATTGTTATCCCCGAGCTCGAAAATCCGGAGGGGGAGCGCGCCCGGCGATTTGGAACAAGGGCTCTGGCCAAGGCGATCGGGTTTTGAAGATCATTTTCGCAGGTCCCAGTCTTCACGATGCGGCATCGCTCGCCGGCGAGGCGGTCCGCGTCCTGCCGCCCGCCATGCAAGGCGATGTCCTGGCTCAGGTGGAACAGGGCGCCAACGTCATCGGCCTGATCGACGGCGGCTTCGAATATGCCGCACCGGTCTGGCACAAGGAAATTCTCCATGCTCTCTCGCTTGGCGTGGCCGTTCTCGGGGCAGCAAGCATGGGCGCCTTGCGGGCTGCGGAATGTCATCCGTTCGGGATGATTGGGATCGGCCGCATTTTCGAAGACTATCGCACCGGTCGGCTGCTGGACGATGCCGCCGTCGCACTCATGCACGCGCCGAGCGCGCTCGGCAGCAAGCCGCTGACTATACCGCTCGTCAATGTCACCGCCACGCTCGATGCGATGGCAGATAGCGGACTGCTCGCAGCTGGCCTGCGCGAGTGGCTCGAAGATGCGGCAAACGCGATCTTTTTCAAGAAGAGGACGTGGCGGGCGATCGTCGAGCAATGCGCCGGTATAGCCGAGCCGGACCGTCCGCAGCTGCTGGCGACGCTTCTTTCGAATTCTGTCGATCAAAAACGCATCGATGCCCTGGAATTGCTGAAAGCCGTGCAGGACGCTCGTGACATCCGCTCGAACGCCGATCTGCCCTGGAAGCTGCATGCAACCGCGTTCAGTACGCGTTCTGCATTGTAAATCGAAAGCAGCAATTCTCACCAATGGTTGTGTCACGCTTTTTTCACGGGCTCAATCACCTCTGCGCGCGTATCATTACTTCAATTCGTTGGAGAAATGCTCATGGGCGTGACATCAATTGCCAAGGCAAATGCAGACCAAGGGGCGGAAGATGGTCTGAACGAACTCATCGCGCTGGCACGGATGATAGCCTACGCGCGACAGGTCGCTGACGATGTCAAGCTGCAATTCGCGACGAATTGCCTCGATCTGGCGCTCGAGGCGGTGAAGCAGGAGGTGGGGGAAGGCTTCACCAGGGAACTGGCCGAATTGAGCTCGCCGGTTCCGCAAGTGAGTGTGAGCTGTCACTAGCCAAACGACTGGAGCGGTTCTGCGCTTCCATAACAGTTGAACCGCTCTAATGCCTGTCGCCCGGAAGTGTCCAGCGTTCCGGGTGATATGCATTAGACAAAGGACATATCGCGCGTCGCTCGGCGCGATGCGTCACGCCTTCAAACTTGCGCATAACCGCGAAAATCAACATCGATTTTCGCGGTTATGTTTGTACGATTATGGAGGCGGCGCGCGGGGAACCATTCGATCCCTTCGCGGGAGATAAAGAGCTCAAGCTCACGCCTGGGCAAATCCATCTCAACTGCTGTTTGGAGAGGTTCGGGTTGTTGGGGCTACGGATGGTCGAAGCGTTGCTCAGGATCTGTCTGAAACGATCCGCTGTTCGGCTACAAGCGAAGAGTTACGGTATCCTCGACGTTGCTTCCGGGAAGGGAAGCGGCGCGACTTCGCGTTCACATGGCTTCTGCGCGATCGGCCGATCGACGGCCGATCCCTGATCTCAGTGGGTCAAATTGCGCTTCTGGGCCAGGAGTAAAATGTAATCGTCGGCAATGTCTGCGATGGCCATTGCGACTTCCGCCGGATCGCACCCTTCGACCTTCGTATTTGCAATGAACTGATAAACCGCCTTCTCGATCTGCTTCCGGCAAATCATCACGCGTTCATCGTAACCAAATTCCGGAATATGCGATGCTATATCACTCATCAGGTCGGCTCCCTCACTACTTACAGTGACCATGACACAAATTATAAGTTGAGCAAGCAAATGCTTTATGAAGGGTTAATTCCCTGTCGAGGTGCGACCATTTCGACACAGGTGTGGCGCACCATAAGACGCCTTCGGCGTGTTCAACGGGACGGGCTCGAAGAAGGCCGGTCGCTTCGTGTCGGAAGATCGCGAACGAGGCTGACGCCGCGGCTTGGCGTCGGTATCTCGGCCGGACATGCCGGAACCTATGCGCTGCGGTTGAGACGGACAGACCCACTGCTGCCGGCGGAATTGCGCTGTGTTTGCGGTCTAACCATCTGATCTGGCGACATGTTGCGCCATCATATATCTCCACTGCCGTCACGGGACCGTCATTGGTGGCACCGGCAACGCTCCGGCGTGCGGTCATCTCCGTGACTGCCGAGCCATCAAGTATGATCCTCATCCGGTGTAGCCGCGAAGTTTGCGGGGCGGCTGAAACCCGAGGTGGGAAGCGGCTTCAGCTGACTTTTTGCCCCCTGATAAACACTGGAACCCGAGGACGGCAGTAATTAGAGACAGAATAACCTGCGGCCGCTAATCGGAGTGATCAAGAAAATTTTTATCAAAAGGTTAAATAATAAGTTTCAGATGGAGGTTGTATTTAAATATCAATTAAAAGATGGCTTAAATTTTATGCGTATATAATTGCGCTATGTATTGTACTGCGGTTCTCGCGGTTTATTAGTGGCTAACATGTGTCGATATCGACTGTGTGACATCGGTTGTTGGTAAAATTACATCGATGCATAGGTAGGCGTCGGGATCGCCTTTGAAATATAGCTGCCGATATCGCCCGCGCTGGCGGCGGGCCTCCAGTCTACAGTTAGAAGAATGTGAGTTTATCTCATCAGGCAGATCTCTGCCGGGCGATACCATTATTCAAAGCAATATTTTCTATGCCGATACAAAGGCAACAGCAATCGCATTTGCGGCAAGCGTCCGGGAAGCAAAGCAGAGAACCCGCCGGGGTGGGTGGCGGGTCCTCCGGTAGAAATGCTTGCACAGTGCGTAGGTATGATTGCAGCTAAATTCGATCTTGTCTAAGATTTTTATTGGGGTAATTATACAATTACTTTAATTGTGTTCTCCGAGCATAGTATCCTTCAAGGGTCGCCAAATGGAAAGCTCACCCCGACGAGCATTCTCAACCATCCATCATTTCTAAGAGCAGCCGGCGACTTTGCCTTTGTGCACGCGGTAAGCCAGCAGCACCGGATCCGCAACCGACCTCCTGTATCAACTTGATGATGTCGAGAGGTCTGTGGATCGCATTTCGGGCGGCCTCAGCCGGCGAGAACGCCGATCGCGCGACTGAGTATACCGTTTGATCCACCGCAGATGCGAGGCCTGAGCGATGCGGAACGGAGTACCGTTGCCCCGGCCGGCGTCTCGGCGAGGCGGGATGGATACAGATCAGCTTCCTCACAGGTAGATGGTAACCGTCTTTTTGGCGGCCGCGTCGCTTTTGTAGCGGCAATCTATCGACTACCAACAGGTGCTGGCTAGAAATATCGTTGTCGTATAACCATTAGTCCATTTATGGAAACTCAAACGTCCATCCTGGTGTAACCTCTTTGCGATCGCGTGGACTTCGGAGTTGAGAGCTTGAAGAAATCGGCAGGAAGTGAAGTAACTGTTGCTGTTGTAATCCCGGCCTACAACGCGGAAGGAACTCTGGCTGAAACAATCAGCAGCGTTCGCAATCAAACGCATCGCGCGCTCGATATCGTCGTGGTGGACGACGGTTCGAAGGACGATACCCTGGCTATTGCGCATGAAATCGCTAAAATCGATCCGCGCGTGCGAGTATTGAAGCAAAGAAATTCAGGGGTCGCTGCTGCTAGAAATGCGGGTTGGCGCTCTACCTCCGCCGACCTGGTGGCATTCCTAGATGCTGATGACCTCTGGTCACCCGATAAAATTGAGCGACAGTTGGCGGCATTGGAGTCAGGAGGCCCACAAGTCGGACTGGTCTACACTTGGTACGCTATGATAGATCACAACAATTACGTTATTTACCGGAGCAATGAAGTTTCCGTCGAGGGAGATGCGCTCGACGGCGTACTTGCTCAAAACTTCATTGGAAATGGAAGCTCGCCACTCGTACGGCGGACTGTCCTCGACGCGACAGGAGGATTTGACTCCTCGCTCCAACAGCGCAAGGCGCAGGGATGTGAAGATTATCTCTTCTACTGCCTGGCCGCTGAACTCTCGCATTTTGCAGTGGTTCCAGATTATCTTGTCGGTTATCGCCAAACCCCCGACAACATGTCAGCAAATTTGACGCGAATGCTTCGGTCCTGGATTTTGGTCGCGGATGAAATGCTAAAGAGGCACCCGGAAAAGGTTCTTGCGATCCGGGCAGGCTTAAGCCGCTGTGGCCGGTGGCTCGCCCAGAGGGCGGTTGAACAAGGCCAATACCGCGCGCTCATCGGACTTGTGGCTACCATGTCGCGATATGACAAGCCCATTGCTGCCGAGATGCTTGTGGTCGACGCGAGAGCAAAGGCAATGGCGAACCTCAAAAAAAAGGCTCGATCATGGCTGAAGCAGGAACCTAATTTCTCTCCAAATCCCAATCATCGCTTTGCTCTGGGAACAAAGTACGATGCGGGTTGGACGGTGGACTACCCCATTCTTGTCTCAGCCAACTAACAGATTTGCGAACTCTGACTGGGTGATCCCGCGAAAAACCTCCTGTCTTTTCAATGCGAGTTTATCGGCATCCGCCCGCACCGTGCCACCGACGCAGCTTAACCCAATCCGGTAACCGCATTGTTCGGCTATGTCCCGGATAGCGGGGTCGAAGTCGCCGTACGGATATGCGACCGCCAGCACTTCTCGACCCAGGCGTTTTTCAAGCATAGCTTTGGAGCCAGCAAGCTCTCGCAACAGGCTCTCCGGTGCCAGGGCAGAGAGGCGCACGTGCCGGACACCGTGGGCACCCAGCGTCACGTCGCTGTTTGCGACTGCCGCAAGTTCCTCCCACGTTAGCAGTGGAGCCGGCGATCCATAGGCCGAATCCCATATTGCAGAGCCGCCGACCCTCCCGGTTGGGACAAAGAGTGAGGATGGGAAGCCGTATCGATGTAGCAGTGGGAGGGCATGCGTCATGAAATCGCGCGTAGCGTCGTCGAAGGTCAGGACTAATGTCTTTTCTGGCGGTTTGGCACCTTCGTCGAAACAAGCAAGCAGCCGGTCCAAAGTCATCCCGCGCCATCCGGCATCGCGCAGGAATGCCAGTTGAGTTTCGAAAGCCTCCGGAGACTGGCGGTATCGTGCCAGCTGTTCAGCACCGTCGTCCGAAACCTGATGATACATCAGGATCGGGACATCGTTCCAGTCGGCGGCGGCTTCCACAACTTGTCCCGCTCTCCAGCGTACCTGGCTGGCGACCTGAAGAGGCAAAGGCTGCGCTGTGTTTACTTCCACGCGTGTCGGCTCAAGGAAACCCCCGTGTTCCACCTTCTCGAACCTTTGGATTCTATAGAGCGGACTTTTGGCTTCGACCGAGAGAGTTAAATCCGGATGCTGGTCAAACATCTCGCCTATGCCGACCGCACCGAATTCATGCGGCCACCCGAATCCTGTCTCATGCGGCATATCAATCAGAAGGTTGGCGTGGGCAGTAACGAACCAACCACCGGTGCGAAGACTGCCCGCAATCTTATCGACTATCTGCCGGAGTTTTTCTCTGTTCTCGAAATAGTACAGAACTTCACTGCAGACGATGAGATCGTAAGGCCCTTCCAGCTCGTCATTCAAAAGATCCAACTGCCGATAGGCTACCGCGGAATCATGGTCCTGAAGCGAGGCCGCTCGAGCGACTGCCGACGCCGAAATGTCGGTCGCCAGCAGGTTGTCGACGCGGGAGGCCAACATCCGTGTAAAGGTTCCTTCCGCGCAGGCCAGCTCGAGGCCGTTTGAAAAGCGTCGATCGTCCAACACCGAGAGTGTTTGAAGATATTTCACAGTCTCATAGTTGTTTTGGTAATCCCAAGGGTCGACCTGGGAAAACAGCTCCTCCCAGTACGCCTCCGTATCGTATCTCGGCACCTCATCGCCGACTGGGCCGGTTTTTTTCGACGGCGTCTCCCTGGAGATCTGCGTTGAGGCTGCAACCGCCCGCTGGATTTCCTCTTCAACGATTCGATCGAATTCGGCGCGCCCGGCATGCGCCATGCCTGATATCGCGTCGACAGGTGTTGGCGTCGGCTCCTTCCTGTTCCACCAACCCGTTACGGCCTTAGCTCCGGTCCAATATGATATTTTCGCCATGAGCTTCAGCGTCTTTTGAGCTGCTCCGCTGTTGCTTCGCGCTGCCATGCTGGCGGAGGGGGCGCGCCGGTCCTCCTCATCAGCAAGATTGACGAAGCCATCTTCTGACAACGGGTGCGTCAGATCGTCGACCTCCGGGCCGAACACCGTCCGAAGTCGGCTTCGTATAGCATCCGCTTCGATTGCTCCGAAGACAACAAACTCCAGTTGCCCGAGCAGCGTCGAACCTCGCCAGATGCAACAGCGCAACCGCTCAATGCCGGGCAAGATAAGGTCGACGATAGGTCGATCCAAATCAATTGGCTGTATTCTTGTTGTTCCGATCGTGGCGGGCAGGTTGGCTGGCAGCTGGTCAGCGATCTTTCGCTCCAGTGCACGGATTAACAGGGAGCCAAAAGCTTCTTGGGGAGCATGCCGATTGAGCCAAGCCTCTAGGTCCGGAAGCTTGCCCTGGATCTTCGACCAAAGTCCGGGCCAAATCGGCTCGTCGGGGAAGGCGCCGACCACAATCCCGTCTATCATTATTGCGCAGAGCGTGTAAACGTCGGCGTCAGGCGGGATAGGCTCTGCCACCCGCTCAAGCAGTTCGCCAGGATTGTCGCCCTGACCTATTGAGGCGCCGACAAGCCAGATCGCAAGATACCAGCACGCCATTCCCAGCCCAGCTTTTGTGATTCCCTGGGCGAGCGCCGGCACCGGATAGGCTATGCGCGGATCGGAATGGTGGCCGCGCCGGATCACTTTAAGACCAAAATCGAGATGCTTAAGCCTGTTTGACGACAGCGAACCGGCCTCTACGCCAACGTCAGCCATCAGGCCTTCGACCGGCGCAAATTCGGCGCCAGCTCGAGCGAGGCGCTGCCACAGGTCCCAGTCCTCGCACATCGTCATCTCTGGATCGAAGCCGCCGATTTCTGCAAGCCGGGACCGGCGAAGCAAGGCGGCGTGGATCGCGAAAGGGCAATAGCGCGCTGCTTCGGCAAACGGATTGTCCATTTTTACTGCGGGGTGAGACTGCCACCAGGGAGCGCCATTTTTCAGACGGCGCCAACCGCAATGCAGAATGTCGGCCTGCGGCAAAGTTCGTGTGTGGTTCAGCATGGTTTCGAGATGGAAGGGTGCCAGCGCGTCGTCGGAGTCGAGAAAGACGACCCAGTCGCCTTTCGCTTGTGCCAGTCCCGCATTGCGAGCAGCTGAAACGCCGCTCTGCTCCTGCCGCAGCACATGGAAGCGCGTATCCCCAGCCGCGAAACGGTCCGCGATCTCAGCGGTCTGATCGGTTGAGCCATCGTCAATGATGAAGCATTCCCAGTTGGCATGACTTTGCGCTATCAGGCTTTCCAAAGTCGAAGAAATCGTTGTTTCCGCTTCATGCGCCGGTGTAATGATGGAAACCATCGGCATAATTGTTGCTTCCTACGATAACGATCACGCTAGTGTACCCTGTCAGTTCGCGAGTATGATGATCTTTACTACTTTGAGGCAAGGTGTATTTAACCGGTGGCAAGAGTGAGCCTAAATGCCTGAACATCTCAAGGATGATGCGCTTGATCGCGCGAAGCGACGGGACCAATACTGGCGTCGTGATCAGTGGAAGCCCTTGATCCACATCTGTCTGCAATGGAACGATTTGCTGTTGGAACTTCTGACACGCGATCTGAAGATGAGATATCAACGGTCCGCAATTGGCCTCGGCTGGTCCTTGATGCGGCCATTGAGCCAGTTGCTGGTTTTTTCGCTGCTCTTTCGCAAGGTCCTGCCGCTAGATATTCCCCATTACACCACTTTCGTCTTTTCCGGCGTGTTGGCCTGGGGTTGGCTCAGCACTGCGGTGCCCGCAGCGACGACCTCCATAACCGGCAGCAGCGAACTGGTGCGCCGGCCGGGCTTTCCGATCGGGATACTTCCTGTTGTCGCAGTCATCACACAGGCAGTGCACCTTCTACTCGCTCTGCCACTCCTCTTCATCATCTCGTTTATGGAGACCGGGGCCCCGACTTTGAGCGTCGTCGCACTTCCACTCGTCTTCCTTGCGCAAGCGCTGTTTATGATGGGCCTGTCCTATCTTGTTGCGGTTGCGCATGTCCACTTCCGGGATACTCAACATTTGGTAGGCGTAATTTTGATGCTGGGTTTTTACCTGACACCCGTGTTCTACAGCCCACTTAAGGCCAGTGAACCGATGGCGTTAATTCACACCTGGAACCCGATGGCCTGGATTCTCGAGGGTTACCGCGCCATTTTCGTCGAACACGCTTGGCCTCCCGTTGATATCTATTGGAAGACTGCGCTGGTTTCTTTGCCGATGCTCATTGCCGGCATTTGTCTGGTCGAGCGTGGCAGCGCACGCCTTGTGGATGAACTATGAGACAAGGCGCCATCACCGTCCACGACGTCGGCAAGCGCTACCGTCCGCAAGGGGGTGCACGTTCCACCACCTTGAAGGGTTACCTTTTGTCCGGACGGTCCGTGGTACAGTCGAAAAGTTTTTGGGGCCTGCGCCACATCAGCTTTGCGGTCGCGCCTGGGCAAGCTGTCGGCGTGGTCGGACTAAACGGTGCCGGGAAGTCGACTTTGCTGCGTCTGATCGGCGGCGTTGGTCGTCCCGACGAAGGGCAGATCAAGGTGAGGGGTCGAATTGGTGCCTTGCTCGACATCGGGGCGGGCCTGACCGACGATTTGACGGGGCGCGAGAACATCTTCCTGCTGGGTGTTATCGCGGGAATGCGGCGGACCGAGGTTGCTGAGCGGTTTGACGAGATCGTAGCCTTCGCCGAACTGGAGGCGGCCGTTGAGAACCCGGTTCGCAGTTATAGCACCGGGATGCGCATGCGCCTGGCATTCGCCGTGGCAGTCCATGTGCGCCCGGATATCTTGCTTATCGATGAGGCCCTCGCCGTCGGCGACCAAGCCTTCCAGCAGAAGTGCATTGCAAGAGTGAAGGAGATACTGAACGGCGGCGCCACTATCTTCTTCGTGTCTCACGACGTCTCGCAGGTAAGGGAAATCTGTGATCACGTGCTGTTCCTGAGAGGCGGACGCGTCGTGGGCTACGGACCAATCGACGAAATGCTCCCGCTTTATACCTCGGCTGTCGAGGCGAAGGTCGCGAGCGTCCAGCACGAACCGTTCGCCGTGACGAAACTGCCCGTCGAACTTGTGCCGCAGGTCAGCCGGTTCGGCAATGGCGAACTCCAGATCACAGCCGTCGTGTTGCTGAACGAGCAAAGCACGCCGACAAGTACCATCGTTGTGGGCGACCGGCTGTCGATTTCACTGACCTATGTTGGCGCTACCAGAGATCGCAACGCGGTTATCGTCATCGGCATCTACGCGGCGGACGATACGTGCTGCTTCGAGACCGACAGCAAGTTGGCCGAATTCGCCCCTGTCGTAGACACGGACACGGTGCGCATCGAAACAACGCTCAATCGTGTCGACCTGGCGCCGGGCGACTATCGCGTTACGGTGGGCCTTTTTTCGGCGGACTGGCAGCAAGTTTACGATTATCACGCCGAAGTCTATCCTCTCGCCGTGACCGGCCCCGGCCCAAGAAAGGGTATGCTGAATCCTCCGACACAGTGGCAGCAGGTGCAGTCGCGCCCCACCGCGACCTCGCCGGACCACGGCTTATTGGGTCAGCACAGCTTGGATCGGAACTCCTGATGCGCCTTGCGGTTCGAGACATCGACATTCTTGACCTTCCGCCAGATTTTGAACCGACCGATGACTATCAGGGTGCACTTGTGCTGATCCGGGTGGCCGGTCGTCCGTGCGGCCAGGCTGTGATCGCTTTCGACAGCGATGGCGGCAAGATGCCAATTAAGGACCGGATTCTGTCTGCGGCCAGTTCGTCGGTCTTCGAAGCTTGGCTGAGGCATCGGCTGGCCCTCCCTGATCCGTCGCCGACTCCAAGTCAGCTGCCGAAAGCGTCCGTGGTGATCTGCACGCGCGATCGTACCGAGGATCTGGAGCGGTGCCTCACCGGGCTTTTGGCTATGCCCGATAAGGCCGATATTCTGGTCGTCGACAATGCCCCATCGAACGAGGCCACGCGAGATTTAGTCGGGCGCTTCGACACTGTGAGATATCTGCGCGAACCGCGTCCTGGTCTTGACGTCGCGCGCAATACTGCCCTACGCAACACAGAAGCAGACGTCGTCGCCTTCATCGACGACGACGCGGTTCCGGACCCGCTATGGCTTAGAACCTTGCTTCGCAATTTCGAGGACCCCCTCGTGCTGGCCGTAACCGGTCTTACCATGGCGGCAGAGCTGGAAACGGACTCGCAGATCGCCTTTCAGCATTTTGGCGGTTTTTGCCGTGGTTTCAGGCGTCAGGTTTATGATGCCTATAACCTGGACCCATTCACCGGATGGCATGCGGGTGCCGGTGTCAACATGGCATTGCGCCGAACGATCGTTGACGCGGTGGGGTGGTTCGACGAGGCTCTCGACGCTGGAACGCTCAGTCTGGCTGGTGGCGACACAGATATGTTCCGGCGTGTGCTCGAAGCCGGATATCGGATCATCTACGATCCCGAGGCTCTGAACTGGCACCGCCATCGTCGCTCAAGCAAGGAACTGCAGCAGCAGATGTATGGCTACGAGGTTGCATCGTTCGCCATCTTGACGAAGGCCCTCCTGTTCGAGGGAAACCCGCGTGCGATCCCTCGTATGTTTCGTTCGTACAGCAGGCTTCTTCGGCGATTGTTTCAACCTCGACGGACACACCAATTCAGCCTGCCTTACAACGACGCCTTAACGCAGGTCAGAGGTGCTGTGAGCGGCCCGGTTCGATATCTGAGGGCGCGGGCGAGGGCGCGAGCAGGGGAGGCAGGGCATAAGCGTGGTTGACATCAGCGTTATCATACCAACGCATAATCGTGCTGCTATGCTGAGATCGATTTTAAGCAGGCTCGACGCTCAGCGAGATGGGACCCCAGCGTTCGAAGTCCTGGTTGTGGCGGACGGGTGTGAGGACGACACGTCGACAATGCTCTCGTCGCTTCGCACCCGCGTTCCGCTTCGGACCCTGTCGTTGCCGGGCGTCGGTCCGGCACTCGCCCGCAATGCGGGGGCGCAGGTCGCGAGCGGCCGTTTATTGATCTTCCTTGATGACGACATCGAGCCCGGGGAAAACTTCGTTCGGGCGCATGCCGTTGAACATCAGCGCCACCCTGGGGGCGTCGTGATGGGGCCGTACCCGCCACTTCCGCACATTGCAAAGGATCGCTTCCGCCTCAGCGCGCGCGCGTGGTGGACGAGGCACTTCGAACGCGTGTCCCGCCCTGGACATCAGTTCGCCTTTACCGATGTGCTGACAGGAAACCTTTCGCTGAATGCAGAACTATTTCACGCAATGGGCGGGCTCGATCCTCAATTCGCCCGTGCACGAGAGGACTTCGAATTTGGTCTGCGCCTGATCAAAAAAGGAGTTCCAATTCGTTTTGCTCCCGAGGCATTGGGTTATCATCTCGAACATCAAACGACGACACTCACCGGAAAGATGGTGCGCAGGTATCAAGAGGGACGCTCCGATGCCTTGATGGCTCGTAAGCACCCCGACATACAGCGGCTGCTCGCGATCCATCGGTTTACCGGAAGAAAAGGGTGGAAGAGGCGTCTGCAAAGGACCATCGCTACCCGCGCCGGTTCTGTCCTCGACCCCCTCGTCAAGGCTGGCCCCCGCGTCCTCCAAATGTTGGAAAAGGCGGGCCTCCGCAGGCTCTATGAAAAGGTAGAGCGACAGTGCAATGGATATCATTACCTTCGCGGCGCCGCTGAAGTGTTGGGTGAGGATTGGCGGCTTCCGCCGGATCCGACAGGTTTCACTGATGAAATCGACGTGCTCGAGATCAATCTGGACCAAGGCATTGAGGCAGCCGAAGCTGTGCTGGCGGAACGCCGACCCCTCGCTGCTCGCATCGTGATTGGGACGGTACACGTTTGTGACATGGGTCATCGGATCGGCGCCGAACCGTGGGACGCACGGCATTTCCGTCCGTGGCTGAACCGCCAGGCAATACATAAATATCTTCCTGTGGCGCTTGCCGAATGGCGGGGTCAGCCGTTCAACGTTACCCCGCATTTGTCCGACTTTACGTTGAATACTCTCAATAACCCGAGTTTCCACGTGCATATGATCGAACAGCACCTCCAGTGGATGCAGGCGAAACTGCGTTCAGCACTCTATGACAATACGAGTAAATCGTAGCGACCGACGCTGCTACAGCCGACCGCCAGGTTCAGACGCCCTACCGGGCCTGCCGATGCGCCCGCCGCGGGGCAGGGATACGTCACGTCCGGTCCCAAGGTTTATGGCCGCCGAGTCAAGTCCATCAACAAACCGCTCAAGCGCCCGCACATGCGCATCAGCGAGATCACTGAATGCGTGAGCCATCGGAGTGTCATGGTCGGTGCCGAATATTGTGAACGGCTTTGCCGGATCGGCCGGTGCAGTTGGAACGAGAGGGTGGGTTTTTGGCGAATGTGCCTCGCCAATCTCGCCGGATGGGGCCGCGCCAGGAGCGTTAAAGTAGCGTAGCTCGACCTATTGAGATCATAGGTCGAGCCAAAATCCACCAGCATATGCTCGTTATTCTGCAGCGTGCGCTTTCATTTGGTCCCTGAACCAGTCAAGCGTCATGGCCACGCCCTGCTCGTAGCTGATCTTGCACGACCACTCGGGCATGACGTAATTGGCGTTGGTCAGGTCCGGCCGCCTGTTGGTCGGGTCCTGCGGCGGTGACGGCTCGAAGACAATCGGCACGCCGCCGACCAGTTTGGACACATATTGCGCGACTTCGAGCACCGAAATCTCGCGATCATTGCCGACGTTCAGAGGTCCCTTGTAGTCGGTTTCATTGATCCAGAAATAGCGGGCGAAACCGTCGACGACGTCATCGACATAACCCCAGCTGCGCGACTGCTTGCCGTCGCCGAATACCGTGATCGGCCGGCCCGCCAGCGCCTGGGTGATGAAGTTGGAGACGGCGCGGCCGTCATCGGACCGTGTGCGCGGACCATAAATGTTGAAAGGACGGACGACCTTGAGGTCGAGCCCCTCGGTGCGCTGCATTTCGAAAAGCAGCGATTCCGTGCAGCGCTTGCTCTCGTCGTAGGACGAGCGCGGTCCGGTGCAGTCCACCTGGCCCTTATAGGATTCCGGCTGCGGCGACACCAGCGGGTCACCATAAACTTCGGAGGTCGAGGTGAAGCCGAAACGTCCACCTTTCTTCAAAAGCTCCAGCAGCCGGAATGCCCCGAGAAGATTGGCGGAAATCGTCCGCTTCGGCTCCTTCATATACCATGGCGGCGATGCCGGGGAGGCAAGATGGTAGATTTCATCGAATTTTTCTGAGCTGCGCAACGTCTCGACGTCCGACTTCACGAAGTGGAAGCGGGGATCCCTGATGTGGGCGATATTGTCGAAAAGTCCGGTCCAGAGATTGTCAACAACAACCAGTTTTTCGACATCTGTTCTAAGTAAAAGCCGGTCGCACAAATGCGAGCCAATAAATCCAGCCCCGCCAGAAATCAATACGCTTTTCATTGCATCGCGCCTTGTGACGTTAAGAAGGTGAGTGTTTATTAGCATCACCTTTAAGGCGTGGCAATTGATTAGAAATGTTCTAGAAAATACTCGCTTATTAATCTTAATTATTTACACGTGTTACTTAAAGTAGTGTCGCCGGATTCGACATCGGAAACTTGCGGAAGGGTGGGCCCCGTCGATGGCAACCCATTTTATATCACGAGGGCCCTGGCTGGCGCATCAGGCTAAGGTCTGGCTCCATCGTCGGTAGCCGGGTGCACGATTTCAACTGTTGCAGTTGCGTCTGAGGCGGGGCGCTCGGCCTGTTTTCCGATCAGTCTGCCGAGAGCGCTGTTAATATTTGATAGGCTGCGGCGATGCGATCCTCGTTGGGATAGTTCTTGTTGGCCAGGATGACGATGCCGAGCCGCTCCCTGGGGATGAAGGCGACATAAGCACCGAAGCCGTTCGTCGAGCCGGTCTTGTTGATCCACACATCGTCGCGCGGTTGCATCGGCGGTCGCAGTTCCGAAACCGGCATGGTCTTCAGCATCGCGGGCGAATTGCCCTCCAGCAAGTCGTTCACCGCGACGGGATAGGCATATTGCTCCCAGATGAGATCCTGGGTCATCGCCCCTGCTGTGAAATATCCGATATGGGTGTTGGTGATCGCCTGCTGCAGTTTTTCGTCGAGCTTGACTAGGCCCATATTGGCGCCGACGAAGCGGATCATGTCGCCCGCAGTGGATTTGACGCCATAGGCCTCGGATGAGAGAACGGCCGGTGTCATCCGAGCGGGCTCGCCGCTGCGCTTATAGCCTTGAGCATAATCGGCCTGCCACGCTTTCGGCGATATAGCCGAGCATGCCGATGCTGGGGTTGGCATAACTTCTCTGCGTTCCAGCCGCATAGGAGGGCTGCCAGGCTTTGAAATAGCCGAGCAGCTGTTTTTCGGTTTTGATCTCATCGGGAAGCTGTAGCGGAAATCCGCCCGCCGTGTGGGTGGCGAGATGCATCAAGGCGATATCGCCGAACGGCTTGCCCTTCATTCCAGGCAGAAATTTGCCGGCCTTGTCCGACAGCGAGAGTTGTCCGCTCGCTTGCGCGTAGGATGCTAGCGTCACCGTGAAGGTCTTGCTGATCGATCCGAGTTCGAAGAGCGTGGTCGACGCCACCGGCCTGCCGGTGTCCTTGGATTCGACGCCATAGTTGAAGATGTGGTCCTGACCGTCGGCGGTGATGGCGACGGCAACGCCGGGGATGGCGTATTTGTCCATGATCGGCTTGATCGCCGCATCCGTGATCGCCTTCAATTTGGTCTCGTCGGCGGCAAAAACACTTGTGGCGGCGCCGGCCGAGAGCAAAAAGGCCGATAAAATTCTCATCCCGATGCTTTTCATAACCGTCATCCTCCAATCGACATGGCAGCAAAAACAAGCGCAAAAGCGCATGGGGACGACGTTTAACGGCGCTATTTTGCAATCACAAATGATGATATCTCGCAGCAGCCACAAGAAAATCTAGGGCTCACATGGTTCGGCAATTCCTCCCCTTGAACGGCCTGCGCGCCTTTGAAGCCTCCGCACGGCATCTGAGCTTCACCCGTGCGGCGATCGAGCTCTGCGTCACTCAGGCGGCGGTCAGCCAGCAGGTCAAAGGCTTGGAGACGCGATTGGGGGTGGCGCTGTTCCAGCGTCTTCCCCGCGGCTTGAAAATCACCGCCGAGGGCGAAGCGCTGCTGCCGACAGTGACGGCTTCGTTCGACCAGATGGCGACGACGCTGGACAGGATCGAAGCCGGGCAGGTGCGCGAATTGCTGTTCCTCGGCGTAGTCGGGACATTTGCTGTCGGTTGGCTGTTGCCGCGGCTTGCGGATTTCCGGCGCCGGCATCCCTTTATCGATCTCCGCATGTCCACCAACAACAACCGGGTCGATCCGGCCGCCGAAGGGCTGGATTTCGCCATCCGCTTCGGCAGCGGTTCATGGCATGGAACGGAGGCGCAGCGCCTGTTCGAAGCGCCGCTCTCGCCGCTCTGCATCCCCAAGCTGGCGGAACATCTGCAATCGCCTGAAGATCTTGCCGGGGCGGTGCTGCTGCGCAGTTACCGGACGGATGAGTGGAGCAGCTGGTTTCAGGCGGCAGGCGTTCCCCCGGCGGCGCAGGTCAATGCCGGCATCGTCTTCGATTCCTCTGTCGGCATGATGGAGGCGGCCCTTCAGGGGCTCGGCGTCGCGCTCGCGCCGCCATCGATGTTCACAAGGCATCTTTCCTCAGGCGCGATCGTCCAGCCTTTCGCTACCGCCATATCGCTCGGCAGCTACTGGCTGACGCGCCTGCAGTCGCGGCCGGTCACGACGGCGATGCGGGCATTTTCGGACTGGATCGGTGCGCAGGTGAGCGCTGTATGATCATCGGAGCGCCCACGTGCGTGGGCGCTCCGAGCCGCATCATTGATGGAATGCCGAGGTCACTTCTGAATGCAGGTGTCGACGGTATCCTTGGTGCATTCGTCCAGCCCGGTGAACACCGGATCGTCGACCTTCTTGCCGGCGACCAGGTCCATCATCACGGTTGGCGCCTTGTAGCCCATTTCGAACGGCCGCTGGCCGACCAGCGCGGTGACCAGGCCTTCCTTGGCGATCGCCACTTCGTCGCCGATCGTGTCGGCGGCGCCGATGACGAACTCGTTCTTGGCGATCTTGTCGGCCATCGGCTTGAACAGGTCGCGGTAGGGCTGCGGGGCGCCGAACAGCGGCCAGCCGCCCATGATGCCGAAGGCATCAAGGTCGGTGTTGGCGGCAAGGATGTCGGTCATCGCCTGCACGCCTTTGGCGCCGTCGTCATTGGTAAAGACCGGGCAGCCGGCAACCTCCGTCCAGCCGCCTTCACCTTTCAGTGCCGCCAGCCCCTTCTGGCCGCTCAGCGTATCGCGCATGCCCTGGGCGCGGCGCAGAATGTTGTCGGCGCCGGGATTGCCTTCGATGGTGCAGATCTTGCCGCCCTTCGGCTTGGCCTTCTTGATGTATTCGCCGATCTTGGCGCCCATCAGATAGTTGTCGGTGCCGAGATAGGTCTTGCGCAGCGCCGCGTCGTCGGCAGCAAGATCGGCATCGAGCGTCATCACTGGAACGCTCGGATTGGCGGTCTTCAGCGTCTGGGCGATCAGCTTGGCGTTCGACGGCGAGATGGCGATTGCCGCGGTATCGGCCTTCCCCAGCATATCCTGGACGATCTGCGCCTCACCGGCCTCATCGGAGGTCGATGCCGGGCCGGTGTAGAAGCATTCATATTCGGCCGATGCGTTTTCCTTGTTCCACTTCTGGCAACCCTGGTTGATCGCCTCGAAGAACGGGTTGTCGAGGCCTTTGACGACGATGACCAGCTGCTTCTTGGCGGCCAAGGCCTGTCCGGCCGTCAGCGCCATAACTGCAGCTGTAAGCAATAATGCCTTCCTCATAGCTTCCTCCCATTGAAAAAGACGAGCGCTTCTGCACCCGCCGCGTCATCAACCTGGATACCAGACGACCCGAGGCTCCTCCTTCGAACGCTGGTGGTCCCAAGCCGAATTGATCAGCTTTTCCAGATCGTAGACCGGCTTCCAGTCCAAGAGATATCTGGCCTTGCTGTTGTCCATCCAGTTCGAGTGAAACTGGCTTGCAATATCGACCGAGCCGAGCCCGCGCGTGCGGGCAAGGTGTGCGGCGACCTCGCCATAATCGACGGGCCGATCCATCGAGATGTTGAAAAGCTCGCCCTTGGCGCGCGGATTGTCGATTGCCGCAAGGATTGCCGCGACGAGATCGTCGACATGCACGAAATTGCGCTTCAGCGGCCGCCCGTCGGCATCGCGCAACAGCGGCACCGTGCCATCATGCGCGTAACGCTCGGCATCATCAGCCGGCACCAGCGTCTTCCAGTCCGGCCCGCCGAAGACATCGTCGCCGAAGGACAGGGTGTATTTGAAATCGTCCTTCTCCATGATCCAGGGCGCCCTGAGGCAGCAGGTGTTGATGCCATACTGGATGGCGAACTGCTCGAGCATCACTTCTTCCAGCACCTTGGAGAGCGCGTAGCAGCCGGGATAGGCGCGATGCGGCGTCTTTTCGGTCACCGGCCCGTCATGGCGATAAAAGAAATGTCCGATGCCGGCATCGCCGCCGATCAGGATGAACTGCTTGGCCGTGGGGCTGGCGCGGAATGCCTCGAGCAGCCAGAACAGGCCCTTGACGGTGATATCCATCACGTCGGCCGGGATTTCCTTGCAGGTGGCGAGATGCACGACATGGGTGACGCCGTCCATTGCCGCTGCCACGACATTGCTGTCGGCGATCGAGCCCTTCACCACACTGATGCGGTCGGTCTCCTCGAGCACACGATTATGACAAAGCGCGCGAATGCGTGCTTTGGAAAATCGCGGCTCGTCAAGCAGCCCAGTAATGAAGCGCCGCCCGACCTTGCCCGTAGCCCCGGTGACAAGGATCAGCATACCTCTCTCCCCAGTAACAGCTAATATGCCCGCGTTTCCGGCGTCAATCTGTATTTGTCGTACAAAATAGATTTTTGTGATGAGAGGCTGATTTAGCGGACATTTGATTGACGATTCCTGGCGCTTTTGCATTAATGCTCATAATCGCTTTTCCGGGAGGAGATCGGCCGAGCGAGATCGCAGGCGACTGACTGGCAACCGGGTAACCGGCGGCGAAAGCAGGCCTGCAGGTTCCGGGGAGGGTAGTCGGCTGGTCGCGGTTCTCGAACTCACCAATATCTCAAAACATTTCGGCGCCATCCAGGCGGTCAACGACGTGTCGTTTACGCTCGAAGCCGGCCAGGTCGTCGGCCTGATGGGCGATAACGGCGCCGGCAAAAGCACGCTGGTCAAGATGATCGCCGGCAACTTCCGGCCGAGCGAAGGCACGATGCGGTTGGAGGGCAAGGAGATCGTCATGCACCGCCCGGTCGAGGCGCGCCAGCACGGCATCGAGATCGTCCACCAGGATCTGGCGCTCTGCAACAATCTGACGGCGGCGGCGAACGTCTTCCTCGGGCGGGAACTGCGCCGCGGCATCGGCCCGTTTCGCATCCTCGATTACAAGACGATGTACCGGCGCGCCGGCGAGATTTTCAAGGAACTGAAATCGGAAACCCGCCCGCGCGATCTCGTCAAACAGATGTCGGGCGGCCAGCGGCAGGCGGTGGCGATCGGGCGCACCATGCTGTCGGAGGCAAAGATCGTGCTGATGGACGAGCCGACGGCGGCCATTTCGGTCCGCCAGGTGGCCGAAGTCCTCAACCTGATCCGCGAGCTGCGCGACCGCGGCATCGCGGTCGTGCTGATCAGTCATCGCATGCCCGATGTTTTCACCGTCGCCGACCGGGTGATCGTCATGCGCCGCGGCCGGAAGGTCGCCGACAAGGCGATCGCGGCGAGTTCGCCCGAGGAAGTCACGGGACTGATAACAGGGGCCATCGAACAGGTCTGAGCGGCAGTGCTTAGTCCTGCGGAAGAAACACCGCTGACGGAAATGCCCTATCTGGAGTGAGAGGTCGAAATGGCAGTGACACTGGACCAGACGATTGCACAGAAGCAGCGCAGCCGGCTTGCGGAGTTTGTCGGCGGTCAGACATTCTGGGTGCTGATAGCCGTGCTTCTCGCCTGCCTCTTCCTGTCCTTCGCCACCGATTCCTTCGCGACGTCGAAGAACCTCTACAACATCACCCGCAACGTCACCTTCGTCGCCATAATCGCGCTCGGAATGACGCTCGTCATCATCACCGGCGGCATCGACCTGTCGGTGGGATCGGTGCTCTGCCTCTGCAGCATGGTGCTGGCGGTCACCATGAACGCCGGCTATTCCATCGAGGTAGGCATCACCGCCGCGATCGTCACGGCGCTGGTGATCGGCGGTTTCAACGGCGTGCTGATCGCCTATCTCAATTTCCCACCCTTCGTGGTGACGCTCGGCATGCTGTCGATTGCGCGCAGCCTCGCGATGGTCGCCTCCAACAACACTGTCGTCTTCCAGTTCGGCCCCGACCACGACAAACTGCTTGCGCTCGGCGGCGGCGCCTGGTTTTTCGGCATCGCCAATCCTGTTCTCTACATGGTCATCCTGGCGCTCATCACCGGCTTTGTGCTGCGCTGGACGCGCTTCGGCCGCTATGTCTTCGCAATCGGCGGAAATGAACATGCCGCCACGCTGACCGGCGTTCCCGTGCGCACCATCAAGGTTGCCGTCTACATGATCTCGGCGCTCTCGGCCGGCATTGCCGGCATCGTCCAGACCGGCTGGCTCGGCGCCGTCACCACCAATATCGGCGCCGGCATGGAACTCCAGGTCATCGCCGCCGCCGTCATCGGCGGCGCCAACCTCGCCGGCGGCGTCGGCACCGCCTTCGGCGCCCTGGTCGGCGCAGCGCTGATCGAAGTGATCCGCAACAGCCTCGGCCTGCTCGGCATCAATGCGTTCTGGCAGGGGACGTTTATCGGCGGGGCGATCGTGCTGGCGGTGTTGTTCGACCGGATCCGCAATTTGCGGCAGAGCGAGTAGGGTTGGGCTGGGCGGCCTGCAGCATATCCGGTCGCAGCGTTCGTTGAGCAAACTCCGGCCATGCCCTCAGGGGCGCCCATCCTCATAGCCATCCAACTCGGGGCATCCCCTGATGTTGGCGAAGCCGATCTCCCGCCGGTCGCCCGATTGATCCAGGCCTCTGAGCACGATGACATTGTCATCCTGCTGTATGATCTCGCTGCGATAGATGCCGGCCCGAAGCGCCCGGTTTTTTGCGTGGCTTATATTGCATTGCCCGGGCGGTGGAGTGACGTGCCAGTATCTCGTGCCTTGCCCATCCGACTGCCATCCGCCAGAGGCGGCGAATCCCGGCACGCTGGACAGAAGTATGGCACACGATAATATCAAGCTGCCTGGGACCAGTTTCATGTAATCTCCGTCAGTCGTCGACGTTTCGGGGCTCGTCGCCGCTCTGCTTGCCCGGTTGCAACCGATAGCGGGTTTCCCCTGGCGTCACGAAAGTAAATCACGCGCGCTAACACAGTGCTAACGCGGTGGCACAGCAGCAGCGGCGCTGGTGCATCAACCCGGCCTTGAAGATCAACCAGAGATAGATATGCTGCGCGGTATAGTCACAACAATTTAAGGCCATCGAATCTTGCGCAACGTCATTTCAGTCATCTCAATGCTTGGCCTATCCGTTCTGATCGTTCCCACCGAGCCCGCTCTGGCCACCGACAACGTTCAGTTGATCGCGCCCGGCGATCCGGCCATGGCCAGAGCCCATGAGAAGTCCAATAGCGAGTTGGGTGGCTTCCTCGAGAAACTGCGCAATCCACCGGCCGGAACCGAAAATTACAGCATCAAGCTCGGTTTCACGGACAAGGCCAAGGGCGTGGCGCTGACCACTGACCAGATGGCACCGAATGTGGAATTCATGTGGGTCTATCAGATCAAGGTATCAGGTGACCATTTCACCGCTCTTCTCAGCGATACGCCGGAATACATCAACAACATCAAGCCTGATGATCGCGTCGAGTTCGAGAAGTCGGATATCTTCGACTGGATGTATACCGAGAATGGGAAAGTGAAGGGAAACTACACCGCTTGCCCGCTGCTGTTATCCGGCCCGAAAGAACAGTTGGAGCAATATCGCGAAATCTACGGCATCGTCTGCGACTGACGGCACGGTCGCTCCCATGCTCCCCATGATGATCGCGGTCAGCCCTCCGGTGCCGATGTAAACCGGCCGGCATCGAACGGGCCGCTGACGGCAACCGGGCCGCTGGCAGCGACCGGGATGACATCCTCGCCCGACGTCGCCACATTCACCTCATGATGAACCGCGCGCGGGGAGACACGAGGCGCGCTCAATCCCATCGCCGCGCCGGGAGAATGCAGCGCCCATTGCATCAGCGCCGCTTGGGATGTCGATCCGAGGAAATTTGCTTCTTCCCAGGAAGCGGTCATCGGCAGCGAGGCGATCATATCAGCGCTGTGCCTGGAGGCCTCCGGGGCAACAATGCGGGGATGGAAACGGGCGTGAACAGGCAATGCCGACGCCGGTCTCTCCGGAAGTGCGGCAATCGGGCCGATCGACGCAGTCTCCAGTTTGTCCACATCGGCGCCGTGCTCAAAGGCGGCCGGCCGCATCGCCGGTATCGGAATCGGCAAGGAGGAAAGATCCGGAACGGACCGTTTGCCATCCGGCTCGGCCGCGCCGGTCTGCAGCGCGAGCGCATTCAAGGCTCGGCTTTCCGGCGTTGGCAGAAGCGCCGTCACGAGCTTTCCGTCTGGGGAGTCGCCGCTCGACCTGGTCGACACCGCCACCTCTTCGTCTTCTCCCGCGGTGCCGGCAATCTGGATCGAGGCGGGGCCGCCGCGTTTTCTGTGGTTCGCAACCGCCTGATTATATCCCGGCAGCGGCCGGCCATCCGCCGGCAGATGCATCGTCTGCCCATTCGGGAATATGCGTGCGAGTTCCTGCCGCGACATGCGGGGCCACGCCCTGACATTGCCGACGTCGAGATGCACGAAGGGCGATCCCGAGGTCGGATAATATCCGACACCGCCGACCTGCATCTGCATGGCAAACGCCCGCAGCGTCGAAAGCTTCACGCCGGGAACATAAAAATCCATCGCCTTGCCCAGCATGTGCTGGCTCTTCTTGGCGACGCCGGTACTGCGCGAGCGGTTGCGGAGCATGTTGTTGGTCGCGGGCGAGCGATAGGCGGAGACGATATGGATGTAGTCCTTGCCGCCGCTGCGCTTATACACCTCCCAGACCAGGTCGAGCAGCCGGGGATCCATCCGGGTCGGCTCGTTCCTTCGCCAGTCGCGCAGAAACCGATTGATCTGGGCAAGGCCCTTGGCATCGAACTTTCCGTCGCGCTTATAGGTAATCGTCGCCTTCTCGCCCGTATGGGTAAAGAACAGCTTCAGGGCGCGATCCTCAGCGGAGGCAAAGGATGCAGAACCGACAAGCGCCGGCAGCGCAAACAGCGCCGGCAGAATGGTGCGCGCTGCGAAGCGTTCCGCACGCGACAGGAGTGTGGCAATTCCGCCCAAGGCTCCGCCCGATAATCCTTGCACTGGATACTTCAACACGAACAATCCCGTCCACACCAAACACTCGACGACGGGCGGGAACTCCGCATCCATCAGGCCCAATAAAGCCAGCTTATGGTCAACAAATTGCTAACGAGCGGACGCGTGAGCTTGGCGAATTTAGGATGCGGGCCCCCACCAGAGGCGAAATCGCGCCAATGCGCCCATTCATCGAAGCTAAGCACAATACGCTTCCACGACCGTGACGTACTGGTGACCAATTGCGGCCGCATCTGCATGTACCGCAAGAAGATCAATATCTTCACAGTCATGGCCGGCCAGAGGCTCGACGTCGCGGAGGTCGATGACGGCGTTTGGCTCGTCAGCTTCACGCGCGATGATCTCGGATATATCGATCTGGAGCGGAGGACATTGCAAACCATCGAGAGCCCGTTCGGCACAAGGTTGTCACCCATGTCTTGGGGACGTTCTATTACCTATGTCTCCGGTATGGAAAGGCAGATTTCCGGAACGATGCGGCGGACTCGGATGCCCGACAATTATGTCACCGTTGCTCGCCCAGGCGACACCCAGTAGTCTTGCCGTCTCACCGACATATCGGCAGTGGCACGCAGCGATTCCATGGCAATTCTCTTCAAAACAACAATCAGCGAAAACACGGCATTCGAGATGATCGAACGGTCACTGTCAGGCGCTTACCGATATGACGGTTACCTCAATGTCGTTAGCGATGCGGGCGAGACGGCATTGTCTTGGGGGCCGGCAATGCATGCCGAAGAGTTTAAGGCAGAGGTCAGCCAAATCCTACGGCAGACTTGGGATGCTGCCCGATTCTGGGTCATCTATGAGCGACGCGAAGATCGGAAGGATCCAGAAGGGACTGACATCCGCAACGCGGCTTTCCGCCTGACGCGCGGATACAGTGGCGTTATCGTTGTCACGCTCAGTCTCCTTGGGAAGCGCGACAGCGCCAATGACCTGGAACTCGTCTTCGTCTGCTTCGAGCAGGATTTTCACAGGAGGAATTTTCGCGTGCGCTACGAGGGTAAGCCGTTACCAAACCAGGGTTGATCTTGCTCAAAGACGTATTGCTTACGCGCGCAACCGTTCTACGTTCGCAGGAGAACAGTGCGACCATCGCTTCGCTCATCGAGACCTGCAAACCAAATGCCGTCGATCCGCAAAGCTATCTGACCGCCAAGCGCACTGCCATCGTCAATAGTCACAAGCAGAGCCGTATCGATGAGCTATCGCCGTGGAAGGAAATCACAGACTTCGACTTTGACGACCGCCCGCTTAAGATGCGATGGAACTGGCAACACCATCCCACGCAAGATGCTCCGACAGATTATCTATACCCTATGATCAATTGGGAGGTTAGCCGCCCGCAAACCGTCGGTGCCAGGTTAAGGGGGATTCCCGAAAACGAGTTTTCGTGCTGAGTTTGCTGTCTCAGCGGAACGGAAATTAGCAGAGAGATTGCTGTCTACCATCGGACCGAAGTCCGACTCACTCGCGATAATTCGTCGATGTCAGCGCCGAGGTGACACCAAGGTCCGTGAGCTGGACCGGATCATCGAGGGACGAGGCAAGCCGAAGATGATTGTCAGCGACGATGGCAGCGAGTTCACCAGTAACGCGATCCTGCAATGGACGGATCGGACCAAGGTGGAATGGCACTACATCGCACCGGGTAAGCCGATCCAGAATGCCGTCATCGAAAGCTTCAATGGGCGGCTGCGAGACGAATTCTTGAATAAATGACGTGACTTCGACATAGGCGACGGTGGCGCCCGCCTGGTTGCGAGCGAGGAAGTCCGGCCTTCTCGTCGGATCCTTATATCCCAAGCGATTGAGCGCGATGTAGATTATGATTTCGGCCAGAGCCTGCTCGTACTGGACGTTCGTCCCGGTCTTCATCCTGCTAACCAGTTCCACACGCTCATTCTCTGGAAACTCGAGTATCCAAGAATTCATAAGCTCCCGGTACCCTGCAAAGGGCGCATGCCCGGATGTATCGTAGAAATCGAAGTTCCTTTCCCCAGCTTGCATCGGGGCCATCTGGCCACGCACTTTATCGTCGCAAAGCGGCATCAATTTTGTTCCGTTTCGCTCGAGAGTTTGATTGAAGGATCTAATACACAGTCGCGACCGCGAGGATCATTCGTCAGCGCCATCAACAGTAAAACGCGGTCCTCATCAGCCCGTAACGTTGTCCCGCATCTGTCTCCTGAGGCATCCAGAGTCGTTCACAACCAAGCGCGGCGCCGACGTCTTGACATTGAAGGTTTATCTGCCCCCTCGGCAGGAACAGATGCCGAGGGAGCAGCAAAGCCGAAACCCCTCAGGTCATGACTTCGCAGGGGCCTCAACATCTGAAAACGCCTGCACAGCGTCGGGAAGTCTGGCACCTTTGATTTCGACAGCGGCGAGGGATGCGTTCAGGTCGGCTAGTTCTGCTGCAGTAAAAGAGACACCGGGGGCTCCAACGTTTTCGATCATGTGGGCCATCTGTGTCGTTCCCGGTATAGGCACGATCCAAGGTTTCTGAGCAAGGAGCCATGCCAAGGCGATCTGCCCAAGTCGTGCTTGCTTTCGTTCTGCCCACGTTTCGAGGAGTTCGACGAGCGCCAGGTTGTGCGGCAAGTTTTCCGGCACGAAGCGTCCCTCGATGCCGCGGATATCACCCTTCGCGAAGGTCGTCTTGGCGTCAATCGCGCCGTTCAGAAAGCCGACGCCAAGAGGACTCCATGGCACGAAGCCGATGCCCAGTTCTTCACAGACAGGGATCGCGGTCTTTTCCGGCCCCCGCCAGAGCATCGAGTATTCGCTCTGGACGGCCGTGACCGGCAGCGCCTCATGCGCCCGCCGCAGCGTTTTCAGGCCCATCTCGCAAAGACCCCAGTGCAGCACCTTGCCTTGATCCATCAAGTCCTTGATCGCTCCAGCGACATCCTCGATCGGCACCTGCGGATCGACACGGTGCTGGTATAGAAGGTCAATGCGGTCGGTGCGAAGCCGCTTCAACATTGCATCGACCACGATTCTGATGTGATCAGGTCGACTGTTTAATCCGGGTTTGCGCTCGCCGGTTTCGGGATCGATGTTCCAACCGAACTTGGTTGCGATGACGATCTGGTTTCGGAATGGTTCGACGCCTTCCCCAAGGATTCGCTCGACCTCCAGCGGACCATAGGCTTCAGCCGCGTCGTAGAACGTCAAGCCATGATCGAACGCTGAACGGATGATGTTGTGCATCTCTGCCCGCGTCGGAATCGTCTGCTGGTAGGTGCGGCTCATGTTCTGGACCCCGAGTCCAACACTCGAAACCTCGAGTGAACCGAGCTTGCGCCGTCCTATAGCTGACGAGGTCGTTCCGGGAGAGGCTGGTGGTGCCGAGGTTTGAGCCAGAGCGACACCTGACTGTGCCGTTGCAGCGAGGCCGCCGGCTGCCAGCAGGAGATTGCGGCGATTGATTTGCATTCCCGATTTCTCTCTCATCTCATTCCCTTTCGTTGATTGTCAGACGCCGTCTGCGCTGGCGGACGTGATGCGAAGCCAGACCCTGAGCCACAGACACCCTTGCGCCATCTCCTCATCGACAGGACGTAGTACGTCACCGCAGCGTACAGGCAGACGATCGAGCCGTAGTTGAGGAAGAACCTGAGGGCAGACTCGTTGAAGTCCCACATGTCGAGCGTGTAGGTCAGCATCAGCTTGGATCCGAAGCCCATCTCAATGGTGCTGTGGACGCCCCATGCGGCGGCGGCGAAAGTCAGGAGGCGAAGCGCAACCGACCGAAAGAAGTTTGCCCCTTCAATGCCGAAGGCCCCGCGAAACACGTTCATCACCACCGCCCATCGGGTGCCGAGGTGAAAGGCCAGGATCATAAGCAACCAGTAGGCCGCGAACATATGGATCTCGCGGACGGCGAACGCTCCATCCAATGACAAAAATGGAAAGAGATCCAGCGAGATCAGCACGCTACTGACCAGCATGACCGTCATTACCGTGGCGAGGCACGCTATGGTGGCTGCGTTCAGCAGCCTTGAGCCGTCGCCCAGGTTCCGCGCGGCATTCGAGTACCATCGCCTGTTGATGACGTTATGGACGATCACAAGCGCGAAGAGCGCGGTGCCGAACAGTTCGTGCGACAGGTTGCCGAGCCACCAGTAGGCAAGGCACAGGACGACAAGAGCAAGGCTCGCAAAGTCAAGGATGAGGCGAATCCGCAGCGTCATGTCATTCGAACTCGAAACGCCGGATGTCGTTGAAGGTGTAGAGGAACTCGCTGTCGGCGCGAGAACTGTGGCAGCTCTGGCAGCGGGCGGTGTTCTCGGCGGCGTTGATGGTTCCGTCCGGTTTGAACCATTGGAATTGCCAGTCGCCTGTGCGGCGGCTCTCGTCATAGTCAGCGCCCCATCCGGTGCCCTTTTCCATGATGAAGTAGCGAAAGACTTCACCTTCACGGTAGTCGACGAGCGCGAAATGGGTGCCGTTCGGGATGGGCTTGCCCGCCTTCACGGCTTCGATAGCTTCGCGCGTCGTCATGATGTGCTCGGTGACCTCGCCGCGCGTCACCGTGGTGTAGTGAACGAGCTTGCTGATATCAGGCATCGTGGCATTGGTTGGTTCTGCATCCACCTGCCAGCCGATCATGACGATGCCGCATGCCACGGCTGCGAGGACGGTAAGACGTGAGGGAATACGCGTCATTGCTGACCCTCCGCTGCTTGAGAGGAATATTGGGCGTCGGTAACCAGCTCAAGCCAGTCGACAGACTTCCCGTCCAAGGATTCCGAGAAGGCGATGTGCGTCATTCCATTGCTCGGAGATGCGCCGTGCCAGTGCTTAACGCCAGGCGGGATCCAAACGGTGTCGCCGGACCGAATCTCCTGCTGCCGCCCTTCCCACATCTGGACGACGCCCACTCCGCTGGTCACGATGAGCGTCTGGCCGAGAGGGTGGCTGTGCCAGGCGGTGCGCGCGCCGGGTTCGAAAGTGACGGTCGCGCCGCCCACCGTCGCGGGTGCCGTTGCCTTGAAGTTGTCCTCAACTCTAACGGACCCGGTGAACTTATCCGGAGCTCCGGCGATCGCTGGTTGCGATCCAGCGTGAGTAATTGTGATCGCTTCGTTTGCAAACGCAGAAGACGTGGACACGAACGCCACAGCCGCCATTGCGGAAGCCACGATCAACTTCTTCTCGGTCATTCGGCGAAGGCCTCCTTGGCAATAGCCACCGACGAAACGGCGCTCGGCCATCCGGAGTAGAAGGCCATGTGCGTGATCGTCTCGACGATCTCATCCTTAGTGAGGCCATTCTGCAGGCCGAGGCGAATGTGTGATTTGAGCTGATCAGGACGATTGAGCGCGATCAGGGCCGATATTGTCACCAGGCTCCGGTCCCGCTTGGACAGACCGGGTCGCTCCCAGATGTCCTTGTAGAGTACGTCATCGGTCAGTTCGGCCAATTTCGGGGCCGTGTCCCCCATCAGTTGCTGGGCACGAGAGGTCATTGGACTTTCCTTGGGTTCATTGACAGGCTGGGCGCAGACGACGCCCGGGAGCGCCGCCAGTACTATGCCGATGGTCAGAAACGCGTTCAGGAACAGGTGGCGCGTCATTGCTTCCTCCTCAGACCAGCGTCCGGTTGAAGAACGGTGCGAGCTTGCCCAGCGCCGCATCCACGTACTCGGGAACCCAGTAGGTCTCGATGTGCCTGGCACCCTCGATCTTGAAGAGTTCCTTGTCCTTCGTGCCCGTGGCCTTGGGGAACGCGTCTTCGGTCATGTAGAGGGTGTCGGCGGCCGTGCCCGCGATCATCAGAAGGGGCACGTCGATGAGGCCGATCTCGTCGGTGGCGTCCCAGCGCATCAAGTCCATCAGGCTGCTCATCGTGTACTTGAAGGTGGAGCCGGGATGAGCATTGGTGTGCCAGTAATAACGGTAACCGTCCCTATAGAGGTCGAACGGAAGCGCATCGATCTGTGCTTCAGTCAGATTGGCGTCGCCTGCATAGAGCACTTCGCCACCCGCAGCTTCCTGCGCGCGGGCCGCCGAGGCCTGCTGCAGCCGTTTCTGGATCGTGTCCATTTGGGAATCCTGGAAGCCGTTCCGACGAACGCGCCCGGAGTTGAACATGCTGAGCGTCGCAACTGCCTTGAAGCGCTTGTCGGTCTTGGCAGCAGCGAGAGAGTAGCCGCCCCCGCCACAGATCCCGAAGAGCCCGAGGCGTGCAATGTCCACGCCGGGGAAGCCGCTAATGAAGTCCGCCATCCCGTGAATGTCCTCGATGCGGTACTGGGGCTTGTCGATGCTGCGCGGCGCGCCGCCGCTTCCCCCCTGGTAGGCTGCGTCGGCGGTGATCGTGATGAAGCCGCGCTCCGCAAGTCGTTGCGCATAGAGACCAGTCGTCTGCTCCTTCACGCCGCCGTTGGGATGGGCGAGCACGATCGTCGGATATTTCCTGCTGGGATCGTACCCCGCAGGCGTGTAGACGTTCGCCACGATGTCGAGGTTGTTGAGCTTGTAGGTCACAGGGTGGATGTTCACCTTGCCAGGCTCGTTCTTGGTGATCGCCCCGTCGTAGACCAGCGTGAACGGGTTCTGCCGGAAGTCGGCTGCCACAGCTTGGATGGTGGTCATTGCTGGAACTCCTATGATGGCACCTGAAATGATCAGCGCGGCCGCGCCCAGAAACTCGCGTCGTCTGCTGTCGATGACCTCCGTCATGTCCGGCTCCTGAGGTTCGGTGTTCGAAATTGTCGGAGATGAAGATAGCCTGCCACGGCACGGGGGATTAGACGGCTTGTTCCGCTAGAGCCTATTAGAGCTCCTTATTAATCACGATCACTTGATAAGCTGTGATGGAATAAAAACCGGGCGACCTCTCGACGGATCATCGAGACGCTGCGGCCGCGAGTAACCGCAGGCTCGGCTGCGTGTGATCTAGCTAGAGGGAGGCCATGCTTGGTCGGATGCCAATGGCGTAAGGTTCGGTCACCGGAAATCCTTCGTCATTTCAACCATTGTCGCTCGGAAACCCATTCGGTCGAATAGAGCTTGAGCGCCCTTGTTCTTGTAGGCGGTCGAGAGGACGATCCGCGGAGCCCCTTTTTCCGCAAGCCTCGTGATGGCTTGTTCCAGCAAGCGTCTGCCGACACCTTCCCTCCGCCTCTGAGGATCGACGAAGATGTCGTGAAGAACCCCCGCGGGACCTCGGAGAGCCATGTAGTCGGCCCCCTCAAGCGCGCCGTAGACGTACCCGATGATAGAATTCCGATCCTCCGCTACGAGGACGACAACATCCTCGCGGACAACCTGGCTCGCGAGCCACGAAGCGTATTTGTCGGGTGTGGTTGGCCCGGCAGGAATGAACCTGGCTGGATCCCAATTGTTGTGAAGCGACATGAGCGCGGCGCCATAGGATCCGAGGACTGTGGCATCCGCTCGTGCTGCGGGTCTTATGGTGATCGATTCGAGGTGCTGACCGGACATGTTGATACCGCGAGATAGGCACCGGAGGTCCGGCGATGGTCTTCCAGCCTTCATAACGTGCTCCCCGGGGGATCGTTCGAAATCTTGTGCGCCTTCCAATGTGACGCTGGGGCTGTCGCGACGAGCGTCTTTCGTCGCGACAGCCACGGGGACTTCTCGATCGATCAGTCCAGCTTTTTTTCCGCCAGGAACTTGGAGATCTGGTCGGCGATCGAGACATTGTTGAGGTCAGACATCAGGAAGTGGGTGCCGCCCTTGATGCCGATGTCAGGCAAGTGAATGAGCGTCGCATCGCCGCCGTGCTTGTTGACCGAATCGACCCAAAGCCTCGCCATCGCGAGCCGCACACGCCAGTTGTCCTGGCCGCGTTCGGCCGTAGGCTCGGTCGGGAAATTGTCACCGTAGTAGATGACGATTGGGAGCTTGGTCAGCTTCTCGAAATCGGCGACGGGCACCGCTTCGCCCTTGAGGGTTCCGGCGGCGCTCGGCATGTCGGCCGGAACCTCGCCCTCCGGAAAGATGAAGCCGCTTCCTGGCTCAAGCGCGACGATGGCCTTGACCTTCGGATTCTTGATCGGCGTCAACCAGCCGGGGCCGCCCGCCTGCGAATGGGTGAACAGGATCCCCGGACCGGTCTTGTCGAACAGCGCGGACATGGCATCGGAGATCACGTTGGCGTCGAAAGGCCCGGTGTTGGGCGTGACGGAGCGGAAGAACTGGTCGAGTGCCGCGGGATCGCGGGAGAACTGGACGTTCGAGAAATACTCCGGCCACTTGCCGATGCGGAACTGGTCGAAGAAAAGCTGGTCGTATGGCGTCGGCTCGATCGTCATGGCGACGGTGCTGTTGCCCGCACGTCCGCGGCGCGGCTGATCGACGAGATATACCGGGTAGCCGCGGCGAAGGAAGATGGTCTGGAAGCCTTCGCGCCCGTCCGGCGTCGTCTCCCAGCTTCGGGCGGACTGGAAGGCTCCGTGGAGCATCACGATCGGCAGCGGCTTGGGATTCGGCGGAATCTGATAGAATACGTAGGCATGGTCGCCATGCAGGGTCTGCCCTGCCGCCGTGGGAGCGTTGTTGTCGAAGGTTCCAGGCGTGCTCGATACCGTGCCGCCGACGGCGAAGCTTCCTTGCTCCTGAATTGTCAGCGGCTCCTGCTTCGAAGCGACCTGAGCCCCTGCCACGCCCGAGGATAGGAGCAACATGGAGAGCGCGAGAGCGGATAGAGGTCTGAACATGGTCGGTACCTGCCTTTGAACGTTGAGCTGTCAGGAGAGTAACCGAGCACCATTCAGATGATTAGGGATGCATTTCCGATTGAGGGTATTAGCCCTCCTTATCAATACATCTTGTCACCCTCTGTAGCGAAGGGCATTAACAACAAGCTGGAATGCCGGGGACGCGTGGCGGCGGTTCGGATAGTAGAGATGATATCCCGGAAACGGCGCACACCAATCATCAAGGACCCGGATTAAAGTGCCCCTGGCGAGATCCTCGGCCACCAGATCGTCGGGCATAAAGGCGAGGCCGAGACCGCGCCGGACGGCGTCCAAACGCATAGCGATGTTGTTGAAGACCATCTGCCCATCCACACGGACGTTTAGTTCGCGTCCGTCCTTCTCGAACTCCCATTGCAAGATGTTGCCATGCGTTGGCATGCGAATCTGGATGCAGTTGTGGGAGGTGAGATCTTGAGGCACTTCCGGCCACGGGTGCTGGCGGAAGTAGGAAGGGGCGCCAACGACGGCCATGCGCATCTCTGGCCCGATCTTGATCGCGATCATGTCCTTGGCAAGCTGCTCGCCGAGACGGACGCCCGCGTCGTAGCGCTCCGCGACGATATCGGTCAGGCCATAGTCGACGGTGATCTCGACATTCACATCGGGATTGTCGGGCAGGAACTTGTCGAGTGAGGGCGCGAGGACCGAGATCGCCGCATGCTCTCCGGCCGTGATCCTGACCGTTCCTGCTGGCTTGTCACGCATCTCGGTGAGGGCAGCAAGCTCCGCCTGTATCTCCTCGAAGCGCGGCCCGGCGGTTTTCAGAAGACGTTCGCCCGCCGCCGTCGGCGACACGCGGCGCGTCGTCCGCGTCAGTAAGCGGAGGCCTAACCGCTCTTCAAGTCCCCGGACGGTCTGGCTAAGCGCCGACTGCGACACCCCGAGCTTCACCGCAGCCCGCGTGAAACTCTCCTCGCGGGCGACCGTCACGAAGGCGAGCAGATCGTTGAAGTTCTCCTGCGGCATTCATTAGGCTTCCTTATAGCTTCATCCCGATTACTGCCCCTAATCGATATGGTCAGCAAGAGCTATCTTTCCGTCATCGCAACGTAGCTTGCCGGGGAGGACCGTCGAGCAAGCAAGTCAATGGGACTGCAATGTCTGACGTAAACACATCCACCTCTCCACCGAACAAGACAGCGATCCTTGCGATCATTCTTATCAGCTACGTGATGATCGTCCTCGACATCTCGGTGGTCCTGACGGGCCTGCCGAAGATCCATAACGAACTCGGCTTCACGGACGCCGGGCTCGCCTGGGTGCAGAGCGCCTACACGCTGACCTTTGGTGGCTTCCTCCTCCTTGGCGCGCGCGCCGGGGACATACTTGGCCGCCGTCGGATGTTCGTGGTAGGCATGACAATCTTCACCGTCGCCTCCGTCGCCATCGGAGCCTCGCAATCGTCTGCATGGATGCTGTCGTGGCGTGCGATCCAAGGACTGGGATCGGCAATCCTCGCACCGACGACCCTCGCTCTGCTGCAGACCACCTTTGACGAAGGCGAGGAACGTGTGCGCGCCGTCTCGCTTTACAGCGCCGCAGCAGGCGTGTCCGCGACAGTCGGTCTCGTCGTTGGCGGATTGCTTGCGGACTGGCTCTCCTGGCGGGTCGGGTTCCTGATCAATCTCCCGATCGGCATCGCCACGGTTGCCGCGGCCCGCATCTACATCCACGAGACAAAGAAGCGTCCGGGAACATTTGACCTGTTCGGTGCAGTAACCTCGACGCTGGGTATGGCCGCCTTCGTCTACGGATTCATCCGCTCCGCACAGGCAGGATGGGACGTCGTAACGCTCGCAACACTGATCGCCGCCGTCATCATGCTCGGCGCATTCGTGTTGATCGAGCGCGGTGCGAAGCAGCCGATCCTGCCACTTCGCCTGTTCTCTGACAGCGAGCGCTCGGGCGCATATGGTGCCCGCGTGCTCTACATCAGCGCCATGGTCGGCTTCTTCTTCTTCACGACGCTGTATCTGCAGCAGGTTGCGGGTCTGCGCCCAGCACTGGCGGGCCTTGCCTTCGTCCCCGCCACGATGCTGCATGTCCCGGTCGCGGTCATCGTGCCACGCCTCATCAGGCGCTTCGGCCGGAACCCCGTCCTTATCGTGGGAATGCTGATCGGCATCGTCGCCATGGCCTGGCTCAGCCGGGCGGGAGTAGGTTCCAACTACTGGACAGCGGTGGCGCTACCCATGGTTTTGATCGGCATCAGCCAGGGCCTGACGCTTAGTCCACTGACATCATCAGGTGTCGCACGGGTTGATCATGCGGACGCGGGAGCAGCGTCCGGCGCGGTGAACGTTGCCCACCAAATCGGCAGCTCGGTTGGCCTCGGCGTTCTCATAGCCATTGCCGCCATCGGATCAAATGGCCTCAACGGAGCCGACCTGACAGCGTATCGAGTTTCCCATGCGTTCGACGCAGGAACCGTCATGCTGATCGCGACATTGGTGATCTCGCTTCTGACCATCATCCCTGCTGCACGGCGGCAGTCTAAATCCCAGGAAGAAGTCGCGCCGACCGAATGCGCGACCTGATCAAGGAGAATGATCATGAAGAAACGAACTATCGGAACGCTCGAGGTTTCGACGCTCGGCCTCGGATGCATGGGCCTTAGCCACGGCTACGGAGTGGCGACCAACACGAAGGATGCTGTTTCGCTCATCCGGGCGGCCCACGACCGCGGCGTGACCTTCTTCGACACGGCACAGGTCTACGGCCCGTTTACCAACGAGGACGTCGTCGGGGAAGCTCTCCAGCCGGTTCGGGGCAAGGTGGTGATTGCCACCAAGTTCGGCTTCGAACTTCCAAGCCCCGACGGTGGCCAGCACATGAACAGCCAGCCCGCCTACATCCGTCAGTCAGTCGAGGCATCTCTGAAGCGGCTTCGAACGGATGTGATCGATCTTCTCTACCAACACCGCGTCGATCCGAACGTGCCGATCGAGGACGTCGCCGGAACGGTCAAGGATCTCATTGCGGAAGGCAAGGTCAGGCACTTCGGTCTATCTGAAGCTGGTGCGCAGACGATCCGCAAAGCCCATGCCGTGCAGCCGGTGACCGCCCTCCAGAGCGAGTACTCGCTGTTCTGGCGCGAGCCCGAGAAGGAGATCATCCCGACGCTTGAGGAACTCGGCATTGGCTTCGTGCCGTTCAGCCCGCTCGGCAAGGGCTTCCTTACGGGCAAGATCGACGAAACGGCTACCTTCGGCCCCGGCGACTTCCGCAGCGTGGTTCCGCGCTTCCAGGCGGAGAACCTCAAGGCGAATAAGGCGCTCGTGGCAGCTCTGACCCAGATCGCCGAAGCCAAGGGTGTCACGCCCGCTCAGATCGCGCTCGCTTGGCTGTTGGCGCAGAAGGATTGGATCGTGCCAATCCCCGGCACCACCAAGCTGCACCGCCTGGAGGAAAACCTCGGCGCCGCCTCGGTCGAACTCACCGCCAGCGACGCTTCTGAAATCGCCGACGCCCTCGCGAAGATCGACATCGTCGGAGACAGATACCCCGCGCACCTTCAGGCGCGGGTTGGGAAATAAGGCAAGCGCACACAGATCTCCCATCCATACAAAGGATACGAAAATGACCACCACCGTACCCACCGTCACGCTGAACAACGGGATCCAGATGCCGATCCTAGGCTTCGGCGTCTTCCAGGTTCCCGATCCCGCCGAATGCGAGCGCAGCGTCCGCGACGCGATCGACGTCGGCTACCGTCTGCTCGATACGGCGACCTCGTACGGCAATGAAGAAGCTGTTGGCAGCGCGATCCGTAATTACGGCATCGATCGAAAGGACCTGTTCGTTACGACCAAGCTCTGGATCGAGGATGCGACGTACGAGGGGGCTAAGGCCGCTTTCGAGCGTTCGCTGAACAAGCTGCAACTCGACTATCTCGACCTCTGGCTCATTCACCAGCCCTACGGCGACGTCTACGGCGCTTGGCGCGCGATGGAGGAGTTGTACGAGGCGGGCCGCATCCGCGCGATAGGCGTCAGCAACTTCTATCCCGACCGTCTGGTGGACTTCGCACTCCACAACAAGGTCGTCCCCGCGGTCAATCAGATCGAAATCCATCCGTTCCATCACCAGGATGACGCTCAGCAACTTCTACAGGAATACGGAGTTCAGCCTGAAGCCTGGGGTCCATTCGCGGAAGGGAAGAACGGGCTGTTCACGAACGAGCTCTTGCAGTCGATCGGTAAGAAACATGGCAAGAGTGTCGCTCAGGTCGTGCTGCGGTGGTTGATCCAGCGTAATATCGTCGCGATCCCGAAGTCCGTCCGAAAGGAGCGCATGGCCGAGAACTTCTCGGTCTTCGACTTCGAACTCGACCAGGACGATGTCGCCTCGATCAGCGCGCTCGACCAGAAGACCAGCAGCTTCTTCGATCATCGCGATCCGGAGAAAGTTAAGTGGCTCGGCACCCGCAAGCTTTGAGCCGAGGTCGGAGTATCGGCATGTCGACCTCCCGTTTCGGTTTCGATGCCATAGGCACGGCCTGGGAGGTCGACACGCCTGCACCACTCGATGCCGGAATCCGGGAAGAAATTCTGGGGCTGGTCGTTAGCTTCGATCGCACCTATTCCCGGTTCCGCAAGGACTCGATGATCGCGAGGGTCTCTGAAGCCGTCGACGGTGGCTCGTTCGTCTTCCCATCCGAAGCGGCGGGGATGTTCGATCTCTACGACCGGCTTCACGTAGCTACGGATGGGGCCGTGGATCCTTTGATCGGCCGGGATCTCGAACTGCTGGGCTATGACCGCGAGTATTCGCTGTCGCCACTCCCAATCGACTGCGGACTGCAGCGCGCAAGCTGGCGGCGCGACGTGCTCCGGAATGGAAGCGAGCTATCGACGCGGAAGCCGCTCACGATCGACCTCGGCGCTGTCGGAAAAGGATATCTCGTTGATCTAGTAGCTGATGTCTTGGAGAAGGCAGGGTTCCGAGACTTCATTGTCGACGGCAGCGGAGACATGCGCCACGCTGGTGGAACCGCCCTTGAAGTCGGTCTGGAACATCCTCTCGATCTGACAATGGTGATCGGCGTCGCGAGCCTGCTGAACAGATCTCTCTGCGCTTCGGCAGCCAACCGGAGACGATGGGGCGACAACCTCCATCATGTCCTCGACGGCCGAACGGGGGGTCCCACCATGGATGTCATCGCAACCTGGGCCATCGCCGCCGACACGGCGACTGCGGACGGCCTTGCAACAGCGCTTTTCTTCGGTTCCGCCTCGCGTCTGAAGACCACGTTCGACTTCTCGTACGTCCGCATGTTTGCGGACGGGCGTGTAGAAGTGTCTGAAGACTTCGAAGGCGAACTGTTCATATGAGAAGGGATCGACCATGCGAAACCAGAAAAGCAATATTCTTATGGCTGCGGCACTCTCCGTGGTTCTTTCAGGACAAGCCGAGGCTCAGGGCGTGCGTCCCCCGCAGTACGCCGACGGCGAGTATACGGCGACGGGCGAATACGGCGGGCAGCCCTCTCACATCACCGTCCGAGTGACGCTGAATGACGGAGTCATCACGGCAGTCGCTGTAACACCGCACGCCTACGTGCGTCGCTCCCTAGAACTCCAACGTGCATTCGCGGACGCCGTGCCGAAGGCCGTTGTAGGTAGACGTATCGATCAAGTCAGGGTCGGAAAGCTGGCGGGTTCGAGCGGGACGCCGAAAGGATTCAACGACGCCATACGCCAGGTTAGGGAACAAGCAGCGCGCAGGTAGACAATAAACTACGTCGGTGGTGACCGACAGGCCAGCCTTCTTGGACGCTCAGGCCTCCCAACAACGCTCAGTCCAATTGGAACCATCAAATCTCGAGTGACTCGGAACTCGAGCGTCAATCCGCGTTTATGTGTTCACAGTCCGCGCTTAGTGGTATCTAGTCCGCACTTATGTGGCGATCGAGAACGAGAAAGTTGGCGCACCCGACAGGATTCGAACCTGTGACCTTTGGAATCGGAATCCAACACTCTATCCAGCTGAGCTACGGGTGCATGCCTGAGGCGGTTTGAATCGCCTGTCCGATGGGTGGTTCTTAGCCTAGCTTGCGGCCGGCTTCAATCGCGAATTTCTCAGAAATACCGATGCTTGCGGTTTACGGGGTGTTTTTGTTCGTCAGCCTTGGGGTCGAACGAAAAACTCCGCCGGCCTTGCGGGCGGCGGAGCGGGTTGTCTGGGGCAGGGCGCTTTAGCGGCGCTCAGATCTGCATGGCGCCGGGGCCGGGGATGGCCTTGGGCGGCACCTTGCCGAGGATGATCATCCCCAGCACTTCGTCCTTGGTCACATCTTCGGTGCGGGCGTGGCCCACGAGCTGGCCGTTCTTCATCACCGAGACGCGGTCGGCGAGGTCGAAGACGTCGTGGATGTCGTGGCTGATGAGGAAGATGCCGATGCCTTCCTTCTTCAGCTGCTTGATCAGCTCGCCCACCTGCGCCGTCTCCTGGGGGCCGAGGGCGGCCGTCGGCTCGTCCATGATCAGGATGCGGGCGTTGAAGAGGATGGCGCGGGCGATTGCTACCGATTGCCGCTGGCCGCCGGAAAGCGCCTTCACCGGCTCCTTGAAGCGCTTGAAGTTGGGGTTGAGCCGCCCCATCACCTCGCGCGCCGAAGCCTCCATCGCCACGTCGTCGAGCGTGCCCCAGCGGGTTTTCAGCTCGCGGCCGAGATAGAGGTTGGCGGCGGCGTCGACATTGTCGGCAACGGCAAGCGTCTGGTAGATCGTCTCGATGCCGTATTTCTTGGCATCGCGCGGGTTGCGGATGTCGGCCGGCTCGCCGTTGATCAGGATGTCGCCGCTGTCGCGCTTATAGGCGCCGGAGAGGATCTTGATCAGCGTCGATTTGCCGGCGCCGTTGTGGCCGAGAAGAGCGACCACCTCGCCGGGATAGAGATCGACCGAGGCATTGTCCACGGCGTGGATGCCGCCGAAGGAGATCGAGATGTTTTTCAGTTCCACAAGGGGAGTGCGTTGATCAGCCATGTCTAGGGCTCCTCTCACTTGGCACGGGCGCGATAGACGGTGTCGAGCCAGACCGCCACGACGAGGACAGTGCCGACGACGACGCTCTGCAGCGGGGTGTCGACATGGGCGAGAACCATGCCCGATTGCAGCGATTGCATGACGAGCGCGCCGAGCATGGCGCCGGCAATCGTGCCGGTGCCGCCCGCCAGCGACGTCCCGCCGATCACGGCGGCGGCGATGGTGTAGAGCTCGTCGAGCGTGCCCTGCGAGTTGGTGGCGGCGTTGAGGCGGGCGGTGGAAATCGCCGCCGCAATGGCCGCAAGAACGCCCATCAGCGCGAAGATGCGCACCGTCACCCAGCGGGTCTTGATGCCGGCGAGTTCGGCTGCCTCGGGGTTGCCGCCGATTGCGAAGACGTAGCGGCCGAAGCGCAGGCGGGTGGCGATGAAGGTCATGATGATGCCGACGACGATCGCGATCAGCACCGGCACGGCGATGCCGTAGGGAATGTCCAGGCCGGTTTCGGGCCAGGGGATGTTGTTGGTCTCGGCATATTTCTTGGCGATGTTGATCGGCCAGTAATAGCTGTTGGCGATCGAGACGGCGCCGAGGATCAGCACGCAGCTGAGGACGGCGAGGAAATATTCCGCCCAGATCGGCCGGCGCGGAAAGCCGAAGCGGCGGCGCTGCCGGCGCGAGCCGATAATGCTGGCGATGACGAAGAGGCAGGCGGCGATGCCGACGATCCAGCTCCAGGTGGCGCCGATCGAGCCCTCAGCGCCGCCGCCCATGATGCGGAAGGTCTGGTCCATGGGGGCGACCGTCTGGCCGCTGGTGACGAGCCAGGTCGCGCCGCGCCAGACCAGCAGGCCGCCGAGGGTGACGATGAAGGAGGGAACGTTCAGGAAGGCAATGATCATGCCCTGGAAGGCGCCGATCAGGAAGCCCGCCGCAATGCCGACCAGCAGCGTGATCGCCCAGGTGAAGGGGCTGTCGAAGCCGATATACTCAGGCAGGATTTTCGCCTGGGTCACGCCCATGATCATGCCGCAGAGGCCGAGCACGGATCCGACGGAAAGGTCGATGTTGCGGGTGACGATGATCAGCACCATGCCCGTCGTCATGATCGCGATATCGGTCGTCTGAACCGAGAGGTTCCAGAGATTGCGCGGGGTCAGAAACAGGCCGCCGGTGATGATGTGGAAACCGATCCAGATGATGATGAGCGCGCCGATCATGCCGAGCAGGCGTGTGTCGATCTCGGTCGCGCGGAAGAAGCGGGTCACCGGATTGGCTTCCGCCGTTCGCGGCCCGCTTGATGCTGTTGATTTTACCATTTCGGCCATGGGTTTGCCGTTCCCCCATCATGTTTGGACGGCTGCGCCGGCGTGCCCGAAACTGTGGGCGGCGTCATTCGTCTGTTCTTCAACTGACCATCACGATGCTTCCGGAAACCGTGGCGTGGCGTCGCGACACCCTTCCGGCAGGGAATGCAGGTCCGCGATGGTGCGGCGAGGCGGAGAAACTCATCCTTGGAGGTCTCATCCGCATCCGGCGCCGCAACGGTCTTTCCGCTGCGGCGCCGGCAATTACGTTCGAAGCTTGCTTACTTGCAGGCGGCGACCGTGCCGGCCTTGACGCCTTGGCAGGCTTCAGCCTTGGAGATCCAGCCGGCGTCGATGACGACGTTCAGGTTTTCCTTGGTGATTGCCAGCGGCTTCAGGAAAACCGACTGCATTTCCACGCCCTTCGGGCCGCCCTTGAAAGCCTGGGCGCCGTCGACCTTGCCCATGTCCTTGCCGCCGGCAAGGTCGAGAGCGATTTCGGCAGCGCGCTTGCCGAGTTCGCGGCTGTCCTTCCAGACGGAAACCGTCTGGGTGCCGAGCGCGATGCGGTTCAGCGCCGCCTTGTCGCCGTCCTGGCCGGAAACCGGAACGGAGCCGGCGAGGCCCTGGGCGTCGAGCGCTGCGATCGCGCCGCCGGCCGTGCCGTCGTTGGATGCAACAACGGCGTCAACCTTGTTGTTGTTGGCGGTCAGGAACTGCTCCATGTTGCGCTGGGCGTTCTCCGGCAGCCAGCCGTCCGTATAGGCCTCGCCGACATTCTTGATCTTGCCGGCGTCGATCGCGGCCTTCAGCACTTCCTGCTGGCCCGAGAACAGGAAGTCGGCATTCGGGTCGGAGGACGAGCCCTTGATGAAGACGTAATTGCCTTCCGGCTTGGCCTTGAAGACGCCCTCGGCCTGCAGGCGGCCGACTTCCTTGTTGTCGAAGGTGATGTAGAAGGCAGCCGGATTTTCGATCAGGCGGTCGTAGCCGACGACCGGGATGCCTTCGGCGGCGGCCTTTTCGATTGCCGGGCCGATGGCGTCGGAATCCTGGGCGAGAATGATCAGCGCGTTGGCGCCCTGCGAGATCAGCGATTCGACGTCGGTCAGCTGCTTGGCGGCCGAAGACTGCGCGTCAGCGGAAATATACTTGGCGCCCTTGGCTTCGAGAGCTTTCTTGATCGCGGCTTCATCGGTCTTCCAGCGCTCTTCCTGGAAATTCGACCAGGAAACGCCGACGACGAGATCGGCAGCCATGGCAGCCGTATGCACGGAAACGAGAATGGCCGCGCCTGCCATCAATTTCAAAATAGACTTCATACTATCCTCCCGAGTGAGTTGCGACCGGCCCAGCCCATGCTTCCTCCGGCCACCGCGAAAAGCTGTCGAGGAAAATTCGGATTATTTTCTCGACAGTCGAGAAATTTGATGTCAGAGATTTTTTCGGCTGTCAACACTGGGCCGTCAGCTTATTTTCCCCTGCGGAACGGCGGTTGGCGATGCAGTGGAAGCGAGGGCGGAGAGAAGCATGATGCCGAAAAGTGTGAGCGGTTTTCGGGCGGCATCATGCTCTAACTATTGAATTTTGGCATAGGGGAGAGGGCGGCATTCATGCTGACCAAGTCGAGCACGGAGCTGGTCCGGCAGAGAAACAGCGTGCTCGTGCTGTCCGTGCTGCGCCGTCACGGCGCGCTCGCCCATACCGAAATATCCGATTTCACCGGCCTTTCCTCGGCCACCATCTCGGCGATCACCGCCGATCTGGAACGCGCCCATATCATCGAAAAATCGGAGCAGCAGGCCGCCAGCGGCCGCGGCCGGCCGCGCGTGCTGCTGCGCCAGCGCCGCGATTGCGGCTATCTCATTGTCGTCATCATCTCGTCCGATGCCGTGCAATATTCGCTCGTGGATTATGCCGGCAAGCTGATCGACCGCTTCAGCGAGGAGCGCTCGCATGATCCCGCAGGGGCTGCCCGCTTCGTTGAAGGAGTACGCGCCGGGCTCTCCCGCATTCTCGAGCGCTCCCGGATTTCCCAGGAGAAAGTGCTGCTGATCTCGATCAGCAGCAAGGGCCTGGTCAACTCAACAGAGCCGGTGCTTCTATGGTCGCCGATCTTCGGCAGCGATCAGATCGATTTCGAATCGGTTCTGCGGCCGGACTGGCAGGCCAAGGTCATCCTCGACAACGAGACGCTGCTGGTCGCAGCCGCGCTCGGCGCCCGCGAGGAGGTCGTCAAGGGCGCCGATTTCCGCTCGCTCGCCGCCCTGTCGCTCGGCCACAGCATCGGCCTCGGCATTGTCAGGCGCGGCGGCCAGACCAGCCAGGAGATCTCGGCCCCGAATTTCGGTCACATGCTGCACATGGCGGGTGGCGGTCTCTGCCGCTGCGGCACCCGCGGCTGCATCGAAGCCTATGCCGGCTTCTACGCCATCCTGCGCAGCGCCTTCGAAGTGCCGCTCGATACCATCCCGGCCAAATTCGTCCCCGTCACGGAACTCGACAAAATCGCCGCCAAAGCCCGCCAGGGCCACCGCACCTCCACCATCGCCTTCCGCCAGGCGGGCCTGGCGCTTGGCAACGGCCTTTCCCGCATGCTCAGCCTCACCGAACGCATGCCCATCGCCATCACTGGCCCGGGCACCCGTTATTACGACCTGCTCCGCCAAGGCATCGAAGAAGGCCTCGGCCAGTCCCATATCGTCCGCATGGAAGGCATGCCGGAAATCCGCGTGGTGCCAGACGAACCGATCCTCGTCTTCGAAGGCCATCTTAACCGGGCACTATCGGTGATCGACCAGGATATCGTGATCTCGGGAGGGCAGGGCGGGGATTGAAGCCCCCAGCCCCGGCCTACAGCAGCTTTCGGAAGAACACGACGCGTTGTGTCTCCTCAAATCCCAAAGCGGCATGGAGCGCATGGCTGGCCGAATTCTCAAGCGGTGCGTCAGAGCCAAACTCAACACACCCAAGCGACTTCCCCCAATCGGCAACGGCATTGCAAAGCAGTCCTGCGATACCCTTTCGCCTGTCAACGGGCCGGACATAAATCCCCTCGAGGAACAGAACGGGCGAGCTGCTGCATCCATTCACACAATCATGCCGCAACGTGGCCTCGGCAAACCCGACAGCTTCATTCGCAGCATTTCGAGCGATGAACGCCACTGCTTCTGCATTTTCTGAAAGAAACGCCCGGCTCAACTCACCTCGATGATCTTCAAGCGAGTGATGCGGCCATAGCGCGACGCGAAGCTGCGCCCATGGCTCGACATCTTTTATCGTCCCGACCTCAATCGTCGTTCCCATATCGCGATTCCCTCCTGTCGAAAAAATCCCAATTAAAGTGGTAAGTGCGCAGCTTCACGAAGATATTTCCAGGAAGATAAAGCGCCCAAACACCCATGCCACAAGCTGGTTCGGCACCGTTATAGCGCCACCCACCGTCAGTTAAGCCGGATCCACCACTGACAATGAGCAGGTCGCATCTCCTCATGCATCCTCATTCCTGTGCCCGTCACAGGAATCCAGTGCGCCAAGTCTTTGGGCGCGGGAGACACTTTCTCGTCGAATGAGAGTCATTCACCGCGCCGACGCGCGGTGGCTGGATTCCTGTGACGAGCACAGGAATGACGGCGGGAGAGGTCGCGTCCGCGGTGCTATGTGGCTGCCCAAGACCCCGCCCAATCCCTCCTCACAAGGGGGAGGGGCTTAACCCGTCGCGCCCGACGGCGCCCGAATTCGAAGTCTTGCTTGCTGTCGCGGCACTACAAATTGTTTCGGTGAAGGTCATCGCAAGCGGTGCGGCATCTTAGTCCCTCCCCCTTGTGAGGAGGGGTCCTTCAAACGCTCTGAACCTTTGGCCGGCTCGATCGGCTGCGGCCATGGATTCCAGGCTCAAGGCCTGGAATGACAGAGGCTGGAGATACGCTGCCGCCAAACAGGCCCTCGACATTTCGGATGGCGCGGGTTCCTTTCCCATGCCTGTTATAGCGCCCGCCCGGTGACGCCTCATCCGCTTCGCTGAGTGCGCGTTTGGCGCAAACGCACCTACGACTGCCGGCGGATGTGGCGTGGGTGCTCGGCTGCGCATGACGGAGGATGAGGAACTTCCGGAGCAAAACAGTGGGGAATAGCGCTATGCACAAACGCAAAACGGCCGGGCAAAACACCCGGCCATCTCAAACCTATCCGTTCAAAAGCCAGCTGTCAGCCAATCTTGACGAGTTTGCCTTCCTTGACCGACTGCACCGCCGCATCGGCAAGCACCAGAGCCGCCAGGCCATCGGCGCCGGAAGGCGAAATCTTCGTGCCCTTTTCGATGGCGGCGATGAAGGCGGCGATTTCGTTGGCGTAGGCTTCGGTGTAGCGGGTCATGAAGAAATCATGCAGCGGCGGGCGGGTGTAGCCATCGCCGTTTGCCACTTCGATCGAGACCGGGCGCTGGTTTTCGGCCGCGGCCATGCCCTTGGCGCCGTGCACTTCGATGCGCTGGTCGTAGCCATAGGTGGCGCGGCGGGAGTTGGAAATGACGGCCTGCTTGCCGGATTTGGTCTGCAGGATCACCGAGACGCTGTCATAATCGCCGGCTTCGCCGATCGCCTTGTCGACGAGGACGGCGGCGGTTGCCAGCACCGAGACCGGCTCTTCGCCGAGCAGGAAGCGGGCCATGTCGAAATCGTGGATCGTCATGTCGCGGAAGATGCCGCCCGAGCGCTTGATGTAATCAACCGGCGGGGCGCCGGGATCGCGCGAGGTGATCGTCACCATTTCGACATCGCCGATCTTGCCGTCGTCGATCACCTTGCGCACCGCCATGAAATGCGGGTCGAAGCGACGGTTGAAGCCGACCATCAGCTTGGCGCCGGTCTCTTCCACCACCTTGATGCAGGCCTTGACGCGGGCGACGTCGAGATCAACAGGCTTTTCGCAGAAGATCGCCTTACCGGCGCGGGCGAAGCGCTCGATCAGGTCGGCATGGGTATCGGTCGGCGTGCAGATGACGACGGCGTCGATATCCTTGGACGCCTCGATCGCCTCGATGGTGCGCACTTCGCAGCCATAGGCGGAGGCGATGGCGTCGGCCGCCTGCGGAAAGGCGTCGGCCACCGCGACCAGCGTCGCATTGGCGTCGCCGCTGACGGCTTTCGCATGAACCTTGCCGATGCGGCCGGCGCCGAGAAGACCAAATCTCACTGTCATAGCAACCTCCCTTGAATTCGGAACAAATAAACCGAATTGCCAAAAATCTGGAATTTTCATTCCATCTTCTCTGCGTCGCGTCAAGCCCGCCGCTCTTTCACATTTGCAAGATTCAAACTAAAGACAAGCGCGACAAATGCCATGGCCGGTGTGACACATGCCATGGGCACGGTGACATATGCGACCGCGGGGCACAGATGCAACTGATTGATCCGAACCATCCGGCATACCGGCGCCTTTGGGTGCGTGTCGCCATCGTTGCCGTCTGCTTCGGCTGGGCGGCGTTCGAGATTGTCGGCGGCGATCCCTTCTGGGCGGTGCTTTCGGCCGCGGCGGGCGCCTATTCCTTCTATATGCTGTTCTGGACCTTCAATCCGCAGCCTGAAGTCACCCAGGCGATGGCCGAGCCTGACGTCAATGACGAGGGAGAGGAAGAGCTTGCGGAGATATCCGCGGAAAAGCCCACCAGGGACGGGCAGGCAGACTGAAACCAGTCAGCGGCCCAATCGCCGCAGCGCCTCGTCGATCAGCAGATTGGCCAGCATCATCCGTTTCGTCGCATTCTCGCGGAAGGGCAGCGCGACGCCGTCGGGATGATTGGCGCGGGCGAAGGCGCGGCGCTTCTCGCTGAGCGTCAGCGGCGTGTCGGCGGCCGAGATCGCCAGTTCGGCGGCAACCTCTTGCGGCGCCGTGCGGGTGAGATGGTCGGGCATTGCGGGCTCTGGTTCCGGCAAAGCCGTCGGTTTCTCGGTAAACCCGGCGGCGGCGTCGAGATCCAGATTGTCGAAATAGGCTTCGCCGATCCGCCGCGAGGCGACCGAGACGCCCTCCATGACATCGAAAGCAAAGCCGGTGCCGAGGCCTGCCACACGGTGGGCGGCGGGCGCTTCGGCCTCTTCAGCCGTCTCGTCCTCGGCCTTCAGCCGTTCGAGCACTGATTGAAATACCGACTGTCCGAACAGCATCCCGCATCCTCAAGAGCATCCCGCTGGAAACACCCGACGTGCTCTAATTTTTTCACGCAATTTCCGGACGCAAAAACCGCTGGCGCCTTTTGCTGGAATTGCTCCGGCGCGCATTTAAGATGGGCAAGATGGCGCCGGGCTTGCGGGCCGCGTCAGCCTGCCTGCTTCAGGCTTTCCTCCAGAATGATGTCATAGAGTAGCCTGGCGCTCGGCGGCAGCGCCCGTTCCCTGGCGGTGATCAGGCTGTAAGGCTTGACGTTGATGTCGAAATCGATCGGCAGCGTGCGCACGTCGGAAGCCCTGGCGCTTTGGCTGGAGAGGAACTGGGCGACGTCGGTGGCGACAGGAGCGATCGCATCGGTTTCGCAGACGATGGCGCAGGTTAAAAGCAGCGACGAGGTGTTAACGATATTTTCCGGCAGCGCCACGCCGCGCGACAGGAAAATATCCTCGATCGTCCGGCGCAGCAGCGTGCCCGGCGACTGGAACACCCAGTCGTAATCCCTGATGTCGGAAAGGCTGCTGGTCTTTTTCTTTTTCAGCAGCGGATGGCGGCTGCGCACGATCAGGCAGGCGCGCTCGATGCCGATCTCCGTCACCTCGAACAGGCGCGGGTTGAGATCGTCGGGAATGCGGCTGATGATGAAGTCGTGGTGGGCGGCGAGCAGTTCGCGGGCGAGCACGTTGCTGGTCTCCACCTGGATGTTGATCTCGATGCCGGGATAGGCCTTGCGCACCCTGTTGATCGCCGGCACGACGAGGCTCATGGCCGGCGCCGTCACCGCGCCGATGAAGACCGAGCCGCCCTTGCCGCTCTTCAGTTCGCCGATTTCGCGGCTCGCCTCGCGCAGCTCCAGGAGGATCTTCCGCGCCCGTCTGGCAAGTGCTGCGCCGAAGGTCGTCAGTACCACGCCGCGAGCGACGCGTTCATAGAGCTGGGTCTTGGTAATTGATTCCATTTCGGACAGCATGCGCGATGCCGCGGGCTGTGAAATGTTCAGGACTTCCGCAGCTGCGGAAATCTGTCCGCTATCTTCGATTGCGACGATCATCCGCAGGTGATTCAGCTTAAGTCCTGCACGTAAAAGGCTGTCATTGCCGAAACTATCGCTGTGGATATCGACATGGTCCATCGAAATGGGCTCTGAAACAATCGTCATGGTTGCAGCCTCCTCGCTGCGCTCCATCAAAAGTAATACTTTTTAACGATATACCAAAATTGTTATGCACTTTACCAGTTATTCTATTTGACAGTTATAGGAATCCATACCAGTTTGCCGCCGTGTGCTGGTTGGCACTCAACACGTGTGAGATCGTGGAGGAGACCTACTTCGTTTCTCACCATCTGAAGTAACTATCCAATACGGAACCTGCCACAGTTTCGGGGCGGGCGATTTTTCGTCCGCTGCTCTATTAACAAGGGAGAGAGAAATGAAGTCCATTATCTCATTGATGGCTGCGGCTGCCTTCGGCGTCGCTTCGTTCGTTGCACCGGCAATGGCCGCCGACAAGGGCACCGTCGGCATTGCCATGCCGACCAAGGCTTCGGCCCGCTGGATCGACGACGGCAACAACATCGTCAAGCAGCTCGAAGCTGCCGGTTATGCCACGGACCTGCAGTATGGCGACGACGATATTCCGAACCAGCTTTCGCAGATCGAAAACATGGTCACCAAGGGCGCCAAGGTTCTGGTTATCGCTTCGATCGACGGTACGACGCTTTCCGACGTTCTTCAGAAGGCTCATGACGCCGGCATCAAGGTCATCGCTTATGACCGTCTGATCCGCGATTCGGGCAATGTCGATTACTACGCGACCTTCGACAACTTCCAGGTCGGCGTTCTGCAGGCAAACTCCATCGTTGACGGCCTCGGCCTCAAGGATGGCAAGGGCCCGTTCAACATCGAACTCTTCGGCGGTTCGCCGGACGACAACAACGCCTTCTTCTTCTATGATGGCGCCATGTCCGTCCTGCAGCCCTACATCGACTCCGGCAAGCTCGTCGTGAAGTCCGGCCAGACCGGCATGGACAAGGTCGGCACCCTGCGTTGGGATCCGGCAACGGCCCAGGCCCGCATGGACAACCTGCTCTCGGCTAACTACACCGACGCCAAGGTCGACGCCGTTCTGTCGCCTTACGACGGTCTGTCGATCGGTATCATCTCCTCGCTGAAGGGCGTTGGTTACGGTACGGCTGCTCAGCCGCTGCCGATCGTCACCGGCCAGGACGCTGAAATCCCGTCGGTCAAGTCGATCATCGCTGGCGAACAGCACTCGACGATCTTCAAGGACACCCGCGAACTCGCCAAGGTCACTGTTGCCATGGTCGATGCCGTCATGTCCGGCAAGGAGCCTGAGGTCAACGACACCAAGACCTACGACAACGGCGTCAAGGTCGTTCCGTCCTACCTGCTGAAGCCGGTTGCCGTCGACAAGACCAACTACAAGCAGATCCTCGTCGACAGCGGTTACTACTCTGAAGACAAGCTGAAGTAAGACGTTAAGCAGGAGGCCGGAACCCGCGCTTGCGGGTTCCGGTCTTCGATTTTATGATCGCCAAGCCGCTTGGCGGCTCACGGCGCTGGAACTTTGACTATGGACAATACCATCCTCGAAATGCGGAGCATCACCAAGACGTTCCCGGGCGTCAAGGCGCTGGAGAACGTGAACCTCAAGGTTCGCAAGGGTGAAATTCACGCATTGGTCGGCGAAAACGGGGCCGGCAAATCGACCCTGATGAAAGTCCTATCGGGCGTCTACCCCACCGGAAGTTATGACGGCGACATCGTCTATGAAGGCGAGACGCGCAACTTCAAGGTCCTGAAGGATTCCGAAGAAATCGGCATCGTCATCATTCACCAGGAACTGGCGCTGGTGCCGTTGCTGTCGATCGGCGAGAACATCTTCCTCGGCAACGAGAATGCCAAGAGCGGCGTCATCAGCTGGGACGAGACGTTCAATCGCACCAAGCAGCTGCTCAAGAAGGTCGGCCTGTCGGAATCTCCGAACACGCTGGTGACCGACATCGGCGTCGGCAAGCAGCAGCTCGTCGAGATCGCCAAGGCGCTGTCGAAGAGTGTCAAGCTGCTCATTCTCGACGAGCCCACCGCCTCGCTCAACGAAAGCGATTCCGACGCGCTGCTGACGCTGCTGATGGAATTCCGCAAGCAGGGCATCACCTCGATCATCATTTCCCACAAGCTGAACGAAATCCGCAAGGTCGCCGACCAGATCACCGTTCTGCGCGACGGCATGACGGTCAAGACGCTTGACTGTCATGCGGACGAGATCAGCGAAGACATCATCATCCGCAACATGGTCGGCCGCGATCTCGAAGACCGCTACCCCCCGCGTTCGGTGCCGATCGGCGAAACCATTCTCGAAGTGAAGAACTGGAACGCCTATCACCAGCATCACCGCGACCGCCAGGTCCTGCACAATATCAACGTCACCGTCCGCAAGGGCGAAGTCGTCGGCATCGCCGGTCTGATGGGGGCGGGGCGCACCGAATTCGCCATGAGCCTGTTCGGCAAATCCTACGGGCACAAAGTATCCGGCGAAGTGCTGATGCACGGCAAGCCGGTCGATGTCAGCACCGTGCGCCGGGCGATCGATTCCGGTCTCGCCTATGTCACCGAAGACCGCAAGCAGCTCGGCCTGGTGCTCAACGACACGATCCTGCACAATACGACGCTGGTCAATCTGAAGGCGGTGTCGAATGCATCGGTCATCGACAGCGTCAAGGAATCCCGGGTCGCTACCGACTATCGCTCGAAGCTGCGCATCCGCTCTTCCAGCATCTTCCAGGAAACGGTCAATCTTTCCGGCGGCAACCAGCAGAAGGTGGTGCTGTCGAAGTGGCTGTTCTCCAATCCCGATGTTTTGATCCTCGACGAGCCGACGCGCGGTATCGATGTGGGTGCAAAATACGAAATCTATACTATCATCAATCAGCTCGCGGCTGACGGCAAAGCCGTTCTGATGATCTCGTCGGAAATGCCGGAACTTCTGGGCACCTGCGACCGCATCTACGTCATGAATGAAGGGCGTATCGTTGCGGAACTGCCGAAGGGAGAAGCGAGCCAGGAAACCATCATGCGCGCCATCATGCGCTCAGGAGAGAAGAAACAATGACGCCGATCAACCAACCCATCGCTGAGCAAGGGCGCGTCGTCTCGATCGGAGACTACGTTCGCGGCAACATCCGGGAATACGGCATGTTCATCGCGCTGATCGCGATCATGGTGTTCTTTCAGATTTCGACCGGCGGCGTTCTCTTCAGGCCGCTCAACCTGACCAACATCATCCTGCAGAACTCGTTCATCGTCATCATGGCGCTCGGCATGCTGCTGGTCATCGTCGCCGGCCATATCGATCTTTCGGTCGGTTCCGTCGTCGGTTTCATCGGCGCCATCGCCGGGGTGATGACCGTGCAATGGCACACCAACTATGTCCTGGCGGGTGTCGTATGCCTTGCCATGGGTGCGCTCGTCGGCGGCGTCCAGGGTTATTTCGTCGCCTATCACAAGATCCCGTCCTTCATCGTCACGCTCGCCGGCATGCTGGTCTTCCGCGGGCTGACGCTGTTCGTGATGACCGCATCGGGGACCGGCACCAGCATCGGTCCGTTCCCGCCGGAGTTCCAGCTGATCAGCATCGGCTTCCTGCCGAACCTGTTCGATATGGGCGGCATCAACTCGACCTCGATCATTCTGACCGTGATCGGCGCCGTCGCGCTCTTCTATCTCGCATGGCGCAAGCGGCTGTCGAACGAGAAGCATGGCAATGACGTCGAGCCCTTGGGCTTCTTCCTCGCCCAGAACGCCCTCGTCACCATCGCCATTCTGGCGCTCGGCTACCAGCTGTCGATCTATCGCGGCTTCCCGAACGTGCTGGTCGTCATGCTGGCCCTGGTCGCGGCCTACGCCTTTATTACCCGTCGCACCACGATCGGCCGCCGCATCTACGCCATGGGCGGCAATGAGAAGGCGACCAAGCTTTCCGGTATCAACACCGAGCGGCTGACCTTCCTGACCTTCGCCAATATGGGCCTGCTGGCTGGTCTCGCCGGCCTGATCGTGGCGCTGCGCCTCAATTCGGCGACGGCCAAGGGCGGCTTCGGCCTCGAACTCGACGTCATTGCCGCCTGCTTCATCGGCGGCGCGTCGGCCCAGGGCGGCGTCGGCAAGGTGACCGGTGCGGTCATCGGCGCCTTGATCATGGGCATCATGAACAACGGCATGTCGATCCACGGCCTCGGCACCGACTCGCAGCAGATGGTCAAGGGCGCGGTGCTTCTCGCCGCCGTGTTCTTCGACGTCTACAACAAGAACAAGGGCTGAGCGCTCAAGCGCAGCCCCGCATTCGCAGTCATATGAGTGATCAATTCCGGCTCTTGATGGAGCCGGACAGGCGGAGCTTTTCCTGGTCTTCGCCGGAACGAGAAGGATCGAAGTCGTGCTTATTTCCCAGATCAAGGGTGCCAACGGAGAGATCGTCGTCGCCGTGCGCGAGCAGGGCGGCGCTGCAAGATCGGTGAAGAATGCCGGCAGCGTCTATGCGCTGGCGATGGAAGCCGCCGACGGCGGCAAGTCGCTTGCTTCAGTCATCGAGGCGCATGGTTACGGTGATGCCGTCGATCTTGAGAAGGTCTATGCGGAAGGCCGCTTCCTGCCGCCGATCACCCATCCGGACGCTGCCCACCTGCATCTGACCGGCACTGGTCTCACGCATCTCGGCTCCGCCGCCACCCGTGATTCCATGCACAAGAAGACCAGCGAGGCGGCCGAGGAAACGCTGACCGACTCGATGAAGATGTTCAAGATGGGCCTTGAGAACGGCAAGCCGAAGGCTGGCGAAAAGGGTGTGCAGCCCGAATGGTTCTACAAGGGCAACGGCTACGGCGCTGCCGCCCCGGGCGCGCCGCTCGTCTCGCCCTCTTTCGCGCTCGATGGTGGCGAAGAGCCTGAAATGGCTGGCATTTACGTGATCGCCAAGGACGGCTCGCCATTCCGCATCGGCTTCGCTTTGTCGAACGAGTTTTCGGACCACGTCACCGAGCGGATCAACTACCTCTATCTGGCCCACTCGAAACTGCGCCCCGCCGCCTATGGTCCGGAAATCCGCATCGGCGCCGCCCCGGACGACATCCGCGGCACCTCGCGCATCAAGCGCGGCGACAAGGTGATCTTCGAAAAGCCCTTCCTGTCGGGCGAGGCGAACATGTCGCACACCTTCGCCAATCTCGAATATCACCATTTCAAATACGGCATCTTCCGTGTTCCGGGCGATGTCCATGTCCATATGTTCGGCACGGCGACGCTCTCCTTCGCCGACGGCATCAAGGCGGAAGAGGGTGATGTCTTCGAAATCGAAGTCGCCGAATTCGGCCTGCCGCTGCGCAATCCGCTGAAGGTGGCCGCCGAAGAAGAGATTGCCGTCAGGCAGCTCTAATTTCTCATAAACGGTAAAGGAGGCTCATTCAGCCCATGACCATTTATCAAAACCTGATCGCCGGCGAATGGGTCGGCACCAACGCGACGAAGAACATCAATCCGTCCGATACCAACGAAGTCGTCGGCCTCTATGCCGACGGCAGCGCCGAAGACACCAAAAACGCCATCGCCGCCGCCAGGGCCGCTTTCCCGGCCTGGTCGCGCTCCGGCATCTGGGAACGCCACGTCATCCTGAAGAAAGCCGGCGACGAGATCATGGCGCGCAAGGACGAGCTCGGCGCGCTGCTTGCCCGCGAAGAAGGCAAGACCCTGCCTGAGGCCACCGGCGAGGTCATCCGCGCTTCGCAGATCTTCGAATTTTTCGCAGGCGAGGCCCTGCGGCTGGCCGGCGAAGTCATCCCGTCGGTACGCCCGAACATCGGCGTCGAAATCACCCGCGAGGGCCTCGGCGTCATCGGTATCATCACGCCGTGGAACTTCCCGATCGCCATCCCGGCCTGGAAGATCGCGCCGGCGCTTTGCTACGGCAACACCGTCGTCTTCAAGCCGGCCGAACTGGTGCCCGCCTGTTCCTGGGCGATCGTCGACATCCTCAACCGCGCCGGCCTGCCGAAGGGCGTGTTGAACCTCGTCATGGGCAAGGGCTCGGTCGTCGGACAGGCGATGCTCGAAAGCCCCGACGTTCACGGCATCACCTTTACCGGCTCCACCGGCACCGGCCGGCGCGTCGCCGCCGCCTCGATCGAGCATAACCGCAAGTTCCAGCTGGAGATGGGCGGCAAAAACCCGATGGTCGTGCTCGACGACGCCGATCTGTCGGTCGCCGTCGAGGCCGCCGCCAATTCCGGCTTCTTCTCCACCGGCCAACGCTGCACCGCATCGTCGCGCCTGATCGTCACCGAAGGCATTCACGACAAGTTCGTCGCGGCGCTGACCGACAAGCTGAAGACGCTCGTCGTCGACAATGCGCTGAAAGCCGGCACGCATATCGGCCCCGTCGTCGACGAGCGGCAGCTGAAGACCGATACCGACTATATCGAGATCGGCAAGTCGGAAGGCGCCAAGCTCGCCTTCGGCGGCGAGGTGATTTCCCGCGACACGCCCGGCTTCTACCTGCAGCCGACGCTGTTTACCGAAGCGACCAACCAGATGCGTATTTCGCGCGAAGAGATCTTCGGACCTGTGGTCTCGGTGATCCGGGCGAAGGATTATGACGAGGCGCTCGCCATCGCCAACGACACGCCGTTCGGGCTTTCGGCCGGCATCGCGACGACCAGCCTGAAACATGCGACGCACTTCAAGCGCAATTCGGAAGCCGGCATGGTCATGGTCAACCTGCCGACCGCCGGCGTCGATTTCCACGTCCCCTTCGGCGGCCGCAAGGGCTCGTCCTACGGCCCGCGCGAGCAGGGCAAGTACGCCGCCGAATTCTACACAACCGTCAAGACCGCCTACACGCTGGCTTGAGACGAAGTGCGATAACCCTGATCGTACGAGGCGATCAGGGGGTATCCTGAAGGACAGAGACTATGAAGAAAAAAGCAGAATGGCCGCGCAGGCTGAGGTCGCAGGAATGGTACGGCGGCACGAGCCGCGACGTGATCTATCACCGCGGCTGGCTTAAGAACCAGGGATATCCCCACGACCTGTTCGATGGAAGGCCGGTAATCGGCATCCTCAACACCTGGTCGGATATGACCCCGTGCAACGGTCATCTGAGAGAGCTCGCCGAGAAGGTGAAGGCGGGCGTCTGGGAGGCCGGCGGCTTCCCGCTCGAGGTGCCGGTATTTTCCGCATCCGAAAACACCTTCCGCCCCACCGCGATGATGTACCGCAACCTTGCCGCACTGGCGGTGGAAGAGGCGATCCGCGGCCAGCCGATGGATGGCTGTGTCTTGCTGGTCGGCTGCGACAAGACCACGCCGTCGCTTCTGATGGGGGCCGCCTCCTGCGACCTGCCGTCGATTGTCGTCACCGGCGGGCCGATGCTGAACGGCTATTTCCGCGGCGAACGCGTCGGCTCCGGTACGCATCTGTGGAAGTTCTCCGAAATGGTGAAGGCCGGCGAGATGACGCAGGCCGAGTTCCTCGAGGCGGAAGCCTCGATGAGCCGTTCGTCGGGCACCTGCAACACGATGGGCACCGCCTCGACTATGGCCTCGATGGCCGAAGCGCTCGGCATGGCGCTCTCAGGCAATGCCGCGATCCCTGGCGTCGATTCCCGCCGTAAGGTGATGGCGCAACTGACCGGCCGCCGCATCGTGCAGATGGTCAAGGACGATCTGAAGCCCTCCGAGATCATGACGAAACAGGCTTTCGAAAACGCCATCCGCACCAATGCGGCGATCGGCGGATCGACGAATGCCGTCATCCACCTGCTTGCGATTGCCGGCCGCGTCGGCATCGATCTGTCGCTCGACGACTGGGACCGCTGCGGCCGCGACGTTCCCACAATCGTCAACCTGATGCCGTCGGGCAAGTACCTGATGGAAGAGTTCTTCTATGCCGGCGGTCTACCGGTGGTGCTGAAGCGCCTCGGCGAAGCGGGCCTGCTGCACAAGGATGCGCTGACGGTCTCCGGCGAAACTGTCTGGGACGAGGTCAAGGACGTCGTCAACTGGAACGAGGATGTCATCCTGCCCGCTGAAAAGGCGCTGACCTCTTCGGGCGGCATCGTTGTGCTGCGCGGCAATCTGGCGCCGAAGGGCGCGGTGCTGAAGCCATCGGCGGCCTCGCCGCATCTCCTGGTGCACAAGGGCAGGGCAGTCGTGTTCGAGGACATCGACGATTACAAGGCCAAGATCAACGACGACAATCTCGACATCGACGAAAACTGCATCATGGTCATGAAGAACTGTGGGCCGAAGGGTTATCCAGGGATGGCCGAAGTCGGCAACATGGGACTGCCGCCGAAGGTGCTGAAGAAGGGCATCCTCGACATGGTGCGCATTTCCGACGCCCGCATGTCCGGAACCGCCTACGGCACCGTCGTGCTGCACACCTCGCCGGAAGCGGCGGTCGGCGGGCCGCTTGCGGTCGTGAAGAATGGCGACATGATCGAGCTCGATGTGCCGAACCGTCGTCTGCATCTCGACATTTCCGACGAGGAACTGGCGCGCCGGCTGGCCGAATGGCAGCCGAACCACGACCTGCCGACATCAGGTTATGCCTTCCTGCATCAGCAGCATGTCGAAGGGGCCGATACCGGCGCCGACCTCGACTTCCTCAAGGGATGTCGCGGAAACGCGGTTGGCAAGGACAGCCACTAACCGGGTGCATCCGAAATTGATCGTTGATGAGGCGGGGCAAAACCCCGCCTTTTCTGTCCGCCGTTCGCGCGGAATGGCGCGCTCAGGCGCTCGAGACTGCCGTGCGCCGGAAAGTGGCAATGCAGGCGGATCGAAGTGCGATCCGCTGCAGGCAATTATTTTTGCGTAAGCCTGCTCGACCGGCCAGGCCTGTTACATGGCCGATCGGAGCAGAGCGCTTCGAAGACGTCGGCAACCGCGACGATCGTGCGTCGATGTGGATTGCGTCGCTGGACAGGCCTTTGGGATAGCCGGTTTCCGTCCAGCGGGTCGAAGGGCTTGGCCAAAAAATCCGTGGCGCCGGCCTCCAGCGCTTCCAACCGAACCGACCATTTTGCCTGCGACGTGAACCGCACCCGACGCGCGACGAAACGGCCAGCCGAGACGCTTCGGGGAGGGGGTCAAAGGAAATTCGCTCTGACATCAGAGACGAAAGCGCCGGGTAAAAACGGCCAGTCGAGGCACTGGTGAAAAAACCAGCACGTTTCCAACCAGTACGGCGCAGAGCCCGAGAGCCGCCAATGGACCGAGCTGATAACCTTCGAAAAACATCGAAATCGTCAGGGCAACGATGGGAAAGAGGACGGTCATATAAGCGGCTTTGGCTGCTCCCAGCCGATTAACGACGGTGAGATAGGTGGTAAACCCGATTACGGAGCCGAAAATTGCGAGATAAAGGAGAGAGCCGACATAGGACGCTGAAGGATCGAAGGTAAATTCAACACCCCGAATGGCGGCGAATGCCGAGACGATGCCCGCACCGTAGAGCATTCCATATGCGTTTACCGAAGTCACCGACAATCCGTGCTTCCTGTTGCGTACGGACACCAGGTTGCCGACCGAAAAGAACCATGTCCCGAGGAGGGCGAGCATCACGCCGATCACCACGTTGCGGTCGAATGCGGCGGCGGCAGCTTCATTCCAGAAAAGGCAGACAATGCCGGCAACGCCGAAGGCCGCGCCCAGGAGAATGCGCGCCGACGGCCTCTGGCCAAATGCGACCATGCCATTGGCAAGATTGAAGATTGTCGCAGCTGAAAAGATCACCGAAACAATGCCGCTCGGCACCAAGGTTTCGGCGATATAGAAACAAAGAAAATTACAGGAAAAGAGACAGATCGACTGCAGGACCACATAGGGATGATGACGCAAGGGAATGGGCTGAAGCCTCTTCGCAACCGTCAGGCCTACAAATAATATCACGCCGGCGAGGGCGAAGCGGTAGGCGATCGACGCTTCAATCGGAACGACGCCAAGCTGGTTCTTGATGGCGATCCAGGTGGTGCCCCAGATCAGCACGGTTAAAGCATAGCAGAGGCCGGTCATGGTCTTTCACTCCGTCAACGACAATGGGAGGATCGATATCGAGCCGAACAGCCAGGTCTATGCCGCAGACCGTGGAGGCATTGTATATTCTTGGGTTTTTTGCCTTTGGCCCTATTGATCGGCTGCGCCGTCCCATTCAAACTCGTGAGACGAGGCCCCGATGGATCATGGAACAGCAACACCGTCTGACAGTTAAAGAAGCGCTCTCAAGATCCGGCGCATGCCTGCAGCGCTCCGGCTCGGTCGACCGGGGACTGTCGCTTGCGGAGTGGACCAACCGCGCAGGAGAAGCGTTCTACGAGCGCCCCGATCATCACACGCTGAGCATCTATCTTGACGGCGGCGAAAGGGTCATTCGCGAGGATAAGCGGCTATCGGGCGGAGCACCGGGCAAGCTTTGCCTCTTGCCGGCCGAACACAAAAGCCAATGGCATATTGGCGGGCCACTGAGGATGTTTCATCTTTACGTCGATCCCGAGCTCCTCGCTTATGAAGCGCTGACGTCGTTCGACATCGACCCGAGGCATATCGATCTGATGGATCTGACGTTTTGTGATGATCCGGCGATGGCGATGATTGTCCGGGGAGGGGTTTTGCCTTTGAACTGGCAGGAAAAGAGCGACCGTGTCGCTCTCGATGCGGTTTGTAGGCTTCTCATTCATCGGATCTTGAAATCGCACAATCGGCAGGCGCGGCAGGAGGCCGTGCGCGGAGGGCTTTCACCCTCGGTGCGTCGATTACATCGACGCCAACCTCGAGCAGGCGCTGACGCTTGATCGGCTGGCACGGGAAGCCGGCTTGAGCACCTTTCATTTTGCCAAGATGTTTCGCGTCAGCTTCGGCATGCCTCCGCATCGCTACGTGGCGGCGCGGCGGATCGAGCAAGCAGAAAGGCTCCTTCGCAACCGCGAAAACAGCCTTGCAACCGTTGCCTCCGCCTGCGGCTTCGGGTCACAAAGCCATTTTTCCAAAGCTTTTAAAGCGACCACCGGCGTGCCGCCAGGGGAGTGGCGAAGCCTGCCGTGAGACAGGGCGCCCGCTCCCGCTAGCGAGAGTTCTTGTCTGCCATCCACGGAGAAATGAGAGCCCTCGAATGGCGGGGGATTGTCAGCAGGCGCTCCTTGGCAAGACCATCGCGCGCGCCTTGAGCGAGGCCTTGAAGGATGGCAGCGTAAAGGTCCGACAGTTCCTGAACGGGTGTATCATCCCGAAGTCTGCCGCCGCGCACATCTTCGGTCAGGCGCTCGGCAATCTGCTTCGACCGTCCCTGCCGCAGCTCTTTCAGGGTCTGCTCTATTTCGATCCCGTTCGGCGCATTGCTCGCCACGGAGTTCACGACAAAGCAGCCATGCGGCCTATTCGCGCGGGTGAACAGTTCCACCGCCGCCTCCAACATGGCTTCGATGCCGCCGGCGGCGTCGGGCGCGCTTTTCAGTGCTGCCGGCAGGTCGTCCGCATAAGCTGTGTGATAATGCTGCACGGCCTCGGCGAACAGCGCTTCCTTCGATCCGAATGCTGCGTAGATGCTCGGCGAGTTGATCCCCATTGCCTCGACAAGATCGTTCATCGATGTCGCCGCAAAGCCGTTCTGCCAGAACGCCATCAGCGCCCGGTCCAGTGCCTGCGCGCGGTCGAAATTCCTTGGTCGCCCTCGTTCAGCCATGGGTGCCTCATTCTGTGTCGAGCGACATATAAATCTCTAGACAGGGTCGGTGCAATAACCTATTTCTGTGCTGATTGACACATAAATAGGTGAGCCATGGCCAGCTTAGAGTTTTCCGGCAAGACAGCCCTTATCACCGGCGCCGGCAGCGGCATCGGGCGCAGCATCGCGATTGCCTTCGCCAATTCCGGGGCCAGGGTGGTGTTGGCCGGGCGACGGCAGGAGGAACTGGAAGAGACCGCGCGCCTCATCCGCGAGGGGAGTGGTGAAGCGTTCGCCGTTTCAGCCGATGTGACCTATGAGCGGTCGGTCGGCGCCTTGGTCGACCAGGTAGGACCGTTGCATGTTGCTGTGAACGCCGCCGGTATCGTGCTCAGCGGCGCGGTCGACGAAATGGCGGCTGAAGCCTTCGCCCATGTCTTTGATGTCAACGTGACCGGGCTTTGGCTGTCGATGAAGCACGAAATCCGGGTCATGAAGGCGACGGGCGGCGGCGCGATCATCAACATCGGCTCGAATATCGGCGCGCGGATCGTGCGCCCCACCATGGGCGCCTATGCCGCCTCAAAGGCTGCCGTCAGCAGCTTGACGCGCACGGCGGCGCTGGAAGCCATTCCGCATGGCGTCCGCATCAACTGTCTTTGCCCGGGGCCGGTGGATACACCCCTTTCCATCCGTCCCGGTGAGGATCGAGCGGCGCGTGACGCTCGCGTCGCCGCCACCAATCCTTCCAAACGGGTGGCAACGACCGACGAGGTTGCCGCTGCAGCGCTTTGGCTCGCATCCACAGCCGCCTCCTATATCGTCGGTCAGGATATCGTCATCGACGGCGGCGCCTCAGTGTGATCATCAACACCGGCGACAATTCACCGCCGAAAAAAATGCCGCTCCACTGCCGATATCGTCGACGCTTTCGTCCATGATTTGCAAAAGCGCCGGGGCTGAGGGATATCGCGCCCGCGACGGCTGTTCACGCCAGAAATAAGCCGGCGGCGCCTGCAAGTGTCGCTATGCCGGTCGTGATCGCCAGTCGAACCGCATAACCAGTGCTTCCTGTCGTTGCCGCAAGACCGGTTTTCGCCAGAAGATTGGCAAAGGCGGCGACCGCTATCGCATGTGCGGCCGCGTCCGCAGGTACGGTCTGCGACGACAGCTTGGCGATGGAGAGGGTAATGGCATCGAGATCGCCGAGCCCCGTGATGAAAGCGACCGCGACGAGCGACTGGGTTCCAAAGACTGCCAAAGTTGCCCGCGTCACGATGGTCACGACGGCAAGCAGAAGCGCGAAGCGGATGACGACCATCACTTCCAGCGGATTTCGAGGCGAAAAATCGGAACCGCCATCGGAGCGCCGCGACAATCCGGCGAGGCAACCGCCCACGGCAAGGATCGCGGCAGCCGGGCCGAGCGATGCCGCAAGCTCCTTCAGTATATCAGGCGCGATGACGCCGCAGATCAACAGCACCCGGCTGAGGGATACGGCTCCCGCCAGCATCGCTCCGGCCGAAAGCAGCGGCGAGAGGGCGGGCATCTGCGTCGACTGGCGGGCGAAGGAAAGCGTCAGCGCCGTCGACGAGACGATGCCGCCGCAGGCCCCGGTCAGCAATATCCCGGCCTTGGCGTCGCTGAGCCTGATCATGACGTAACCGGCGAATGAAACCGCACCGATCAGGATGGTCATCATCCAAAGCTCGAAAGGGTTGATCGTCTGCCAGGGATCGACCGCCTCGTCGGGTAGAATCGGAAGAATGACGACCGTCATCGTCAGCAGAATCAGCGCGGCCCGTAATTCGAGCCAGGTCAGTTTCCGGAGAAATCCATGCAGCGGCTCCCGCGCCGCCAGAAGCGCGGTGATCGCGACGGCACTCGCCGCAGTCGCCGTCATATCCGCAACGACGGCACCGAAGCCCAGCGCAAAGACCGTTATCGCGGCGATGGTGCCGGTCGCGCTGTAATCTTTCTCCCGTGCTGCCTGCATGCCGCTGAAGACGAGCACTGTGATACAGAAGAACACGAAGATGGCCGTCGGCAGGATCGGTCCTGTGATCGGCTGCAGAAAACCGCAAAAGCCGCCGAGGAAGCTCGACAGGCCATAGGTGCGGATGCCCGCCACTCTCTTGCCCGGCGCAGCCTCGCGTTCGCGCCATCCGCGCTCGATCCCGACGAGGATGCCGATCGCAAGCGCCAGGCTGAGACGTTGGAATGCGTCCGTCATCACCAATGAAGTCATCATCCGAAGATCCAGACATTGTCAGCCAGGCCGTCTTCGCGGGAGCTTCTGCCCAATATGCCACGACGACGGTGTATTCCGCTCTGCTTGTTTCTGAAATCCAACCACGGCCATGCGGCCCGGTCATTGCGACGGATCAACGTTGGCTGCGTTCGCCTGATGCGAGCCGGGATGCTTCTCGTTGAGCCATGTCCATGCGTGATACCCGACAGGTGTTGGCGGCGGATATCGGGCCTCAATAGGCTGTCCGAATTCCGCATCGTCTGGCGGCGTGACGTGCTGGTGAAACGGCGCGGCCGAGGCCAATCCATCTGCAGGAGATCGCCGCCGCGCGATGGATAGGCCCAGCCATGGCCCTTCGAGGGGGAAAGGCCGGATGTCGCCAGCAGTTGAGCACATAGATATCAGCCCTGGAAGACCGTCGAAATCCGGTGCGCGCATGCAAGGGAGCCGAGATTTGGATCTCGCTCTTCCGAGCGGCCGATGCCGCTTAGCTCTGGCTCTGGCTTTGCATCTGGCCGCCATCCTCGACCTTCACGGTCACCGACAGCGTTTCACCCGGCGTGCCGATACGCATGCCCGAAATCGGGGCGGCGTCGCGGTAGCAGAGGCCGGAGGCAACGCGGACATAACGCGTATCCGGGCAGATCTCGTTGGCGGGATCGAAACCGACCCAACCGAGGCCGGGAATATGGGCTTCGGCCCAGGCATGGGTCGCCGCCTGCTCGACCTTTTCCTCCATCATCAGATAGCCCGAGACATAACGGGCCGGTACCTGCAGGGCGCGGGCGGCGGCAATGAAGATGTGGGCATGGTCCTGGCAGACGCCGCTCTTCCTTTCCAGCGCCTGTTCGGCCGTCGTCGCGGTGTTGCTGGTGCCGGGCTTATAGTCGACCGTCTCATGGATTGCTGCCATCAGCGCATGCATGCGGGCAAGTTCGTTATCGCCAGCGACCCCCTTGATCAGCTCCTTGACCAGCTTGCCGCCCTTGGTGAGCGGCGTTTCGCGCAGGAAGAGCCAAAGCGGGCAGAAGCCGGTATGCGGGCCGGTGACGCCGTTATTATCAGTCGTTTCGACCTCGCCTTCGGCGAAGATGCGCGTCAGGTGCTGTGCGCCTTCCAGCGAGACCAGGTTGACGTGATTGCCGTACTGGTCGTCATATTCCACCTCGGGCTTGGCGCCCTCGACGTTCAGCGACCAGCCGAGCACCTTCTGGGCGGCTGTTGTCGGCGGCGTCAGCCTGAGGCGCTGCAGCGAGAACTGCGCCGGTTCGTCGTAGCGGTATTCGGTGAGGTGGCTGATTTTCAGTCTCATGTTCTGATCCGCTTAAACGTAGAACCGGTAGCCGTCGGAAATTTCCGCGCCGAGCTGGTTGTTGCGCGAGACGAAATCCTCCAGGAACTCGTGCAGGCCCTGATCCATGATGTCGCGAATCGCCCGCGTCTGCAGCGTGGTGCGGATTGCATCGGCGGTATCGTGGGCAGGCAGCCGCGCCTCGTAATCCTGGGCGAGATAGCCGAGATTGCTGACGATCTTCTCGTAGCAATAGGCGAGCGAACGCGGCATCTGCACGTTCAGCGTCAGGAAGTCGGCGATGTTCATCGCCCGGTATTCGCCGTCATAGGCCCAGCTATAGGCACGGTGGGCGGAGACCGAGCGCAGGATCGATTCCCACTGGACGTTGTCGAGCGAGGAGCCGACGGCCGAGACCGAAGGCAGCAGCACGTAATATTTCACGTCGAGAATACGGCTGGTATTGTCTGCCCGCTCGATGAAGGTGCCGATGCGGGCGAAATTATAGAGTTCATTGCGCAGCGTCGAGCCATGGAAGGCGCCGCGGATGAGACCGGCGCGGCGCTTGATGGTGTCGATGACTTCAGGCATTTCGGCCGGCTTGACGCGCTTTTCGAGCAGCGACTTCAGGTCGATCCAGCATTCGTTGGTCGCTTCCCAGGTCTCTCGCGTCAGCGCAGTGCGCACCATACGGGCATTGTTGCGGCCGGACTCGATGCAGGACATGACGCTCGACGGGTTGGCGCGATCGCGCAGGAGATAGTCGATCGCATCGGCATTGGTCAGCTTCGTGTGGCCCTCGTCATAGGCTTCGCGAACGCCGGCACTTTGCAGCACGCCATCCCAGTTGTCGTCGCCGGCACTGCTGCGGGTCAGCGACATGCGCAGCCCGGCATCGACAAGGCGGGCGATATTTTCGGCGCGCTCGATGTACCGGAACATCCAGTAGAGGCCGTTTGCGGTTCTTCCGAGCATCAGTCCTCCAATACCCAGGTGTCTTTGGTGCCGCCGCCTTGGCTGGAATTGACCACCAGCGAGCCCTGCTTCAACGCCACGCGGGTGAGCCCGCCCGGAATGATCTGAACCTTGTCCGACACGAGCACATAGGGACGCAGGTCGACATGGCGCGGCGCAATGCCCTTGTTGACGAGGATTGGCACGGTGGAGAGCGACAGCGTCGGCTGGGCGATATAATTGTTCGGCTTGGCCTTCAGCTTCTCGGCAAAATCGGCGCGCTCCTTCTTCGAGGCCGTCGGTCCCACAAGCATGCCGTAGCCGCCGGAGCCGTGCACTTCCTTGACGACCAATTCCTCAAGATGCTCCAGCACGTATTTCAGGCTTGATGTCTCCGAACAGCGCCAGGTCGGCACGTTTTCGAGCAGCGCCTTGCTGCCGGTGTAGAATTCGACGATCTCCGGCATATAGGAATAGATCGCCTTGTCGTCGCAAATGCCGGTGCCGGGCGCGTTGGCGATGGTGATGTTGCCGGAGCGGTAGACATCCATGATGCCGGGAATGCCGAGTGCGGAATCGGCCCGGAAGGTCAGCGGATCGAGGAAATCGTCGTCGACGCGGCGGTAGAGCACGTCGATCGCCTCGTAACCGCGGGTCGTCCGCATCTTCACTTTGCCGTCGATGACGCGCAGATCCGAGCCTTCGACCAGTTCGACGCCCATCATGTCGGCGAGGAAGGAATGCTCGTAATAGGCCGAATTGTAGATGCCGGGGGTCAGCACCGCGACGCGCGGCTTGCCGCTGCAGCCGGGAGGGGCGAGCGAAGCAAGGCTCTGGCGCAAGAGATAGGGATAGTCTTCGACGCGCTGCACCTTGTTCTCATGGAAGAGTTCCGGGAACATTTGCATCATGGTTTCCCGGTTTTCCAGCATGTAGCTGACGCCGGAAGGCGTGCGGGCATTATCCTCCAGCACGTAGAACTGGTCCTCGCCGGTGCGCACGATGTCGGTGCCGACGATATGGGTGTAGACGCCGCCCGGCGGGCGGAAGCCGATCATCTCAGGGATGAAGGTGACGTTGTTCTCGATCAGCTCGCGCGGGACGCGGCCGGCGCGGATGATCTCCTGCTTGTGGTAGATATCGTCCAAGAAGGCGTTGAGCGCGATCACCCGCTGCTCGATGCCCTGGGCGAGCCTGCGCCATTCGCGGGCGGAGATGATGCGCGGGATGATGTCGAAGGGGATGAGCTTTTCGGAGCTATCGGCATGGCCGTAGACCGCGAAAGTGATGCCGGTCTTCCGGAAGATGTTTTCCGCATCGCGGGATTTGGCAATCAGATGCGACCGGTCTTGGCTGTTGTACCACTCAAAATATTTTTCATAAGGCGGGCGAGGACTTTCGTCCCCGGTAATCATTTCATCAAATGCCAAAGGTGCGTGCTCCCCTTTTTTGTTCATTTGAATACAACGCAAATTGCAATGCAAGAACCATGCGCAGTTCGAGGAAAAGATTTTGCGTTGCGGGAAACAGGGGAATCCGGGCGGTGGAAGCGAGGTGGCGGATGGCTGCTCCGCGAAGGCTGCGCAAAATTTGGGCAGGTGATGGTTTTTCGTTCGGCGAGTTTGTGGGAGCGCGGCCTTCCCACTTGCTCCCTCATTCCTGTGCTCGTCACAGGAATCTAGCCGACGCGCGTCGGCGCGGCGAATGACTTCTACGGTGAAGTGAGTCTCCTGCGCCCAAGGACTTGGGCGCGCTGGATCCCTGTGACGAGCACAGGGATGAGGGTGGGCGGGGGATGTGTCGGCGATCCTTCTTGGCCATGGCATGGCGTCGAGATGTCGATAGGCTCGTCCACCAAAAGTATCATCTTCAGCATGTCCGTCGTCCCACCATCAGCGAAATTTCAAATAAGCATCAACGCTTCGCCTTTGACTGTGACCGCCCGGTGCCGCTATCAGCACGGCGAACTCTTTTCTCCCGAGCAGCCTCATGTCCCTCGACCGCCTTGCCCCGGCTCTTTTCGTTCTGCTCTGGTCCACAGGCTGGGTGGTGGCGAAATATGCGGCGCTGCATTCCGAGCCCTTCACCTTTCTTTCGATACGCTACGGGCTGTCGGCTTTGGCATTCCTGGCGCTCTGCGTGGTGATGCGGGCGCAATGGCCGACAAGCCGGACGACCTGGCTGCGCGCCATCTATTCCGGCTTTTTCCTGCATGGTTTTTATCTCGCTGGCCTGTGGTGGGCGATCGCCAATGGCGTGCCGGCCGGCATATCGGGGATCATCGCGGCGCTGCAGCCGTTGTTGACGGCGATGGCGGCTCCCTTTCTGGTCGGCGAGCGGTTGCAGCAGACGCAGAAGCTCGGCCTTGCCTTCGGCTTCATCGGCATTGCCATCGCCATTTCGCCGAAGCTCGTCGATCCGGCGACATCAGATCTCACGCATGCCGCCCTGCCGCTGGCGATCAACCTCATCGCCATGGGATCGGTCACCTACGGCACGCTCTATCAGAAGAAACACCTGCAATCCGGCGACCTCAGGACCATCGCGACGCTGCAATATGTCGGGGCGCTGATCCTCACCCTGCCGCTGTCGCTGATCTTCGAGCACCAGCATTTCGATGGTGCCGCACGGGCCTATGCCGCGCTCGCCTGGTCGGTCTTCGGCCTGTCGATGGGCGGTGTCGGGCTGCTGCTCTATCTCATCCGCCGGGGGCAGGTCTCGCGTGCGGCTTCGCTGATCTATCTGATGCCGCCGGCCGTCGCGCTCGAGGCCTTCATCGCCTTCGGGGAGCCACTGACCCTGCCGTTGATTGTGGGCACGGCGATCGTGGTCACGGGTGTCTACATGACAAACCGCAGGGTCGTTCAGCAGGTGCCCGCGAGCGTATAGGCCGCCGGCCGCGCCAAGGCCGCCGCCGGACGAGGAGCGTCTCTTCGTAGACGCAATCGGCGACGGCTACCGGTGCCGCTAAGAAAGTTTTCTTTCCCGACGACATTCCACTCTTGCCGCTAGAACAGGATGAGTTAAGGCCGGGTCGGCCTTAAATCTGAATCCTGTTCTAAATTAAAGAGTTAGAGCATGATGTCGCCCGAAAACCGCTCGCACTTTTCGGCAGCATGCTCTAGTCACCGAACCCCGGACGGAACGCATTGGAGGTCGCCGACGATTGCCGGTGACCTGTTATCCAGAGCATCTTCAGTTCGACTGTGCGTGATCCGCAGGTTGAAAGCAATGATCAGTTGCGGGGCTGCAGCAACGCCAAGGCAATCGTCGATGCAGCCAGGATCGCCGTCACAGTCAATGGTCCCACGGCGCCGTAGTGGTCGACGATATAGCCGCCAAAAACCGCGCCGATACTGATGGCCACCTGAAAAGAGACGACCATCAGGCTACCCGCCGCCTCCAGAGCGTCTGGGGCTGCGCGGGAAAGATTGGTCGGCAGCACGACCGGCGCCATTCCGAAGGCAAAGCCCCAAAGTGCGACGAGGGCGAACGCAATGCCGGTATGGGCGCCCCAAAGCACCAGAGCGAGCGCTGCAACCGTCATCAGCGCGGCGGTGACAGCGAGTGCCAGCCGGATACTGGCATCGGCCATTCGGCCACCGGCAACATTGCCGATCACGGAGGCGATGCCAAATCCGAGCAGTGCCAGGGCGATTGATCGGGTATCAAGGAGCGTTACCTGTTCGAGGAAAGGACGCACATAAACCGACCCGGCAAAATGCCCGGTCATCAGCAAAAGGATGGCAAGCATTCCCAGTTGAATGCCGCCCCGTCGTGTCAGCCGGAAAACATCAGCGATACTGTTGCTTGTGCTTGCAGGAAGCGTCGGCAAGCTGATCAGTTGCAGCAGCATGGCAAGCGCGGCAAGCCCGGCTGTCATCGCCATGGCGCTGCGCCATCCCAGCCAATCGCTGATCAAAGCACCCATTGATGGTGCAGCTATCGTGGCGAGCGAAACGCCGAGGGTGACGATAGCCATGCCCCGACCTGTCGCATTAGCGCCGACCAGCCTCGCCACGACGGCTACTGAAAGCGCCCAAAAGCCGCTCAGCGCGATGCCCAACCCGGCCCGGCCCACCAACAACAGCCAAAAATCAGTCGCCAATGATGCCAGAACATTGGAGCCGATCGCCAGCGCGCTGAGGCTGACCAGCACGGTTTTGCGGTTCAGTCGGCCGATGAGGACGTTGCTCAATAAGGCCGCCACGGCGCCGACAGAAGCGGTGGCGGTGACGACTTGTCCGGCCGTTCCCTCGGAAATGCCGAGATCGCGCGCCATCGGCGTCAACAGGCCCGCCGGCAGGAACTCAGCGGACACCAGCGCAAAGCTGGTGGCTGCCATCGAAACAACGGCAAACCAGGTCGCCGTGTTCCACGCGGATGGTTCATCCGTCTCCAGGCCAATTGCGATCCCGTCGAACTGTGATGTTGAGTCCGTCATTGAACTATCTCCTATGTTCGGAGATTTGATAGACGAAGTTTTCAGGATGATATGTGTCTTAAAATCCGAAATCTATATCCATTCGTCCGGAACTTGTGCGGCGCACAATCCCGGGTGAAACGTTGGTGACGCGTTTGAAGGCGCGCGCGAAAGACGCCTCGGACTCATAGCCCAGCCGGGAAGCAACTTCCGCGATCGACATGCCGCTTTGACCCAACAAATCGCGGGCAAGCTGCATACGCAGACGGACGAGGTAATGTGCCGCGCCTTCACCCAAGATAGCGCTGAAGCGTTCGGCGAAGATCGAGCGCGACTGGCCAGCCACACCAGCGAGGCTTTCGAGGGTCCAGTTATGGCCGGGGTCCCGGTGCATGGCCGCCAATACACGACCGATATGAGGATCCCGGATGGCGGCGAGCCAGCCGGTGGTCGAAGCTCCGCTGCAATTGACCCAGCAGCGGATAAGCCGCGCCGCGAGCAAGTCCGCCATTCGCGATAGCACGGTCGCGCTTCCCATTTGGGGCTGTGTCGCTTCCGCCGACATGGCGGCCAGAAGGGGGCCAACGATCGGGTCATTGCCGGCCACATCGCAGCCCTTGATGATTGGCGGCATCAGAGCGATCAAGGGGTGAAGCGCATGCGCGCCCAAAGCCATGGAACCACAGAAGAGGGTGCTATTCGCCCCCATTCCCTCCCGCACGACATCGCAGACATTGCTTCCCACCCTTGTTATCTGACAGCTTTTAAGCGAATCTCCTTCAACATCCGGCGCGCTGGCTAACCGATGTGCGATGCCTTGAGGCAGCAGAACCAGATCGCCATCGTTTAACTCCTGCCATCCTTCGACTTCGGTATGGATCCAGCACGGACCTTGGCTGACGAAGTGGAAATGAAGCAGCTGTTGTTGCGGAAAGGCGATGCTCCATGGATGCCTGAGCTCGCAGCGGCCATAGTTGACCCCGCTCAAGCGAAAGTCTTGCAGGACTTCGCTCAGGGCATCCATTGGGATAGTTGACGGCGACAACGGCCGGGACGGATGGTCAAGCATTTAGCCAATTTAGGTCTCAAGCGTCCGACATTCAAGCGGATGTGCCCGTCTCGATGTACGGGCGAAGGACCGGCTGGGCCCCGGACTGCCGTTGCGATGTTGCCACCACAAAGAGAGAAAGGCCGGAGCACCTGTCAGATGCTCCGGCCTCCCAACGTATAAGACCGGAGATATTCGGCCTTTCCTTTAAATCAATCGGCGCTCAGGCGCGTTCGCGACGTTGGCCACCGCCATTGCGGGAGCCGGAGCCGCCGCGGCCGTTGCCGCCATTGCCCTCGCGGCGCGGTTCGCCGCCCTGGGTCTGCTGCGGGCCGCGGTCTTCGCCATGCTTGCGGGCCGGGCGGCCGTGGGCGTGGCGGCCGTTGCCGCGGTGATGACCGCTCGGCTCGCCATTGGCATGATGGCTATTAGGACCGCCATGGGCAGGACGCTGCGGCTTTGCCGAGGGGCGGAAGTCGGAGGTCGAGACCAGGTCGTTGTCGGGGCCGAGATTGGGGGTGGCTTCACCGCGGCGCTGGCCGCGGAAATCCTCGTTGCGGCTTGTGCGTTCGGGACGCGGGCGGCGCTCCTGGCGGCTGCCGCGATGCTCCGAGCGGTTCTGATCGCCACGGCCTTCGCCGCGACCCTGGCCTTCGCGACCCTGGCCGCCACCGCGATTGCGGTTGTTGCCATTGCCGTTGCCGCGGCGGGGGCCGGCGCTGCCGATATTGGCCGGCGCTTCGCCGCTTGCGACTGCGATGTCGATGCCCATCAGGCGCTCGATATCGCGCAACAGCTTGGCTTCGTCGGGGGCGCAGAAGGCGATCGCGATGCCGTCGCGGCCGGCGCGCGCCGTGCGGCCGATGCGATGGACATAGGCGTCGGGCACTTCGGGCAGGTCGTAGTTATAGACATGGCTGACGGCCGGGATGTCGATGCCGCGGGCGGCAACGTCGGTGGCGATCAGCGTCTTGATGCTGCCGTCGCGGAAGGCTTTCAGCGCCCGCTCGCGCTGGCCCTGGCTCTTGTTGCCGTGGATCGAGGCGACGGAATAGCCGATATTGTCGAGATGCTTCATCAGCTTCTCGGCGCCGTGCTTGGTGCGCAGGAAGACGATGGCGCGGCCATCGGGATTTTCGGTCAGCGACTTGCGCAGCAGTTCCGTCTTGTCGTTCTTGCCGGCGACGAAATGGACATACTGCTCGACCTTGTCGGCAGCCTTGCCGGGCGGAGTGACTTCGACCTTGACCGGATCGACGAGATATTCGCCGGCGAGATCGGCGATCGTCTTCGGCATGGTGGCCGAAAACAGCATGGTCTGGCGCTTTTTCGGCACCAGCTTGGCGATTTTGCGCAGATCGTGCACGAAGCCGAGATCAAGCATCTGATCGGCTTCGTCGAGCACGAGATAACGCACCGTGGTCAGGGTGATGGCGCGGCGATTGACGAGATCGAGCAGGCGGCCCGGCGTTGCGACCAGGACATCGGTGCCCTTTTCGAGCTGCAGCTGCTGCTTGTTGATCGAGACGCCGCCGACGACGACATTGACGCGCAGGTGCGACTTGCGGATGAACTTCTTCAGATTGTCGGCGATCTGGTTCACCAGTTCGCGGGTCGGCGCCAGGATCAGCGTCCGCGTCGTGCGGTTGTCGGGGCGGCGCTCGTCGGCAAGCAGCTTTTCGATGAGCGGCAGGCCGAAGGCGGCGGTCTTGCCGGTGCCGGTCTGGGCAAGGCCGATCAGGTCTCGGCCCTGGAGGAGAAGGGGGATGGCCTGTTCCTGGATCGGCGTCGGCGTTTCGATGCCGAGCTGGAACAAGGTGGCGACGATCGGCTTGGAGACACCAAGCGATTCAAAATTAGTCAAGGCATAACCTTTCGGGGCGCCACAACGACTATCGCCGGAGCGCACCATGCGATCCGGTTTCATTCTGGCGTCAAGAACCCCGCGTGAAGTGGGAACTTGTGAGTTGGAAAAAGCTTTCCAGCGCTTCTGGCCGCTCATGGGAGTGCGGCGCTCTATCGAAATGCGCTTTTGTCCCTTCTTCCTGCGTCCGTATTTTTTAGCAGGGGCACGCTCACGCGGCGGCCGGAAGGGTGAAAGCTGGGCTGCATTTGGGCTAGTTCGCGCGGAAAGTCAAGTGCAGTGCACAAGAAAGCCTCCGGTAGAACTTAGTCGGGCATCACGAGCAAGAAGCTTTGAGATGCGCTTTCCCAGCCGTTGACGAGGATGGCGATGCGGTGCTCGCCGGGGTAATAGCGCCGGGTGGTGATCGGCCGCAGGGCGTGGCGGCGCTCGATTGCGTGGCTTTGCCCGGGTGCGAGCATGATCGTCTTGCATTTGAAGATCTTGGGCGAGAGCGAGCCGTCGGCCTTCACGTGGTGGATGGCGTAGTCGATCATCAGCGATTGCGCGGTCTCGCCGGCATTGTTGACGTGGATTTCGAAATCCAACCCCTCGCCGAACGTGACCTCGCCGTTCAGGAGGCGTAGTTCGCATGTCAGCGCCGTAGCCGCCCTAAAGCCGAAATTGGCGAGCGCTTGCGCATGACCCTTCTTCAGGAGCGTGCGCGAAGCATGTTTCAGCATTCGGCGCCGCTCGGGCGACGCCCCCTCGATACTGCTGGCGATGAAGGCTGCGACCAGATCCGGGTGATCCTTGGCGATGTCGTTCAGACTGTTGGCAACGGAGCGGCGGACATAATCTTCCGGATCGTCGATCAGCGCGGTCAGGATCGGCAGGATCGGCGCGGGGTCTTTCACAAGTTGCGGCAGGCGCATGGCCCAAGGCAGGCGCGGCCGCGTTCCCTCGCTCGCCAGCCGGCGCACGTGCCGATCAGGGTCGCCGACCCAGCGGGAGATGATGGCGAGCGCGCGCTGCTGGTCGCGGTGGATGAATTGGCGGATACCGAATTCGGCGGTGAAATGCGGCGTCAGCGCCTTCAGCAGATCGAGGCCGAGATCGAAATGATCGGGGCCGCGGGCCGCGATGAACTGGTTGACCGGCAGCAGCATCCAGCCGGAAAGCCCGGGCCTGCCTGAGACAGGCAGGCTCGCCTTCAGGATGGCGGCGGCCTTGGTAAAATCATCGGGAAGCGTGGCAAACAGCGCGTCGCGGATCAGGGCCGAGCGCTCCATCAGCTCCAGCGCCCCGAGGCCATCGGTCGCCAGCGCCACGAAACGGCTCGTGTCGAAGGTGGGCGCATTGGCGGCGATGCGATCGGCCATGTCGGCGACCAGCGCCTGATGCAGCAGATTCTTGAGTGGTTCCGGCATGTTTATACCTCTCACGACTCCTAGCGTATCGGCGCTGTCGATTTCCTGGGAATGAGTGTTGGAGCCGAGATCCGAATACGGTCGTCAGCGAGACGGTCAGTACCCGCAAGAAGATCGAGGGCGTTTGAGGCAATTTGGTCGAGCGGCACCCGCAACGTCGTGAGCGGCGTGGGGAGGTGGCAGACGATCGGAATGTCGTTGTAACCGACGACCGAGATGTCCTGGGGCACGGAAAGGCCGAGTTTCGTCAGTCCCGACAAGGCTCCGATGGCGGTATTGTCGTTGACGGCGAAAACAGCGGTCGGGCGAGGAGTGAGAGTCATCAGTGTCTCGACAGCGAGAGCGCCCGATTCGATGCCGAATGTCGAGGGAACGATGTAGGAGGGATCTGTATTCAATCCAGCTTCTTCGAGAGCCTGCTTGAACCCTTCGACTCGGCCCCGAGCGCTGGAAGCATAGGATGGGCCGGCGATGATCCCAATTCTGCGATGGCCTAGATCGAGCAGATGGCGGGCCGCGAGATAACCGCCAAGCCTGTCGTCGCCAACCGAAGAGAGGCTGTGACCATCGGTTCGAAGAGCAAGGACATACGGGACGCCGCGTTTTGCCAACTCGTCCGGAAAGTCGTCGTCCTCCCGGGCCGTTGAAAGAATCAGTCCATCGACACCGCGTTTCAGAAGAGACTCGGCGGCCAGCCGATCTGCCTTCGGCTTGTCGTCGGTGGTGGCGACGATCGCGAAGCGGCCGGTACGACTACAGGCTTTGGCCAGGGCTTCGTAAAGCATGGCCATGACCGTGTCCGTCAGCCTGGGCACGATCACCCCGACCGTCATGGTGTTGCCGCGCCTGAGGCTTGCTGCAGAAACGTCCCTGACATACCCAAGCTCTTCGGCCACCCTGCGCACCCGACGCGCGGTCTCGCTGTCTGAGCGTGGAAGCCGTTCGTCAAGTAGGCGCGATACGGTCGACTTGGAGACGCCGGCTGCGGCAGCCACGTCGTGAATGTTGACGCGGATCTGGCCGGGAATTTCGTCTGCCTTTGAATTCATTGAGCCTTTTCCACTAGAGTCGGGCAATCCGCCCCCGTTTCCGAAGATGCACTAAAAAAGACATTGACTCCAGCAGTTTCGAGAACGATATTGGGAACGTTCCCGCTAACGATCCTATTGCCGGTCGCTGATGTACGCGATCGCATAGAGGAGGAGATCAAGATGCAACCCATGGACATGCGCGGGCTGAGCCCGGCCCCCGTAACCGCTTTCACCCGCGACGGCGAAGTCGATCACAAAGCCAACGCAAAAATCGCCAAATGGCTGGTTTCGATGGAAGGGGTCAAAAGCCTCGTCATTCTCGGCCATGCCGGCGAGGGTACTTTCCTCACGGAAGACGAGCGGCTGGCGCTCGTCCGCACCTATGTCGAAGCGGTTGACGGCGCCGTTCCGATCATTGCCGGGATTACCGGTGAAGGCACGAAGGTCGCCGCCGAAGAAGCCAGGAAGTGCAAGGCGGCTGGGGCAACCGGCGCGCTCGTCTATCCGAACCACGGTTGGCTGCGCTTCGGCTTTCAGAAGGGTGCGCCCCAGGATCGCTACAAGGCGGTCTGGCAGGAATCCGGCCTGCAGTGCATCCTGTTCCAATATCCCGATGCCACCAAAGCATCCTATGATCTCGACACGCAGCTGGCGATCGCCACCCAGGAAGGCGTCGTCGCCACCAAGAATGGCGTGCGCAACATGAAGCGCTGGTATGTCGAGATTCCGGAACTGAAGAGAGCCAATCCTGATCTGCAAGTTCTGAGCTGCCACGACGAATGGCTGTTGCCGACCATGTTCGACGTCGATGGCCTGCTCGTCGGTTACGGCAATATCGCGCCGGAACTGCTGATCGAGCTGATCAAATCAGGCAGGGCGCAGAACTACCCTGAAGCCCGCAAGATTTTCGAACGCCTTCTTCCGGTGACGCGAGCCGTCTATCATCGCGGCTCCCATATGGAGGGGACCGTCGCGCTCAAACTCGGTCTCGTCCATCGCGGCATCCTTGAGCATGCGACAATCCGCGAACCGCTGAAGAATCTTGGCGCAAAAGCCGAAGCGGAAATCTTTGCCGCCTTCGATGCCGCCGGTATCGGCCGCGTCGACCAGCTCCTGGCCGCCGAGTGATTCATTCGACGCTCCTGTGCATTGCGCAGGGGCGTCGCTTCGATGGGCAGGAGGCAGCGTGGGAGCACAGCCTTGGCCAAAGGTGGCTCGCCGTTCAAAGCGCAGCGCATCAACAGGACAAACCGGCACGCAAAAATAACCATCAAGCAGGAGCGCCCCTGGCCGGGAGAGTGGTAGGCCACGGGGCGAGAAGGAGGAACCAATGAATGTCATGCAGCCTATGCCGGCTGAGACGGCGAATGCCGCTGATCCTCAGGCCGAAATCAGCGCTCGTCTGGAGCGCCTTCCCATCACCCGCGAGGTATTCTGGGCGCGCAATATCGTCGGCGCGGCAACATTCTTCGACGGCTACACGGTCATCGCCATCGCTTATGCCATGCCCGTCCTCGTCCGCGAGTGGGGCCTGACACCCTCACAGACAGGCATGATCCTGTCGATGGGCTATCTGGGGCAGTTGATCGGTGCGATCCTGTTTGGCTGGCTTGCCGAGAAGGTCGGCCGGCTGAAAGTTCTTCTGTTCACGATCCTGCTCTTTGTCAGCATGGATGTCGCATGCCTGTTCGCTGCCGGGGCCGGCATGATGATGGCCTTTCGTTTCGTCCAGGGGATCGGCACCGGCGGCGAGGTTCCGGTCGCCAGCGCCTATATCAACGAGTTGATCGGGTCGAAGGGGCGCGGCAAGTTCTTCCTCCTCTATGAGGTCATGTTCCTGCTGGGCCTCGTCGGCGCCGGGCTGATCGGCTACTTCATGGTACCGGTTTACGGCTGGAAGGCGATGTTCATCGTCGGTCTCGTTCCCGCAATCATCATGATTCCTCTGCGCTGGTTCCTGAAGGAATCACCGCGTTGGCTGGCTGCCAACGGCCGCTATGGCGCAGCAAACGCTATCGTCACCCGCATGGAAGAGAGTGCCCGCGCAGCCGGCAAGGAACTGCCCGAGCCGAAGCTCATCCAGGCGCCGGTCCGCCGCAAGTCGGACTGGCGCGAGCTCTTCCAGGGCATTTACCTGAAGCGGACGCTTTCCATCTGGGCAATGTGGTTTACCGCCTATACGGTGGCCAACGGTACGATCACCTGGTTGCCGACCCTGTATCGACAGGTCTTCAATCTGCCGCTTCAAACCAGCATCTTCTATGGTTTCCTGACGTCGGTCGGCGGCGTGATTGCCGCCGTCATCTGCGCGCTGCTCATCGACAAAGTGGGACGCAAGCGCTGGTACACCGGTGCACTGCTTCTCGCTCCCGTGCCGCTGCTCGCTCTCGCATGGCTCGGCGCGACGTCTCCCATTCAGGTTTTGGTTCTTGCCGGTCTCGCTTATGCGATTGTCCAGACCGTTACATTCTCCCTGTACCTATACTCGGCAGAGATCTACCCAACGCGCCTCAGGGCACTGGGAACAGGAACCGGCAGCGCCTGGCTTCGCTTGGGATCATCGGCCGGTCCGATCCTCGTCGGCACGGTGATGTCTTCCATGGGCATCCAGTATGTCTTTGCGAGCTTCGCAGCCATTCTGATCGTCGGTGCGATCATCACGGTGTTGTTTGCGGTCGAAACCAAGGATCGCGTGCTGGAGGAGCTTTCTCCGTAACGATGCAAATGCGATGTCAGCAATTCGTTCTGGCGGGTGAGAACCCGCCAGAACGAGCTTTCATTTACTCCGGGCAGACTTTGACGCGGTAGGCTTCGCCCCAACGGTCGTAGCGCCATTCGAGGTGGCAATAGGACGGCCGGTAATAGGTCCGATAGACAGGGTAGGGGCGGTAATAGGGGTAGGCGGGATAGGCCGGGCGGGCGGCCTCGGACAACAGGGCGCCGCCGACGACGCCGGCGGCAAGGCCGCCCCAGAAGGCATCGCGTGGACGGGCATCGGCGGTGGTGGCGGTGGCGAGTGAGGCGCCGGCAAGGGTCAGCGCGATCAGGCCCGTCGCCATGCTCTTATGAAGAACGGACATGCTATTTTCCTTGATCTAGACTGGCTTCCATAAAGCCGTGTTCAGACTCCGCCCGGATCGCGGCGGCGCGATGGCCGTGCAAGCGGCTCCCGCATTAAATTTTCGTCATGATTTCAACGAAAGTCGGCGCGAAAAGGGAATGTGCGGACGGTAAGGATTGCAAGTCCGGGTGCACATGTACGGCGGCTTAGCTTGATGAGCCGACTTGTAAAAACACTCTGCTGAAATTTATGGTTAAAACCTTGTTAAAAGCCTTGGCGTTATAATCTTTGTAGTTGATATTTCATTCATTGCGGGAGCGACAATTTCTTGAAATCAGCCGGGGACATACTGGAATTGGCTTGCCGCCGGATCGCCGATCTGGACACCCCGGCCTATGTCAAGAACAGCGAACTGCGCTATGTCGCCGTCAACGAGGCCTATGCCGATTTCCTCGGCCGTGAAATTTCCGATTTCATCGGCAGGCGCAGCCGCGAGCTGTTCGACCGTCCCGAGGAAGAGGAGCGCGAGGATAGGGAGCGCCGCGCGCTGGTGTTCGGCACCGAGGAAAACGCCATCTGTTTCGATGCCGCGGGTCTCGGCCACGAGCGCGTCCAGATCGAAAGTTTTTCGCCGTCGCCGGAGCGGGCCTATGTGCTCGGCATTTTCGAAGGGCGCGAAGCGCCGCGGCGCGCGGTGAACGATAGAGGGGCTGCCGGCAACCCCGGCGCTGCAGCGGATTTTGCCCGTGTGTGCGAGGCGCTGGAAAAGCTCGACCATCCGATCGGCATCTTTGCCGAGGACGGACGCCCGCTGGTCGTCAACGCCGCCTACCGCAACGGCGCAAAGCCGGCTGCTGCCGGCGATACGGGCTGGCACGAGAGCGTCAACGAACGCGATCTGCTGCGCACCATCATGGAGGACCTGCCCGTCGCGGTTTTCGTGCGCGACGACAAACATCGCCTCGTCTATGCCAATCAATATTACGAGAGCTTCAGCGGCTACGAACGCTCTCAGGTGTTGGGGATGACCGAGCACGAGATGTTCGGGCCGGAGGGTGGAGAGGCGATCTACCAGGAAAACCGGCTGGCGCTGGAAGATGGGCTGTCGAAGGAGATCGAAAGCCAGATGCCGGGTAGGGATGGCCGCATTCATCCGCTCATCTCGCGGGTCAACCGCGTCGTGACGGCGGATGGGCGCACCTATGTCGTCGGCTCCTTTTCCAATATCGCGCCGCTTAAGGAGCGAGAGACGGCGCTGATCGAGGCGAAGAAGCAGGAGGAGGCGCTGCATCGGGATATCGAGAACATCCTGCGCTCGCTGCCGATCGGCGTGCTTATCCTCGATAACGACCACCGGATTCTCTCCGCCAACGACGAATTTTACAGCATCTGGGAGCTGCCGCTCGACGATCCCTTCGACGGCCGTCATTTCGTCGATGTCATCCGCCGCAATAACGAGCTCGGCCGCTACGACGGCACGCAGACGGCGGAAGAGATCTACGCCTTCCGCAAGCACCTGTTCGAGACCGATGAACCGGAACCGATCGAGCTCGGTTGGGCGGGCGGAAAATCCGTCATCTTCGACAGCCGGCGCATCTCCAACGACCGGATCCTGCTAACCTACGCCGATATTTCGGCTGTGCGCGAGCGGGAAAAGGAAATTCACGAGACGCGCGCTGCGTTGGAGCGGGTCGGCGAAATGATGCGTGATGCCACGCATGCGATGTCGCAGGGGCTTGCCATCGTCCAGGACGGCATCATCAAAATGTCCAACGAGGCAATGGCCGATATCTTGCGGATTCCGGCTTCCTACATCGAGGCCGGGCAAGGCTGGCTCGGCATGTTCGAATTCTGCGCGGTGCGCGGCGATTTCCACGATGCGGCGGACGAGATCCTGCAGGAGTGGCGCGCCAATATCGCCGCGAGGCAGCCGATCTCCACCGTTTTCCATGTCGGCAGCGAGCGCTGGGTGAACATGGATGCGATGGTCAGCGAGGGACAGCATTGGGTAGCGCTGTTCACCGATGTCACCGATCTGAAGAGCCGTGAGGAGGAACTGCGCCAGCTCTTGTCGCGCGCCGAAGCCGCCGACCGCGCCAAATCCGAATTCCTCGCCAATATGAGTCATGAGATCCGCACGCCGATGAACGGCGTGCTGGGGATGGCGGAGCTGCTGGCCAAGACCAATCTCGATACACGCCAGAAGACCTTCGTCGACATCATCGTCAAGTCAGGCAATGCGCTGCTGACGATCATCAACGACATCCTCGACTTCTCGAAAATCGACGCCGGGCAGATGAAACTGCGCAGAGCCGCCTTCGACATCACCGAAGCGGTGGAGGATGTGGCCACGCTCCTCTCCTCGCATGCCGCCGAGAAGAACATCGAACTGCTGGTGCGGGCGTCTCCCGATCTGCCCGCCGCCGTGATCGGCGATGCCGGCCGTTTCCGCCAGATCGTCACCAATCTCGTCGGCAACGCGGTCAAATTCACCGAGCGCGGCCATGTCTTCGTCGATGTCGGGTTCCAGGCGGCCGGGGGCGGCGAGATCATGGCGAGCATCCGCATCGAGGATACGGGTATCGGCATCCCGGCCGAAAAGCTCGAATCGGTCTTCGACAAATTCTCGCAGGTTGACGCTTCCTCGACCCGGCGGCATGAGGGAACGGGTCTCGGGCTTGCGATCACCGCCGGCCTCGTCGATCTCTTCGGCGGTTATCTCAATGTCGAGAGCGAATGGGGCAAGGGCTCGGTCTTCACCGTCAACCTGCCGTTTGCGGTGGCGGCCGCCCGGCTCGAGCCGAAACCGCTGCCGATCAACGTGCAGGGTGCGCGCATCCTTGTTGTCGACGACAATGACGTCAACCGGCGGATCCTGACCGAGCAGCTGTCGCTTTGGGGCTTCGACGGCGTGGCGGCCGAAGGCGGCGGCACCGGTCTGGCGATCCTGGAGGCGGCTGCCGATCTCGGCATCACCGTCGATGCCGTTGTGCTCGACTATCACATGCCCGATATGAACGGCGCCGATGTTGCGCGCCGGCTGCGCGCCGATCGCCGCTTCGTCGAGCTGCCGATCATCTTCCTCACATCGATGGATATTTCAGGCACGGAAAAGGAATTCGCGGCGCTGAACGGCCACGCGCATCTGATGAAGCCGGCGCGCGCCAACGTGCTGCGCAACACCGTCGTCGAAGTGGTGCGCGCCAGCCGCGTCAAGCAGGCTTCAGAGGCCGAGATCGCCCGGCTGCAGGCGCAGGCGGACGCGCCTGTCCCGCCGCCTGCGCCGGTGCCGCAGCAGCGGGCCGCCGAATTCGTCGACGTGCTCGTCGCCGAGGACAACGAAGTCAACCAGATCGTCTTCACGCAGATCCTGCAGGGAACCGGCCTTTCCTTCCTCGTCGTCGACAATGGCGAGGAAGCGGTCGCCGCCTGGGAGCGGCATACGCCGCGGATCATCATGATGGACGTGTCGATGCCGGTCATGAACGGCCATCAGGCGACCCAGACGATCCGCGAAAGGGAAAAGGGGCAGGGCCACCGGGTGCCGATCATCGGCGTCACTGCCCATGCACTCGAAAGCGATCGCGAGCTCTGCCTCGATGCCGGCATGGACGACTATATGTCGAAGCCGATCAGCCCCGAACTGCTGGAAGAGAAGATCCGGCAATGGCTCGGCAAGGACGAGGAGCAGCCGGGGCGTACCAGCTACTGATCTGCTTACTTGCCGGATGCCTTGATGCCACAAAGCATTTCGCGTTTGCCGGCGAAGCCTTGGCGGCGCTCGACGGAAAAACCTGCGGCGATGAGATTTCGGCGCACGAAACCGGCGGCCGCATAAGTGGCGAAGGTGCCGCCGGGTGCCGCTTTCTCACAGACCAGCCGCATCAGTTCCTCCGACCACATGTCGCCGTTGCGCGACGGGGCGAAGCCGTCGAGATACCAGGCGTCGAAGCCGGGCTTTGCGGCCGCGACGCCTTCGAGTGCTGCGCCGCAGACGACGCTGAGCCTCGTCTGCTCGTCGAGGTCGAGCGAGACCGTATCGGCAGGCGTTTCCGGCCAGGACGCCGTCAGCGCCTGGCGTTCGGCATCGATCTCCGGCCAGTGCGACAGCGCCCGGCCGATCTCCTCGCCGCGCATCGGGTGGAGTTCGAAGGAGATGAAATGCAGATGCTGGCCGGCTGCGCGATGCTGCGTCCATTGCCGCCAGGTCTCGGCGAAGTTCAGGCCGGTGCCGAAGCCGAGTTCGCCGATCACGAACGTCCGTCGCCCGTTCCAGCGCTCCGGCAGCCCGTTGCCGGCGAGGAAGACATGGCCGCATTCCAGCCGACCGTCCGTCTGGCAATAAAAATGATCGCCAAAGGCGGTGGAATAAGGCATATCGCCGTCGCGCCATTCGAGCGGCTGCGGCGCGCCCGCGCCAATCTGATCGGGGTTCACGTCTGTCATGGAAAAAGCCGATAATCCTCGGCCGGTCTCAGGTCAATCATCCTGCGAATTGCTGATCGTCGGCGGCGGCATCATGGGTCTCTGGGCAGCCGTTCATGCCGAACGCCGCGGCATCGATACGATCGTAGCCGACGCCGGCAGGTTGGGCGGGGGCGCAAGCGGTGGCCTGCTCGGCGCGCTGATGCCGCATATGCCGGATCGGTGGTCTGAGAAGAAGCAGTTCCAATTCGATGCGCTGGTCTCGCTCGAGGCCGAGATCGCGACGCTCGAAGCGATGACGGGGCTTTCGGCGGGCTATCGCCGTTCGGGACGGCTGATCCCGCTGCCGAAGCCGCATCTCGAGATAATCGCGCGCCGCCACTGCGAGGACGCCGAACGCCATTGGCAGGCCGACGCGCGCCGGTTCCACTGGCATGTGTTCGACACTCCGCCGGTCGGCGGCTGGATCGAGGCGTCGGCCGGCGAGAGCGGCTTCATACATGACACGCTCGCCGCCCGCGTCGCGCCACGTTCGCTGATCGCGGCACTCGTCACCTTGCTGCGGCAGGCCAAACGTGTACGCATTCTGGAGCATGCAGCCGTTGCCGGCCTTGATCCGGATCGCGGCGTGGCTGAGATAGGCGGCGAAACTATCGCTTTCCGTCACTGCATCCTGGCCGCTGGCCATCAATCCTTTCCGTTGCTGCAGGGCCTCACGCCGGGGTTGAAACAGCCGCTCGGCCAGCCGGTCAAGGGGCAGGCGGCGCTGCTGAAAGCCGATCTCGACCCGGCGCTGCCGACGATCTTTCTCGACGGGCTCTATGTCGTAGCGCATGAGGGCGGTTATGCGGCGATCGGCAGTACCAGCGAGAATCGTTTCGACGATCCCACTTCGACCGATGGCCAACTCGACGCGCTGATCGGCGCGGCGCGGGAGATTGTGCCGGCACTCCACGACGCTGCCGTCGTCGAACGCTGGGCCGGGCTTCGCCCGAAGGCGGTCGACCGCGATCCGATGATCGGCCGCCATCCCGAGCACTCGCGCCTCATCGCGCTGACCGGCGGTTTCAAGGTCAGCTTCGGCCTGGCCCACCGGCTGGCGGAAGCGGCGATATGTATCGCAGGCGATAGAGACTGCGGGTTTGCACTTCCGGAAAGCTTCGATATTTCAAGTCATATCGCGGTGGCTTCACGTTAAACGTGAATTCGGCGCCGCTTCGTTTCGTTATTCTGTCATGCAAATCACCTATCTGCTTGCGCATCGACAGCGCCTGAGATCACCGGCGCTCCTTTTCCTGATGGAGGAAATCGCATGCGCTATGCCATTTGCTTCACGCCCCCGGCGAGCGACCCGCTATCGCTTATGGCCGCCCATTGGCTTGGCCGAAACGTGTTTTCAGGTGAGATGCTGGAGCCTCCGGCGGTGCGCGGCCTCGGCATTCATGAGATTGCCTTCCATACGGCCGTGCCGCGGCGCTATGGTTTTCATGGCCTTTTGAAAGCGCCGTTCCACCTGTGTCCGGAACTGTCCGAATCGCAACTCCTGCGCGACCTCATGCGTTTTTCCGGGACTGTCCTTCCCTTCCAGATTCCGCGCCTCGAAGTCGCCCGGCTCGGCAATTTCTACAGCCTGCTGCCGAGTGTTCCCTGCGAGCGGATTCAATATCTCGCTTCGGCGATCGTGCAGGAATTCGACCGTTTCCGCGCGCCGCTGAGCGAGGCCGACATCGAACGCAGCGATCCGGATGGCTTGTCGGCCGCGCAGTTCTCAAACCTGCATCGCTGGGGCAATCCTTACGTGATGGAGGAATTCCGCTTCCATATGCCGGTGACAGGCCCGGTCAACGCGATCGACATGCCGCGCATCGAGCCAGCGCTGCGGATGATTTTCGAGCCTGTGCTCAGCGAACCAGTCCTGGTTTCGAACGTGGCGCTGATGATCGAAGAGGGCACCGGCGGTCCTTTCCGCGTTCATTCTCTGCACCCGATGGGCAAGGTCAGCGCGCGCAAGATCGCCTGACAAGAGATAAGCTAACGTATTGCGCAGAAAGGATAAAAATCCGCTGCGCAGTTTCCGTCTCGACATTCCGGCTGCGGATGCTACCGTTCTTCGTCTTTTCAGAAGGTGATTTGATGGTATCCGAGACTTATCCGCGCAATCTCGTCGGCTACGGGCGTCAGACGCCCGATCCGAAATGGCCTGAAGAGGCACACGTCGCCGTGCAGTTCGTCATCAATTACGAGGAGGGCGGCGAAAGCTCGATCCTCGACGGGGATCCGGCGTCCGAAAACCTGCTGTCGGAGATCGTCGGCGCGGCGGCCTGGCCTGGGCAGCGCAATCTCAACATGGAATCGATCTACGAATATGGTTCGCGCGCCGGTTTCTGGCGGCTCTGGCGGATGTTCACCGATCTCAAGGTGCAAGCGACCGTCTACGGCGTGACGCTGGCGATGGCGCGCAACCCCGAGGCCGTCGCGGCGATGAAGGAAGCCGGCTGGGAGATCGCCAGCCACGGTTACCGCTGGCTGGAATATAAGGATTTTCCGGAAGACTTGGAGCGCAAGCATATCCTCGAAGCCGTGCGCCTGCACACCGAACTGACCGGCGAGCGGCCCTACGGCATGTATCAGGGCAAGCCCTCCGACAATACGCTGCGGCTGGTGCAGGAGGAGGGCGGCTTCCTCTATTCCTCCGATTCCTATGCCGACGACCTGCCTTTCTGGGTGAAGGGCGTCGACGGGAAACCTTTCCTGATCATTCCCTACACACTCGAAACCAACGACATGCGTTTCGCGACGCCGCAGGGCTTCAACACCGGCGATCAGTTCTTCACCTATCTCAAGGATGCCTTCGATACGCTTTATGAGGAAGGCAAGGCGGGCAGCCCGAAGATGATGTCGGTCGGCCTGCATTGCCGTCTCGTCGGGCGCCCCGGCCGGGCGGCGGCGCTGAAGCGCTTCATCGAATATGTGCTGAAACACGACAAGGTCTGGATTCCGCGCCGCATCGAGATCGCCGCGCATTGGCACAAGCATCATCAGCCGGACGCGATCTGATGCTGTCGCGCGAGGATTTCGTTTTCCGCTTCGGCGGCGTCTTCGAACATTCGCCTTTCATCGCCGAGCGTGCCTATGACGCCGGCGGCCTGACCGAGCCGCTGACGGCATCAGGCGTGCATGCGGCGCTTGCGGCCGTCTTCCGCGCCGCAAGCCCGGAGGAACGTCTCGGCGTGCTCCGCGCCCACCCCGATCTTGCCGGGCGTCTTGCCATATCCGGCGAACTTACCGAAGACAGCCGCAAGGAGCAGTCCGGCGCCGGTCTCGACCGCCTGAGCCCTGCCGAACACGCCCGCTTCACCGAACTCAATTCGGCCTATGTCGAAAAATATGGCTTTCCCTTCATCATCGCCGTCAAAGGACTCGGCAAGGAGGATATTCTGGAAGCTTTTGAAACACGGATCGGCAACGGCCGGGACGAAGAATTTGCGACCGCGACTGCGCAGGTCGAAAAGATCGCGCTGCTGCGTCTGACCTCGATGCTGCCGGAGGCGGAATGAAGGAGAGGCGTGCCATCGACTATCTCAATGACATGCAAAAGGCGGCATCCGAAGCGCTGTCCTTCATCGGCGGAATGGATGAGGCGGCTTTCGCCGAGGATCAGCTCACTTTCAAGGCCGTTGCCTTCTGCCACTTCACCATCGGTGCCGCGGCATCCCGTCTGCTGGTGACGCATCCGGAATTTGCCACCGAGCATCCCGGCCTGCCGTGGACAAAGATCTGCGGCACGGGCAATCGCATCCTCGACGATGTCTTCGATCTCGATCCTTCGGACATCTGGGAGGCGACCTATCGGACGCTGCCGGAGCTTCTTCGCGAGATCGATGCCGTCCGCAACTGGCATGCCCAAGGTGAGTGAGGCCATGCCCGAATTTCTCGACATTTGCCCGCTCACCAGCGCTGCCTTCGCTGCCTTCGGCGAAGTCATCGAAGCCGATCCGGCCTCGATGCGGCTCATCAATGGTGGCACGACCGAACGGTTTCACGCGCTGGCTGTGGCGGAGGCGGCGGGCGAGGGCGCGCGCGTCATCATCAATCTGTTTCGCGGCCAGCCGCGCAGTTTCCCCTATGATGTCGATATGATGGAGCGTCATCCTTTCGGCAGCCAGAGTTTCTCGCCGGTTTCCGGCCGTCCTTTTCTGGTCGTCGTCGCCGAGGACGAGAGCGGACGCCCGGGCAGGCCGCAGGTGTTTTACGCGCGGGGGGACCAGGGTGTGAACTACCGCCGCAATGTCTGGCATCATCCGCTGATGGCGCTTGGCCAAGTCTCCGATTTCCTGGTCGTCGATCGCGAGGGGCCAGGCAACAATCTGGAGGAATTCTTCTTCGAAACCCCCTTCGTCATCAGAGAGCCAGCCCCATGACCGGACTGACCACGCATGTTCTCGATACCGCCTTGGGCAAGCCAGCCGAGCGGCTCAGGATCGATCTTTTCCAGCTCGATGGCGAAATCCGCAGGCATCTGAAGACGGTCGAGACCAATGCCGATGGCCGGGTCGACGGCGGCCCCATCCTTGCCGGCGAAAATTTCCGGGCCGGCACCTATGAACTGGTCTTCCACGCCGGTGATTATCTGAGGGGGAGCGGCACGCCGCTGCCGCATCCGGCTTTCCTCGATCTTGTACCGATCCGTTTCGGCATCGCCGATATCACGGCGCACTACCATGTGCCGCTGCTGATCTCGCCCTACGGCTATTCCACCTATCGAGGCAGTTAATTATGAAATTCGCCGCGATCGCCGACATTCACGGCAACCATCTGGCGCTTGAAGCCGTGCTTTCGGATATTCGCGCTGAAGGTATCGAGGAGATCGTCAACCTCGGCGATTTCTTCAGCGGTCCGCTCGATGCCGGCCGGACGGCGGAGCTGCTGATTGCCGCTTGGCCTGACCTCGGTCTGCGGCAATCATGACCGCTACCTGATCGAGCAGGATCCGGCGACGATGCATGTTTCGGATGCCTCAGCCTATCGGCAGCTGACGCCGGCCCATCTCGACTGGATCCGCGGCCTGCCGTTCGACACGGTCTATCGCGGCGAGGCCTATCTCTGCCATGCGACCCCAAAGAACGACAATCTCTATTGGCTGGAATCGGTCTCGCCCGAAGGATTGGTCTTCCTGAAGCCGATCGAGGCGATCGAGGCGCTGGCTGAGGGTATCGACCTGCCGCTGATCCTCTGCGGCCACAGCCATCTTCCCCGCGCCGTCCGGCTCTCCGACGGCCGCCTGATCGTCAATCCCGGCAGCGTCGGCTGCCCCGCCTATGACGATGTGCTGCCTTACTACCACAAGGTCGAGGCCGGCCACCCGCTGGCGAGCTACGCTATTCTGGAAAAGACGGCGGCCGGATGGATATGGCAGTTTCGAACCGTTGCCTACGACCATGTGGCGATGTCGGCACTGGCCGGCGAAAGGGGCCGTGCCGACTGGGCGAGTGCCTTGGCGGCGGGCTGGGTGAGATAGCCAAGACCCGCCTGCGCTGCGATCAGTCCTTCTTCGGCGACGAAGGGGCGATCGTCTTTGCCGGGGCCGCGGCCGGTGTTGCCGGCGTTGCCGGAGCAGCAGCCGATGTTGCCGGCCTTGCCGGAGCCGTGGGCGGTATTGCCGGCTTTGCCGGTGCTGCGGCTGGTGTTGCGCCATTGAGATTTCCAAGGAGCGACGAGATAGCATCGTCGCCGTCGAAGCCGGCTTCCTTCATCAACCTGTCGAGGATCGGTTTGTTGGCCTGATAGGACAGAAGCTGGCCGGCCAGTCCTTCGCCAAGCCCGATGCCGTTTCCGCCGGTCGCGCCGTTTCCGCGGCCAAGCATGCCGCCGGTGTCGAAGATCCGGATATCGGAGATCTTTTCGATCGGCTTGACCGCCTCGGCAAGCGCCTCGGGAATGATGCGGATACGTTCGCGGGTGATCTCGAACTCGATGATGGCAGCGCTCAGTTTGTTACGCGCGTCGTTGAGCAGGGCTTCGCTCTCGGCCGCGGCCTTGCCGGTTTCGAGAATACCCTTGGCCTTGATGATCGCCGCATCCGCTTCGGCGGTCGCCAGCGTCTTGATGGCTTCGGCTTGGTCGCTTGCGGCCTGTTTTTCAGCCTCGGCGCCGACGGTGACTGCGGTTGCGTCCGTCTCGGCTTTCTTGCGCGCATCGATCACGGCAATCTGCCTTTCGCGTTCGGCGATCTCGATCGCCTTGGCGGTGCCGACTTTTTCCTCTGCCGCAATCGCCAGCGCCCGGGCCGCTTCCGCAGCCGCCTTCGCCTCGGATTCTTCACGGCTTTTGTTGGCAACGGCGATCGCGCTTTCCTGCGCGACGATCTGCAGGTCACGCTTGGCTTCGGTGTCGCGCTGCTGCACGGCGCGGGCCGAATCGATGTTGGCGCTTTCGCGGGCCTGTTTGGCGGCTGCCTCGCGTTCGGCGACCGCCTGTTCGGAGGCGATGCGGGCTTCTTCCTCGGCGCGTTTTGCCGCCTGCTCCTGCTGGGCGGTTTCGGCGCGCGTCGCCGCGGATTTGTTGGCGATGTCGCGTTCCTGGCTGAGTTCGGCTTCCCGCTTGGTCCGCTCGATGGTCAGCGACTGCTGGCGGGCCTCCAAATCTTTCTGGGCGATGGCGACTTCGGTATCGCGAACGATTTCGTTTCGCTCCTTCTTGCGACCCTCGGTGATGCGGGTCAATGCCGCAAGACCTTGCGCATCGAAGAAGTTGTTGGCGTTGAAGTGCTTGATGTCGGTCTGGTCGAGGCGTGTCAGCGACACGGATTCGAGCTCGAGGCCGTTCGACTGGAGATCGGCGCCGACGGCTTCCTGCACGGCCTTGACGAAGTCCATGCGCTGTTCCTGCAGCGCGTCGAGATTCATTGTCGCGGCCACCGAGCGAAGGCCGTCGACGAATTTTGCTTCGATCAGGATACGAAGCGCCTCGGCATCGTTGGTGCGGCTGCCGAGCGTCTGAGCGGCCAGCGCGATCGAGGAGGCGTCGGGTTTGACGCGCACATAGAATTCGGCGCCGATATCGACGCGCATGCGGTCCTTGGTGATCAGTGCATCGCCCTCGCCGCGGCGAACCTCGAGCCGCAGCGTCTTCAGGTTGACGCGGGCGATCGAGTGAAAGATCGGCAGAACGACCGAACCGCCGTCGAGCACAACCTTCTGGCCGCCAAGACCGGTGCGCACATAGGCTTCGTCGCGGCTGGAGCGGGTGTAGAGAGAGGCGAGGACAAAACCGATGCCGAAGATCAGAACGATCGCGATAGCGGCCGGTAGAATAATGTCATACATCATGACTGCTCCCTGAAAGATTGATTGTCCGAGCCGGTGGGGTCCACCAGGGCGGGAATGGCGATAAATACATCTGCGTTGCGATCGACGAGGAGAACCTGCGTGCCGATGCCGAGAGGCTGCTGATCCTTGGCGGCCCTGGCTCTCAGCACATGCCAGTTGCCATGCTGGTCCTTGACGCGGACGCGTCCCGGCAGTCCCTGATCGAGCGGGCCGAGGGACACTTCGGCGGTCCGGCCGACGAAGGTGTCGAGATCGACCGCATAGGTCTCGTCGTGCGGCACGATCCGCGCCACGGTTCTGCTCGATGCCCTGACCATGGGGAAGGTGATCAAAAGGGCCGGAATGACGGCGATGACGGAGGGTAGCGGCGCCCAGAAGGTGTTGGCGACGGCCTGGACGGCAAAGCCTGAAATGGCGAAGAAGCCGAGTGTCAGCATCAGCAGAATGAGCAGGGGAACGCCGCCGAGATTGAGCCAGGAGAGATAGCCAGCAATGCCGTCATGGCCATGGAAATCCGGCTTTCCGAGAAGTTCCGTGATCGAAAAACCCATGACGGTCGCCAGCATCTCGATCGCCGTCAGGCCCGCGAGCACGGCGGCGGCAATGGCAAAGGGAGCACATTCGGGCGCGAAGAAAAGTGCCATCGGCGTTACCGGCTATCCGTCTTGAAGCGTGCGAGGCGTGCCTCGATCGCGCGTTCGCGATGCAACCGGTCGAGTTCGTCCAACTCGGAACTATTGGTATGCTCGGCTGATGGCACGCCGGTCAGCCGCGAGACCGCCGCGGCGGCGCGGGCGGCAGCGCCGGGCGTCGGTCTGTTGTGGCCGGCTGCGGCCTCTTCGGGATGCTTGGCGATGCTGCGCTTGAAATCGGCAAGGCGGGCGTCGGCCTCGCGGCGGGTGGCGAGAACGGCCTGGAGGGCTTTCTGGCCTTCGTCCAGCTGCTCCCGGGCGTCGGCCAGTGCCTTGTCGAGCGCGGCGATCTGGGATTCGAGATCGATCTGACGGGCGACGCCGGCCTTTGCGAGATCATCCCGTCCGGAGGAGACGGCAAGGCGGATCTTTGCGTCGAGCGCGTCCATGTCTTCAACGATTTCGTCCTTGCGGCTCTGGATGCGGTATTCCTCAGCGCGCGCCTTGCCGAGGTCGGTGCGGGCTTCCTCGGCCGCCGCATCGATTTCGCGGATCGCCTGTTCGATGACGGCGATCTTGTTGACGCCTTCCGCTTTGTCGATCGCTGCATTGGCGATGCCCGCGATCAGGCGACCCATGCGTGAAAGAATGCCTTCATTCGTCATGTTTTCCTCCATCCGAGCGGAATTCGGCGTGACGCCGATGTTAATCTCGTAGCGATCGTGGTCCGCTACAAGGTATGCGGGAAAAATACTCTCCCATCCCTTGGAATAACCCGCGACATCGAAAGCCACGGCAACACGTCCGTGCACCGTAGCGATCGTGAGATCCGATGGCCCCTTGATGGCGAAAAGCTTGTCGTCGAGCGGCAGCTGCAGCGGATCGGGGATGGCGCCCCGATTGGCGGCGAAATCGCGCAGGCCGAGCGTCACCAGCCGCGCCGGCAGGCCCGTCTGCTCGCGGACCGTCTCGTAAGCAAGATCATGCAGGACCACGAGATTGGCGCCGGCCTTGTCGTCGATGAGTTCGGTCAGGATGCCGGTCATCTTGCGATAGGCGGCAATGGTGTCATCAAGCGCCTGCCGGGCCTGATCGTCAGGCGCCAGCATGTAGCGCAATAGCGAAGGATGCGGTGTCTTGCTCGTGGGTGCCATGGATAAAACATAAAGCACCGCTTTTGTGCTTTCAAGGGGAGGCGCAAAAAATACAACCTCTGCTTAACGTATCGTTAGAAGGCGGGAGGCGTCGAACGATACGCGCTGTAAGCAAGTTGCAAGAAGCAGCGTTTGAGACATTCCGAATTACATTGCAGATGGAAGAACCGGCATCAGATCGGCTCCGCTCCCTATCGAGCGGCCGTGCGCGCCTCGCGAATGCCGGCGCTGATACGATTGATGATGGTCCATATGAGCAGGAGAGCCACCACGGCCCAAAGCCACGAAGTCCATGCTGCAAACGTTCCACCTGCCGCGACGAAGATGCCGAGCGCGCTGAAAAGTACCGCGCGGTCGCTCTTGCCCAGTGGCCCGTCGTAACGCCGGCTTGCGCCGACGGTCTGACCCAGAACGCCGGTAAATTCCGTCAGCGCCGAAAGGAAGATGACGGCCATCGCCAGCACCAAGCCGTTTGGATCGATGAGCGCAAACGGCAAATACAGGGCGACATCCGACACGACATCGCCGATCTCGTTCAGATAGGCGCCCAAAATGCTCTTCTGCCCATGTTCGCGCGCAAGCATGCCGTCAATGGCGTTGAGGCCCATGCGCAGGAGAAACCAGACAGGCACCAGCAGGAACCAATGCGGAAGCGGAGCAACGCTCAGAAAAAGGCCGAGTGCAACCGAGACGGCGGCGGCGATTGACGTCACCTGATTGGCGGTGACGCCTCGCGCCGCAAGGGAGCGCACCAGAGGGCGAAGAATATTCTGAAACCGGGACTTCAATTGATAAACAGACATGCGACCTCAATGGAATTTCGTGGCATCGGATAAATCTAGTCCGGCTCCGGCGGTGCAGATCGTACTTGTGGGGAAGTCCATACTTCATAGCGGTTCTCGCTTAGGACTTACATTTGCGACTAGACTTTTGCAATGAATGCAAATCACTGTTCCGCTAATGGTTGCAACTCATCCATCGATCAGAATTGGAGAAGACCGTGCTGCAAACTGCCGATAGTGGGCATTCGTCATCGACGGCCAGAGCAATGCAAGAATCCGAATTTGTCTCGCATGATGGCACACGGCTCTTTTATCGGATGTGGCCTGCGACCGGCGCTGCACCGAAGGGCGCAATCATCCTTCTCCATCGCGGCCACGAGCATAGCGGCCGCGTCGCCCATCTCGCCACCGAGCTCGGCCTCGATGATTTTGCCTTCTACGCCTGGGACGCGCGCGGCCACGGGCGTTCACCGGGGGAGCGCGGCTATTCGCCATCCTTTGCCGCCTCGGCGCATGACCTCGATTGCTTCGTCCGCCATGTCAGCGAGACAAGCGGTACTGCCGTCGAAGACATCGCCGTCATTGCGCAGAGCGTCGGCGCCGTTCTCGCCACCGCCTGGGTGCACGACTATGCGCCGCCGATCCGTGCGCTGGTGTTGGCCTCGCCGGCCTTCAGCGTCAAGCTCTATGTGCCTTTTGCCAGGGAAGGCATTGCGCTCTGGGAAAAGCTTAAGGGCACATTCTTCGTCAATTCCTATGTCAAGGCGAGGTTCCTGACGCATGACCCCGAGCGCATCGCCTCGTACGAATCCGACCCGCTGATATCTAGGCCAATTGCCTCCAACATTCTTTTGCAGCTCTACGAGGCGGCAGCCCGCGTCGTCGGCGACGCCCGCGCCATCACCGTTCCGACCCAACTGCTGATATCCGGCAGCGACTGGGTGGTGCGACACGCGCCGCAGCACCGGTTCTATGAAAACCTCGGCAGCCGCATCAAGGAGCGGCATGTGCTTGCCGGCTTCTACCATGACACACTTGGCGAAAAAGACCGTACGATGGCGCTCGCCGAGATCCGCCGTTTTGTCGATGCGCGTTTCGCCGAGCCCCGGGCGCCTGCCGATCTCAGCACCGCCCATATCCAGGGCTATACGAAGGATGAGGCAGACCGGCTCGCGAGCCCTCTCGACGCCGCATCCCCACGCGGCATCTACTGGGCGCTCAGCCGCCTCAACATCAGGCTTGGCGCCCTGGTCTCAGAAGGCATCAGGACGGGGGTCAAGACCGGTTTTGATTCCGGCTCGACGCTCGATTACGTCTACGAGAACAAGCCGCGCGGGCTCGGTCCCGGCGGGCGTTTGATCGACAAGGTGTTCCTCGAGGCGATCGGCTGGCGCGGCATCAGGCAGCGAAAGCTGCATTTGCAGGAGCTGATCGACCGCGCGCTGCAGCGCCTGAAAGCAGCCGGCCGCAGCACCCATATGCTCGACATAGCGGCCGGCCACGGCCGTTATGTCCTTGATGCGATCGAGGCGGCTGCCGTGCGTCCCGATAGTGCGCGATTGCAGGATTATTCCCCCATAAACGTCGATGCCGGCCGCAACAGCATCGCCGCGCGGGGACTGGGTGATTTCGTGAGCTTCCGCCAGCAGGATGCCTTTGACGGCGAAGGGCTGGCTGCAATCATGCCGGCTCCGGATCTCGCGATCGTCTCCGGCCTGTATGAGTTGTTTTCCGACAATGCGATGATCGCCGCTTCGCTCGATGGGATTGCCCGCGCGATGCGGCCCGGCGGACTGCTCGTCTACACCAACCAGCCATGGCATCCGCAACTGGAGATGATCGCCCGTGCTCTGACCTCCCACCGCGGCGGCCAGGCATGGGTGATGCGACGGCGGACGCAGGAAGAAATGGACCAACTGGTCGCCGCAGCCGGTTTCCGCAAGCTCGAACAGCGCATCGACCAGTGGGGTATTTTCACCGTCTCGCTGGCGGAGAGAGCGTGAGGGCAAGACGTTGGGGCAGGCACGTTCAACTCTTTCTGAGGCAGCGCCGGTCCTGAGACGGGCAGCGCTCTGGCTCGTCCTCCTGGCGCCGTTCTTCTATCTGACCTATGGCGGCGCCAATTGGGTGGCGTCGCAACGCGCCCATGTGCCGAACATCGCCTTCGCATGGGAAAGCGCCATTCCGTTCCTAGCGTGGACGATCATTCCCTATTGGTCGATCAATCTGTTCTACGCACTCTGCCTGTTCATCAACACGACGCCGCGCGATGTGGATGTGCTCGCGAGGCGTTATTTGACGATCCAGCTGCTAGCCGTCGCCTGCTTTGTCGCGTTTCCGCTCGAAGCGCTCTTCGTGCGGCCGGCAACGAGCGGCCTGCCCGGTTTCATGTTCACCGTCCTCGGTGGATTCGATAAGCCGTTCAACCAGGCGCCGTCCCTGCATATCGCGCTTCTGATGGTGATCTGGGACCATCTGCGCGGCCGGCTGCCGCGGAAGGCACGGCTTTTTTGGCACTTCTGGTGCTTCCTGATCGGAGCCTCCGTGCTGACGACGTGGCAGCATCACGTCATGGACATACCGACCGGCATGCTGCTCGGTCTGTTCGCCGCCTGGCTTTTTCCGCGCGACGCCGGTTCGCCTCTCGCGAAGTTTGCGATGAGCGGCGATCCGAAGTCGCGCCGCCTTGGCGTCTACTACCTGTGCGGCGCCGTCGCATTCCTCGGTCTTGCAGTGCTCTGCACGCCTCTATCGGCCGCAGCACTTCTGTTGCTCTGGCCGGCCATGGCGCTGGCGATCGTCGCAGTCGGATATTTCGGCGCCGGCCCGCAGATATTCCAGAAACGCGCCGATGGCCGGACCACGCTTGCCAGCCGCTGGCTGCTGGCGCCCTACCGGCTCGGCGCTGTCATCAACGTTTGGCTCTGGACCCGAAAAATGCCGGCATCCGTGGCGATCGCTGATGGTGTCCATCTTGGTCGTTTTCCGCGTCGCCACGAGGCCAATCGTTTTGCCACGGTGATCGACATTACCGGCGAACTTCAGCGCCCGAGCGGGACGCTCGCGGGCTGGTCCAGCTTTCCAACCCTTGATCTGACCGGCCTCGACAAGATCCAGACCCGGGCTGCGGCGAACCTTATCGAGGTTGCGCGCCACCAGGGACCGGTCCTCGTCTGCTGTGCTTTAGGTTTCCAGCGGAGCGCCGGCGTCATCGTGCGCTGGCTGCTTATCAGCCGACGTTGCGACAATCCAGCCGAAGCGCTGCGGCTGATCGAACGGGCGGGGTGGCGTGTTTATCTGCCTGTGGAAAGTCTCCATGCCGTGGCGGAGGGTTTGCAATGACGCAGTGGAATACCGTGGCCTCTGCGGCTGCGCGAAACCTCGGCCGCAATGCAGTCGTCTGCGGGCTCACAGTGTTGTTGCCACTGATTGTCGGCCCGATCACCGCGGACTATCGAGGTTTCGCTCCAATGCTCGGCTGGCTTCTGATGCTCGTTTTCTGCGGGATTATTCTTGCGCTGGCGATCCATCTGCTTTTCGATGCGCTGTTGTTTCGCCTCGCGTCGAGCTACGAGACCGAGACGGCCGGTCTTGCCGCGATCGACGACCTGTTGTCCCGCATGCAGCTTCGCAAGCCTGACGGGACGCCGCGTGGCCTCGAGAAGCGGATTGCCGGATCGCGCCGCATCGTCTGGCAGCAGCGTCTCGCGCTCTCCATCTATCTCGTGATTTTCGCGATCCTTCTGCTCGACGCGACCGATGGGCCGCCGCTCTGCTGAGCGGCTTCTCAAGCAGGGTCACGGCCGCACAGCGATGATCGACGAGTTCACATCCTTGATGTCGCGCTTGCCGCAGAGGGCCATGGTGATGTCCATCTCCTTGCGGAGAATGCCGAGCGCCAGTGTGACGCCCTCCTTGCCCATGGCGCCGAGGCCATAAAGGAAGGGGCGGCCGATATAGGTGCCTTTGGCGCCGAGCGCGACGGCCTTCAAGACGTCCTGTCCGGAGCGGATGCCGCCGTCGAGATGGACTTCGATGCGGTCGCCGACGGCGTCGACGATCGCAGGCAGCATGCTGATCGAGGAAGGGGCGCCGTCCAGTTGGCGGCCGCCATGATTGGAGACGACGATCGCGTCGGCGCCGGTATCGGCGGCGGCCTTCGCATCCTCCGGATCGAGCACGCCCTTGATGATCAGCGGGCCGCCCCATTGCTCCTTGATCCAGGCGACATCGGCCCAGGAAAGCCGCGGGTCGAACTGCTCGTGTGTCCATGCGGCAAGCGAGGTGATGTTGGTGACATTTTTCGCGTGGCCGATAATGTTGCCGAAGGTGCGGCGCTTGGTCTTAAGCATATCCAGGCACCAGAAGGGCCGGGTCGCCATCTGCCAGATGTGTTTCGGGGTAAATCTTGGCGGCGCCGACAGGCCGTTGCGCAGGTCCTTGTGGCGCTGGCCGAGGATCTGCAGGTCCGCTGTCAGCACCAGCGCCGAACATCTGGCGGCCTTGGCGCGGTTGATCAGCCCGAGGACGAAATCCTTGTCCCGCATCACATAGAGCTGGAACCAGAAGGGACGCGTCGTCACCGAAGCGACATCCTCGATCGAGCAGATGCTCATCGTCGACAGCGTGAAGGGGACGCCGAACTCCTCGGCGGCGCGCGCCGCCAGCATCTCGCCATCGGCGTGCTGCATGCCGGTCAGGCCGGTCGGCGCCAGGGCCACCGGCATCAACACTCTCTGGCCGATCATCGTCGTTTCCAGCGAGCGGTTGGCCATGTCGACCATTACCCGCTGGCGCAGCTTGATCCGGCTGAAATCACTCTCGTTCGCCTGATATGTAGATTCCGTCCAGGCGCCCGAATCCGCATAATCGAAAAACATCTTCGGCACGCGGCGCCGTGCGCGCTGTTTCAGATCGGCGATGGTGAGCGGCGTGGCCATGAATTGAACCTTCACATCTGAATGCGGCTACAGGAAATTGGCCCTTTCAGGCTGCAGTTGGGCATCGGGGATCGATAAAGCGAGGTGTCATCCAAGCCCCGCTTTCATAGCCACACCCGCCACATAGGTTTCGGCGACCGCCCGGTCGTCGCCCATCGTCTGCAAGAGGAAGAGTTCTTCGGGCAAGGTCTTTACCGCCTCCAGTTTCAGCGCCATGGCCGGGGTCGCGGCCGCGTCGAGGACGATGAGGTCGGCTTCGGTGCCGGGGTCCAGCGTGCCGATCCGACCTGCCAGTGACAGCGCCTCGGCATTGCCGCGCGTCATCAGGTAGTAGCTTTCCAGCGGGTTCAGCCGTTCGCCGAGCAATTGCTGGATCTTGTAGGCCTCGTCCATGGTTTTCAGCATCGAATAGCTGGAGCCGCCGCCAATATCGGTCGCCACCCCGATGCGCACCGGCTTTTCGCGCCGCGCCAGCGCCTTCAGCGGAAACAGGCCGGAGCCGAGGAAGAGGTTCGAGGTCGGGCAGTGGACGGCGACCGAGCCCGTCTCGCTCATGACATCGGCTTCACGCTCGGACAGGTGAATGGCGTGGCCGAACAGGCTTTTCGGTCCGAGCAGGCCGTAACGGGCGTAGATGTCGGTATAGTCGATCGCGTCGGGATAGAGCTCGCAGGTGAATTTGATCTCGTCGTGATTTTCCGAAAGATGCGTCTGGATGTGCAGATCGGGAAATTCGCGGGCGAGCGCTGCCGTCGCTTCCATCTGCGCCGGGGTCGAGGTGATGGCGAAGCGCGGGGTGATGGCGACGTGGTTGCGGCCCTTGCCGTGCCAGTCGGCTATCACCTGACGGGTCTCGTCATAGCCCATCTCCGGCGTGTCGAGCAGGCCTTGCGGGGCGTTGCGGTCCATCATCACCTTGCCGCCGACCATGCGCATGTTGCGCTTCATCGCCTCGGCGAAAAAGGCGTCGGCCGAGGTCTTGTGCACGGAGCAATAGGCGACCGCCGTGGTCGTGCCGTGGCGGATCAGTTCGTCGTAGAAATGCGTGGCGATCCTTTGCGCGTGTGCGCTTTCGACGAAACGGCATTCCTCAGGAAAGGTATAGCTGTTCAGCCATTCGAGCAGGTTGGCGGCATAGGAGGCGATCACCTGCATCTGCGGAAAATGCAAATGCATGTCGATGAAGCCGGGCAGGATCAGATGCGGGCGATGGTCGATCTCGACCACATCAGCGGCTGCCTTTGCCTTCACGTCGGCATAGGCGCCGGCCGCCGCGATCAGCCCGTCTTCGATCAGCAGACCGCCATCCTCCTCGTAGAGATAGCTCTGGCTGTCGGTCAGACTCAGCGGCGCGCGATGAAAAGAAAGCAGGCGGCCGCGCAGGAGTGTCGTCGTCATTGTTTCTTGCCTTCGACTGCGCTTTCGAACCAGGCGACCAGCAGCTTGCGTTCGTCCGGCGTGATATCGGTCACGTTGCCGGGCGGCATGGCATGGGTGCGGCCCGCTTGTATATAGATCTCGCGGGCATGGGCGGCAATTTCCGCGTCGTTTTCGAGCATCACCTCTTTCGGCGGCCGCACGATGCCCTCATAGACGGGCTCGGCGGCGTGGCACATCGAACAGCGCGTCGCGACCAGTTGCTTGACGGCGGGAAAATGCGGATCGCCGGCGAATTGCTGGAAGGCGGGCGCCACCGCCGCCGTATCCTTATCGCCGGTCAGCAGCTTCGGCACCGTCGAAAGCCACATGATCAGGATGAAAAGGACGAGGGTGACGATCCAGGTCCAGGTCGGCCGGCCTTTCCTGGCATGGGTGGTGTTGAACCAGTGGCGGATGGTGACGCCCATCAGGAAGACAAGCGCCGCGATCACCCAATTGAACTGTGTTCCGAAAGCCAGCGGATAGTGGTTCGACAGCATGAAAAAGATGACGGGCAGGGTCAGGTAGTTGTTGTGCAGCGAACGCTGCTTGGCGATCTGTCCGTATTTCGGATCGGGCGTTCGGCCGGCGATGAGATCGGCGACGACGATCTTCTGGTTGGGGATGATGATCATGAAGACGTTGGCCGACATGATCGTCGCGGTGAAGGCGCCGAGATGCAGGAAGGCGGCGCGGCCGCTGAAAAGCTGCGTATAGCCCCAGGCCATGAAGACCAGCACGACGTAGAGGACTGCCATCAGTCCCCAGGTGTTGCGACCGAGCGGCGACTTGCAGAGCAAGTCGTAGACGATCCAGCCGAAAGCCAGGGATGCCAGCGAGATCGCGATGGCGACCGGCGGGCTGATATCGAGCACATGGCGATCGATGAGAAAGAGGTCGGCGCCGCCATAATAGACGATGCACAGCATCAGGAAGCCGGATATCCAGGTGAAATAGCTCTCATATTTGAACCAGGTCAGGTGCTCCGGCATTTGCGCGGGTGCCACCAGATATTTCTGGATATGATAGAAGCCGCCGCCATGGACCTGCCATTCCTCGCCATAGGCGCCGGGCGGCAGATGTGGGCGTTTCACCAGTCCGAGATCGAGCGCGATGAAATAGAAGGACGATCCGATCCAGGCGATCGCGGTGACGACATGGAACCAGCGCGCCGCGAAGGCGAGCCATTCCCATGCTATGGCATATTCATACATCGAGTTCCCCTATCTTCCTCCGACTCGTAACATTGCGGAAATTTTGGCGGGGAGGGAAGAGGAGATTGAAAGACCGCACATGTGCACCGGTTTCCGCAACGGTGGCGAGGCCGAAGGAGCCATGGAATGATCACCGCGCTCTACAGCGATCAGCTCATCGCCGAAAACGCGCCGATGGACCGGCGGCTCGCGGCGCTCATTCTGTCGCGTGGTAACCGCATCGGCTATATCGCCTCGGCCCCGGAGCCGCAGCGGGCGTTCTTCGACGAGAAGCGGCAGTATTATGCCCGATATGGCCTTTCTCTCGATCTCTTCGTCGATCTCGACGCGCTTGCCGGCGGCGAGGAGATCGGCCGGCTGTTTGCCTGCAACGCCATCCATCTCACAGGCGGCCACACCGGCGATTTTCTGAGACGGCTGCGCCAAAGCGGCATGCTGGAAAAACTGCGCGCATGGGCGCTTGACGACGGCATTCTCGTCGGCACCAGCGCCGGGGCGATTTTGATGACGCCGACGATCGCCGCCGATGCGCTCTTTGAGGGCGGTTCGCCGGAGGCGGTACGGGATGGCGCGGCTCTTGATCTCATGCCCTTCGAGTTCTTTCCGCATCTGAACGACGATCCCGGCTATCTCCCCGCGCTGCTGCGCTACAGCGAGACCACGGCAAATCCTATTCTCGCGTGCCGGGACGGTGAGGGTCTCATTCTCTGCGATGGGCTCGTCGAAATCTTCGGCGCTCCGCTGATGATCGCTGGCGGCTTTGTCGAAGCTGCCGATCGCGGCCGCATCGCCGATCTGCTGTCCCGTGCCTAAAAGCTGCCGAGAATGCTGTGCATTATCTCCGTCTTATACTCGATCTGCTAATATAGTGGATCTTGAACGATGACGACTCGATTGCAGTTATGTTTAAGGCCGCCGGAATAAATAAGAAAAGTTAGATCGTCGGCGGCGCATTCATCAACGGAGAAGATGCCCATGCGCAGCATTCTGACGTGTGTGATGATTGCGTATGCGTCGCTGGCGATGGCTCACGACGCACCGTCGGGGTGGAGTTATGACCCCTATTGTTGCAACGGCGACAGTCATAATGGCGACTGCCAGATGATCCCTTCGAAGAGCGTGGCGGTGACGCCGGGCGGATATCGTGTCACGCTGCTGCCGGGCGACCACCGGCTGGTCACGCATGCCCACGTCTTCCTGCTGCCGATGACGAAGGCGATGCAATCCGGCGACAACGACTATCATCTCTGTTTATTCCCGAACGAGGACACGCCGCGCTGCTTCTATGCGCCGGAGATGGGATACTGAGGCCACGGCGATGCCTGGCTCCAAAGCGCGTCGCAGCAAACTTGATTCATGCTACGCGCTTTAGCTTTTTGTTTTGATGCATGTCGTTATCCCGGAACCGCTACACACTTCCCGGCGACATGCATTAGTTCCCGGCTGCCTTCATCTCGTCGAGGATCCAGTTGCGGAAGGCTTTGATCTTCGGCACGTTGCGGCGGTTTTCCGGATAGACGAGCCAATAGGCCTTGCCGTCGCTGCGGGTCAGCTCGAAAGGTTGATACAGCCGGCCGAGGGCGATCTCGGCCGCGTAGAAGGCCGGATGGAGGATGGCAACGCCATGGCCGGCGATTGCCGCGTCGGCTTCCACCGCCTGGGAGCCGAGCTGGTTGCGCGGGCGGCGATCGAGGTCCGTGTCGGTAACGCCGGCTGCCTCGAACCATTGTTTCCACCAGATGTCGCCGGCGTCGAAGAGATCGAACTTCAGGAGATCGCGCGGCGCCTTGATGCCGCCGGCTGATTCCGCCAGCTTCGGGCTGAGCATCGGGGTGAACTCCAGCCCCATCAGCCGGTGCAGGGTCAGACCCGGCCAGTTGCCGTCGCCCCAGCGGATCCCGACATCGATCTGTTCACGGGTAAAATCGATGATGTCGGAACTCGCCTGAAAGCGCACCGCGATCGCCGGATGCTTCAAGTGGAAGGAACCGAGGCGCGGCGCCAGCCATTTCGAGGCGAACGTATGGGTCGAGCTGATGGCGAGCGTGCCTTCCACACTGTCGCGCGCCGTCGCCATTGCATCGTGCAGCATGGCAAAGGCTTCGGTCACCTTCGGCGCCAGCCGTTCGCCGGTTTCCGTCAGCGCGATTTGGCGGGGACGGCGCAAGAAGAGCGGCTCGCCGACATTCTCCTCCAGCAGCTTGATCTGGTAGCTGACGGCCGTCTGCGTCATGCCGAGTTCGTCGCCCGCCTTGGTGAAACTGCCGAGCCGGGCAGCGGCTTCGAAGACGCGCAGCGCATTCAGCGGGAATTGCTTCGACAGTTTCATGGATAAGTTCTCTTGATGCAGGCAGACGGTCGTTCGATTGGAATTGCAGCATTTTCGGCGGCAAACTGCAACTCATACCATCAATCTATCGAGGTGATGTCATGGATTGCTCCACGATCGAAGAGAACCGGCCGCAACAGAGCATCGGTGCTTTCCGGCGTTTTGCCGGCTGGCTGGCGGGCAGCGCCGACCGTTTCTGCCGTCTGCCTCGGCTCGACTTTTCCGCCATGCCGGACCGCGTCAAGCGCGACCTCGGCTTTCTCGACGGGCGGGACCCTTACTACGAAGACGACCGCATGCGGTAGGCTGAAAGCGCCGTCAGGATTTCGGCGGCGCTCATGGCGGCGATCACTTCGGGGCGCTTGTCCCTGACCGCCGAGCCGCCGATCGGCAGCGTCAGCCGCTCCATCCAGCCACGCTCTCCGCCGCCTACGCGGGAAAGCCAGCTTGCGAAGGTGGCGCGCTTGGTCGCCGAGCCGATCATGCCGGTATAGGCAAGGTCACTCCTATCAAGCGCCTCGCGGGCGATGAGGAAATCCAGCGCGTGGTCGTGCGTCAGGATGACGACAGCGCCGCCGCCGCGAATATCCTTCACCAGCGCCTCCGGCATCGGCACGAGCCGGGTTTTCGTCTCAGCCGGCAGATTGGTCAATTCTTCCTGTCGCGTTTCGACGATCGTGACCGACAGCGGCAGCGGCGCAAGGGCTGCGGCAAGCGCCCGGCCGACATGGCCGGCACCGAAAAGATAGACCTCGGGCAGGCGCTCGATCTCGCCGGCAATCCTGGCTTCGAGTTCGTCTTTTACCGCCTGCGTCAGCCGGCGAAACCGCAACTGTGTGCGCCCGCCGCAGCACTGGCCGATTTCGGGGCCGAGCGGGATGTCCATCGCGGCGGTTCCGCCGGTTCCTGCGAGCATCTCCCGTGCATTCGCGATCGCCATGAATTCAAATTGCCCGCCGCCGATCGTGCCCCACAGCGCGGTCGGCGAGACGAGCATGTAGGCGCCGGCCTCGCGCGGGGTGGAGCCTTGCGCCCCGGTGATGTCGACGAGGATGCTGTCGGGGTTGGCGGTGAGGAAGGTGGGGAGGTCGGTCATGGAAAGATGGCCGATAGGTAAGCGGCTGTGATACCCCCCTCTGTCCTGCCGGACATCTCCCCCACAAGGGGGGAGATCGGCATCAGGCGCTGGCCTCCCAAGACACCGAAACGACAGCGTAAAAGCGGATTTTGATAATCCGATGCCAAGGCAATATGGGCGAAGGGCTGCGGTCTTGTCGATCTCCCCCCTCGTGGGGGAGATGTCCGGCAGGACAGAGGGGGGTGCCACCCGCGCCGCCGGTCCCGCTGACGCAATAAACCAGCCGAACGCCTTCTCATCCTAAACCCGCTTCATCCGCTCCACCGCCATCAGCACCCGCTCCGGCGTCGCCGGCGCGTCGAGCCCTGGGCAGACCTTGTAGTCCGCCACGCTGGCGACTGCCATCGATAACGCTTCCAGCACCGAGATCGCCAGCATGAAGGGCGGCTCTCCGACGGCCTTGGAGCGGCCGATGGTGGCCTCTGCGCTCTCCGACCATTCGGCAAGGCGGACGTTGAAGATCTTCGGGCGGTCGGAGGCGAGCGGGATCTTGTATGTTGAGGGCGCATGGGTGCGCAGCCGTCCCTTGTCATCCCACCAGAGTTCTTCCGTTGTCAGCCATCCCATGCCCTGGACGAAAGCGCCCTCGACCTGGCCGAGGTCGATTGCCGGGTTCAGCGAGCGGCCGACATCGTGGAGGATGTCGGTGCGGTCGATCAGGTACTCGCCGGTCAGCGTATCGATCGAAACCTCGGTGCAGGCGGCGCCATAGGCGAAATAATAGAAGGGCGTGCCGCGGCCGGCCTTGCGGTCCCAGTGGATCTTCGGCGTTTTGTAGAAGCCGGTGGCGGACAGCTGGACGCGGGCGAAATAGGCCTGCTTGATGAAATCAGGGAAGGGGATCTCGATTTCGCCGACGCGCACACGGTTCGGCAGGAAGACGACGTCGGAGGGCGCCACATCCCATTTTTCGGCGGCAAAGGCCACCAGTCGTTCCTTGATCTGGCGGGCGGCGTCATAAGCTGCCATGCCGTTCAGGTCCGAGCCGGAGGAGGCGGCGGTGGCCGAGGTGTTCGGCACCTTGGCCGTCGTCGTCGCGGTGATCTTCACCCGATCGATATCGACCTGAAAACTGTCGGCCAGCACCTGCGCCACCTTGGTATAAAGGCCCTGGCCCATTTCGGTGCCGCCATGGTTCAGATGGATCGACCCGTCCTGATAGATGTGGACGAGGGCGCCCGCCTGGTTGAAGGCGGTCATGGTGAAGGAGATGCCGAATTTGACCGGCGTCAGGGAGATGCCTTTTCTGATATAGCGGCTATCGCGGTTGAAGCCGATGACGGCATTGCGCCGCGCGCGGTATTCGGCAGTTTCCTCCAACTCCTCGACGATGCGGGCGATGATGTTGTCCTCGACCTCCTGGTGGTAGGGCGTCAGCGTGCGCCCGGAGCCCGGCTGGCCGTAGAAATTCAGCTTGCGGATATCGAGCGGGTCCTTGCCGAGGGCGTAAGCGATTTCCTCGATGAAGCGTTCAGCGCCGAGCATGCCCTGGGGTCCGCCGAAGCCGCGGAAGGCGGTGTTGGAGACGGTGTGCGTCTTCAACGGTTTCGACTGCAGATGTACATGCGGGTAGAAATAGCTGGAGTCGGCGTGGAACATGGCGCGGTCGGTCACCGGCCCCGAGAGATCGGAGGAGAAGCCGCAGCGCGCCGCGTAGGTCGCGTTAACCGCGTGGATGCGGCCTTCGGCATCGAAGCCTATTTCGTAGTCGACCAGGAAATCATGGCGCTTGCCGGTGGCGCTCATATCCTCGTCGCGGTCGGGGCGGAATTTGATGGCGCGGCCGAGCTTCTTGGCGGCGATCGCCGCAAGGGCTGCGAACTGGTTGCCCTGCGTCTCCTTGCCGCCGAAGCCGCCGCCCATGCGGCGCACGTTGACGGTGACCGCGTTCGACGGGATATCGAGCACGTGGCCGACAATGTGCTGGATCTCGCTCGGATGCTGGGTCGAGGACCAGACGGTGACCTCGTCGTCCTCGCCGGGGATCGCCACGGCGATATGGCCTTCGAGGTAGAAATGCTCCTGTCCGCCGATGCGCATCTGCCCTTTCAGACGCATTGGAGCATTCGGCATTTCCGTTTCCGGCTCGCCGCGCTGGAGCGTCATCGGGGTGATGACCAGCGGGCCCCCATTGGCGAGCGCGCCGTCGATATCGTGCCAGTGCGGCAGTTCGCGATAGTCGATCTTCGCCAGCCGGGCGGCGCGTCGCGCCGCGTCGCGTGTCTCGGCGATGACGGCAAAGATCGGCTGGCCGTGGAACTGAACTAAGGTTTCAGCAAGCAGCGGCTCGTCATGGCTGCCGTTAGAACTGGTGTCGTTGACGCCGGGCACGTCCTTGCCGGTGAAAACCCAGACGACGCCGGGATAGGCGGCGACAGCGGAAAGATCGATGCTGATGATTTCGGCATGCGCCCGATCGGAAAGGCCGAGTGCGCCGTGCAGCAGGCCGGCGGGTTCGGGAATATCGTCGATATAATCGGCACTTCCGGTGACATGTTTATGCGCTGAATCATGCCGCAGCGAGCCGTGCATGGGGCCCGATATGACGACCTTGGGGTTTTCGAAGGTGGACTTGTCCATTAGATGAGCCCTCCGCAGCCGGTGCTGCCCCTCATCCGGCTGCCGCCACCTTCTCCCCGTTCTGACGGGGAGAAAGGATATGCCGCACCGTATTTCCCTCTCTCAACCATCGCGCAGGGCACGCCCCCTCTCCCCGCAAGCGGAGAGGGGGTTAGGGTGAGGGGCAAAATGGTGGCGGCAGAAGGCCGGTTGGTGAAACAAACCATCACGCCACCTCCTCGAACCGCTTCAGTTCCGCCGGCGCTCCAACTGTCTCCAGATAAAACCGCGTCAGCAGGTTCTTTGCCGTCAGCTGCCGGTATTCCGCCGTGGCGCGCCAGTCGGTCAGCGGCTGGTAGTCGGCGTCAAACGCGGGGCGGGCGGCTTCGATCGTCGCTTCCGTCCATGGTTTGCCCATCAGTTCGGCTTCGACCGTGGGGGCGCGTTTCGGCGTTGCGGCCATGCCGCCGAAGGCGATGCGGATGTCCGTGACCACTTCCGCTTCATCGAGCGTCAGCAGGAAGGCGCCGAGCACGGCGGTGATATCCTCGTCGCGGCGCTTGGTGATCTTGTAGGCGGCAAAGCGGCTGGTTGTCTTGGGATAGGGCACGAAGACGCTCTCGACGAATTCGCCGGGCTTCCGATCCTGCTTGCCGTAGGCAATGAAAAAATCTTCGAGCGGCATTTTGCGCTGGCCTTCCAGGGAGCGCAGCGTCAGCGTTGCGCCCAGCGCGATCAGCGGCGGAGGGCTGTCGCCGATCGGCGAGCCGTTGGCGATATTGCCGCCGATCGTGCCCATGTTGCGCACCTGCTCGCCGCCGATGCGATCGATCAACCGCCCAAGCGCCGGGATCTTTTTCGAGATTGCGGCGAAGGCGCCGCTATAGCTGACCCCGGCGCCGATGGTGACGCCCTGCTCGCTTTCGGTGACCGACTGCAGTTCGCTCAAGTGATTGATGAAGACGACGGGGCTCAGCCGCCGCATCTGCTTCGTCACCCAGAGACCGACATCGGTCGAACCGGCGACGACGATCGCGTCGGGCTCCTGCGAGAGGACTTCGGTCAGCGCTTGAAGCGAAACCGGAATGATCAGCCGGTCTTCGTCCTTGGCAATCCTGATCGTGCTGCTTGTCTGTATTGCCCAGAGCCGAGCGACGATTTCCGAACGTGTCCGCTCCAGCGGGTCGAAGAGCGCGCTCGGCCGCATCAGGCTCACCTGCTCGGCGGCCTTGACGATCGGCTCGTAGCCGGTGCAGCGACAGAGATTGCCTTGCAGCGCCTTTTCGATCTCGCGGCGGCCGGGATTTTCCTTCGTCAGCCATAGGCCATAGAGCGACATGACGAAGCCCGGGGTGCAGAAGCCGCACTGCGAGCCATGACAATCGACCAATGCCTGCTGCACCGGATGCAATGCGCCGTCCCGGCCGGCCAAGTGCTCGACCGTCACCACATGGGTCGCATGCAGCGAGCCGATGAAACGGATGCAGGCATTGACGGATTCATAGGTGAGCTTGCCGTCGGCGAGCCGGCCGACGAGCACGGTGCAGGCGCCGCAATCGCCTTCCGCGCATCCTTCCTTGGTGCCCGTCAGGCGTCGCTTCAACCGCAGGAAATCGAGCAACGTCTCGGTCGGGCCGACATCGGCGAGCGCGATGTCCTCGCCATTCAGGATGAAGCGGATGCTGTCGTTCATGATATTCCCGGTTGTTTTTTCCAAATGGTTAAGCCGCAGTCCAGCCACCGTCAATCGAGATATGCGTTCCCGTCACCTGCCGGGCGGCGTCGCTGGCAAGGTAAAGCGACAGCGCGCCGATCTCCTCGGCCTTGACGAATTCACGCGTTGGCTGCGCCTTGAGGATGACCTCGCTCTTCACCTGTTCCTCGGTCATGCCGCGGGCCTTGGCGGTATCGGGTATCTGCTTCTCGACCAGCGGCGTCAGCACATAGCCGGGGCAGATGGCGTTGACCGTCACGCCGAATTCGGCAAGCTCCAGGGCGGCCGTCTTCGTCAGACCTAATATACCATGTTTTGCTGCGACATAGGCGCATTTGAAGGGAGAGGCGACGAGCCCGTGCGCCGAGGCGATGTTGATGATGCGGCCGTGCTTCTTCGCCTTCATCAGCGGGATGGCGGCGCGCATCGTGTGAAAGGAGCTCGACAGATTGATGGCGATGATCTGATCCCATTTCTCGATCGGGAAGTCCTCGATCTTTTCGACATGCTGGATGCCGGCATTGTTGACCAGGACATCGACGGTGCCGAAGGTCTTTGCCGCCGTTTCGATCAGGTCGGCGATCTCGGCGGGCTTGGTCATATCGGCCGGATGGTAGATCGCCCGGGCCTTGGATACTGATTCAAGCCGTGCGACGATCGCCTTGATTTCATCGGCATTTCCGAAACCGTTGATGACGACGTTGTCGCCGGTTTCGGCAAAGGCGGTGGCGATCGCAAGGCCGATGCCGCTGGTGGAACCGGTGACGACGACTGATCTGCTCATATTTTTCTCCTGACAGGCCGATGCTGCGTTGCAACGTTAGTGGCGAGGTTATGCCCAAAGCCGGCAGGCTGGCAATTCCGCTTTATTCGCTTTTCTCACCCGCATCCGTGTCTTATTGATTTGTCACGATAATCGACATGCTAGAGGAGGGAATTGCATGAGTGGATATGTTCTGGCGATCGATCAGGGAACGACATCGACGCGGGCGATCGTCTTCGACGGCGAAATGCATGTCGCCGGCAAGGGCCAGAAGGAATTCACTCAGATCTATCCGCGATCCGGCTGGGTCGAGCACGATCCCGAGGAAATCTGGGACTCGGTCGTCTCCACCGTCAACATGGCGCTGCGCGACGCCGGGATCACGGCCAAGGATATTGCCGCGCTCGGCATCACCAACCAGCGCGAGACGGTGGTCGTCTGGGAACGCGAGACCGGCCGGCCGATCCAGAACGCCATCGTCTGGCAGGACCGGCGCACGGCAAGCTATTGCGACAATCTGAAACGGCAGGATCTGGAGCGGTTGTTCACCAAGAAGACCGGCCTGATCCTCGACCCGTATTTTTCCGGCACCAAGCTTTCCTGGATGCTCGCCAACGTCAAGGGCGCCCGGGCGCGCGCCGCCAGGGGCGATCTCTGCTTCGGTACGATCGATACCTTCCTGATCTGGCGGCTGACCGGCGGCAAGAGCTTCGGCACCGACGCCACCAACGCCTCGCGCACGCTGATGTACAATATCGCCGAAAACGCCTGGGATGAGGATCTGCTCGATATTTTGCGCGTGCCGGCCGCCATGCTGCCTGAGGTGAAGGATTGCGCCTCCGATTTCGGCACGGTCGATCCTGATATCTTCGGCGCCGCGATCCCGATTCTCGGGGTTGCCGGCGACCAGCAGGCGGCGACCATCGGTCAGGCCTGTTTTGCACCGGGCATGCTGAAATCGACCTACGGCACCGGCTGTTTCGCTTTGCTCAACACCGGCGCCGATATGGTCCGTTCGAAAAACCGGCTGCTGACCACCATCGCCTATCGCCTGAACGGCGAGACGACCTATGCGCTTGAGGGGTCGATCTTCATCGCCGGCGCGGCGGTGCAATGGCTGCGGGACGGGCTCGGGATCATCGGCAGCGCCGCCGAGACCAATGCGCTTGCCGAAAAGGCCGATCCGACGCAGGAGGTCTATCTCGTGCCCGCCTTCACTGGGCTTGGCGCACCGCATTGGGATGCCAAGGCGCGCGGCGCGATCTTCGGGCTGACACGCAACAGCGGCCCGGCGGAACTGTCCAGGGCGGCACTCGAAGCTGTCTGCTACCAGACCCGCGATCTGCTCGACGCCATGCAGAAGGACTGGAAGAACGGTGGCGACGACACGGTGCTGCGCGTCGATGGCGGCATGGTCGCCTCCGACTGGACGATGCAGCGCCTGGCCGATCTGCTCGACGCCCCGGTCGACCGCCCGGTGATCCTGGAGACGACGGCGCTGGGTGCTGCCTGGCTTGCCGGCAGCCGGGCAGGGGTCTGGCCGGACAGGGACGGTTTTTCAGCGACATGGAAGCGGGACCGGCGGTTCGAGCCCGACATGGATGAGAAGGTGCGGGCGGCAAAGCTCAAGGGCTGGAAGAGCGCGGTCAGGCGGACGCTGAGCGAGGGGTGAGGAACGCGATGTAGGCCTAGGGTGTCTCCACGCAGCATCCGGCTATTTCTTCCGCCGGAGCGTTGCCGTGCTCCGGAAGATCACGAATCCTATCCAGAATTTTTTGATGCGGCCTGTCGGCTAAGCGGCTACTCCTTCGTCATTCGGAAAGAGGAGTGAGCAATGCTTTATGCAATCCTTTGTTACGCCCATGAGGAAACCGTCTTCGCCTGGACGAAGGAGGAAGAGGCCGCCGTCATGGAGAAGCTCTATGCCGTGCAGGAGCCGCTTGCCGCATCCGGCAAGCTCGGCCCCGTCGGCCGGCTGATGCCGACGACGGCTGCGACCACCGTGCGCAAGGGCAAGGACGAGCCTTTGGTCATCGACGGGCCTTTTGCGGAAACGAAAGAGGCGCTTCTCGGCTTCTACGTGGTCGACTTCGAAACGCTCGACGAGGCGGTCGCCTTCTCGAAACAGCTTTCCTCCGTCAATCCGGGTTCCACCTCTTACGAAATTCGGCCGTTCTACGTCTTCAGGCCGGGAGATGCTTCATCATGACAGACATTGCCTGGATCGACCTTGCCCTTGCCTCGGCCCGCCCGAAGGCGCTCGGTGCGCTGCTGCGCTATTTCCGCAATCTTGATACCGCGGAAGAGGCTTTTCAGGAGGCATGCCTGAGGGCGATCCGGACATGGCCGGAAAAAGGGCCGCCACGCGATCCCACAGCCTGGCTGATCTTCGTCGCCCGAAACAGCGGGATCGACGCGGTGCGCAAGCGGTCAAAGCTCCAGGCCCTGCCGGACGAGGATACGATCTCCGATACCGAGGATGCCGAAAGCGATATTGCCGAGCGGCTGGACGATTCCCACTATCGCGACGATATCCTGCGGCTTCTCTTCATCTGCTGCCATCCCGATCTGCCGGCGACCCAGCAGATCGCGCTGGCGCTGCGCATCGTTTCCGGTCTTTCGGTGACGCAGATCGCCCGCGCCTTCCTGGTGTCGGAAAGCGCCATGGAGCAACGCATCACCCGCGCCAAGGCACGCGTCGCCAAGGCCGGCGTGCCGTTCGAAACGCCGAGCGCTGAGGAAAGGGCCGAGCGTCTTACGATCGTCAGCACGATGATCTATCTCGTCTTCAACGAGGGCTACAGCCAGGCCGACCCGAAGCATGAGGCGGCCGCCTTCAGCGACGAGGCGATCCGGCTGGCACGGTTGATGCTGCATCTCTTTCCGTCCGAACCGGAGCTGATGGGGCTGCTGGCGCTGATGCTTCTGCAGATCTCGCGCCGGCCGGCGCGCTTCAGCGCGGAAGATGAAATCGTGCTGCTCGAAGATCAGGACCGCTCGCTCTGGAACCAGCCTTTCATCAACGAGGCCCTGGCGCTGCTCGACAAAGCGCTGCGACACCGCCGGCCCGGCCCGTATCAGCTTCAGGCGGCCATCGCCGCCATCCATTCCCGGGCGAAGCGCGCCGAAGACACCGACTGGGTGGAAATCGATCTGCTCTACCGCGCGCTGGAACGTGTGCAGCCTTCTCCTGTGGTGACACTCAATCGCGCGGTCGTTGTTTCCAAACTGCACGGGCCGCAGCAGGCGCTCGATCTGATCGATCCGCTGGGCGAAAAGCTCGGCGGCTATTTCTACTATCACGGCCTGCGGGGCGGGCTGCTGAAGCAGCTTGGCTTGACCGGCCAGGCGCGCGAAGCCTTCGACCGCGCCATCGCGCTTGCCCATTCGGCGGCGGAGGCCGCCCATATCCGCCGGCAGATCGACAAGATGCAGGAAGAGGCGACGCAGCCGGTCGCGAAATAATCAAGAAAAAATCGGCGCTTTGTCGGAACGGCGAACTTCGGCACGTCCTTGTAACAACCTGACAGAAACAGGTTTATTCAAATGGAGAGATGTTGAAATGACCGCCAGCACCCAACATGAACTCGTCCTCGTTCGCGAATTCGACGCCCCGCGCGAGAAAATCTACAAGGCGTGGACCGATCCCGATCTCATGAAGCAGTGGTTCGTTCCACGCCCCTGGGGTGTTGCGGAAGCAACGCTCGACGTTCGCCCCGGCGGTTCCAGCGTGATCGTCATGCAGGATCCCGAGGGCAATCGGTACCCGAACCGCGGCGTCTATCTCGAGATCATCGAGAACGAGAAGATCGTCTTCACCGATGCCTATACCAGCGCCTGGGTGCCTGCCGAAAAACCTTTCTTCACCGGCGTCATCCTGCTCGAAGACCTCGGCAATGGCCGCACGAAATATACCGCCAAGGCATTGCACTGGCGCGCGGAGGACAAGGAAACGCACGAGAAAATGGGCTTCCATGAAGGATGGGGCAAGGCCGCAGATCAGCTGGCGGAATTGCTGGCGAAGGCGCCGTCCTGACGCTTCAGTGCGAGTTGAGGTGGCTCGAAAGATGATTCCGCCGGCGCCTTCAAGTCGTTGAATTGAGAGTCGAATTGGGGGCTGAGCGTGGCCGTGTCTCTGTCGACGTCGGATGTGTCCTGTGCCAATCTGCAGAGATAAAGGATACGTCTACATCCTCGCATCTGGACGCAACGGCATGCTCTATACCGGCGTGACGCGGGACCGAGCCGGGCGGTTATACGAGCATCAGAATGAGCTGACGCCGGGCTTCACATCGAAATATGGCGTCAAGACGCTGGTGTGGCTTGAGGAGCATGATCTGCTGACGACAGCGATCACACGGGAGAAGACGATCAAGAAATGGCCGCGGCAGTGGAAGCTTAATCTGATCGAGCGGGATAATCCTGCGTGGGAGGATATTTCGTTTCATCTTCTCGGTCTGTGACGAGTGTCTCGTCGCGCGGACGCGCAACTGCTGGATTCCTGTGACGAGCACAGGAATGAGGGAGTTGTGCTTTGTATGATAGGCGATATGGGAGCACGGCGTGCACCCCTTGCTCCCTCATTCCTGTGCTCGTCACAGTCCAGCAGCGCCGTGTCTACGGCGCAAAGACTCTTACCACGCTGCAGAAAACATCACGCCACTATCGAAATTCTCGAACATTCCGTTCCAGAGTTTGTATTTGCGCTCGGTCTCGGCGATCCTTATCTCCTGGCGGAATTCAACAGGATGCCGACGATGGAACTGGGTCTTTATACGTTTGCGGATGTCAATCCCAATCCCTCCCGCAGCAAGGGTGCGGAAGGGGCCGAACGGCTGAAGCATCTGATCGAGGAGATCGAGCTTGCCGATCAGGTGGGGCTCGATGTCTTCGGGCTCGGCGAACATCATCGGCCGGATTATGCGGCGTCGGCGCCTGCCGTCGCGCTGGCGGCGGCGGCCGTCAAGACGAAAAACATCCGGCTGACCAGCGCCGTCACTGTGCTTTCCTCCGATGATCCGGTGCGCGTCTTCCAGCAGTTTTCGACGCTGGATCTAATTTCGAACGGCCGCGCCGAGATCATGGCGGGGCGCGGCTCCTTCATCGAGTCCTTCCCGCTGTTCGGCTACAATCTCGAGGACTACGACCAGCTTTTCGAAGAGAAGCTCGATCTGCTGCTGGCGTTGCGCGATGGCGAGACGGTCGACTGGAGCGGCGAGCTCCGCGCGCCGATCCGGGGGCGCGGCGTCTATCCCAAGCCTCTGCAGGATCCGTTGCCGTTGTGGATCGCCGTTGGCGGCACGCCGCAGTCGGTGGCGCGCGCCGGTGCGCTCGGCCTGCCGGTGGCGCTGGCGATCATCGGCGGCGAGCCGCGCCGGTTCGCGCCACTCTTCGATCTCTACCGGGAGGCCGCGCGCCGGGCAGGGCAGGATCAGGCCAAGCTGAAGACCAGCATCAATGTCCACGGCTTCATCGCCGATACGACAGAGGCGGCCGCCGAACAGTTTTACGGACCGCAGGCCGAAGTGATGAACCGCATCGGCCGCGAGCGCGGCTGGGGGCCGACGAGCCGGGCACAGTTCGATATGTCGCGCGGACCGAACGGTGCGCTCTTCGTTGGGGATCCCGAGGTGGTCGCCGAAAAGATTATCGCCCATCACGCACTCTTCAAGAACGACCGCTTCCTGCTGCAGATGGCGATCGGCCTGATGCCACATGCCGAGATCATGCGCGGCATCGAGCTCTACGGGACGAAAGTCGCGCCGATCGTCAGAAAGGCATTGACTGAAAGCGGCGAAGGGGCGAAAGCCACGGCCTAACCAAGGCGGCTGCGGTCGCCCCTGCGCAAAGCCGGAACAGACGAATGGTTATCGCAAACGACGACGAACTGACAAAGCTCAAGGAGATCGGCCGGATCTGCGCCAACGCCATCCAGGTGATGGCGGCGGCGATGGAGCCCGGCATGACGACGCTGGAGCTCGACCGGATCGGCCGTAAGGTGCTCGAGGATTCGGGCGCGCGCTCGGCGCCGGAGTTCTGCTACCAGTTTCCGGGGGCGACCTGCATCAGCGTCAATGAGGAAATCGCCCACGGCATTCCCGGGTCGCGCGTCATCCGCGCCGGCGACCTCGTCAACATCGACGTCTCGGCGGAGAAGGACGGCTTCTTTGCCGATACCGGCGCTTCCTTCGCGATGCCGCCGGTCAAGCCGAAGATCGACAAGCTCTGCCGTGACGGCAAGCGGGCGCTCTGGGTCGGGCTCAATCAGGTGAAATCGGGCGAGCCGTTGGCAAAGATCGGCACCGCCGTCGGCGCCTTCGCGCAGAAGAACCGCTATACGCTGGTCGCCAATCTGGCGAGCCACGGTGTCGGCCGCTCGCTTCACGAGGAGCCGGCCGAACTCTCGACCTGGCCGGACCCTTCGGAAAAACGCGTCATGACGGATGGGCTCGTCTTTACCGTCGAGCCTTTCCTGTCGCTCGGCGCGACCTGGGCGGAGGGCGGCGACGATGCATGGACGCTTTATGCCGATCCGAAGGCGCCGACCGTTCAATATGAACATACGGTTGTGGCAACGCGCAACGGGCCGGTGATTCTGACTTTGCCGGACGGGCGGGCGTAGGGAAACGCGCAGAGGCGGAGCTCCCTTACGTGCGGCATCCTCCGACGCTTCCTACGCCGAGGTGCGCAGCCCGTGGGGCGGAGCCTCGAATGATCATACTGCTACTTCGCTTCTTGCATTCATCCGGCATCAGTGCGCCCGCCCCGTCCTTCGAGGCCCCTGCGGGGCACCTCGGGATGAGGCTCTCTTGAGTGTAGGCGGCGGCATCTCAGGGGGCTTGAGTGTCGGCACGGCATCCTGCAACGCCCGCTACTACAAGCGCGGCATCCACCAACGTTCCTCATGCTGAGGTGCGCAGCCAGTAGGGCGGAGCCTCGAAGTACGCCACAACGTCGCTTCTTGCATTCATCCGGCATCGGTGCACCCGTCCCGTCCTTCGAGGCCCCTGCGGGGCGCTTCAGGATGAGGCCCTCTTGGGCACCAGTGCGGTATCCT